>CANQNG010000014.1 GCA_947625155.1 uncultured Clostridia bacterium
CACGCCGGAAACGACTTCCACAACGACCACGACAACCACACCGGAAACGACTTCCACCACGGCAACGACAACCACGCCGGAAACGACTTCCACAACGACCACAACAAAGGCGACTATCACAATGACACATCCGGAAACGGTATCACCAGAAGAGGATACCACTACCACAGGGGATACGGACGATGATTCCGCCTCCGAGACCACGACCACTGCGGTTTCCGATGACAGCGCAGACGACAGCGGAACAACGACCAGCAACCCGCTGGATGACAGCAGTATCGGCGATGAAAATACCACGACCGCAGTAACAGCGACCGATACGGAACAGAGCGAAGCGTCGCAGACGACCACAGAAGCGACCGAAGCATCCTCCGAGGCTACGGATACCAGCGCATCCACGCAGGATACGCAGGCAACGACCGAAACTTCCGCATCCACAGCATCGACCACAGTGACGGGTTCTTCCTCTCCCCAGACCGGAGATACCACAGCAGTTGTATTTGGGCTGGCAGCAATGGCAGGCTTGCTCGCAGCAGCGATGGCATTCTCACGCAAGGAAGAGCAGTGAACGGACACAGCAACAAGTCCATAAAACGAACCGCCCACATCTCTCATGAGGTGTGGGCGGCAGCTTGCTGCGTATATTCCAAAAATTTCGGCAAATACTAACACCGCAGGGGAATTCCCGGCAGATTTTTAGTAGAATATTACGGAGGTAGTATGATGAAAGCAACAGGCATTGTCAGAAGGATAGACGACCTCGGCAGAGTGGTCATCCCAAAGGAGATACGCCGTACCATGCGTATCCGGGAGGGTGACCCCTTAGAGATCTACACAAGCGGTGACGGGGAAGTCATTTTCAAGAAGTATTCCGCCATTGGGGAGATGAGCGAAAACGCCTCACAGGTGGCAGATATTATGTTCAAGCTTGCCGGGTGTCCGGTGGTGGTCTTTGACCGTGACCATGTGGTAGCGACATCGGGCGTGACGAAGAAGGAATTTCAGGAGCGCCGTGTCTCCCCCGAACTGGAGGAACTCATGGAATCCCGCAAGCAGTATTTTGCCGAAGGGCAGAACAGCACCTTATACCCCGTGGAGGGCGTGGAGCAGACATCCATTGCTGCTATGCCGATACTGTCCGCCGGGGACGTGACCGGGGCAGTAGCCTTTTTGTCGAGTGGGAACAAGCAGACCGTTTCCGAGCTGCAAAAGTCCCTTGTCAACGCTGCTGCACAGTTTCTTGGCAGACAAGTTGAGTGATCACAAAGCATAGCGCTTTCATTCGAGCAAGCCGACCTTTGCCGGGCTATGCCCGGCATTGGGAGGCAAATCGGAGCCGGCAGCCTGCCGGTGGGAGGCAAAACGGGAGCGCAGGCACTGTGTATTCAACAAAAAAACACATCCAGCCCGGAAAAAATTGTACGGTTCTCCTATTGCTTTTTCAGGAAAAATAGAATATAATAAGAAAGTATAGAAATATGATGCTTTTCAGGAGGAAAGAGACATGGGTGTGAAAGTAGTCAAGTTCGGCGGCAGCAGCCTTGCGGATGCAGACCAGATACGAAAGGCAGCCGCTATCATAAAGAGCGATGCAGACAGGCGCTATGTTGTGCCCTCTGCCCCCGGCAAGCGCAGCAGCAGTGATGTCAAGATAACCGATATGCTCTACGCTTGCTACGAAAAAGCCAGCCTTGGCGAGAATTTTACGGAGGACTTCGGGCGTATCAAGACACGCTACAACGAAATTATCGCCTCGCTCGGGGTGGCTATCTCGCTGGACGAGGAATTTGACCGCATTCAGGCAAATTTAGCCTCTGCCGGAAGAGAATACGCCGCCAGTCGTGGCGAATACCTGAACGGTATCGTCATCGCAGCCTATCTGGGCTTCACGTTCATCGATGCCGCCGATGTGATCGTGTTCAGCGACGAGGGCGTGATGCTGCGACACGAGACCATTGCCAAGCTCCGGGAACGCCTGAAAGGTGTGACCCATGCCGTCATCCCGGGCTTTTACGGGAAGTCTGTCAGCGGTGTCGTGCGGACGTTTTCGAGAGGCGGTTCGGACGTGACCGGTTCGCTCGTGGCAAGGGCAGTCCATGCTGCGGTGTATGAGAACTGGACAGACGTGTCCGGCATTCTGGCAGCAGACCCTCGGGTCGTCAAAGACCCGGTCGTCATCCCGGTCATTACTTACAAGGAACTCCGGGAGCTTTCGTACATGGGCTTTTCCGTGCTGCATGAGGATGCGATCTTTCCGGTGCGCACGGCAGGCATCCCTATCAACATCCGCAACACCAACGCCCCGGAAGATGCCGGTACGATGATCATACCGGACAGCGATGCCGTAGACGAACCAGTGCGCACCATTACGGGCATTGCCGGGAAAAAGGGCTTCGTTGCGATCAATATGGAAAAGGGCATGATGAACAGCGAGATCGGTTTTGTGCGTGATGTGCTGAATGTCTTTGCCGACTTGGGCATCAGCGTGGAGCATATGCCGTCCGGTATCGATACGTTGAGCATCATTGCGGACAGCGCATCCCTTAAGGGCAAGGAAGAGCAGCTCCTCACCGCCCTGCGCAAGGCAGTCGAGCCTGACCATCTTGAAATCGAGCCGGATATCGCCATGCTTGCCGTAGTAGGGCGTGGCATGCGCAAGACCCGAGGCACGGCGGCGAGAATTTTCGCAGCACTGGCACACGGGCGCATCAATGTCAAGATGATAGACCAAGGTTCGAGCGAGCTGAACGTCATCGTGGGTGTGAACGAGCATGATCTACATCAGGCGATACGGTATATTTATGATGTGTTTGTGCTGTCTACATTGAACTGACAGTCGTGCAAGTAAAGGGGGTCGCATCTTGCTACCCCCTTTTTTTGTGCTAACATCCGGGCAAGCCGACCTTTGCGCCGCAAGGCGCATTGGGAGGCAAATCGGAGCCGGCAGCCTGCCGGGGGGGTGCAGGGGGCGAAGCCCCCGCAAGAACTCCCCCTTCCCCCGAGGGGGGAAGGGGGCTGGGGGGTTAGGGGATGGGCGGAAAGCTCTGCATGAAATTTTACCGGGAATGCCCGGTAATTTTTTTTGCCAAACCCCTTGACAAATAAAACAAACTATGCTATACTATAACTGTACTACCACAAATAATACACCTATGACATTCAATACAGAAAGGAGTGCATCTGTATGTTTGACATCGACCTGATGAGCCGTGTGCCCATTTATGAACAGCTCTACCGCAAAGTCGTGGAGCTTGTCAGCAAGGGCGTTCTCACCGAACAGGACAAGCTGCCGTCCGTCCGCAGCCTTGCCACGGAACTGAGTGTCAACCCCAATACCGTCGCCAAAGCCTATGCGCTTTTGGAGCGTGACGGTATCATCCATACCCTTGCGGGACGGGGCAGCTTTGTCGCAAAGCCGGATGCGGCACTGATAGAAAAACACCTGCTTGCGGAATTTGACACGGCAGCGGAACACGCACTGGATGCCGGTATCTCCGGCGCAGCACTTTCGGCACGGCTGCAAACGCTTACAGAGCCGACCGGGACAAAGGAGGATAACAACGTATGATGGAATTACAGAAAACAGTCAAGCGCTTCGGGGAATTTACAGCGCTTGACGGCGTGGAGCTGACCATCCCGAAAGGCACAGCATTCGGGCTGCTCGGTTCTAACGGGGCAGGCAAATCGACCATCCTGCGCCTGTTCAGCGGCATCTACCAGCCTGAAGCGGGCAGAGTGCTCATCGACGGCGAGGATGTCTACGACAATGTCGCCGCCAAGCAAAAGGTGTTCTTCATCAATGATGAGACCATCCAGTTCTCCAATTTCACGCTGATGCAGCTCAAAAATTTCTACAAGCAGTTCTACCCCTCTTTTTCCGAAGAAATTTTCGAGAAGCTCCAGACCGCTATCGACCTGCCCCGCAGCCGCCGCATCAGCACTTTTTCCAAGGGCATGAAACGCCAAGCGATCGTCATCACCGCTATCGCATGCTGTACGCCGTATCTGCTTTTGGATGAGGCATTTGACGGACTTGACCCGACCATGCGCATCATCGTCAAGAAAATGCTGGTCGATGCCATGTGCGAACGGGAACTGACCGTCGTCATCTCCTCTCACAACCTGAAAGAGATCAACGAGATGTGCGACACCGCCGCCCTCCTGCATCAGGGGAAGATCGTGTTCCACCGCCAGCTGGACAGCCTGAAAGGTGCCGTCCACAAGGTGCAGGTCGTATTCAAGGACAAGGAACGGGAGTTCACGGCAGAGGACTTCCCCGAACTGGAAGTCCTGCATTTCTCGAAGAACCAAAGCATTTACCACATCATCGCCAAAGGCAGCGAAGAAGAGATCCGCCACGCCATTGCACCCTTTGAGCCGGTCGTGGCTGACCTGGTACCGCTTTCGCTGGAGGAGATCTTTATCTATGAATTGGAGGGATTGGGCTATGACAGCAACGTCTTTGCGTAAAACACCGCCGTTCCGGAATATGCTCCGCACCGTGCGGCAGAACCTGAAAATGACCATCGTCACCTGCGTCCTGCAATTGCTCGGCATTCCGCTGATCGTGGGGGACATCCTCTGGCAGGTATGCCTGTATTCCCATCTGGGCGTGGACAGTTCCTACTACATGAGCCCGGGGCTGTATGCCGTCATCGGTATGTTCTGCCTGAGTGCAGCCGTTTTCCTTGGCATGATCGCCGGTATCAATTCTTTCACGGAGACCCACAGCAAATCACGTGTCGATATGCTCTACGCCCTTCCGCTGACAGGCAAGCAGCGCTTCTTCTCGGACTATCTGGGCGGGCTGTGCATCTACGTCCTGCCGTATCTCGTTTCAGTCGTGCTGGGGTGGGGCATCCTCTTCCTGTTTGGCGGACTGACCAACTGGAGCGCTGCCAACATGATCAAAGAGGACATCACATGGGACAACTTCATGACCCCCATGATACGCTACTACGCCTACCTGACGATAGGGCTTTTAGTGCTGATGCTGCTCTACTACACCCTGAGCGTTCTGGTCACGTGCTGCTGCGGCACACTGTTCGAGAGCATCTACACCAACATCTTGCTGAACCTGCTCGTCCCCGGCTGTCTGGCAGCCGTGATCGGTGTGCTGACGGTGGATATGAATTTCTACTTCGCCTACACATGGGACATCATCGGCTATACCAGCCCGATCGGTGGTCTGATCTATCTCATTTTGCTTGTGACGATGGATGCCGATACGCTCTACAGCGACTACTTCTCTGATGATATTCTGCACGCTTCGCAAGCCATATCCCATGCCACGCTCCCGAACTTCCTGCGGTGGGGGCTGGTGATCCTGATACTGACGGTCGTGCTGCTGCTTGCGGCATGGCAGCTCTACACCCGCCGCAAGGCAGAGCAAGTCGGCAAGCCCTTTGTCTGGCTGGGGGCGTATTACGTCATGCTCACGCTCATTACCGTGTCCATTCTGTGCCTCCTGAAAGGCGGTGTGGTCGGTCCTGTCCTGCTGTTTGCCGCCATCGTCTACTTCGTCATGGAAGTCATCCGCAAGCGTGGTTTCAAGCGTTTCTGGCTGACGGTGGTCAGCTTTGCAGCAACGGTCGCCATCACGGTCGGGCTGTATGCCCTGACTGCCGCAACGGGCGGTTTCGGACGGGAGACCTACGTGCCGGCTGTCGCCTCGGTCAGCTCCGTGGAAGTGAACTTCTCCGCCACAAGACGCAGTGACATGACCCTCGAATTCACGGACAAGGACATCATCCGGCAAGTGGCAGATTTTCATAAAGCTTTGCTTTCCGCCCGCAAGGGGAAACAAGACCCCGGCAATGCCATGAATGAAGCCATGAAAGCCGACAACTGGCGTGTCCTGCAGTACACCTATGCCGATGATGTGGGTTCGCTGTACGACTACATGACCGAAGACCCCAACACCCAGTATCGGTATTATGACAGGTACGGTAATGAAACAGAAACGCCGGAAATACACGAGTTGACCTATGACTATGCGGACGAAGTCGAGGTAGCTTTCACCTACTACACCATTACCGGGAGCCGCATCCACCGGGAATATGACATCACAGCCGATGAGTGGCAGGCACTCCGGGAGATCATGACCGGAACAGACCTCTGCAAACAGGTATATACAAATGCCATGGGCGCCCTGATCCAGCGCAATTCGTACAGCGGATCCAATACGACCGGCAAATGGTCGATAGACTTGGCATTCACTGTGTTTGAGTCCGGCAATTACAACAAAAGCACTCAGGAACAAACTATCATGACAACGGACGTGGACAGCATTGCCGCACGTTTTGCAGAAGCCTACCAGCACGATATCGCCGACATGACCGCAGAGGACTTCCGGACGGTACAGAAGAAAGGCTATCTCCAGAACCACAGAAGTTACGGGATCATGATACCCATCTACGAATGCTGCACGGAGACGTGGGAATTACTGGAAAGCTACGGCTTCCGGGCATTCACGGCAGAGGAACGGAGCGGGCTGACCACATACGACCCCTACAGCAACTACGACTATTATACAGATCAGGACAGCTATCTGCGTATCCGCATCTATGCGCCGGGTACTTACCGGGCAGCTTCCGACCAGTACCCCTGTTCCAGTCTGACGGATCTCTACGTCAAGGAAGACTCCGACAGCATCCCTGCCTATGAGGACAGCTATGTTGCCGTCAGCGGCAGCATGAAAGCGAACTACCCGGAACTGGAAGCCCTGCTTCAGGCAGTGCAGCAGTCGTATGTCTCGGAAGAGGACTGCTATGCGGTATTCGTGAACGGAAGGTCTTATCTGCTCCCGGCAGACAAGTCCGACCTTGCCGAAGCCGTGATCGCCAAGGGAGACCAGTTCTGGGAGGAAAACTGGGATAAGGAAACGGACTGGAGCGACTATCTGGATCAATACGGCGCACCGGACTACCCCGACCCCGGCAACGAGGACTACCTTGACGATGACTACATCTTCGGCTATGACTACTACGAGGACAACAAGCCGGGGACTGTCGTACCGGACTACCCCGTCCCCGATGACGAGGACTACTACGAGGACTACAAGGGATATGCCCCGGGAACTGTAGTATTTGGGCAGAATACTTAAAAAAAGAAAGTTTCAACAAGAAATTTTCGTGGTTTCAAGAAAAAACTGCATCATTTTCTTGACAAAGCACGGGCAGTGCGGTATAATGATAGCAGAGAGCAATGGCAACGGTGCCGCCTGAAAGGGGGGGGCACTGTTGCTTTTTTTGTGCAGGATCAGGAATGGAGGTTTTTGGTATGTGTTCTATCATGGGCTGGTGCAGCAGCACGGCTGACAGAGAACTGTTTCAGAAAGGCTTTGATGCGACGATCTCGAGAGGTCCGGACTGTTCCCGGATAGAGGACACGGGCATGGGCTTGCTGGGATTTCACCGGCTTGCCATCATGGGCTTGACCCCGGAGGGGATGCAGCCGTTCCGGCTGGGAACGGACATGGTCGTTTGCAACGGCGAGATCTACGGCTTTGAGAAGCTGCGGGAAACGCTGTGTGACAAGTACAGTTTCCGGAGCGATTCGGACTGCGAATTGCTGCTGCCGCTGTACCGGGAATACGGTACGGATATGTTCGCCATGCTCGATGCGGAATTTGCTTGCATCATTTACGACAGCCGGACGAAAGAATTCATCGCCGCCCGTGACCCGATCGGCATCCGTCCGCTGTATTACGGCTTTGCGGCAGACGGCAGCATCGTCTTTGCCAGCGAACCGAAGAACCTGATACCCATTTGTGCGGAGATACGCCCGTTCCCGCCCGGGCATTATTACAAAGGCGGCGAATTTATCTGCTACAATGACATCGCCCACGTGGATGCGGTGTGCTATGACAGTCTGGAGGAAATTTGCCGCAACATCCGGGAAAAGCTGACTGCCGGCGTAGAAAAGCGGCTTGTGGCAGATGCGAAAGTCGGCTTTCTGCTGTCGGGCGGGCTGGATTCTTCTTTGGTGTGCGCCATTGCCGCCCGGAAGAGCGACAAGCCGATACGCACCTTTGCCATCGGTATGCGGGAAGATGCCATTGACCTGCGTTATGCCCGTGAAGTAGCCGACTACATCGGCAGCGACCACACGGAAGTCATCATCACGGAACAGGACGTGCTGAACGCCCTCGAAGAAGTCATCCACCTGCTCGGGACATATGATATTACGACCATCCGGGCAAGTATCGGCATGTATCTGGTCTGCAAAGCCATCCACGAACAGACGGACATCCGTGTCCTGCTGACCGGAGAAATTTCGGACGAATTGTTCGGGTACAAGTATACGGATTTTGCCCCGGATGCGGCAGCATTCCAGCAAGAAGCCGAAAAACGCCTGCGGGAGCTGCATATGTATGACGTACTGCGTGCGGACAGGTGCATTTCGGTGAATTCCCTCGAAGCCCGTGTGCCGTTCGGGGACTTGGACTTCGTGAAATACGTCATGGCGATCGACCCCGAAAAGAAGCGGAACACCTACGGCAAGGGCAAGTACCTGCTGCGAAAAGCCTTTGAGGGCGACCTGCTGCCGGAAAGCATTCTGTGGCGTGAGAAAGCGGCATTCTCCGATGCGGTAGGGCATTCCATGGTAGACGACCTGAAAGCCTATGCGGAGACCCGTTACACGGACGAGGAACTCCCGGAACGCTGTGCGGCATACACCCACGCAGCGCCATTCACGAAAGAATCGCTGCTGTACCGGGAAATTTTTGAGAAATACTATCCGGGGCAGAGTGAAATGGTCGTAGATTTCTGGATGCCGAACAAGGACTGGGAGGGCTGCAACGTCAACGACCCGTCCGCCCGAGTGCTGTCGAACTACGGCGCAAGCGGAGAATAATACAGCCCGTGAAGGGAGTGGATAAACAGAGGGTTTTTGAAAGTATTCCGACCTTTGCCGCCGTAAGGCGGCATTGGGAGGGAAATCAAAAGTTTTTTGATCCAGCTTTTTTTCAAAAAAGCTGGCGGGAGTCCAGAGGGCAGCGGCGGCAGGCTGCCGCCTCCGTGGTGTCGCCCAATGCGCCTGACGGCGCAAAGGGCGACTGCTTTCAGGTAAGATAAAAGTAGCAGGCATGCAAGCCGACCTAAATTGTACCTTCAGTCGTGCAAGCCGACCTTTGCCGGGCATAGCCCGGCATTGGGAGGCAAATCGGTGCAGCGCCTCGCTGCTCTGTTTTTTTCTTGCATTGACATTTGTGAAAAAATATGCTATAATAACAATGACCCCCAATTCGACCGAAGGAGTGTTCCTCATGCGTATTTTTTCACCGGCAGACATATTACTGCCCGATCTTACAAAGACCGATGCCGGAAGGTGGAGCGTCATTGCCTGCGACCAGTTCACCGGCGACCCTGCCTACTGGGAGGAGACCGAACGGCTCGTCGGTGATGCCCCCTCGACCCTGCGCCTGACGCTGCCGGAGATCTATCTCGAGGATGCGGACGTAGCCCGGCGTATCGGCAGCATTCACCGGAATATGGAGCAATATCTCTCCGGAGACCTGTTCCGAACTTACCCGGACGCCCTCATCTATACGGAACGCATACAGTCCAACGGCGTGCTCCGTGCCGGGGTGATCGGGAAGATCGACCTCGAAGCCTACGATTACCGGGCAGGCAGCCATTCCCCCGTCCGTGCCACGGAAGCGACCGTTCTGGAACGCATTCCCCCCCGCATCAAAGTCCGTGCGCAAGCCCCTCTCGAACTGCCGCATATCATGATCCTCATCGACGACCCGGCAGACGAGGTGATCGGGAACTGTGCCGCCGAAAAAAACCGTATGCAGAAGCTCTACGGTACGGAGCTCATGCAGGGCGGCGGGTACATTGACGGCTACCTCATGGACGGAGCACAGCAGGAAGCCTTCCTGAAACGGCTGGATGCCCTGACCGCACAGGCAGGGGAACTGCAATTCGCCATGGGAGACGGCAATCACTCCCTTGCCACCGCAAAGGCTTGCTACGAAAAGCTGAAACAGGCATACCCCGACAAAGATCTCAGCAGCCACCCTGCCCGCTATGCCCTCGTGGAACTGGTAGATCTGCACAGCGAAGCTTTGCAGTTTGAAGCGATCCATCGGATCGTGACACGCATCGACCCCGGACAGATGATGATCACGCTGACCCGAATTTTAGGGCTTTCGGAAGAGCCGTCCGGGCAGTCTGTCACAGTCGTGCGGGACGGCGAACGCAGACCCCTGTACATCCACAAGCCCACCTCACAGCTTGCCACCGGGAGCCTGCAAAACGCACTGGATGCCTATGTTTCGGCAAATCCGGGCAAGATAGATTACATCCACGGAGAACGCACCGTGGAACGGCTTTCGGCAATGCCGGATGCCATCGGTTTCCTCCTGCCGGATATGGATAAGCGTGACCTGTTCCCCAGTGTCCTCAAGGATGGTGCGCTCCCCCGCAAAACGTTCTCCATGGGACACGCCGAGGATAAGCGGTATTATATGGAAGCAAGAGCCATTCGGTAAAAAATTTTGTATATTTCTGAAAAAATTTGAAAAAATGCTTGATTTTTCAAATCAGATGTGGTATAATAGCTATTGTAAAAGAATGTGAAAGGACCGGAAAACAAATTCCGGTCTTTCATTTTGCCTGTTACGGGCAGAAAGGGAGAAAGCTATGAAGCTGAAAAAATTCGGCAGCACAGAACAGCGCATCTATGACCTGATCGCACCGATCGTGACGGAGCTGGGGTATCTCGTTTGGGACGTGCGGTACGAAAAAGAGGGCGCTGACTGGTACCTGCGCCTCTTCATCGACCACGAGACCGAGCCGGTCAGCATCTCTGACTGCGAACGTGTCACCCGCCCCGTCAGCGACCTGCTCGACGAGAAAGACCCCATCCCGCAGAGCTATATTTTAGAGGTCAGCTCCGCAGGGCTGGAGGCAGAGCTGGTGCGGGAGAGCCACTTCGATGCTTGTATCGGCTGTGAGGTGCGTGCAAGGGGCATCCGTCCCTTTCCGGACGGCAGCCGGGAACGTGTGGGCGTACTCACGGACTGGGACAAGGACAGCGTGACCCTACAGGTCGGTGAGGAGACGGAGGTGCTGCCGATGCAGGGGCTTGCTTTCGTGAAACTGTATTTTGCATTCGAGAAATGATATGAAGTATCCTAGATGGAGGCGAAGGAACGACTATGGAAACCAAGGAAACGTACAATTTTTTCGAGGAGCTGAAAGCGCTCGGCGCACAGAACAGCCTTGACACGGATCTCCTGATCGAGAAAGTCAAGACTGGCATGCAGAAAGCCGTCCAGCGCATGTACCCGGAGTGCAAGGAGTGCATCCGGGTGGACATCGTGCCGGAGACACAGACATTCGATGTTTTCATCCTACAGGAGATCGTGGAGGAAGAGCCTCTCAACATGACACAGATCCACATTGATGAGGCAAGGGCAAAAGACCCGGATGCCATCGTGGGCGGCATCTTTGAGCGCCGGCTGGACATCTCCAAATTCGGCAGAGCATCCGCACAGTCCGCCAAGCAGTCTATCAAGGGCGATCTCCGGGACATCAACCGTGACCGCATTTTGGAGAAATTCGAGAGCAAGGTCAAGGACATCATCACCGCCACCGTCACACAGGTCGAGCCGGGCAGAGGTTCGGCAACGCTGATGTATGACAAGACGGAACTGTACCTGCTCCGGCAGGAACAGATCCCCGGCGAAGTACTGGAGGAGGGCATGACGGTCAAGGTCTATGTGACCGACATCGCCAACCGGAGCAAGAAGCCCATCATCAAGCTCTCCCGTGTCCACCGGGATCTGGTGAAGCGTCTGTTCGAGCTGGAAGTGCCGGAGATCTATGACGGGACGGTCGTTATCAAGTCTATCTCTCGGGAAGCCGGTTCCCGTTCCAAGATGGCGGTGTATTCCAATGACCCGAACGTGGATGCGATCGGTGCGTGCATCGGTCCGAAGCGTTCGAGGATCTCGGCAGTCGTCCGGGAGCTGAACGGGGAAAAGATAGACATCATCCCCTACAGCGAGGATCCCGCAGAATTCATTGCCCGTGCGCTTTCCCCTGCCAAGGTGGAGCGTGTCATCATGCTCGACCCGATCATCGAGGAGGGCAGGGACGGCGAACTGCGGCAGCCAAAGCTCTCAGCGATCGCCGTTGTGCCTGCCGACCAGCTTTCCCTTGCCATCGGCAACAAGGGACAGAATGCCAAGCTCGCCGCCAAGCTGACCGGGTGCAAGATCGACATCAAGTCCGATCAGGAAGAATTTGAGATCCCTGCCCCGCAGCCTGTGCCGGAACAGATGCCCGTGCAGGACGAGGACGATGTGCTGTTTGAGGACGAAGCCCCGGCAGCACCCGAAGCCCCGGAGGCAGCACCGGACACCGCCGATGCCGAGTAGGAGGCGCACATGGCAAAGAAGATCCCGATGCGCATGTGCATCGGCTGCGGGGAAATGAAGCCCAAACGGGAACTGGTGCGTATCGTCAGACCCAAGGAGGGAGACATTTCTCTGGATCTGACCGGAAAGCTTGCGGGGCGGGGCGCTTACCTCTGCCGCAGTGCGGAATGCCTTGCGGCGGCAAGAAAGAACCGCCGTCTGGAACGGAGCTTTTCCTGTAAGATCGCACCGGAAGTATACGAGGTGATGGAACATGCCCTATCAGAAGCTGACGGGAATACTTAGCATCTGCCGCAAGGCGGGCAAGCTGGTGCTCGGTTTTGCCCCCATGAAAGAGGCACTGCCGTCCGGCAAAGTCTGCGGCGTGTTCACAGCTTCGGATATTTCACCGAGATCATATAAAGAAGTCTGTTTTTTCTGCGGAAAACACAATGTCCCTGTGTACCGCCTGCCGCTGACTGCGGAGCAGCTCGGCAGGGCAGTGGGAAGGAGCGCAGCCGTGGCTGCTGTTCTGGATACGGGCTTTTCCGACAGGATCGGTACGCTCTGTACTGCGGCACAGGCAGTATGTGAGCCATCAGAGTAGGAGGGTTTGCCTATGGCAAAGAAGATCAAATTGTCGGAGGCTGCAAAGGATCTGCAGATCTCCGCAAAGGAACTGGCTGCATTTTTGGAAGAACATAACCGGGGCAAGAAGAACAGCAGCTCTTCTGTGACCGAGGAGGACATGGATCTGGCACTGGAATATTACAGCCAGAAGGCAAGGGTCGAGAACTTTGATGCCTATTTTGCGACCCGGGATCTGCCCCGCCCGGAAAGACCGGCAAAGGCGGAAAAAGCAGCCAAGTCTGCCAAGAACGAAAAGCCTGCCAAGTCTGCCAAAGCCGAAAAGCCGGCACAGGAAAAAACTGCCCCCGCCAAGGAGGCAAAGCCCGCACAGAAGCCTGTGCAGGAGCATCCCCCAAAGGAGCAGTCCAAGCAGGAACAGCCTGCCCAGCCGAAACAGGAGCAGCCGAAAAAGGGACGGTCTGCCCAGCCCAAGCAGGAGCAGCCGAAGAAGCGCAAAGAGGAGAAAAAGAAGCCCAAGACCCCGCAGGTACACGGCGAAAAGACCCGCCTTGGCGGCGTGATCGGCGAGACCCGGGAGGAAAGCCCCGAAAAGCGCCGTACCGTGGATACCAGAGGCAGCTATGTCGATCTGGAGAAGTATAACGAACGTTACGAGCAGATCGCACCTGCCGACCACCGGAAAGACAATTATTCGACCAAGAAGCAAAAGATCAACCAGAGATCTGCACAGAAGAACAAGAAGGGCGGCAGAAAGCAGGAGACCGAGGCACAGCGCCTTTCCCGTCTGGAGCTGGAGCGTGCCCGCAAGCAGCAGCTCAAGGTGCGCATCCCCGATCTCATCCAAGTCGGTGAGCTTGCCTCCCGCCTGAAAGTCACGGCATCCAAGGTCATTGGCAAGCTCATGGGACTGGGTGTCATGGCATCTATCAACGAGGAAGTCGATTTCGATACAGCGAGCCTTGTTGCCGAAGAACTCGGCGCAAAGGTGGAGAAGGAAGTCATCGTCACCATCGAGGAGCGCCTGATCACTTCCGAGGAGAACGACGAGGAGAACCAGCAGCCCCGTCCGCCGGTCGTTGTGGTCATGGGACATGTCGATCACGGCAAGACTTCTATCCTCGATAAGATCCGCCATGCGAATGTCACCGCCTCTGAAGCGGGCGGCATCACGCAGCACATCGGTGCATATCAGGTCAAGCATGACGGCAAGACCATCACATTTCTGGACACGCCGGGACATGAAGCATTCACGTCCATGCGGGCAAGAGGTGCGAACATCACAGACATCGCCGTTCTGGTCGTGGCTGCCGATGACGGTATCATGCCGCAGACGGTCGAATCCATCAACCACGCCAAGGCAGCGGGCGTTTCCGTGATCGTTGCTATCAATAAAATGGATAAGGAAGCTGCCGACCCCGACAAAGTGCGCCAGCAGCTCACCGAATACGGGCTCGTCTGCGAGGAATGGGGCGGCGATACGATCTGCATCCCGGTGTCTGCCAAGACGGGTATGGGCATCGAGGACTTGCTGGAAAATATCCTGCTCGTTGCCGAGGTCAAGGAGCTGACCGCCAACCCCGACCGCTTTGCCAAGGGTACGGTCGTCGAAGCCCGGCTGGACAAGGGCAGAGGTCCGATCGCAACACTGCTTGTCCAGAAAGGCACGCTGCACACGGGCGACATCATCCTTGCCGGCATGTCGGTCGGTAAGGTGCGTGTCATGACCGACTACAACGGCAAGGTCGTCAAGGAGGCAGGACCGTCCGTTCCGGTGGAGATCACCGGTCTGAACGAAGTGCCGAGCGCAGGTGATACGTTCGATGCGGTCGCAGATGAACGGCTGGCAAGAGAGCTGGTCGAGCAGCGCAGACACGAGGCAAAGGAAGCCCAGTTCCAGAGCAGCACCACCAAACTCACGCTCGACAATCTGTTCAGCCAGATAGAAGAGGGCGAACAGAAGGAGCTGCCCATCATCGTCAAGGCAGACGTGCAGGGTTCGGCAGAAGCCGTCAAGGCTTCCCTCGAAAAGCTGTCCAATGAGGAAGTCAAGGTGCGTGTCATCCACAGTGCCGTCGGCGCTGTCAAGGAGAGCGATGTCATGCTGGCAAACGCCTCCAATGCGATCATTGTCGGCTTTAACGTTCGCCCGGACAACGGCGCAGCGGAAAGCGCTGCACGGGACGGCGTAGACATCCGCCTGTACAGGATCATTTACGATGCCATTGAGGAGATCTCCACTGCCATGAAGGGCATGCTCGCCCCGAAATTCCGGGAAGTCATCCTCGGCAAGGCAGAGGTGCGGGAGATCTACAAGATCTCCAGCGTGGGTACGGTCGCAGGTTCGTATGTGCTGGAGGGCAAGCTCACCAGACAGAGCATGATCCGTGTCGTGCGTGACGGCATCATCGTAGCGGACGACCATATCGCAGGCTTACAGCGGTTCAAGGATGCCGTGAAAGAGGTCGCAAGCGGCTATGAGTGCGGCGTTTCCTTGGAAAAGTTCAACGACCTCAAGACCGGAGATATTTTTGAGGCATATATCATGGAAGAATACAAACCGGAATAATGACACGACCGAGGTGATCATGTGGAATTTACTAGAATGCGGACAGAGGATATGCTGCAATACTGTGAGGAAGCACTGGCATGGGACCAGTTCGGTCCGGTGGATATCCTCTTCTTTGAATCCGTAAAGCGGATCTTACTGGGGCAGTGTCCCGCTATCGAAGCACCGGAAACGGATGAGCTGGCAGGTGTCAGTGTGCCGATCCCGGCAGAGGAGCTGATCTCCTACAACGAACAGGATTCCGCACGGACGCAGGGCATTGCGGAAGATATTTTCTATAAGGCAGAAACGGAATATACGCTCTGCGAAACAGACGGAAAGGAGACCGGAAATGCCGAGCTTCAAAAATGACCGTATGGCAGAGGACATCCACCGGGAGCTGACGGATATTTTCCGGCTCGTCAAAGACCCGCGGGTGGGGAGCATGCTGTCCGTCGTGCGGGTGGAGCTGTCCAAGGACGGCTCCTCCTGTAAGGTATATGTTTCCAGCCTGAACGGGCTGGAAGATGCCAAGCAGTCCGTCAAGGGACTGAAAAGTGCGGCAGGCTTTATCCGGCGGGAGCTGTTTGCACGGCTGAAAATGCGCAAAAGCCCGGAACTGCGCTTTATTGCGGATGATTCCATCGCAAGGGGCGCAGAGGTGGCACGAAAGCTGGAAGGCATGACCTTTTCCGAGGAGGAGACGGATGAACAGGATCAATGTGGCAGCGGCAGCTGAAATTCTGGAGACCTGCGGAGATGCGTATATCCTGATACACCGTGCGCCGGACGGCGACTGCATCGGGGCAGGGCTGAGCTTACAGGCAGTCCTGCGGCAGACCGGCAGAAAGGCAAAAGTCCTCTGCGCCGACCCCATTCCGGAACGGTTCCACTACCTGCTGCCGGAAACAGAGGACGAGGACTTTGCGCCGGAGATCATCATTGCCGTGGATGTGGCAGATGAGAAGCTGTTCGGTACACTGGAAGAGACCTACGGCGGCAAAGTGCAGCTCTGCATCGACCACCATATCTCCAATCTGCTCTATGCGGAACAGGTGCTGTTGGAGGGCGAAGCGGCTGCGACCTGTGAGATCCTCTACAAAGTCTACCGGGCAATGGGCGTGACGCTCACGAGCCAGATCGCCGCATGCCTGTACACGGGCATAGCGACCGATACCGGGTGTTTCAAATTCAGCAACACCACGCCGGAAACGCATATTTTCACGGCGGAGCTGATGCGGGAATTTCCCGACATCCGCTATGACCTGATCAACCGGGACATGTTCACCGTGAAAAGCCGTGCCCGCCTGCAAGCGGAAATGACGATGCTCCGGAATATGGAATACCACCTGAACGGCAGGTGTACCATTATCTGGGCAACATTGGCTGTTTGCCGGGCAAACGGCGTGGACGAAAAGGACATGGAGGGGCTGACTTCCCTCGGTCTCCAGCCGGAGGGCGTGGAGGTCGGCATCACCGTCCGGGAACGGGAACCGGGTGTGTATAAAGTATCACTGCGTGCTGCCGACTATGTGGACGTTTCAGCGATCTGCAAGCAGTTCGGCGGCGGCGGTCATATCCGGGCGGCAGGCTGTCAAATGAAAGGCACGCAGGAGGAGATCCGTTCCCGCCTGCTTTCTGCCGTGGAGCAGGCGCTGTGAACGGCATCCTCTGTATCGACAAGCCGCAGGGGTTCACGTCCTTTGACGTGATCGGCAAGCTGCGTGGCATTCTGCACATGCGCCGTCTGGGACACGCCGGAACGCTTGACCCGATGGCAACGGGCGTGCTGCCGGTGTTCGTCGGCTGTGCGACCAAAGCTTGCGGCATTCTGCCGGACGACCGGAAAGCCTATACAGCGCAGTTTCAGCTTGGCATGGTGACGGATACACAGGACAGCACCGGAACAGTCTTGCAAACGCACCCTACAGGGCAGCACACGGCTGCGGACGTGGTGCAGATCTTGGAGAACATGACGGGAGAAACAGAACAGATACCGCCGATGTATTCGGCGGTACAGGTGAACGGAAAACGGCTGTATGAACTCGCCCGTGAAGGCAAGACCGTGGAACGCAAGGCAAGACGGGTACGCATCGATGCGCTGACACTGCGGACATTTGACGGCGTGCAGGGAACGCTTGAAATTCGGTGCGGCTCGGGGACGTATGTCCGGACGGTCATAC
Organism: uncultured Clostridia bacterium; assembly: GCA_947625155.1. Lineage (GTDB taxonomy): Bacteria > Bacillota > Clostridia > Oscillospirales > Ruminococcaceae > UBA3855. Next base: position 17,693 of record CANQNG010000014.1, read on the forward strand.
ACGACATGGGACAGGCACTCGGCTGCGGGGCTGTGATGACGGGCTTGCGGCGGACGGTCTCGAACGGGTTCGGGCTGGACATGTGCCGGACACTAGAGGAAGTGCAGCAGCTTGCGGCGGAAAACGCTGTGGAAACGGCGGTCATCCCGACAGAAACTGCCTTTGCCTGCCTGCCGGCAGTTCACTTGGATGCCGAACAGACCCGCCTGTACCGGAACGGCGTGCGGCTGGGGCTTTCACAGGTCGGCTATACCGGGGCGGAACGCTGTGCGGTATTCGGCACGGCGGGTTTTCTCGGCACGGCTGTCCCGGCAGAGGGAAAGCTGCGGATGGAACGGAATTTCTTCGGGGGTGACTGAATGCAGAAAAGGGCGGTCGCACTTGGTCTGTTTGACGGGGTACACCTCGGACACAGGGCAGTGCTGCGGGCAGCGGCCGATGCTGCCGCAAAAAACGGTCTGCTGCCGGCAGTCTATACGTTTGCGGACGAAATGGCTGGCAAGACGGGGGAATATCTCTACCCGCCCGCACAGCGGGCGGAGCTTTTCCGGGCATGCGGTGTCGGACTGACGATCAGCGCACCGTTCGCACGTGTGCGTGACCTGTCCGGGGCGGCATTCGCAGAGAAACTTGTCCGGGAGGAATATGTGGCATATGTCTGCTGCGGCAGGAATTTCCGGTTCGGCAAGGGGGCGGCATGGAATGCCGATGACCTGCGGGCATTCGGGGAGATCTACGGCTTTGGCGTGACAGTCGTGCCGGATGTCGAGGCAGACGGCATCAAAGTCTCCTCGACCGTCATCCGCCAGCTCCTCAAAGAGGGCAGGACGGAACAGGCAGACCGCCTGCTCGGTGAGCCGTACTGCATCCTACAGACCGTCCGGCACGGTGCGGAACTGGGGCGGACGATCGGCTTTCCGACCATCAATCAGCCGTTCCGGCAGGGACAGCTCGTGCCGAAGCATGGGGTGTATGTGTCGGAAACGGTCACGCCGGACGGCAGGCATTTCCCCTCGCTGACGAACATCGGCATGAAGCCGACCGTACACTATCACGGACTGCCGCTGGCGGAGACATATCTGGACGGCTTTTCCGGCAGTCTGTACAACAAGACTGTGTGCGTGTACCTGCATCGGTTTTTGCGGGAAGAACGGAAATTTGATTCCGTGGAGGCACTGACGGCACAGATGCAGGACGACCTGCGGATGTGCAGAGAATTTTCAAAGGGCTGTCACGGTTTGAACACATAAGAGGCTTATAATAAGACTGCTGTCATGCAGCCTGACTATTTTGGAAGGAGGACTGTGCCTTATGATAGAGGTCAGAAACCTGACAAAGCACTACGGCGATAAAAAAGCCGTCAATGACATTAGTTTTACGGTGGAGGACGGGGAGATCTTAGGCTTTCTCGGACCGAACGGTGCGGGAAAATCCACCACGATGAATATGCTCACCGGCTATATTTCCTCCACGTCCGGCAAGGTACTCATCAACGGCGTGGACGTGCTGGAGGATCCCATCAAGGCGAAAACCAACATCGGCTACCTGCCGGAGATACCGCCGCTGTATCTGGATATGACGGTGAAAGCGTACCTGAATTTCGTCTTTGACCTGAAAAAAAGCAAACTCCCCCGGCGCTCCCATATGAAGGACGTGATGGCGCTCTGCAAGATCAAGGACGTGGAAAACCGCCTGATCAAGAACCTTTCCAAAGGTTACAAGCAGCGTGTAGGGCTTGCACAGGCGCTCGTCGGCAATCCGCCGGTACTCATTCTGGACGAGCCGACCGTCGGACTTGACCCGAAGCAGATGGTCGAGATCCGTACCCTCATCAAGCGCCTCGGCAAGAACCATACCGTTATTTTAAGCTCTCACATCCTTTCTGAGATCCAAGCCGTCTGCGACCGTGTCATTATTATTGATCACGGTGTCATCGCAGCGGACGATACAGCGACCCACCTCTCCGAACAGGTCACGACCGACCACCGTGTCATTGCCCGCATCGAGGGCGAAAAGGCGGAGATCTTACAGGCGATCCGGGGCATTGAGGGCATCCGCTATGTCCGTGCCGATATGGAACGGGAAAAGGGCATCTGGGAATATGAGATCGAAGCCGAACCCGGTCGGGACATCCGCCGGGACATCAATGCCATTGCCCGGGAGCATGCATGGAACATCCTGCTGCTCAAGACCATGGAAATGACATTGGAGGACATCTTCCTGAAGATCACCATGGGTGAACAGGTCGAGCTGGGAAAGGGAGGTACAAAGTAATGGGTGCTATTTACCGGAGAGAGATCGGCGCATTCTTTACATCGAGCATTGCCTATGTATTTCTTGCCGTATTCTTCATCATTACCGGATTCTTCTTTACGCTGGGCAATGTCGCTTCCGCATCATCCAACCTGTCGCAGGTGTTCACGGTCATGTTTATCATCAGCATTTTGCTGATCCCGATCCTGACCATGCGGCTGTTCAGTGAGGAGAAAAAGCAAAAGACCGAACAGGGACTGCTGACTGCGCCCGTGTCGCTGACGAGCATCGTGCTCGGCAAGTATTTTGCGGCGCTGACGATCTTCCTCATTGCGGTGAGCATCGCACTGATCTATGGCTTTATCCTGAGTATTTTCGGGACGGTGGCATGGATGACGCTCCTGTCGAACTGCCTTGCCATGATACTGGTCGGGGCAGCGTTCATTGCGGTGGGACTGTTCGTGTCCTCGCTCACGGAGAACCAGATCGCTGCGGCAGTCGGCGGCATCGTGTTCCTGCTGCTGTTTTTCCTGATCGACCTGCTGGCTTCCTTTATCCGAGTGCCATGGATCCAGAGCGTGCTTTATGAGCTGTCGTTCTATTCGAGATACTATGAATTCACCTGCGGCATTTTCAACCTCTCAAGCGTGCTGTTCTATCTCAGCACGGCGGTGCTGTTCAATTTCTTCACCGTGAGAGTGTTTGAAAAGAGACGCTGGAGTTAAGGAGGCGGCATCATGTCAGACGAGAATAAGGAGATACAGGAAACAGAAGCAAAGGCAGAAAAGCCTGCCAAAAAGCACATGAGCGCAGCCATGCAGAAAAAGCTCCGTTACGGCGGTGTGGCAACGGCGATCACCTGTGTGGTCGTGGCGATCGTGGTCGTACTCAATGTGGTGGTGAGTCGTCTGGTGGACAAGTACCCCCTGAAGATCGACCTCACGGAAAGTCATATGTATGAGATCTCACAGGACAGTATCGATTTTCTGGAGGGCATGGAGCAGGATGTGGACTTCACCGTGCTGATGGCGGAGAGCAATTTTCAGGGCACGGGCGCTTCCATGAAAATGGTCGCTGAAATGCTGGAGCGCTATGCACAGTATTCGGACAAGATCCACCTCTCCTACGTTGACCCGGCGACAAATCCGGATGTGGTGAACGCCTATCAGGAGAATTATTCGGCTTCCCTGCAAGAGGGCGACATCGTGGTCGCTTTGCAGGACGACAAGAGCAAGATGCGTGTCGTCAACATCAATACGCTGTTCACCTACGACCAGCAGAAATATTATGCGCTGATGTATTCCGGGCAGGGTACGCTGGAAAACTGCATCACCGGCTTTACCGGGGAGCAGAACCTGACAGCAGCTTTGATGTATGTCACGGATGCCGACCCGATCAGTGTGGGGGTCTTTGCAAAGGCGAACGGGAGTTCGATCTTCAATCCCGTGCGTGCCTATTCGATGGCTGTCCTTTCGCAGACACTGACCAAGAACGGCTATGATGTGGAGACACTTGACCTCTACACGGATACACTGAACGCAGACGACTATGACGTGCTGATACTGCCTGCCCCGGTCAATGACCTGACAGAAGCCGGTATCGAGAAGCTGACGAATTTCCTTTACAATGACGGCGCTTACGGGAAAGACCTGATCTATATCGCCGACGTGACACAGGGCGCAACGCCCCGTATCGATGAATTTCTGGCTTCGTGGGGACTGGAAGTCGGTTCGGAGGGCTATCTGACAGAGGGCGACAGCAATGCCGCTTTGCAGGCAACGCTGGCGAGCGTGAATGCTGCCGGAGTGGCTTCGGCAGTGCCGACCTATGACACGCCCAAGGCGGAGATCGACGATCAGGACTATGCCGCAGGGGTGTCTAACACCTCTCTGCCGATCGCTGTACCGTACTGCCGTCCTGTCCGGCTGCTCTGGGATTCCAAGACTGCCGGAATAACGGCTTCCCTCCTGAAAACATCGGACACGGTCCTCCTGAATGCGACCGATTCTGACGATGCGGAGGGCGAGGTCAAGACCGAGGAAACAGATGCGCAGACGGTCATGGCACTGTCCGCCCGCAGGACATCTGTCAACAATGAAAGTGTGGAAAGTGACATCATGGTGCTCGGTTCTCTGCTGATACCGGATTATTACCTGATGCAGGACAATTCCTATAACAATTCCCAGTATCTGGTGAGTGCTGTCAACACCATGACCGGCAAGGACAGTGGACTGATCATCACAGAAAAGACACTGACCGACCAGACACTGACAATGACTGCCGGCGATGTACGGGGCAGCGTGATCGCTGTATTCGCTGTGCCGCTGATCGTGATCATTGTCGGCATCGTGGTGATCGCAAGGAGACGGAACAAATGAGCGAAGAAAAGGATACGCAGGAAAAGCAGGGATATACTGCCGAGAATGCCTCTGCCGAGGCGGATACCATTTTCGGGGGCGAGCCGGCACAGACTGCGGAAGGGCAGCCAAGCAAAAGCGGCGGCATGCGGAAAAATACCCGCCTGCTGATCATATGCGGTGCGGTGCTGCTCGTGCTTGCGGGGACGCTTACGGCAATGCTGCTGCAGAAAGACGGCGGCACGGCAGAAAATTCCTCGGAAACGGAAGCCACGCAGGCTGCTATTTCCCTGAACGGTGCTTCCGGTGCGGAAGTCGTGCGCTTAGAGGTCAAGGGAGAGACGGAAAGCTATACCCTTGTCCAGACTGCCCCGGCGGAAGGCGAGAAACGGGCGGTGTTTACCATTGAGGGGTATGAGGATGTCCGGATGAACGACAACCTCCTCTCCACTCTCCCATACAATGCCAGTGCACTCGAGGCGGAGGCGCTGGTAGAGGAAAACGCCAAAGATCTGGAGCGCTACGGTCTGGAAGACCCCCGTGCCGAGGTAACGGCACACTATGCAGACGGGAGCGAATTTACTTTCGGGATCGGCATCGTTTCGCCGCTGGATGCGTCACAGACATACTGTCTGATCGGCGGGGACGTGTATCTTGTGCGCACATCGCTGACGGGTAATTTCTCATTTACGCCGGCAGATCTCGTTTCCACGACCGTCATTGCAGAACCGGAAAACAAGGACTATCCCATTGTGCAGTCCGTGCGTATCGAACGCAAGGATCTGGAGGAGGACCTCTATATCGAATATGACTATGAGGGGCAGGAAAACGGCAACGAAAGCGGTTCGGCTGCGACACATGTTCTGGTCGAGCCGGTGTTCACGTACCTGAATCTGGAAAACTCTTTGGCGATCACGAACGGTTTCTTCGGGCTTACTGCCAAGGAGATCGCGGCACTGCACCCGGAGAAGGCAGACTTTGCCAAGTATGGTCTCGACGACCCGTTCTGCACGGCGACGACTGCCTGCGATGACGGCAATACCTACGTGCTGCAGATCGGCGACAGCTACACCACAGAGGACGGGACGAAGTGCTACTACACCTATCTGGAGGGCGTGAACGTGATCTATGGCATCACGGAGGAGAACGATGCATGGGCGACCGTGCAGGCAAAGGATATTTTCTCCCCGCTGATCTTTGACACGTATGTGTGGAGCTTGGCAAGCGTGGATGTGATGGCAAGGGATCAGAAAGTACACTTCGACTGCGAGGGGACGGACAAGGAAGATTTCGTTGTCAAAAAGGACGGCAAGACGGTCGATACGGAACGTTTCCGGCAGCTGTATCAGTTCATTCTGAGCCTGTATGCGGATGACTTGTATCTCGATGAGATCCCCGAACAGGAGCCGGATGCCGAGATCACCCTCACGACCCAAAGCGGGCATAGCTACACGGTGTCATTCTATCAGAAGAGCGCCCTGCAAACACTGGTCGCAAGGGACGGTGTGCCGACCTTTACGATCCGCACATCCAGTTTGGATACACTGGCGCATGATCTGGAAATTTTTGATGATATGGAACAGGCATTCACATTGACATGGCAGTAAGCCGGAAAGGAGACTTTTTATGGATTTTATGACCTATAAGGGCTATCCGCTGGTGCGCAGCGGAGATGATCTGTACTTTGGGTACATGAGCGAGCCGCATGTGGTGATGCTCCAGACAGAGGGGAAAAAGGAAGTGGAGGGGATCGCCGTTTCCGAGAAAGTGCGGTTGTATCTGATGTCTACAGACCAGTCCCTCGACCCCATTCAGGCAATTGTCCGCACCAGTGAACGGGAAAGCCTGTACGAAGCCTTAGAAGTGGCAGCGACATGGCTGGAGCGTTCCAATGCGTAAAGGGAGGGGCATATGAAAAGACTGGTGTTCGCTCTGCTGCCGGCACTGCTGCTGACTGGCTGTATCCCCAAGACACCGACTGCCACCGAAACGACACCGGGCGCAGTTTCCGGGGAGACAGAACAGGCAGCGGCGCAAACGGAAAGCTTTATCATCACGCTGTACCCGGATGTCGCACCGATCACCTGTGAAAATTTTGAGGAGCTGGTGGAGGAGGGCTTTTATGACGGGCTGACTTTCCACCGTGTCGCACAGGATTTCATGGCACAGGGCGGCGACCCGACCTTGCAGGGCAGGGAGAAAGCCGCCGCGATCAAGGGCGAGTTCGAGGCGAACGGCGTGAAAAACGACCTTTCCCACCAGAGGGGCATCGTTTCCATGGCACGGACACCGGAATACGATTCCGCATCGAGCCAGTTCTTTATCTGTTATACGGACTGCTCCAGTCTGGACGGCAGCTATGCGGCATTCGGGGAAGTGACCGAAGGCATGGAGGTCGTTGACCATTTTCTGGATGTCCCCCGTGAAGTCGGCAATGACGGCGCACTGTCTGCCCCGACCTCGCCTATCGTGATGGAAAAAGTCGAGATGATCGAGGACGACGAGGCAGGCAACCCCCGTGCAGAGGTGACAGTCTCCATTCCGGCAGACTAACGCTGTTTCCGTGCGGATGCGGTGCAGATGCCGCAGACATTTGGATAGTCTGACAGGAGAATGCGATGAAACATGCACATTCTCCTGCTTTTTGTCTTAATTTTTTTGAAAACCCCTTGCCATTTGCTGCAAAAAATGGTATAATAGGAGAAGCGGCTTATTTTTTGAAACTACAGAGAAAGGAAGAGCCCCGTTTCCGGGGGACAACGATCATGAACGAGCTATTCTCAAATATATGGACGAAGCGGGTCGTATCACTGCTGAGTCCGCTGTATGCTGTCGGGGTGTTCTGGTTCGCCTATTACGCAGTCTTTTATGATATGGAGCTGCTGCGCCCGATGCAGGCATGTGTGCTGGTCTCTGCGGTCTCCATTTTTGCGCTGGTGGTGATGCTCTACACAAGGGAGCAGCTGATCACCAAGCTGACGAGCCTGCTGCTGCTGCCGGGGATGCTGCTGCCGGTGCTGCTGTATTTCGGGCAGTGGGGGGTATTGATACCGCCGCTGGTGGTCGCACTGGTGATATTTTTCTTTTCGGGAATGAGCGAGACTGCCAAGACCGTCTGGGGTACGATCTTCCTGCTCCTGTACCTGCTGGGTTCGCTGCTGTATTTTCTGGTGACATCGCTGTTTGCGCCGTCTACGGTCACGACCGTTGTGGAACAAAGCACATCGCCGTCCGGGATCTACCGCTGTACCGTGACGGAGACGGTAGACAGTTCCAACGGCAGCACCAAAGTCTCCGTGGAAAGCAATGAGCTGGACAAGGCGAATGATCTTGCCGTGTTCCGTATAAAAGGACTTTCGAGAGATGTCGAGATCGAACGTCCCCTCAAGCAGGATGTGACACTGGTATGGCAGACGGAGAGCCGTGCAGATATTACACAGCAGATCGAGGGGATCTCGGATGCTGTTACAGCAAGCCTGAGTGATGCGCAGATGACGCTCCTAAACCGTCCTGCCTATCGTGTCACCTATTCTGACGGGCGCAGTGCTGACCTCATGGCGGAGGATTATCACAATATCGTTGTGACACTCACCCCGGAGCAAATGACGGCGCTGAAAACGGAACGATCAGAGTATATGCTCGATGAACTGAGCGACCATGCGCTGTCGGTGCTTGGGATCACCACGGAAGATCTGCGGACGGTGCCGTTCAGTTCGCTGACGGAGAACGACCTGATCACGCTCGGCATCCCGGAACAGGGGGATGTGCTGTATTACAACGGCAAAGTCGTGTTCCGCTACTATGTGGCGATCTTGGAACAGTATTTTGACATTTCCAATCAGGATCTGGGGCTGTTCTGATCCTGTTCCGCAAGAGAATACCTGACCGGTCAAGTGGACTCCCGGAACACCGGGAGTTCATTTTTGCTGTCAGAAAAGATGCAAAAATGCTTCTATACTTTTTTGTCAGAAAATGTTATACTGTTTTTAGATACTGATACTGACAAAGGAGTAACGCATATGAACAAAAAATTATTTGCCCTGTTAGCGGTATCCTGTCTGATGCTGACGGCTTGTGACCAAGGGACGAGCAGCAACACGGATACGGTACAGGAAGCGGAAGCAGAAACCGATGCTCCCACGGAAATAGCCACGGAAGCCCCGGAAACAGAATGCGATCATGACTGGGTGCTTGTGGATTGTGAAAAGCCTGAGACCTGTTCCAAATGTGGGGAAACACAGGGTACTGCCCCCGGGCATGACTGGGAAGATGCCGACTGTGAGAACCCCAAGACCTGCGCTGTCTGCGGAGAGACCGAAGGCTCTGCCCTCGGGCATGACTGGGTGGAAGCAGACTGTGAAGACCCGAAAACCTGCTCACGCTGTGGTGAAACGCAGGGCAGTGCGCTTGGGCATGAGTGGGAAGAGGCAGACTGCGAAAATCCGGAAACCTGCTCACGCTGCGGCAAAACGCAGGGCAGTGCGCTTGGGCACGTGTGGTTGGAGGCTACCTATGATGCCCCGCAGACCTGCTCTGTCTGCGGCAAGACACAGGGAAGCCCGCTCGAGAAGCCCTCTATTTCTGTGACGCTCACAAACTCGCTGCCAATGGAGGTCGTATCACTTCCCGGAAATGCATATGGGGAAGTAAGGCTTCTGATTACGGATGTAAGTGTGGAAACAGTGGAAAAGGGAGATGGATATACTATAAATTTGTATCTGACCGGTGAAAAGACGTATGATGTCCAAGGAGACACAAACAGTAACGACGGAGCAGGATACATTAAAGTGTATGACGAGGATGGGTACCTTGTTACTTCTAAAACCTTTTTTACAAGGGACATGATGGTGGGAGATAAATTCAGGGATCTAAAGCTCCAAATATATTATGAATTTCCTGCCGGACATAACTATTCCATAGCGTTCGAGGACTATACAGGGTAAAGATACATCAGCCGGATGCGAATTTTTCCGCATCCGGTTTTTATGCTTGACAAACCGTTCAGAATGTGATATAATAGAAAAGCCGACGGGATGTAGCTCAGTTTGGTAGAGTGCTTGGTTTGGGACCAAGATGCCGCAGGTTCGAGTCCTGTCATCCCGATACGCCCATGCTCCCGGAAAGGGAGCATGTTTTTTAGGGAAATACTTGATTTTTCGGGAAAGATCTGCTATAATGGAATAGGCAGGAGGTGAACAGCATGCAGCTGGAGCTTTCACAGATCATCCGGTTTGTCGTGATGACGGTCATCGTACTGGGGCTGATCTATCTGTTTGCGGAACTGACCCCGTGGATCGCGAAGCATGTGGACAAGTGGATCGCCGACTACCGCAAAACGCATGACCCGAAACAGGACGATACCTACGGGATACGCTCGATCTACGATCTCCCCCCTGCAAAGCCGGAACAGCCGGAACAGGACGAAAAGCCTGACGACAAGGCATGAAAATACAGAAAGGAATAGGTTCTATGGCTAAGAATGAAAAAAAGATGGTGGATGCCATTACCCCCATGGATGAGGATTTTGCACAGTGGTACACGGACATCGTCAAAAAGGCGGAACTGATCGCCTACACCAGTGTCAAGGGCTGTATGGTCATCCGCCCCTACGGCTATGCGATCTGGGAAAATATCCAGCGCATTCTGGACGGGATGTTCAAGGAGACCGGGCATGAAAATGTCAATATGCCGATGTTCATCCCCGAATCTCTGCTTCAGAAAGAAAAAGACCATGTCGAGGGCTTTGCACCGGAAGTCGCATGGGTGACATACGGCGGCAATACGAAACTGGAAGAACGCCTCTGCGTGCGCCCGACCTCCGAGACACTGTTCTGCGATCACTATAAGGACATCGTGCATTCCTATCGTGACCTGCCGAAACTCTATAACCAGTGGGTCAGCGTGGTGCGCTGGGAAAAGACGACCCGCCCGTTCCTGCGTTCCCGGGAATTTCTCTGGCAGGAGGGGCATACGATCCATGCCACGGCAGAGGAGGCGATCGCCGAGACCGAACAGATGCTGGGCGTGTATACCCGTTTCTGCGAGGAGTCGCTTGCGATCCCGGTCGTGCAGGGGAAGAAAACCGAAAGCGACAAGTTCGCCGGGGCAGTTTCTACTTATGCGATCGAAGCCTTGATGCATGACGGCAAGGCGCTGCAGGCAGGCACATCCCACTATTTCGGGGACGGCTTTGCCAAGGCTTTCGGCATCCAGTATGCCGACAAGGACAACACCCTGAAATACCCCCACCAGACAAGCTGGGGCGTGACCACCCGCCTGATCGGTGCGATCATCATGACCCACGGCGACAATAACGGTCTGGTGCTGCCGCCTGCGGTCGCACCCATTCAGGTCGTGATCGTTCCGGCTGCCATGCACAAAGAGGGCGTGCTGGACAAGGCACGGGAAGTCTGTGCACAGCTGAAAGCTGCAGGTATCCGTGTCAAACTGGACGAGACAGACAATTCTCCGGGGTGGAAGTTTGCGGAGTACGAAATGAAAGGCGTTCCGGTACGGCTGGAGATCGGACCGAGAGACATCGCAGCGAACCAGTGCATTTTAGCGACCCGCCACAACGGCGAAAAGACGGCAGTTTCGCTGGACGGCTTAGCAGAAAGCGTACAGGCGAAATTGCAGGAAGTGCATGACGGGCTGTATGCCGCTGCCCTCGAAAACCGGAAGGAGCGTACCTACCAGTGCCGTTCCATAGACGAGATACAGGCTGCACTTGCGGAACGGGACGGCTTTATCGAGGCAATGTGGTGCGGTGACGAAGCCTGTGAGGATGAAGTCAAGGCACAGACCGGGGCAGGTTCCCGGTGCATCCCCTTGGAACAGAAGCACATTGCCGACACCTGTGTTTGCTGCGGCAAGCCCGCTAAGTGCATGGTGCTTTGGGGGAAGGCATATTGATGGCAGCGAAAGCCCTGCGGCTGGCAGGGGCAGTGCTTGCCGCTGCCCTGCTGACGGGATGCGCCGCCGGAAAAGAAACGGAACACAGGAACATCACCGAAATTTTTCCGACAGAAGCAGTCCCTCTCACGCCGGAAAACAGCATCGTGCCGGAAGAGACCGTTCCGGCAGATGCACCGTCTACGGCGGCAGATATGACCCTTGACGAGAAACTGCACCAGATGTTCATTGTCACACCGGAAGCCCTGACGGGGTATTCACAGGTGACACAGTTCGGGGATGCCTCCCGGACGGCATTCAGCAAGCACCCGGTGGGCGGACTGATCTATTTTTCCGGCAATCTGGAGACTGCGGAACAGACACAGGAAATGCTTTCCGGTATGCAGGCATTTGCAAGATCTGCAACGGGGCTGGGGCTGTTCCTTGCGGTCGATGAGGAGGGCGGACAGGTCGCCCGCTGCGCCGACAAACTCGGCACGACAGCCATAGAGCCCATGCAGACCTACGGGGAACGTGGCGACGATGTGGAGGTCTTTGAGGTCGGCATGACGATCGGCAAGGACATTGGCGGACTGGGATTCAACCTCGATTTCGCCCCCGTGGCAGATGTGGATCTGAACGAGGGCAACGAACTGGGCGACCGCATTTTCAGTTCCGACCCGGAAGTCGTTTCCAAAATGGTGCAAGCCTATGTGCAGGGGCTGCAAAGTACGGGCGTTGCGGCGACCCTCAAGCATTTCCCCGGTCTTGGTGCGGAGGACGGCAATGCCCACACGGATGATAAGATCGTCATCGAACGTTCGCTGGATCAGCTCCGGGCTTCGGAATTTGTCCCGTTTGCAGGCGGCATTGCGGCAGGGGCAGATCTCGTGATGGTCAGTCATCAGATCGTGACGGGCGTAGGCGATGACCTGCCTGCCTGCTTTTCCCCGGTGGTCTGCACCGACCTGCTGCGGGGCGAGCTGGGATTTCAGGGGCTGATCGTGACGGATTCGCTCCAGATGAACACGATCTCCGGCAGCTATTCTTCCGGAGAAGCTGCCGTGATGGCGGTAGAAGCTGGCGTGGACCTGCTGCTGATGCCGCAGGATCTTGAGGAGGCGCTCGCAGGCTTGCAGGAAGCGGTCGAAAGCGGCAGGATCAGCGAAGAACGCATTGACGAGAGCGTGGAACGTATTCTTGCGGAGAAAGAAAAGCTCGGACTGGTGGGATGAAGATGGAAAACGAACGCCTGAAACAGCAGCTCACATTTTTGTTAGAGCTTGACAAGCTGAAAAATATCTACCGGCAGACCTATGTCCTGCACGAGGACAGAGCCGAAAACGATGCCGAGCACAGTTTCCACTTAGCCATTATGGCTTGTATCTTAGCCGAACATGCCAGAGGATCAGTCGATGTGCTGCACGTCATGAAAATGGTGCTTGTCCACGATGTGGTCGAAGTCGATGCCGGGGACACCTATGCCTATGACACCGAGGGGTACAAGACAAAAGCAGTTCGGGAGCAGAAAGCAGCCGACCGCCTGTTTGCCCTGCTGCCGGAAGAGCAGGAACGGGAATACCGGGGGCTTTGGGAGGAATTTGAAGCCCGTGAGACACCGGAAGCGAAATTTGCCAATGCCCTTGACCGGATCCAGCCGATGCTGCTGAATTATCGGAAAGGCGGCATTTCGTGGAAAGAACGGGGCATCCACGTGGAGCAGGTCATTGCCCGGAATGCACAGGTCACAAAGGACGGGAGCGAAGCCATCGGCGAGCTTGCCCGTGAGATCACAGAAGCAGCGCTCCGGGAAGGAATGCTGCTGAGTTAGGGAGGTTTTGGTCATGAAAGAATTGGAGATCGGCTGTCATGCAGAGGTCAGCGCCTACGTACATGAGTCCATGCTGGCGACCAGCGTGGAAAGCGGTTCACTGCCGGTACTGGCAACGCCCATGATGGCAGCACTGATGGAGAAAGCGGCATATCTGCTGGTCGGGAAAGCACTGGACGAGGATGAAACGACTGTCGGCACGGCGCTGGACATCCGGCATACGGCAGCGACCGCAGCGGGTGCACTGGTGACGGCAAGGGCTGAACTGACGGCAGTCGAGGGGAGAGAGCTGACGTTTCAGGTCTCGGCTTGGGATGAAGCCGGAGAGATCGGCAGCGGCGTTCACAAGCGCTTTGTGGTGAAGGCAGAGCCGTTTTTCCAGAAGGCAGAGGCAAGGAACGGCAATGGCGCATGATCTGCCGAGGGAAATAGAGCGGAAGTACCTGCTCACGTTCCCGGAACAGGCGGCAATGGCGGCAATGGAAGAAGCATCCTGTACGGAGATCTTTCAGTATTATCTGAAAGATGACGGTTCGGGCTACAGCCGTCGCATCCGGAAACGGGGCACGCCCGGCACGGGTTGGCAGTATACCTACACTAGAAAGAAGCCGGTCGCTTTCGGGGAGCGCATCGAGCTGGAAGATGAGATCACAGCGGCGCAGTTTCAGGTGCTGATGCAGGAACGGCTGCCGGGGGTGGACATCTGCAAAAGGCGCTGCTGTTTCACCTACCGGGGACAGCGGTTTGAGCTGGACATCTATGATCTCAGCGATGCCTATGCGACACTGGAGATCGAACTGCCCGATATGCAGACCCCGGTCACGCTGCCGCCGTTCCTTCCGGTGATACGGGAGATCACGGGGGAGAACGCATACGGGAATTTTGAACTTGCCCATACAAAATGTTTCCCGGAGGAGAGATAAACAGCGAGCGCCCTTTACGGACGCTCGCTTGCTTTATTCATGACGATCTTCACACTCGGGCACTGTCCCGACGATCGGTCCCGGGTCGATGCCCTGCCGCCGGTAGTAGTCCGACAGCGCTGCCTTGATCGCCTGTTCCGCCAGTACGGAGCAGTGTACCTTCACGGGCGGCAGTCCGTCCAGTGCTTCCATGACTGCCTTGTTGGTCAGCTGCAGGGCTTCCTCGATGCTCCTGCCCTTGATCATCTCCGTTGCCATGGAGGAGGTCGCCACCGCAGCCCCGCAGCCAAAGGTCTTGAACTTGACATCCGTGATGGTCGTGCCCTCGATCTTCAGGTACATTTTCATGATGTCGCCGCACTTGGCATTGCCGACTTCCCCAATGCCGTCCGCATCCGGGATCTCGCCGACATTGCGGGGGTTGGTGAAATGATCCATTACCTTTTCACTGTAATTCATCGTATATCTCCTTTCGGTCAGACGAGCCGTCTGCCTTCCTTGCAGATGGATTCCCACATGGGGGACATGGCACGCAGGCGGTCAACGACCTGCGGAATGACGGATAGTACATACGCCGCATCGTCCTTTGTGAAGTCGCTGCCCAGACTCAGCCGCAGCGAACCGTGTGCGACCTCGTGTATCAGCCCCAGTGACAGCAGCACGTGTGACGGGTCAAGCGAACCCGACGTACATGCCGACCCCGAAGAAGCCGCAATGCCGAAATGGTCGAGCATCAGCAGCAGGCTTTCGCCCTCCACGCCGACAATGGAGACATTCACATTGCCGCAGAGACGGTGTTCCCTGTCACCGTTCAGGCGGGTCTGGTCGATCTGCAAAATGCCGTCAATGAGCATGTCCCGCAGGGGGGTGAGTCTTGCGATCTTTTCGGGGATGCCAGCCGTGGCGATCTCCATTGCCTTGGCAAGCCCGATGATGCCCGGAACATTTTCCGTCCCGGCACGTCTGCCCATTTCCTGACCGCCGCCGTGGATGAGGTTGGGGAGCTGGATGCCCTTGCGGACGTACAGCGCTCCCACGCCCTTGGGGGCATGGAGCTTATGTCCAGAGAGGGACAGCATGTCGATATGCTGCGCTTTCACGTCAATTTCCACATTTCCCACAGCTTGTACCGCATCCGTGTGGAACAGCACCTTGTGGGCGTGGCAGATCTCCCCGATCTCCGGGATGGGCTGTATCGTGCCGATCTCGTTGTTGGCATACATGATCGTGACCAGTGCGGTATCCTCCCGGATGGCAGCTTCCACGTCTGCCGGGTCGATCAGCCCCTTATCGCCTACAGGCAGATAGGTCACTGCAAAGCCGTGCTTTTCCAGATATTCGCAGGTGTGCAGGACAGCATGATGCTCAAAGACACTGGTGATGATGTGCTTCTTGCCCTGTGCGGCAAGGCGGTCAGCCGTGCATTTGATCGCCCAGTTGTCGGATTCCGAACCGCCGCCCGTGAAAAACACTTCTCCCGGCTGTGCGCCAAGACAGGCAGCCACACGGGCACGGGCATCCATGACAGCACGCTCGTTTTCTCTGCCCTTTGCGTAAATGCTGGACGGATTTCCGTAATTTGTCTGGAAATAGGGCAGCATGGCTTCGAGGACCGCATCTGAGACGGGTGTCGTTGCAGCGTTGTCTGCGTAGATATAGCGGTGTTCCATTCGCATCATTCCCTTTCTGATCAATATACTATAGTATACCACAATATCCCCGATAATGCAAGTCTTGTTAGCCGGGTTTACTCCGGGCTGTTTTCCTGTTCCAGAAAAGCCGCATACAGATCAGGGCGCTTTTCCTGCGTGACACGCAGGCTCTCCGCCTGCCGCCATTTGTCAATGTTCCGGTGATGCCCGGACAGCAGCACTTCCGGAACGCCCTCCCCCTCCCAGAGTTCCGGGCGGGTATACTGCGGATATTCGAGCAGTCCGCTGAAATGGCTCTCCTCCTCAAAGGCAGAGGCATTCGGGAGTACCCCGGTACACATCCGTGCAACGGCATCCGTCAGCACCAGTGCCGGGAGTTCTCCGCCGGTCAGTACATAGTCCCCGATAGAAATTTCCTCGTCCACGATCTTGTCCAGCACACGCTGGTCTACCCCCTCATAGTGACCGCACAGCAGGAACAGCGCCGGCAGCCGGGAAAGTTCACGGGCACGCTGCTGTGTGAGCGTTTTACCCTGTGGGGAGAGATAGATCGTGTGGGGCTTTTCCGGGAGCGCAGCACAGACGGCTTCCCAGCAGCGGTACACCGGCTCTGCCTGCATGACCATGCCCATGCCGCCCCCGAAAGGCTTGTCATCGACCCGGCGGTGCTTGTCCAGTGTGTAGTCCCGGATATTATGGCAGGTGACGGAGAGATAGCCGGCTCTGCGTGCCCGCCCGATGATGCTTTCGGAGAGGACGGCTTCACACATGTCCGGAAACAGCGTGGCGATCTCAATTTGCATCGTCAAACAGCCCTTTCAGCGGGCGGATGGTCATTGTTCCTCCTGCCACGTCCGTTTCCAGAATGACATCCGGGATGGCAGGGGCGAGGTATTCCTTGTGCAGTGCCTCATCACGGATCACATAGACATCATTCGCACCCGTCTGAAGCACATCTTTCAGAATGCCCCAAAGCTTTCCGGTGTCGGCATCGATCACTTGCAGCCCGATCAGATCCTGAATGAAATAGCAGCCGTCCTCCAGTTCCATGTCGTTTCTGTCAGCATACAAGATCGTGTTGCGCAGGGCTTCTGCCTGTTCACGAGTCGTGCATCCGGCAAATTGCAGAATGACCATATTCTGCTGTACACGGGCACGCTGCACCTGCACGGCATGGCTGCCGTCCTTGTCCGTGTAGAGCATAGCAAAGGAACACAAAAACGCCGCATCGTCACACCAGGGGTATACCTTGACCTCCCCGGCAAGACCATGGACGTTTGTGATCTTTCCAATTTCCAGAAATCGTTTCAGTCCCATGCCGTCAGCCGATCTCCACGGTCACGCTTTCCATGCCCTTGTTGACCGCACCGGCACGGATGAGGGTGCGGACGGCTTTGGCGATCCTGCCCTGCTTGCCAATGACACGCCCCATATCTTCTTCTGCCACGTGCAGCTGGAGTACATGCGTACCCTTTTCATCGGTATCTTCCGTGATCTCAATGGCGGACGGGTCATCGACCAGTTCTGCCACGATCGTATACAATAATTCTTTCATAGTATCCTCCTGTGCGGTTTTCCCGAAAGGGAAGCAGGAGAAAGCCGTGAGCATCTGCCCTTTGCTTCCTCCCGGCATTGCTTACAGAATGCCTTCCTTTTTCAGGATGCCCTTTACGGAATCGGTCGGCTGTGCGCCTTTACCGATCCAGTCCTTAGCCTTATCAGCGTCCACCTTGATCACGGTCGGCTCCTTGGTCGGGTCATAATAACCGATCTCGTCAATGCATCTGCCGTCTCTCGGGGCACGTGCATCAGCGACAACGATACGATAGAACGGGTTCTTCTTGGCACCCATTCTTCTCAGACGGATCTTGACTGCCATGTGTTTCACCTCCTTGTACAGGATCCTATTACAGCGGGGGACCGCATGTAAACCTACTTTTTGCCTTTCGGCATACCGGGCATGTCGTCGAAATTCATCCCGGCAAAGGAACGCTTTGCCTGCCGCATGAAAGACCTGCCCTTTTTGCCCTTGCCGCCGAGCTTCTTCATCATCTTCTGCATCTGCTCGAACTGTTTGAGCAGGCGGTTGATGTCCTCTACTTTCGTACCGCTGCCGGCAGCGATGCGCCGCTTGCGCTTCGGGTCGATGATAGAGGGCTTGGCACGTTCGGCAGGGGTCATGGAAAGGATGATCGCCTCGAGGCGGTCAAAAGCCCGGTCGTCCAGATCCTCCTCCTTCACCTTGCTGCCGCCGGGGAACATGGAGACAATATCCTTGAGCTTGCCCATTTTCCGGATCTGTCGGATCTGGTCGAGCAGATCGTTCATGTCAAAGCGGGACTCGGTGAATTTCTTGGTGAGCTTTTCGGCTTCTTTCTGGTCAATGACGTTCTCGGCACGTTCGATGAGGGTAAGCACATCGCCCATGCCCAAAA
Organism: uncultured Clostridia bacterium; assembly: GCA_947625155.1. Classification (GTDB taxonomy): domain Bacteria; phylum Bacillota; class Clostridia; order Oscillospirales; family Ruminococcaceae; genus UBA3855. Next base: position 36,035 of record CANQNG010000014.1, read on the forward strand.
TACGGGAAGCCATCCGGGACGGGTGGAATTTCTCAAAATCATCGAGCTTTTCGCCCGTACCCACGAATTTGATGGGCTTGCCCGTGACAGCCAGCACGGAGAGCGCCGCACCGCCGCGGGTATCGGAATCGAGCTTGGACATCAGCACGCTGTTAATGCCAATGGCATCATCGAACGACTTTGCCACATTGACGGCATCTTGCCCGGTCATGGCATCGACTACCAGCATGATCTCATGCGGTCCGGTGGCTTCCTTGATATTCTGCAGCTCCTCCATGAGAGCGGTGTCGATATGCAGCCGTCCTGCCGTATCGAGGATCACATAGTCATGCCCGTAGTCCTTGGCATAGCGGACAGCCTGCCGGGCGATGATCACGGGGTCGATCTGTCCCATTTCAAAGACCTTGACACCGGCTCTTTCGCCGACGACCTGTAACTGCTGGATCGCTGCCGGACGGTAGATATCGCAGGCAGCAAGCATGGGTCTGTGTCCGTCAGCCTTGAGCATTTTCGCAAGTTTGGCGGCGTGGGTGGTCTTACCGGAACCCTGCAAGCCACACATCATGATGATGGTCGGCGGCTTTGAGGCAAGTGCGAGCCGTTCGTTATCGCTGCCCATGAGGGCGACCAGTTCGTCATTGACGATCTTGATGACCTGCTGTGCGGGGGTCAGGCTGGAGAGGACTTCCTCACCGACTGCCTTTTCCGTGACACGGTTCACAAAATCCTTGACGACCTTATAGCTGACATCCGCTTCGAGGAGTGCCAGACGCACTTCACGCATGGCTTCCCTGACATCATTTTCGGTCAGCTTGCCGTGTGATCGCAGCTTCTTGAATACCTGTTCCAGCTTTTCGGAAAGTCCCTCAAAAGCCATGGCGTTCCCTCTTTTCCTGTATATTAGAGCAGCTCCAGTCCCTGCTGTGCGAGCGTTCTGATCGTTTCGGTGTCCGGCTGTCCCTGTGCTGCGGCAAGAATGTCCTCGAGACAGTGCCGGAGCTTGCCGATGCGCTGTGCCATGCCGAGCTTTTCTTCCGCATGCCGGAGCATCTGTTCGGAGTGCCGCAGGCTGTCAAGCACTGCCTGACGAGAGATCTTTTGTATATCGGCGATCTCAGAAAGTGTGAGATCTTCGTTGTAATACAGCTCTGCCAGTTCCCGCTGCCTTTCGGTCAGAAGATCGCCGTAGCAGTCGAGCAGCAGCACGCATTGCAGATCCTTTGCCATCGTCACACCTCCGTTTGTCAAGCAGATGAGCTTTCCGGACTTATCCAGTATACCACATTTCCGCCGGAAAGTCAAGCAGCTTGACAAATTTTTTTATTTTTGGCGGTTTGCACAAAAGATCAGAAATTGCCGCCGTTCCAGCCCCAGTCGGGGGTCGCATGGTAGCTGACGTAGATGCGGTTTGCGGGGATGCCGAGGTTTTCGGTCAGGATACCGCTGATCTTTCCGGTCATGGCATCATAAGCTGTCCCGGATGCACCGCCGTAGACCTGCACCTCGACCATGGCAGCCGGGGCATCTGAGCCCTGAAAGTAGAGGGCAGACTCCGGCGTGATGTTCACCATCAGCCACTGTTCCGATTTGCCGGGAATGGTGGAAATGGCTTTCCCCAGTCCGGTCTTGACCGCCTGTTCCTTGTCCTTCGGAATGGCAGTGTTCGTTCTCACATGAATAAATGGCATAGTAATTTCCTCCTTATTTATATTCACTAACAGTTAAGCACGCCGACCTAAATTGCACCCTCAGTCGTGCAAGCCGACCTTTGCGGCGTAGCCGCATTGGGAGGCACCACGGAGCCGGCAGCCTGCCGGCGGGAGGCACAACGGGTGCAGCGTCACGCTGCCTTAGTAGAAAGTTGCAACTTCCTGTTCCGGCGGTCCGGTCAGAATGACAGCACTGACTTCCAGAACAGGACCTTTGTTCTTGTAAAGCTTATGGCGCTTGACATGGACTGTTCCGGTCACACGCACCCATTGGCTGTTCTCCAGCTTTTTCGCATTGTCCCACTCTGCCACGAGCCAGCAGTACTGGATATCTTCCACACAGCAGGTCATGACGTGCCTGCCAGCGGCAAAGACATTCGCCGGGAATTTCGCATTCTGGGCGGCTGCCCCACGGAATGTGATGACCTTGCCGTCCCATTTGCCCGGTTCTTCCATGATGTCCCGGTAGAACAGCGCAAAGTCCTCGTCCTTGATCTCGATCTCATCCGCTTGCATATCGAACGGCAGCGGGTCTTGGATATCATCATAGGCGACCTGTCCGTCTGTGGTCTCGTAGGCGATCTGTGTCCGCCGGCTGACAGCACGGACGATCTTGTGGAATTCGTTCTGATCCATGGCATTCAAGTCGAAACGGTTGAATACGACCAGTTCGCTAACGTTGATCTTGTCCACGACCAGACTGCGCATGTTGGCGTTGTACTGCAAAAACGTGTTGGAATCCACAAAGCACATTGCCTGATACACCGCCCAGTCCAGCGGGAGCTGTTCAAACAAGTCGTTGATCGTCCACATACCGTTGTATTCCAGAACGACACGGGTCGCACGGGCTTCTTTCCGGAGCGCTTCGAGCTTTTCGGGGGTGAAGTCTGCCTGTTCGGTCAGGACTTGCTGCACGACATTTTTGCTTGCCCAGCGGGACGGCTCGAATTCTTCCTCGCCCTCCTCACAGATCAGCAGCAGTGTGCGCTCCCCGTTGTTAAAGCGCTTGTCCTCTAACGTCTCCTGAATGAATTTCGTCTTGCCGCTTTCCAGAAACCCGACAAACAGGTAGACTGGAATATCCTCGTTCGGCTGATTCGGCATGACAGTCCCTCCTCTTATTCAGCGTGGAAAAGCTTGGCAATGGCATCTTCTTTCAGCCCTGCACCGATCACGCACAGCCTGCCAATGGTAGCTGCGCTGCCGCTGCGGACATCCGGTGTACCGGGTACATAGTCATAATGGATCCATGTGCCGTCCGTGTTGGCAACAATGCCCTTTGCCCGGAGCACTGTGCCGTACAGTTCGGCGTTGTCAAGGGCTTCCAGAGCAGACCGGATCTCTTCCATGGTGTAGGGTCTTGCCGTTTCTGCGCCCCAGCTCTGGAATACTTCGTCTGCATGGTGGTGATGATGATGTTCGTGTTCGCCTTCATCGTGGTGATGATGATGTTCATGTTCCTCTTCATCGTGGTGGTGATGGTGTTCATGTTCCTCCTCATCATGGTGGTGATGATGTTCATGCTCCTCATCGTCATGGTGATGGTGATGATCGTGGGCAGCGGCTTCGGCAAGGAGCGCTTTCAGCTCGTCGTCAATGGTGTTCCGCTGTGTCATGGCTTCGGTGATCTGTGCGCCGGTGAGGGCATCCCAGTCGGTGGTGACGATGGGCGCTGCCGGGTTCTTCTCCCGGAGTGCGTGGATGACGGCATCCAGCTTCTCCTGCGCCATGCCCTGCGTATGCGACAGCACCAGACAGGAGGCATAGGTGATCTGGTTGTCAAAGAATTCACCGAAATTCTTCTGATACATTTTGCACTTCTTGGCATCGACAACGGTCGTGAAGCCGTCCAGCGTGACATCTTCCATTTCTAGGTTTTGCACGGCACGGATGACATCGCTCAATTTGCCGACACCGGACGGCTCGATCAGGATCCTGTCCGGGTGGTACTGCTCCAGCACTTTCTTCAGGGCTGCCCCGAAATCGCCTACCAGAGAGCAGCAGATACAGCCGGAGTTCATCTCGGTGATCTCGATACCGGCATCTTTCAGGAAACCGCCGTCAATGCCGATCTGCCCAAATTCGTTCTCGATGAGGACGAGCTTTTCGTTCTGATAGGCTTCTGCGATCAGCTTCTTGATGAGGGTCGTCTTGCCTGCACCGAGGAAGCCGGAAAAAATGGTTATTTTTGTCATGGTCAACACTCTCTTTCTCGTAAAGTCCGCCCGTAGGGGTGTCATTCTTAGTATACCACTTTTTCCGGAATTTGACAAGAGAAAATGAAAAAAATTTAGAATACAGTCTCATTTATGAACGTTTCTTAAATATTTTGTAAATTATCGGTGAAAATGCCAATTTTCTTTCCGCTTTGTTGTTATATAAATGAATACCTGCCAGCATGCATGTCGGCTGCTTTGGGATATACTGACTGTATAAAAACGTATGGTGTTTGCAAAGTCCCTATGTTTAGGGCATTTCTACATCATTCCGCCCATAACTGTCAGCCTGAAAAGCGAGGTTTTCTACACATTCTACAAAATTTGCGATTTCCATTTGTTGTGTATTGACAAGGATCTGGGAATGGTGTATAATAAAAATGATCCAAGAAATATTACAAAAATGGCTAGATCCCTGTTTGGTCACTGGCAGAATGCAGCATTCTGAAATAAGAGAAAGAGGAATATGTGTTAAGGGGGAAATGACAATGTTGAAAACTGTGAATCTGGCATATAAAGAGAGTCTTGGTGAAAAGACAAAGCCAGTCATTACAGTAAGGGCCAATCCCGGGCTGCGGATGCGCTACCGCTTCCGGCAGCAGGAGACGGTCACGCTCCAGCCGAAGCCTGTCTATGAGGTGTTCAAGCGGGGCATGGATATTGCTTGCTCGGCTGCGGCGCTGGTGGTGCTGTCACCTCTGCTTGCGGCGGCATCTTTGTCGATCGTAGCGACCGATCTCGGCTCGCCGATCTATACGCAGACCCGTGTCGGCAAGGACGGCAAGCCGTTCCGGATCTATAAATTCCGCAGTATGTATCTGGATGCGGACGAACGGAAAGCGGCGCTGATGGAACAGAACGAAAGTCAGGGCGCTACTTTCAAGATGAAAGACGATCCGAGGATCACCAAAGTCGGCGCTTTTCTGAGAAAGACTTCCATTGATGAACTGCCGCAGCTCGTCAATATCCTCAAGGGCGATATGACGATCGTGGGACCAAGACCGTTTATTCCGGATGAACAGGACAAGCTCCCGGAGGACAGACTGCTCGTGAAGCCCGGTCTTTCCTGCTATTGGCAGATCGGCGGGGGCAATGACCTGCCTTTGGAGGAGCAGATCGCCTTGGACCGCAGGTACATAAAGGAACGTTCGATGTGGACGGACATCAAGATCATCTTCCGCACGGTCGCACATGTGCTGGGTGGAAAGAATTGCTGAATACATGGGACCCGGGTGCTTCGCCCTTTTCGGAGAAGCCCCGTGTTTTGTGTTTATGTCAGGATAAATCTATTTAGAAAAACCGGAGGAGAAACATGGCAACAAAAGATGAACGTTACGTCAATGTAACACTCAAGAACGGCGAGGACGAGGATAAGGAAGAGATCGTCATTTCCTTTTCCACATTTGGCAAGGTGCTCAAACGTTTTCTGCTGTGCTGGATCGTGACCGCACTGATCGCCGGGATCCTGATCCCTGTGTACTTTGCGATCTTCACGGCGGATAAGCACAAGAACCTGACCGCACTGGTCAGCTTCAACTACGACGGCATCGAGGACGGCAATGCCCCTGACGGCAGCAAGTTCGACATCAACTCCATCAAAAGCCCGACCATCATCGAACAGGCGCTGACAGATCTGGGGGAACCCTTAGAATTGGTCGAGCCGATACGGCAGAACATCCTGCCGACGGGTCTGACACCGGTCGATGCGGTCAACAAGGCGGCTGCCTATAAGACACCGCTGGAGAACGGCAACATCGCTGCCGTGCAGGAGATCTTGGATACCAAGATCTACCCGACACAGTTTCAGATCACGTTCAACTATGCGGCATCCGGACTGAGCGGCGAAAAGGCTGTCGAAGTGTTCAACAGCATCCTGAACAATTACCGTGACTACTTCTTCAAAGCCTATGGCTTTAATCAGGCGCTCGGCAGTGCCATGACAGCGCTGGACTATACGGATTATGACTTTGCAGAAGCCGTTGATGTGTTTGACTCCACGCTGCGTTCTTTGGAGAACTATATCCGGAATCTTTCCGCAGAGGATACGACCCGTTTCCGTTCCACAGAGACCGGCTACAGCTTTGCAGATCTGTCTCAGTCTATCGAGACACTGCGCACGGTCGATCTGGACAGGATCTCGTCTTATATCATCGGGGGCAATGTGACAAGGAACCGTGACAAGCTGATCCAATACTATAATTACCGCATTGACCAGCTTTCCCGTGATTGTACCGTAGCGAAGGAGAGTTTGGCTTCTCTGGAGGCATCCATTGCGTCTTATCAGAAAGACTCCATTGTTGTCTACGGCGGCGATGGGCAGGACATCAATGAATATGTACAGGCATCGGCGGAGTATGATAACCTGATCGAAAAGAAGAATCAGACACAGAATACACTTTCCAGCAAGACACAGGAGATCCAAGAATACCAGCAGCGTATGAATGCGCTCAAGATCGGTTCCAGTGCCAGTGAGGACAGCATTGCAGAGGCAGAAAAAGACCTGACAGTATTGAACCAGAAGATCAATACGCTGATGGAAGCAACGAATCAGACTGCCAATGAGTATTATGAGACGGTCTATCTGGCAAATTCCTATAACATCCTTGTTCCGCCCAGCACCTCCGGACTTACCACCACGACCAGTATCCTCAAGTCCGCTGCGGAGCCGATGCTGATCGCAGAGGCATTGCTCTTTGTGCTTTATCTCGGCGTTTCCTTTGTGGTCGCATTGATCGAGGAAAACAAAAAGAAAAAGGTCTTACCTGCTGTGGCAGACGGGGACGAGCCAGAGGATGCACAGAAGGAAGATACACAGAAAACAGAAACAGAATAACGGTCTGCCCGTTCTGCGGCAGGACAAAAGAAAGCGCACCTTTTCGGGTGCGCTTTTTGTTTTACTTCCAGAAGATCAGCATGTCCTCCATGAGATCGAGGATCTCCGGGGCATGACGGACAAGGCTGTGCATAGAGCTGAGCAGCAGCAGGAACATCATTGCCATGGTGACAGGCAGGGAAATGGCAGCGACCGCATACCGCAGCCCATGCCGTTCCGGGTCGGCAGTGTGCTGCATCACAAGCACCGCCCCCAACGTCAACAGCGGCAGGATGTCGATGATATACCGCTGATTCACGCCGCCTATGCAGAAGTCCATCCATGCCAGCACGACCGGCACAGCAAAGCAGAGCAGCAGGCATGCCATGCGCACCCGGCGGGTGCTTTTCGTCAGGAAAGGCATGCCCCGGCGGCGTATCGTGAACAGCAGGAGCGTTCCCACCGCCAGCATCGGGAAAGCGAGCGCCCCACAGACCTCTGCCTGATACTGATATTTCCCGTAGTTCCGCAGGGAGAAATTTTGCAGCTCCACAAACGGGAATGTTGTCCGCAGTTTCGGCGTTTGGAAGAAATAGTGAAAGACCGCAGCCGGGAGCTGACTGAGCTGCACGGTGTTGGCATGGACATCGCTGACTGTGAGCTGATAGGCTGCCCCGAAATCCAGCGGCGACCCGAACCGGGCAGCATTATATGCAAAGATCACGCCCAGCCCCGCAAACAGCGGCACAAGGAAACAAGCAGCCTGCCGGATGCGCCGGACAAGGGGGACAGACTTCCGGAACAGGATGCCGAAGAAAAACGGCAGTAGGACAGCCGCATTGACTGCCATGCCCGGTCGGGATGCCACACAAAATGCCAGCGCCGCACCGCTGCCTGCAAACAGCAGCCAGCGCAGCCATTCCCGCTTGACAAGGCAGCCCCACAGCCCCAGACAGAGCGTCATAGCAATAAAGCACAGCGCCGAAGAGACTGCTACATAATACTTATCTCCATACTGCATCGCAAAATACGCTCCGAAACAGCTCGTCCCTGCCGGGAGACTCAGCAGCAGGAGCAGGAAATTCGGGCGGCGGATCATCAGGCGGACAGCGGCGATCAGTGCCAGACAGAAACAGAAGATCGCTGCCCCGGAGAGGATATTCGAGGTGATATTCGTGGTCGGCAGCTTTCCGGTGAGCGCATAGAACGGATAGTAGACTGCCAGCACCGGCGCTGCCCCGAAATAGCTGTAATACTGCCCCTCATAATAGGCAAAGTCCCAACGGGCAGGAACGCCGCTTTCACTGCGTTCGCTGTAGTCATAGGGGTCATCCAGTGCCGCAAGCCCGGGGTCGGGGGGATCTTCGAGGGCTGCCTCTCCATGCATGAACGCATCGAACAGTTCTATATAGGGGTCTGCGCCGGTATAGCGGTCGGCTTTGCTGTAGCGTATCAGTTTTTCTCCCGGGCGGATAAACTGGATCACGCTTGCCGTACACAGCACCGTCACCACGACAAGTGCGGCGACCTGCGCAGGTCTCCGGGTGTAGGTCACGGTATACAGCCGATACACGAAAATGACCGTCAGCGCCGCACCCAGCAGCAGCAGGAACAGATACCGTTCCGGGATAAAGGTGTAGGGCACAGCCCTGCTGAACTGGATGCCTTTCAGTGTCACAGGCTCGCTGATCTCCCGGAAATCCAGGTTCAGGGAACGGATATTCCCATAGGGGGAAAGCTGCACGCTGTAGGGACGTTCCAAGGCATTCAGGCGGGTCTCGGAAACGATCATGTAGCTGCGGGAGAAATTATCATCCTCCATTTCGATGCTGAGGAAAAAGGGGAAAGAATTTGTGGTATATTTCTGCTGCATATCAAATGTCAGTGCAGCCATGTCCGCTGGGATGTCGTTCAGGGTGAGCGTGGTGTTGCCGGTGACGGTGATCCCGTCCGTATCGGGGGTCGCCTCTCCGCTGATGACCGGGGCGAGGGCGGAAACGGTGCGGGCGATAACGGTCTTGTCCGCTGTGAAGCTCTTGGCATTGAACAGGAACACTTCTGCCGGGAGCAGCAGCAGGGCAATGGCTGAAATGACGGCGTAGGTCTTTCGGAGAAGATCCTGTTTCGGGCAGAAGATCCACAGCCATACCGTGAACATCGGCAGACAGGCAGCCAGCATCACGCAGCCCGGATGCAGTGCAGCGCCCTCTCCGGAGATCGTAAAAGCAGAAACTGCCAGTGTCAGCAGGAGAAACAGCACGATCTCTGCCCCTGCCAGCACCCCGGCGATGAGCAATAGCGTTCCGGTGTGGCAGGTGTCGGTTTTCAGGAAACGGCGGAGAGGGGCGGGGGTGTGTACGGGCTTGCCGGCATTGGCGCAGACCGACATGATATAAAATACCAGTGCCGCCGCCAGCGGCATACCGATCGCAGTCAGCATGAAGCATGCTCCTTTCTTATCCAAACGAAAAGCCGGAGCGGGTCAATGCTCCGGCTCCGGCAGACAGGTCCGTGCCAATTCGGCAATACGCCTTTCCAGCCCGACGATGACATTTTCCAGCGAGTAGAGATGCCAGATCTCACTGGCGGCGCAGCATTTGTCCGCTATGGTGATGATGAAGCTTTCCTTGTAGCGGGGGGGCGGAAAGCAGAGAGGGAACATATGTTTCCGGATGATGTCCTGCTCCACAGGATCCAAGTCAAATTCCGCAAGGGCATTGCGCAGAGCGACCATGGGGTGGCGAAATGTGTGGAAACGGCAGGCAGCATTTTTGTCATGCCAGTCATACAGGAAATAATCATGCAGCAGACTGCCGCGCACCATACTGCGCACGTTGATCTTCACCCGTAGGATCTCAGCGACCCGCAGTGCCATATATGCCACACAGATAGAGTGTGTGTAGCAGCTGGTGATACCGTGCTGCATATAATTGCGTTCGGACTGCATGCGGGGGGAGCGCAGGATCTCCGCACCGTGTTCCAGCACAAGTTCGATCAGGCGGGAGCTGGCTTTGATGTGATACAATGCCTGCGCACGGCGGTGCAGCAGGATATGATGAGCCATTGTGTTGCCTCCTTTGCGGACAATACTTCATTTTCTATTATAATACAGATCGGTGGATTTGTCAAGGCTTTGGCAAAAGAGATCCCCCTCTTTCCAGAGGAGGATCCTGTGTGATCAGTCCGGTTCTTTGGCTTTTTGGGCGTAGGTCTGTTTCTCGAATTGCGGGTACTCGTCGAGGAGGTCGGAACGGAGGTAGACTTTGATCTCACATTCGTTGCGTGTGAGCTTCCAGATGTTCCCGTATTCCAAAGTATCGACCCAATCATAGGTCACACCGTCAAGCTGTTCCGGTGTATAGATCTCCTGTAAGGGCACAAGCCCGAATATCACATCCGGTAAGCCTTTTTGCTGCCACATCTGATAGAGCTTTTCATGATCACCGCCATCGATCCATTTCATATACAGGCAGTCAGGGTCATCTGCGTTGAAATTCATGATGATATTTTCCTCAAAATACGGCAAGATCGCCACAGCTACACCATTCAAATAGGGATGATGCTTTGCAATGGGAGGGCAGTCGGCAGGAAGTGTTTCATCAAACAAAATACCGCCAAGCAGGCTTTCTGTTTCCAGTTGCTTAAATTCATAATTCCACATGACCATAATGTTTTTATCAGCAAGCTGATGTTCCCTGATAAAATATGCCACGCAGCTCAGACCGTAGGTATAGCGTATCTCATTGACCGAACTGACGACACTGCACAGCGGTGAAACCAGTGCAGCCAACACCATGACAAGTTTTGCGAAGAGCCGCACGCCGTTTGACCTGATTTCGGCAGAGAGCCGGAGAAATACGGGCGGGATCCGAAGTGTGCCGTTTTCCGCATAGATCACCCACAGAATAAAGATCATGAACAAGGCACTGATGCCCAAATGATGTGTCGCAAAAAACAGGAGCAGCATCGTGATGCCGTACATCAGATACGGAACTAAAAACAGCGCCTTTTTCCGGTTTTCATGCAGGAATAACAGCAGGATCACCCAGAACACAATACCGCCTATGATCTCTATCACCAGACCAGCCGAAGTATCATAAACAGTATTATCATTCAAATAACATCCGATAAAGCTATCAAACGGAAGAATGAACAAATACCGGAGCAGTTTGATTTTTTGGATAATTTTTGCATCATGCTGGTCGAAAAAGCAATCTTCCGCCGGCAGCATACACAACAGCAGAAAGACAGCAAGGATCAGTATCCCGCATAAGGCATACGGACGTTTGTCAGATACGACTTTCCGCCATGCCCGTGTGCAGCGGTATTCTTTCAGTATCTCGAACACCCACACAAGGCAAAGCCCCCCGGCAATGACCACACCATAGGCGGAAGTCATACACAAAAAAGACAATGCCAAAATATACCAGACAGGTTTCTGATCCCGTTTCGGATAAGCCAAAGCGGCGAAACAGAACGCAAGCATCATCATGCTGTAGGGACGGCTCAGCACGCCGTATTGGTAAAAATAGAAAAATGTGAAAGGTATCCAACAGCGAACAATTTTCGGGAACGGCGATTTCCATAGGATCAGCCCTACAGCAGATACACAGAATGCCGCATTGACCAAAAAAATTGTCAGTTCAAAGGGCGCACCCGCTCTTGCAAACGGCATCAGAAGTAAGTGCCACAATTGCGGATGTCCTTCATAATGCGGAATGGTAAACAAAATCTCTTTCAGTGTGGCACAGCGGGCGATCTGCCATGCCTGCGCCTCGTCAAACCACGGCTCGTGAAAATAGCCGACAAACGAAATGCCTGCAATATAGCAGAAAAAAGCAATGATCTCCGCTTTGCCGTGCTGTTTGGAAAAGAGCAGATCTTTTATGTTTTGTTTCATAGTCATCCTCAAAAAAATACCCTTCCCCATGCGGAGAGGGGGACTTGTGTAAAGGGCATTGGTCGATTGCTAAAGCAATCATAGAAGTAAATACACTTATTACTTCGGCAATGATTTATCGATAACATCAAGTGTCTTTTCGATACTATTGTACAGAGATTAGTTTGACTATACAAACAAGAACTATCGATATTTAGTTGCCGAAGTAATAATAACATGAAAATGGGAATGCCCTAACATAGGAGCAACCGTTTACACGATATACTCTTACTTATAAGTGTGGCATATTCCAGTAGATTTGTCAAGCATCTTTCAAGTATTTTCGAAAAAATTTTTCTCTCTCGGAGTTGACTACACATAGAAAGCCCCCTCCGGAGAGGGGGACTTTCATTAGTGTTCTGTAATCAGGTCAAGGGTGGTTAGCAGGATTTGCGAATAGCATCAGAAATAGCAAACTTAGTGTAGTTATCTGTGGTAGAACCAGTCGGATAACCGCCGTGATATGTGCTATCATCACAATAAGCGGCAACACAAGCCATGTCCTTAACAGCAAACTGACATACATTCAGCGTAGTGCATCCATCAAAATAGCTGATTATTTTACCAGAAAATGTACCATCATTTGCTTTCTTCGTTTTGTCAACAACATAAACATTTGCAGTTCCACCGTCTGGAGCTGTGATTGTGGCACCGGCGCCGGTAGCTTTAGAGCAATCAATTTTTGCCTCGCCCTTTCCTTCAGAATCCAACTCAACCAGTGATGTTGCAACTGCATCATACAGGCTCTTAGCATTGGAGTTCATAGCGGAAACCTTCGACTTCTTGACATACCCCAGCATAGACGGCACGAGGATAGCAGCGAGTACACCGATGATAGCGATAACGACGATCAGCTCGACCAGTGTAAAGCCCTTGACGTTCTTTCTTGTTTTCATAGTGAAAACCTCCTTATAATGAAAAGTTAAGGAGAGTTTTTGAATACCTAAAAATTAACAGATATTTCTATTTTTAGAAACATCTGTCATGCTGGAATGTAGAATTTTTACTATTGGAAATACCTGTTGACAAGCCGGGAAATGTGTGCTATAATAATTTCAGAGCACACCTGAAAACGGTAGGCGGCGAATCCTGCTCCCTGAAATGAAAATGGAAGGGAGGGAACACGTTATGGA
>CANQNG010000015.1 GCA_947625155.1 uncultured Clostridia bacterium
GTTCAAAGCTTCTCTTAATCCTGAAGTTTTGCTCTCTGTTCTTTTATCCCTCAAAAAGTAAATGCTGTTGCCCTGGGACTGGGACAGCTTGCGTTCGGTATCGGCACGCTGATCTATTCGTGCAGCAAAATAGGGCTTGTGTTCACGCCGCTGATGCTGTTGAAAATGATCATATTCCTGATGACGGCTTCACTTATTATGATAGCCTTGCAGAATGCCGCCGCAGCGACCTGTTTCTGGATCCAGAACTCTTTCTATGTGTTGGACTTGGTATTCCGTTTTAAGGACTATGCGAAATATCCGGTCACGATCTTCAGTCCCGTATTTCGCTTTATTTTCACATTTGTGATGCCGATCGCATTCATTGCCTACTATCCAAGCCTTGTGATGCTCCGTCCCGATGAAGTGCCGATATTGTCATGGCTGTCGCCCATTATCGGTATCGCATTCTTCCTTATCAGCTATAAGATATGGATGTTCGGTGCGATGAAGTATAGCGGGACAGGTCCATAACCAAATGGCTCGGCGCTGTTTTTATTTTCCAGAAAGAGCATGATCAGAACTGTGGCGCAGCCATTGGAGGATACCAGTGAGTATACCCCGGGCAGACAGCGGGAACTATACAATGCCAGTCAGCCTTGTGATGGTCGGGTGATCGCCGCAGACCGCACAGCCGGAAGTGCGCTGCGGCAGCCTGATCTTGCGGAATGTCATCGTCAGTGCATCAAAGGTCAGCAGATAGCCCGTGAGCAGTTCGCCCTTGCCGAGGATGTACTTGATCGCTTCCATAGCCTGTAGGCTGCCGATCACACCGCACACCGCACCGACCACGCCTTCCGGTGCAGCGGTCTCCGGCGGAGGGCTTTGGAAAATGCAGCGGTAGCAAGGTCCCTGCCCCGGCACATGGGTCATGAGCTGCCCGCTGAACTGGCTGATGCCCGCATGGGAAAACGGCTTCTGCGCCAAGACACAGGCATCATTGATGAGGAATTTTGATGTAAAATTATCCGTTGCATCCAAGATAAAGTCATAGCCGGCGATCAGTTCCGGGATGTTTTTCGGGGTGACAAGGGTGTGGTAGGTGTTCACGGTCACAGCGGGAGCGAGGGCTTCTATAGTCTCCCGGGCGGACTGCACCTTTGCCCTGCCGAGATCGGCGGTCGTGTGCAGGATCTGCCTCTGTAAATTAGAAAGGTCTACCGCATCCGCATCGGCAATGCCGATCGTTCCCACGCCTGCGGCAGCAAGGTACAGCGCTGCCGGCGAGCCGAGCCCGCCTGCGCCGATGATGAGGACCCGTGCATGCAGCAGCTTTTCCTGTCCTTCTGCGCCTATTTCTTTGAGGAGGAGATGCCGGGAATAGCGTTCCTGTTGTTCTTTTGTCAGTGCCATGGTCTGCTCCTTATCCTATAGAATAAAGGATGGGACGATCCCGTTATACTATTGTTTCCCGCATTTGTCAAACAGAGTCTCCGCATCCTTGTAACAATAAAAGGGTACAGCCAACGCCGCTGTACCCTTTCCCTTTATCTTACTGCCCGGATGGCTGCCAGCAGGTCGTCAAATTCCTCAAATGCCGGGATCTCCGGATGTTCCTGCCGGATCTGCGGTGTGCTCCGGAACAGGAATCCTGCCTTGCTTGCTTGGATCATGGCAAGATCATTGAAGCTGTCTCCGGCAGCGATCGTCTCAAAGCCGACCGACTGGAGCGCCTTGACCGTCGAAAGCTTGGACTTCTCGCAGCGCATCTGATAGCCGGTGATCTCTCCGCTTTCCGCAACGGTCAGGGAATTGCAGAACAGGGTCGGATACCCCAGTTTCTGCATCAGAGGCATGGCAAACTGCGTGAAGGTATCGCTTAAGATCAATACCTGCCCTTCCGCCCGCAGTGCATCCAGAAATGCCTTTGCACCGGGCATGGGGTCGATCTTCGCAATGGTCTCCTGAATTTCCTTCAGTCCCAGCTTATGTTCTTTGAGAATGGCAAGGCGGTACTGCATGAGCTTGTCGTAGTCCGGCTCATCACGGGTCGTCCTGCGCAGCTCCGGGATGCCGCTTGCCTCCGCAAAGGCGATCCAGATCTCCGGAACGAGTACACCCTCCATATCCAGACAGGTAATGTTCATGATCCATTCCTCCTAATGGTTGATCGGGGCACAGCCCTTTTCTATAGTATAGCACAAATGACACGATTTGTAAAGAGAATGTCAAAAAAAGGTTTTGCAAAAGACCGGTGCGAGCATAGCCTCAAACTTATTATAATGCGGTGTCTCCGCAAACTCCAGCTCACTATGAAAGGCAATGACAGTAGGTTCTCCGCATAGCGGCAGTTCCAGACGGCAGGAGACGGTGTTCCCGTTCCGGAGCATCTGCCGCCGGACGCCATATTCCCGGCACCAAGTATCCAGCATCCTTTTTTCGCCGTCGGCATGTCCGGAAAGTGACCGCCCCACATAGCTGTTCTCCTCATGGGAGGGCGTGGCGGAAAGGATAAGGATGCCGGTGTTTTCTGCTTTTTCCAGAGAGATCTGAAAATGTGCCTTCGTCTGCATATCCGGCTTGCAAAGTACCAGCCCAGCCAGTACAGCAGTCAGGAATGCGTCCAGATCTCCCCGCATATAGAGCATCTCGGTACAGCAGTGCAGCTCCACGTCCGCACACCGGAAGAGGATGTTCCTTACTTTGTCATAAAGCGTTTGTATGGCTTGGTTCAGGGAAAAAGCCTTGCTGCCAAGCATACCGTTCTCCATACGCCGGATGGTATCCTGCATCAGCGCTGTCCGGTAGAACCGGTAGCTGTTCCGGGTGATGCTGTCCAGCTCCTCCCGGAGATCAGAAAGATCCAGCGCATCCAGTGCGGCATACAGCGAATTGCACACGTTGTGGATGTTGTGTACGGTGTCGTATACCATACCCGTTTCAAACAGATCACTTTCCTTGTTGATCACGGCGATGCGTACACCGTCCACACGGTCGCACAGCAGATGGCACTGACAGCGTATCTCCCCAAGTACAAGCGCTTTTGTGCAGCTTTCCCAATGATCAGAAGGGAGCATGAGCTGCTCACGAAGAGAGCTGATCCCAGAAGGGCGGTTGCACCAGACGGTGTTCCAGTCCTGATCCAGTATCTGTACCATGTCGGGAGAAGCGGCATAGCAATTTTTCAGAATTTGCAAAACTTCGTCTTTCATTTAGATCGTCCTCCTTAAAATGTCTGATATACTTCTATTATACTTCTTTTTTCGACTGATGTAAAGCACCATACGAACAGATTTTTTTAGTCCTCAAAACCTTGTACAGTTCCGCCTAAATTATTTATAATTTTTTGTAAAAATTGTAGAAATTTCACATATGCTCCGGAAAAGCTGATAAATTTATGTCAAAGCCCTTGCATTTTTTTTGAAAATGGTGTAAAATAGAAGTATAAAATTTTAGGAGGTATATCCAATGTCAGTAAAAGTTGCTATCAATGGTTTCGGCAGGATCGGTCGTCTGGCGTTCCGTCAGATGTTTGGTGCAGAGGGGTATGAGGTCGTTGCCATCAATGACCTGACCAAGCCTTCCATGCTCGCTCACCTGCTCAAGTATGATACCGCACAGGGCGGCTACGCAGGCAAGATCGGCGAGAATTTGCACACTGTTACCGCTGATGACGAAGCTGGTACGATCACTGTAGACGGCAAGACACTCAAGATCTATGCGGAAAAGGATGCAAAGGATCTGCCGTGGGGCGAGCTGGGTGTAGACGTTGTTCTGGAGTGCACAGGTTTCTACTGCTCCAAGGCAAAGTCTCAGGCTCACATCGATGCAGGTGCCAAGAAGGTCGTTATCTCTGCTCCGGCAGGCAATGATCTCCCGACGATCGTATTCTCCGTAAACGAGAAGACCCTGACGGCTGAGGATACTATCATTTCCGCAGCATCCTGCACCACCAACTGCCTCGCTCCTATGGCTAAGGCGCTGAACGACTATGCACCGATCCAGACCGGTATCATGAGCACCATCCATGCTTACACCGGCGATCAGATGATCCTCGACGGTCCTCACAGAAAGGGCGACCTGAGAAGAGCAAGAGCAGGCGCTGCCAACATCGTTCCGAACTCCACCGGTGCTGCAAAGGCGATCGGTCTGGTCATTCCGGAGCTGAACGGCAAGCTCATCGGTTCTGCACAGCGTGTACCTGTTCCGACAGGTTCTACCACCATCCTGACCGCTGTTGTCAAGGGTGAGAACGTGACCAAGGAAGGCATCAACGCTGCTATGAAGGCTGCTGCTTCCGAGTCCTACGGCTACAACGAAGACCCGATCGTTTCTTCCGACGTTATCGGCATGAGATTCGGTTCTCTGTTCGATGCTACTCAGACGATGGTCGCTGATCTGGGCAATGGTCTGTACGAGGTACAGGTCGTTTCGTGGTACGACAACGAGAACTCCTACACCAGCCAGATGGTAAGGACGATCAAGTATTTTGCAGAGCTTGGCTAAACCGCTATTGGCATGACACAGTGCCCCGATGTGCGTATCGGGGCACTTTTTTTAGGAAAGGGGTCGATATGAAAAATATACTTTCCATTGACCAGACCGCAGCCACTGGTCTGCCGGATGGTGCGCCATTTCTGACACGGCGTGCCGATCCGGGATCGATCCAGAAAATGCAGGCGGTACACAGACAGGGCGTGGAACTGCGTGCGAACAACGGTACGATGCTATGGCTCGGCATTCTGCGCTGGGGATGCTTTTTGCTTGCGGTGCTGGGCTTGCAAGATCTGCTCCGGCAGGAGATCAGCTTTGCAGAATTTGTGCAGCAGAGGGGCTTCCCGGGGACGGTGGGGCTGCTCCTGCTGTTCCTGATGACGTTCCCGCTCGGCAGCTATCTCAAAAAACAGCATCAGGCGAAAGTCGTCATGACGGCAAGATCCATGCAGGCGCAGCTCGGCATCGAGCCGGGCAGTACGATGCTGCCGCTGCTTTGGTATACCTATCAGGAAATAGACGGCAGGGAAAGTCACCGGAAATGGGCATGGATGCAGTGCTTTACAGCGGTGCAGGACGGCTGTCTGTGTCTGTCAAATTTAACGATGCGGTTTGAGATACCGCTTTCATCCTTCACAGCGTTCCGGGCAGCGGAGGAGAAAGCTATTTTGCAGCAGAATGGGAGCATGACCGAAGTACCATACGCCATTGCAGAGATCCGGGATGCACGGGGCGATTTTATGCTATGCGTTCCGGAACAGGGCGCAGAACAGCTGCGGCAGATGCTGGGACTTTGAATTTTTGTCATAATTATACTCTCCGTTAAATAACGCTGAATTTTACAGCACAGTGTACAGAAATGCATGTTGAATTTTGTGCTAACCAAACAGGAAAATACACCGCTTTGTTTATTGTGATAATATACAAAGACCACGCCGGCAACCCTGCAAGGATCTTGGCAAAGCGTAGAATTTTTCTGAAAAAGCGCCGGATGTGCCGAAAACCCGTTGACGTTTTCGGAATTTCCATGTATAATAACAGTATGCACTGGTAATCAAACACATACATTTACAATGCAAATGCAAAGATGGGAGAGTTGATCATGTTTGTAAAAGATGTGACAGTTCAGAATCAGGTTGGTCTGCATGCAAGACCTGCGACATTCTTTATCCAGAAGGCAAATGAGTATAAGTCTTCTATCTGGATCGAAAAGAAAGAGCGCAGAGTCAATGCCAAGAGCCTGCTGGGCATTCTGTCCTTGGGTATCGTTGGCGGCACAGACATCCGCATCATTGCTGACGGCTCTGACGAGCAGGCTGCTGTAGAAGCTCTGGTAGAGCTGGTAGAGAGCGGTTTCAGCGATGAAAACAGATAAGTAATGCGTTTCCTGCGGCGCTGCCTTGCGGCAGCGCCTTTCTCTTTTTACTTCATAGAACGTGTCACAGCATACATGCTTTCGGCAAAAATGCCGTAGCCCTTTTCCGGTTCGCCGACAAATACATGGGTGACAGCGCCGACAAGCTTCCCGTTCTGGAGAATGGGACTGCCGCTCATGCCCTGCACGATGCCGCCTGTTGCTGCCAGCAGTGCTTCATCTGTGACTTTTATGACCAGATTCTGCGTATCAGAAGTAAGATCAATGGAGAGGATCTCCACATCATATGCCTGTGGGATCTCTCCGGCAATGGTCGTCAGGATGGTGGCTTTGCCGGGCAGGATCTCCTGCTTCAGCCCAAGCGGGACAGCGTGGGAGACCGGCGGGTCTGTGAGCTGCCCGAAAATGCCGCAGCTGCTGTTGCTGGAAAGTGTCCCGAGCGGTCCTTTCGCTGAAAAGTAGCCCTGTAAGCTGCCGGGCGTGCCCGGCGCACCCGGAACAGCACCGCTGATCGTCACAGCATCTGCCTCACCGCTTGCCAGCGGGATGACTTCCCCTGTGTCAGGGTCGCAGATCGGATGCCCCAAGCCGCCGAAACAGCCGCTGTCCGGCTCGTAGTAAGTGAGTGTGCCGATACCTGCCGTGCTGTCACGCACCCAGATACCTGTCTGATAGCAGCCGTCTGTCACGGAAAAAGCCGGTTCCAGTGTCATGTCAAAGGTCATGTCCCCCCGCTGCACGGTCAGCAGCAGAGGTCCGCCGTCTGCCGCAGCATCCCGGAGATCAGCCGTGCATGTCAGTGTCTCGTGGTCTGCCTCCCGCAGGATGTCGCCCTCCCGGATACCGGCTTCTGCCGCAGGGCAGCGGTGACTTCCGGCGACTTCACCAAAGCCGATGACCATTACCCCGTCCATCAGCATCCGCACCCCGAAAGGCTGTCCGCCCGGTACGAGCATGACCTCTCCGGTGGGCTGTACGGAAACGGTCTTAATGGGAAAGATCCCAAAAAGCCGCAGCATAGCTTCCTGTGTGCTGCTCCCGGCAGAAACGGTCTCAGCGATAGGCGCAGTGTACTGTGCGGTAACGGGCAGCGCAGTCGAAAGCGCCAGACTGCCGTCACGGGGTACATAATAGCTGTCCGGCAGCCGCCCCGCATAGTACAGCGAAGCCGTCACCGGAAACAGCAAAAGCATTCCGGCAAATGCTGCTAATTTTGTTCTGAATTTCCGTTTCATCCGTCACCTGCTTTCTGTGCATGAGACCATGCACACTGTTAGCATGGACTGTATGCAGGCGGTTATGTGAGAAAATGATCACCCGAACTAAAAAAAGAAGGTATCTATGCAAAAATTTTCAAAGTGTACCAGAATTTTCCTGCGTGTCGTCCTTGTCCTTTCCGCAGCCGTGTATCCCGGGCTTATGGCAATGCTGTCCGCAGCCGGGTGGCGCTACAATGTGGAACAGGGGCGGTATCCGGAAATTTTTACCGTTTTTTCCGGGTGGATGTATGCGGGCGGTATCCTGCTTTGTACGGGCACGGTGCTGTGCCTGCTTGGCGCAAGAGAAAAGTGGTGGCAGTGCAATATACCTGCCATCGGGCTTGGTGTTGTTGGCTGTGCGGCGTGTCTGTCCATCCTGCATCGGTTCTGTGCCTATGCCGACCAGCATTTTTCGGGTCTGGATGAGACGATGGAGCCTGTCAGCCAGCTCTACCGGGACAGGTTGCTGCCGGTGCTGCTGCCTGCTTTGCTGCTGACCGTACTGTGCGTATGGCAGATCGTTCTTGCTGGTCCGTACCGCTGCCGGAAACGCCGGGAAAAGGAAGCCCGCCTGAATGAAGAAGCGCCACGGATCCTTGGGGATCGAATAGAATGATACAAGTTTATTCTACGTATTTTTTTTCGAGGATATGCGGATAAATTACGGTTATTATGTGCAGGCAGTGTTACGCTGCTCCGCCCAAGGGCGGAGCGGATAGTGTAAAGTAGAGGAAAGAAGGGGGCACTTTTTTGCCAAAAGTGCCCCCTTCTTTCAATTATTAGGCGCTATCCTTTTCGCCCTTGGGCGGAAAGCAGCGTGACGCTGCACCCGTCATACCTCCCAATGCCGCCTTACGTCGGCAAAGGTCGGCTTGCCCGACTGTTACTTTTATCTTCCCTGAGAGCAGTGACCTCATTCTCCCAGCACCAGATAGTCGCTGAACAGGATATGTACATTGTCCTGCTGGTCGCTGACATGGTAGTGACCCAGATACCAGTTCTCGTAGGTGAGGCGTTTTTCGATCGTGTCAAGCCATTCTTCCGTGGACTTGTCTACCCTTGACTGGTCAATAGACGGCAGGAAAGCCCACGTCGGCTCATAGGAAAGCGGTGCGGTATGTGTCAGCACATCGTCCACCTGCCAGCCCTCCCGTGCAAGGCGTTCCTCCACCCGCTTTTTGGTGAATTCGTCCGGCTGTTCGTTCTCGAACCACTGCAAGCCATTGCGCAGCCGGTAGTATTTGTCCACGGAATACGCACCGCCGATGACCAGCACACGCCGTCCGTCCAAGGTGTAGATCTCCCCGTCCCGTGCGAACAGCAGGTTCGGGAATTCCGGTTCGCAGAAAACGATGCCGTCATGCCATTCCTGCTCCTCGTAGGACGAAATGTTCTCCGGACGTTCCTCGTGGTTGCCGTGTACGCAGAAAAGCGTGATCGGCAGCCGGCTCAGTTCCTGTTTCAGGGAAAGATCATGGCCGTCCAGAAAATAATTGATCCCGGCATCGCCAAGGATGATGAGGATATCCTCCTTTGTTGTCCCCATCCGTTCACAGAAGTGAAAGACCCGGTCAAAGTCCCGGTGTGTATCGCCTGTCAGATAGATCATGGCATTTTCTCCTTTTCGTCATGTTTCCAGACAGCACGGGGCGCGATCTCCCGGTGCCGCAGACAATACAGGACGCAGAGCAGCACGAATGCCGCCAGTATCCCGCAGATCCCGCCGCTGCTGTCGATCAGTACGTCCCAGATCTTTCCCTCACGTCCGGGTACGAAGAGCTGATGGATCTCATCCGTCACTGCATACCCTGTCGCTGCCAGAAAGGCAAGGAGCAGGTTTTTCGGCTTGTGCCGCAGCCAGATATACCAGAGCGCCCCCAGAAGTGCATACTCCGAAAAATGCGCTGCCTTGCGCACGGCAAATGTCAGCCCTTCTGTGATGCTCTCCTGCGTGATCGCTGTATAGCTCTCAAAGTCAGAGAACAGCAGCCGTGCCGCCAGCAGGCAGAAGCGGGAGCTTGTCACGGTGCTTTCATCTCCGGGCTGGGCGGACATGCAGAAGATAAAGAGCATCAGCGCCCCGATCAGCACCGGACAGAGATAACGTCGCATAGACTGCCTCCTTAGTCGTCAGATCCATAAAAAATACGGGCTTTCCGGATGTTGTGACATCGTGTACTGTTGACAAGCCCGATCGCCGTATACATACACACGACCGCCGTACCGCCCGCACTCAGGAACGGCAGCGGAATGCCGATAACAGGCATGACTTTCAGCACCATGCCGATATTCATGAAGCAGTGTGCAAAGATCATGCCGAATATCCCCACACAGATAAATTTTCCCTGCATATTTTGGGATGTCATGCTGCTGACCAGAATGCGCAGACAGATGAACACCAGCAGCACCAGCACCAGCAGAGAACCCACGATGCCCCATGCCTGCCCGATGTAGGAGTAGATGAAGTCGTTGTGCATTTCCGGTACGAATACATACCCGTCTCCGGACAGACCCTTTCCGAAGATACCGCCTGCCGCCATGGCGGAGAGCGAACGGTCCTGCTGATATTCGAGGTTAGGATCCGTGCCGGGGTGCAGGAGGATGAGGATGCGCTCCTTGTGGGTACTTTGCAGCAGTCCGCTCGTCCATGCCACAAAGCAGGCAGTCGGGATCGCGATCGCTGCCGCTAGGATATAGCGCATGGCGATCCGGGAACTGAGCAGCTCCGCCATGAAGATGAACGCAAATACGATCGCCGTCCCATAGTCGCCCTGCAAAGCCACGATACCGATCGGTACTGCCGCATGGAGACAGAGCAGCACCATGTGCCAGAAGCGGTTCATGTGTTCCTCGTCTCGTGCAAGATGATAGGCAAAACTGAGTACAAAGGCAAGTTTCAGCACCTCCGAGGGCTGCATGAAGAAATTGCCGATCGAGATCCAGCTCGTGTCGTCTGCCCCCTCACGCTTATAGCCGAGCGGTGTAAAGGTCAGCAGTGTCAGCCCGATGGCGATCGGCGCATACAGCCACCACATCCGGATGAATTTGTTGTAGTCAAAGATGCTCAGCACGATGACCGCCGTCAGTCCCAGCAGACTTGCTGCGATCTGTGTGCGGAACGTGGACATGGTACACAGATCGACCAGCTCATTGGCGGCGATGCTGTAGAGCATGACCGCACTGATGACCGAGCAGGCAAGGACCGCTGCCAGCAGTGCCATATCGGATGTCCGCAGGTAGCGCTGTACCTTTTCCAGAAATCGTTTCATGTGTTCTCCTTTTCTTTTTGTTGTTCAATGCAGATATTTGCTTTCAAATCCCCGGAACTGTGTCGCCTGTGCGATGTCGCTGCGCTCGATGTGGTCGTGTCCGTGCAGATCGGCGCAGGAGAGCGCCACTTTCTGGATGCGGCTGTAGGTGCGTGCGCTCATGCCATAGCGCTCATGCACGGCTTTGAGCAGGAATGCCGCTGCCTCATCGATCTCACAGTATTCCGACAGCAGATGATCGGGGATCATGGCATTGCAATAGATCGATGTTCCCTGAAAGCGCTTCTTCTGCCGTTCTCTTGCCGCTGCGATGCGTTCCCGGATCTGTGCGGAGCTTTCTCCCTTTTCCTTGGAAGCGAGCGCCTCGTATGCCACCGGATCGACATCCACGTGCAGGTCGAAGCGGTCCAGCAGCGGACCGGAGATCTTCCCCATATAGGCAGCTACCTGCTTGGGGGAGCAGATGCATTTGTTCTTCGGAGAGCCGTAATAGCCGCAGGGGCAGGGGTTCATGGCAGCCACGAGCATGATGCTGCACGGGTAGACCGCTGTCCCGGCAGCACGGGAAATGGTGACTTCACGGTTCTCCAGCGGCTGCCGGAGGATCTCCAGCGTGGAACGGTCAAATTCCGGCAGTTCATCCAGAAACAGCACCCCGTTATGCGCCAGCGAGATCTCCCCCGGTGCAGGGATGCTTCCTCCGCCCACAAGCCCTGCCGCCGAAACGGTATGATGCGGCGACCGGAACGGGCGCTGTGTGATCAGCGGATGATCTTTGGGGAGCTGCCCGGCAACGGAATAGATGTTGGTCGTCTCGAGGATCTCTTCCCGGCTCATTTCGGGGAGAATGGTAGGCAGGCGGTTGGCAAGCATGCTCTTGCCGCTGCCCGGTGCGCCGACCAGTAATATATTATGCCCGCCTGCGGCTGCGATCTCCAGACCGGCACGGGCTTTCTTCTGCCCCCGCACATCGCTGAGATCGAGGATATTGTCTGCAGAAACGATCGGCACGGGCGCAGGGCATTCTGCCTTTGGCAGGGTCTGGTGTCCGAGGAGATGATCCAGCAGTTCGCCCACGTTGGAGATGCCGTAAACATCCACCCCGTCAATGACTGCCGCCTCTGCTGCATTTTCAGCCGGCACAAAGACGGAGCGGATACCGTTCTTTTTGGCGAGCATGGTCATGGTCAACACGCCGTGAATGCCGTGTACCATGCCGTTCAGCCCCAGTTCCCCGACAAAAATGCTCTCCGGCAGCCGGTCGGGCAGCACGCCCATCGCCTGCATCAGTGCTGCAAAAATGGCAATGTCAAAGGACGACCCGGATTTTTTCACATCGGCAGGGGCAAGGTTCATCAGCACCCGCCCTTTCGGAAAAGGGATGTGTACCGAGGAAACGGCACTGCGCACCCGGTCACGGCTTTCCTTGATACCGGCATCGGGCAGACCGCTGATGTCAAACTGCTGGTGTCCCCGTGAGACTTCTGCCTCCACCGTCACCGGAAAGGCATTCATGCCGAACAGTCCCATACTATTGGTGATCGCAAACATATGTCACGTTCCTTTCTGTTATAGTTTCGGAATATCCGGGATCTCCGGCAGATCGGGAATATCGTCTGCAATGTCCGGAACGCCGTGGTCAAGTACAAAGTCGTCCCAGCCCGGCAGCGGCTGTTCGGGTGTAGGGTCGGGCAGCGGCGGCAGTTTCTGTTCCGGTTCTGAAAGCTGTGCTTCCGGGGCGGCGGACAGTGCCGGGTCGATATAGGCGACACCGGGCATACTGTCTGCCGTTTCGCCTTCCTGTAGGATGCGGTGCTGCTTTTCCGTTTCAGCCTGTGCGGTCTCGGCAGTTTCCCGTTCCCGGCGGCGGCGCTGCCGTTCCCGCATATTGGCAATGGCAGTATCCGCATCAAACTCCGGTTTCGGGGCAGTCTCATCAACGGGTGTATTGCTGAATGTATGGTCGGCGTGGTATTGCGTGCCACGCTTTTCCATTTCGTGCATCCGTTCGTTGAAATAGGGATAGCCCTCCTGTTCCCGCAGCCAGCGGTTCGACTTCACCTCAAGCAGCTGTGTTGCCCACACCTCGACAAGCCACCAACAGGGGAACAGTAAAATGTTCAGCAGAAGACAGACGATCAGAATACCCAACAGCAGGCATATCTTCCGCACATTGGTCGGTTCAGCGGCAATGGATGCCGCAAGCGGCAGGATAAAGACCGAAACCACGATGCTTGCGATCATAAACAGAAAAGAAAGAACGACATCCCTTGGGGCATCTCCGCTGTACATCAGTGTCGATCTGAAAAAAGCGGCTGCGGGAAACATGATCGTGTTGATCACAAGAAAAAGCGCTGTCAGGATGAACCTTGCCGAAGCGGTGCGCTTGTGGAATTTCATCCGTTTCAGGCACTTCGGGTAGTGGGAAATATCTTTAGGCTTTTCCCGTTCCGGTGCGGGGGCTTGTGCTTCTTCCGGTACGGGGGTGTAGAAAGGCTTCGGCGGCAGTTCCGGTGCAGCCTCGGAAAGCAGAGCGGCAATGTCCACAGGCGCTTCGACCGGGGCAGCTGTACGGGACACAGCAGGGGCAGAGAGTTCCGCAACGGTGACACGCTCTTCTGGAATGGCAGTGATCTCTGGGCTGACAGGTTTCTGCGGTTCCGGGGCAGTCCATGTACTGGTCAATGCCTGTGCATCGAGTTCCGGCAGAGGGGTGTGCTGCGGTGTATTGGAATACTGCACCGTTCCCTTGTCCTTTATGGAATAGGTCGCCTTGTAGTCCCTGTTCCGGCACTGTTCGTCAAACCGTTCGCTGAAATGCGGAAATCCCGGCTGAGAGGCGACCCAGTTGTATTTCCGGACATCGGGCAAGGCAGTCAGCCATGTCAGGATCAGCACGGCTGACGTGATACCGTGGAACAGCTCAAACAGCCATGCCAGCACCGAAATTGCAAACAGGCTCAGGATCAGCTTCGGGCGCTGCGGTTCGGCAAACCATGCCACCGCCAGAAATGCGATCTCCACGAACAGTGCGACTGACCCCTTGCCGAATGCCGTAAAGTCCATCGGTGCCCACCCCTGTTTGATGACCTCCAGTGCATACCCCGGATGTTTCACCACAAACGTCAGAACATAGAAATACACATTGACCAAAAGCATGATCGCTGTCACGATCAGCCGCCGGATATGTCTGCGGGGAAATTGCCGCAGCAGTTCCCGGCATTCTGCATAATGTTCTGTTCCAGTCACAAGGATCCCCCCAAAGGTAAGTCTATTATAAGTATACCACAAACCGCCGCCTACGTCAAGCGGCAGGCTGCCGCCTCCGATTTGCCTCCCAATGCCGGGCTATGCCCGGCAAAGGTCGGCTTGCTTAACTGCTGCTTTTATCTTACCTGAAACAGAGTAGATGCACATAATGACTGCAATTTATCCACTCCCTTGCAAAAAGCGGAAATCTATGGTATAATAAACATATCATACCCCGCATGCCCTGTGATCCGGCACTGCGGCGGCATCGACACGGCAGATAACAGACCTTATCGCAAAGGCAAGATCTGGTATTCTTGGATAACGTGCTGATATATTACTGCTTGTATAATTTGTTTGGCGAAAAC
The DNA here is from genome assembly GCA_947625155.1 of uncultured Clostridia bacterium. Classification (GTDB taxonomy): domain Bacteria; phylum Bacillota; class Clostridia; order Oscillospirales; family Ruminococcaceae; genus UBA3855. The sequence goes on from CANQNG010000015.1 coordinate 13,994, forward strand.
GTTGCATTTTCTCTGGTATATTTTCCCATATTCGCCTTTTTGCGAATAAAATACGTTTAAGATATGAAATTTCTGTAAATAATTCAAAATACTATTGCTTTTTCACTGTACTTTGTGTATAATATAAATATGCAAAGGGAAAACAAAGGCGTTGACCAATGCACACAGCAATTTACTTACACGTTTTATAAAATACCACAGCAAAAGATCAGAATGGGGGTAACAACTATGAAAAGAACATTGAGAAACATGCTGACCGGACTGCTTTGCGCAGGCATGCTGACATCCATGTTCCCGTTCACCGTATCGGGCAGCACCGCCGCACAGCCGGAAGCACCGAAAGAGGCAGAGGCACAGGAGACCTACACCGTGAAGTACGAGGCAGAGTCGGAGGACGGACACGTCCACCACGGCAGCACGTTCGTCAGGACGGTATGTATGCCAGCGACCTGTACCAGATCCGCAAGGGATGAGTACATTTTCCAGTGCGACGTATGCGGCGAGGAATTTGTACTGATCTCCAGAGTCTGCGACCATGTTGAAAACCCTGCACCGTTGGGGCATCAGCTTGATGTGAATAAGGAGATCCAATCCCATACAAACGAATGCGGTACATATCAGCAAGGGTACTGTACACGCTGCGAAAAGAAAGATGCCAAAGTCGGCACACTGAACCACAACTGGACAGAATGGACGACAACGGTCAAGGCAAATTGTGTGCAAGAGGGGCAGATGGAACGTAAGTGCCTGACTTGCGGTGATGTGGAAACTATTGCGGTCCCCAAGCTGAACTGCCATGCCATCCATGAGTGGGAGATCACCCCGGCTACCTGCACCGAGGACGGTTCGGAGGTCGGAAGATGCGAAAACTGTGATCATGTGGAGACCGTCGTGATCCCGAAGCTGAACCACCACTACTCCTATGCTTGGGAAGTGAAGGAGGCTACCTGCACCGAGGAAGGTATGCAGTATCGTACATGTGTACGCTGCGGTGCGGTCGATGAAACGTCTAAGATCACGATCCCGGCAAAGGGACACTGTTGCGTAGACGACGGCGACTGCACGACGGACGTTCGCTGCCTCGTATGCAATGCGGTCGTGGTCGCAGGAAAAGATGATCACCAGTTCAGCGATACATGGACATTGGATACCCACAGCCACTGGCACGCTTGCCAGAACGAAGGCTGCAAGGTCAAAGAAGATGAAGCAGAACACACCGGTTCGCTCCGGAAGAATAAGTATGGCAAGGCAGACTGCACACTGGGCATCCAGTGCGATATCTGCGGCGGTGTCAGTGCCGGCGGAACGCATGATTTCACGAATGCGACATCGGCAAAATATTACTCATTTGACAAGCATAGCATCGCCTGCGCTGACCCGGAATGTGAAGTGACGCTCCAATTGCCGCACGTAGCAGCAGAAAGAACGAACTGCATGGATCCTGTTATCTGCCAGCTTTGCGGATGGAAATTGCAGGACGGTCAGAAAAAGCACAACTATGGCACGTACCGCTGCACCGACACGACCCATGAGCATCACTGCCTGAATCTGAACGGCAAGTGTACCGAGGGCGAGATCGAAGAACATCACCCGGAGAAGGATGACCACAACTGCACCACTCCGGTGCGCTGCATCGAGTGCAGGATGATCCTTGCCGAGGGCGAAGCACAGCACAATTTCAGCCAAGAAGCCAAGCAGGATAGCAACGGTCTGTACTATCATGAATGTCTGGATGCAGACTGCAATGTGAAGCAGTATGCAGATCATGACACTATGGATGCCAAGGGTCACAACTATGAGAACGGTGTCTGCACCGTGTGCGGCATGGTCGGCGAACAGCTCGGCGGTCACAGCCTGACACTGGACGGACAGATCGGCGTGAATTTCTTCGTCAGACTGGATGCATCCGTACTGGCTGACAAGGATGCTTATGTACAGCTCGCTACACCGGACGAGACGGAGCAGGTACTCGTCAGCGAAGCACCGGTCAGAACGGTCGAGGGCGTTCCGTACTATGTATTTACCTGCCATGTAGCGCCCATGGAAGTCAATGCCGACGTAACAGCACAACTTTTCTTGAGCAATGGCAAAACAGGTACGGAGTATGGCTATTCCGTAAGCGCCTATGCCGAAGCTGTGGAAAACAGCGTGGAAACACAGGAAGCGAAGAAGCTCATCAAGGCAATGATGCAGTATGGTGAGAGCGCTGAAATGTTCTTCGACGGCGGAGAAGTTCCCGAACCGGAGCAGAAGATCGAAGCATCCGATCTCGCAGCCTATGCGCCCCAGACAGTGAGCGAACTGCCGGCGGGTATCTCCTACATGGGCTCGAGCTTGGTGCTCCAGTCTACTATCACCATCCGCCACTATTTCGCAGCAGAGGATCCTGCCGCTGCCGCAGCATGCGGACTGACAGAGGCTGACACGCCCGGCTGCTACTACGCAGAGATCACCAACATCGCAGCACAGGATCTGGCAATGACACAGACCTACACGATCGGCGGCTGCACGATCAAATATTCCCCGATGAGCTATGTATACTCCGTCCTGAACAGCGAGCGCATCAGTAAAAAGCTGAAAAATCTGGTACAGTCGCTCTATCTCTACCACGCAGCTTCTGACAGCTATCTGAAAAGCGTTGTTTCTGAGTGACATGACCGAAAGGCATTTCCAAAATACAGCTTCCCGCAGGGGAGGCTGTATTTTTTGCTGTCCCGAAAAAACAGGATCTGCCGCATCGCTGCGGCAGATCTTTCAGATCATACGCTGTGCTTCACTCTCTCGGATTCTTCTGCCCGCTTGGCATCGTTGAAGCGGTCCAGTGTCCCGACCAGATACCCGGTGATCCTGCGGATCCTGTCAAACGGCACCGTGTCATAGGTGTAGGACACGTCCACAAAATCCCCGTCCACACGGAATGTCACATCTTGGATGATCTGCTCCGGGTGCTTTTCCCGGATCATGTGGAGGTATGCCTCTGCCTCCTGCGGAGCAAGCGTTCCGCCTTCTACCTGATAACTCATTGCAATTCCCCCTCAGTGATAAAGATCGTGTGTCTCCTGCTTGTCTACAGTTTTAGTATAGCACATTTCCGATAAAATTGCAAGCCCCTGCCGGAAATTTTAATGCTTTTGAGGGATGTGAACGACCGGTCCTCTTGTTTCATCAGTTCGTGCGGGTCCCCTATATTTTGGTTTCCAAAAACATTTCAAACAATGGAAACAGTCTCGTTCTGTATTGACTTGCTCTTTTTGTCATGCTATAATAATACTGGTCATAGTGGGTGGGTGGAGGTATGGTGTCTGTAGAGATGCTGGCGCGCGGTTCATCTGGGCAGACAAATTTCAGTAAAGAGAGGTTACAAGGATGAAAAAGAAAGACAGATCATTTCTGTCGCGTGTGGCAGCCGGACTTTCCTCGGCGGCAGTTGCGATGACTTTTACGCTTCAGACCGGAGCTGGGATGTTTGCCCATGCAGAGGATGTCCTGCTCGGGGATGTAAACGGCGACGGACAGGTGGACTGGGATGATCACGATCTTTTGGATCGTGTTCTGACCGGTGAAGCATCACTTGAAGATCTCAGCAGTTTTCAGGCGGGCGATGTGAACAGAGATGGGGGGATCGGTATCGCCGATCTGATGACTCTTGAGCAGATGCTCGATGGAGAGGGATCCGAAGAAGAAACAACAGATCCGAAAGATGTCCTGCTCGGGGATATTGATGGAGATGGTCAGGTATTCTGGTCTGACTATGAGATCATGAAAGAGTATCTCTATGGTTTCAAAACAACAGAAGTCACTGATCTTAAGGCATGGGATCTGAATGCAGACAATACGCTTGATTTGGCTGACTTGAACATTTTGGCAAAATTCCTCAATGGTGAGATCACAGAGCTGCCCTATACCGGAGAATATGAGGGCAACAGTTTTGATGTAAGACTTGCATTGGCAAACGGCGATGTGGATCTTGACGGAGCAATTACCGAGGAAGATGCAAGACTGATACAGGACTACGTGATCGGTCGTATTAGTCACATCGAACTTGCGGGAGCAGAAGGTGCTTCCATATACGGTGATTTTAACTGCGATGACAAAGTCGATTCTGCTGATGCGGCTGCCATCCTCCAGTATGTTGAGGAAGGAGACGTTGCCTTTGACTACATCGGCGAGCCGACTATAGACAAAAATGATTATGAACTTGAGCTGATGTGGACGGAAATGGAGCCGGGGGAGACCGGAAGGATCAAGGGTCGTCTTGTTATCGATGGCGATGGCACCCAGTACATTGGGATAGAGGGCGTGATCGGCACGGATAGCTGCTTTACGATCTCCGACTGGGATGCAGATCAGGGGATCATGGACATCGAACCATATACGGGAGCATTTTCATGGATAATGCGGGCAGAAGACAGTCAGATGATATTCTTTGACCTTTATGTAGAAGTAAATGTGGAGGAAGAGGGTCACTACCCGGTCGACCTGTATGCGGATGTTATGAATGTTGCTGGTATCTCATCGGATCGGGTCAAGCTGAGTAATGGCGTGCTGACCGTGAGACCAGAGACCACCTATCCGGAAGATCCCTATCCGGAAGATCCCTATCCGCCGGAAGAGGAGCCTGTCACATTCAAAGAGCAGGCACTGGTAAACGGGGATGTGGACGTCAACGGTTACCTTACCACAGTTGATGCCTATATGATCATGAACTATGCTGCCGGTTTGCTCAGCAATGCCGATTTCCCGTTGACCGACAGTGGTGGGGTCGTAGGAGATGGACCAGCGGTCGTGGTCATAGCACCGCAGCAAGCTTATAAAAATAGATATTTTGGCGATTTCAACTGTGACGGCAAGATCAATACTGCCGATGCAGCAGCGATCTTACAGTATCTTGACGAGGGGGACAGTTTCTTTCCCAAACTGACGAGTCCGTCCACAAACGAGATCGAGTGCGATTTATATCTGTCAAACGTTTGCCTCGAAAAGAGTAGTAGATATGCAGAAGGCACTATCACTTTTGAAGTACCCGATACTGATGCAAAATGCGTTTCGATCGAAGGAAAACTTGCCGTTGATGGTGATCTCCGTGAGATGGGTCTTGAATTGACCGTAATGAAATGGGAGAATTCTGATGCATATCAGGGGCAACTTGTGTACGATCACGAAACAGGAGAGTTTTCGATGATCATTCCAAATGATGGCAGTGTTTTAGTGGATCTTACGTTTGCCTTGAGCAGTATTGAGTATGAACCTATTGTCGGATATTACGCTCTTTGTCTGGATGCTGACATTTCGACACTTGCAGGAAGTACATCGGCACAAGCCACAAGCGAACTAGAAGTGTTTGGAGAGGAGATATATGTCCCTGACCCGATAGAACCTGACCCGATAGAACCCGACCCGATAGAACCCGAGCCGACCGAGCCCGCATCAACTGAGCCCGAGCCGACCGAGCCCGCACCGACAGAGCCCGAGCCAACAGAACCTGTACTGACAACCGAGTCCGAGCCGACCGAACCCGAGCCGACCGAGCCCGCACCGACCGAACCCGACACGACCGAACCCGAGCCCGCACCGACTGAGCCCGCACCGACCGAGCCAGCACCGACCGAACCCGAGCCGACCGAACCCGAGCCGACCGAGCCCGCACCGACCGAGCCTGAAACAACACCGTATTCAGAGGAGCAGCTCATCGAGTGGGCGATGTATGACTACGAGACAAGAAACGGTGCAGCTCCTGCGGATGCACAGCTGACCGAGAACGAGGATGATACGGTCTCGATCGTCCTGACCGATGCGGCGGGAGAGATCTTGGAGACCTATGTGATCGACCCCGTGACCGGAGAGGGCGTATTCGGGGATGGTACTTATGTGACCCTGCCGCAGACAGGCAGATATGACATGACGAATTATTACATTGCTTTCGGCGCATTGCTGTGCGTGGGCATGGGTCTGTTCCTCGTGATCCGTTCCGGACTGCTCCGCAAGAAACGTGAAAACTAAGTCCCTGCGGCAGCGGATACTGTTCATTACCGGTATCCTTCTGATCGTTGCCGGGCTGAGTGTGCTTTCCTTTTTTGCAGTCAGAAAGGTGATCCGCATCGTACAGCTGCATGCACTCTTAGAGGAAAATGTGGTCGTAGAGATCCCGGCGCTTGACATCAAAGCACCAGTGCTGGAGGGAACAGATCAGGCTGTGCTCCGAAAGGGCGCAGGGCATTTTCCGGGAACAGGTGATGTGGGGTCGGGCAACTATTGCATTGCCGGACACAGCAGCACGGTCTACAAGGAATTTTTCAATGATCTGAAGAACATCACACCCGGCACGGAGATCTACCTTTATGACAAGCAAAAGAAGCGGTATACCTACATTTTCAGTGAAAGCTACATCGTCAGCCCGGAGGAAGTCTGGGTACTGAATGAGACACAGGACGACCGGATCACGATCATCACTTGTACAGACACGGGGGAACAGCGGCTGGTCGTCGTGGGAAAACGCCGTGACAGTACATCCTGACCGACTGGGAAGGTATCGCAGAGGATGACTGCCGGAGAGCATGGTACAAATGCAGGACGGCACAAAAAGCCCCTATAACGAAGCACCGCCTATGGTTTCTAGCATACCATAGGCGGTGCTTTTTGGCTATGTCCGTTTTTACTGGAAGCAGCGATCAGCTGAACCAACTGCCGTTGTATTTTTTCTGCGCATGATCGCCGAGCAGTCCGCCGACCAGAAACCCGACAGCCATGAAACTCCATCCGATCTCCGTGGCAAGCAGCCAGTTGACGACCCCGACCGCACAGATACACACCCCCAGAATGACGAGTGCGATCCCCCAGAGCCTTGTATACGCCCGCACGTCCTCCGGCTTTACCCGGCTGCAATGGTAGTCATGGATGAGGTCGATCTTTTGCCGCAGCCAGACCACTAATCCAAGCACGATGCAGAGCAGTCCGATCGGCAGTGTGATACAGAATTCCACGATCATGGCAGTTCCTCCTATTCTCCGTCTGATCTGCCGAATGCGGCAATATCAAGATCCGGCGGTGCATCCATAGTCTCCGAAACATATTTCCCGTTCTTCCGCCGCTGTTTCACGCATTCCGTGAGCAGGTATTCGATCTGTCCATTGACGGAACGGAAATCCTCTTCTGCCCACGCAGCAATGGCATGGTAAAGCGATTCGGAAAGCCGCAGCGGGATCTGTTTTTTCTGTGCCATCAGTACAGACTGCCCGAATTGACTACAGGCTGCGCATCATGGTTGCCGCAGAGGACGACAAGCAGGTTGGAGACCATCGCTGCCTTGCGTTCCTCGTCCAGCTCCACGGTCTTGTTTTCGTTCAGGCGTTCGAGAGCCATTTCCACCATGCCGACCGCACCGTCTACGATCATCTTCCGGGCATCGATGACCGCCGAAGCCTGCTGCCTTTGAAGCATGACTGCCGCGATCTCCGGCGCATAGGCAAGGTAGGTAATGCGTGCCTCCAGTACTTCGATGCCGGCATTGCTGACTTTCTGCTGGATCTCCTCACGGATGCGGTCAGCAACGATATCGCTCGAACCCCGCAGGCTGCCGTCATCGGCAATGCCGTCTCCGGTGGTGTCCACATTCGGGGCAACGTCATAGGGGTACAGGCGGACAATGTTCCGGAGCGCTGTGTCGCATTGCAGGGAGAGGTACTCCTTGTAATTGTCCACATTGAATACCGCACTTGCCGTGTCCACAACACGCCACATGACGGCAATGCCGATCTCAACTGGATTGCCAAGGCAGTCGTTGATCTTCTGGCGGTTGTTGTTGAGCGTCATGATCTTGAGGGAAATGCGCTTGTTTGTGCCCAGCGTGTCTGACCGTATGCCTGCTGTCAGGGCAGGGAGAAGAGGAGCATCCTCGCCCACATCTCCGCTTTGCCGGAGTTTGGTAGCGGCTGCCGGATCAAAGGCGTTGCAGAACGGGTTCACCCAGTAGAAGCCGTCTCCCTTGATCGTGCCGATGTACTTGCCGAACAGTGTGAGGACAAGCGCTTCCTGCGGCTTGAGGATCTTCAGTCCCAGATACGGGATCCATCCCACACAGAGCCATAGGATGCTGAGGATGAGCAGAACGACCGGAAGCACTTCGATCTCTTCTGCTTCTAAAGCCATGGCGCTGTAGATGAGCAGGACAACTGCGCCGATGTACAGCAGCGATGTGAGCAGCAGTGCTGCCATGCCGTTCTTTTTGGTGGTCAATATTTTTTCTTTCATGATATGATCCTTCCCGATAGCGGAGCTATCTGTTTGATATCATTATCATATCACATTGAGATGAGAAAGTCAATAGGCTTTCCGGAATTTTCCGTTTTGCACAAAGGATAAGGAAAATTCTGTGCGATATAACAAAAACTGCACATCCCGCAGGATGTGCAGTTATGTGCAGTATTTTTAGTCTTGCAGTTCCGCAAGCGCTTTTTTCAGGGCAGAGGTCAGAACACGCTGTTCCGTTTTCATGCCAGTGTAGTTGCCGTCCTCAAATGCATACAGGATGCCCTCTTCCGGCGTGGGCAGCAAAGTGATCATGGTATCTGTGCCGTCCTTTTTCGTGATGTGCAGCGTATAGACCGGCTCAGCATCCTCCGGGAGATCTGCCTTGCCGCTTTCGTCCACGTCCGAGACTAGAACGGTAGTAGCTGCCGTGTAGAGCGACTCGTATTTCGTACTGTCTGTGACCGCCTCTCCGTCAAGCAGTTTCTCTTCGTCCTTCTGTTCCATCGTGAAGTTGAACTGTTCCGATGTGACTTCCAGCGAAGCCATATCGCCCAGCACGGGAACGGGCAGCAGAACGGAAAGGAGCTCGCTGGCTTTTGTTTGCAGGAATCCGGCTTTGGCAGTCTCAATGCCGGTGATCTGTCCGGTGTTCCGGTCCAGAAAATAGACCATGCCGTCATTTTCTTCATATTCCGCAAAGTCCAGCTCGACCGTCTGTTCATCGGTCTTGACGGTCAGTTTGTGTCCGATCTTGTCCAGTCCGTATTCTGCCGGGGAGAGCTCCTCTGTGTAGCCCAAAAATTCGTCCACTTCTGTCCGTGTCAGCACGGTCAGCAGGGAATCCATCTGCGCATTGTCCACTGCCGCATACGGGAGCGGCACATGCATTTGCCAGCCACTTTCGTCCTTGCTGCATTCCCAGACCGTATCAGACCCGCTTTCGAGCTTGATATAATTGATCTTGACATCGTACATGTTCAGCATATAGGGGCTTTTCAGGAGTGCTGTCCCGCCCCGGAGCGCTTCGCCGCATTTGGTATCGAGGCAGTAGATATGGTCATCTTCGGGCAGTTTGGCATAATAGCTGTCGCCCAGTGCCGAAAGCCCACCGATATAGACCGTGCAGTGTTCATTGCCGACCGTGCAGGTCACGGCTGTCTCATTCCCGAAGCCGTAGTCCACACCCTCTTGGGGCAGGACACGGCTTTGGGCTGTCAGGCTGCTCATATAGGAGCAGACCGTGTTCACATAGCTTTCACTGAGCAGGAATTCGTGCGCATAGCTCGTATCCGTGAGTGTCCATGCCCCGTTTTCCCGTGTGATCGTGAAAGTGCCTTCCTCATTTTGTATCTCGACCGTATCCACGTTGTTGACATCGAATCGAAACATATGCAGTGCATCCTGTTCCTCGGCGGCTTTCTGTTCTTCACGCCTTTTGCTGCCATCCACCAGCAGATAGCCGGTCACGGCTGCCGCCAGCAGCAGCAGCATGACGATCAGTACGCAGCGGAGTTTCTTGCTCATCCGGAGACCCTCCTCTTGAGCCAGACACCCAGCCCGATCAGTCCCACCGCTGCCGGAACGACCGCAAGTACCACGGCTGTGGCATTGGCATCGTTCTCGGATGCAAATTCCATGGAATCATGGCGGTTTTCCTTGTCGTCAATGTGCATGTCGATATCCAGATCGCTGTCATACATCCACGAAAAAACGGCGAGCATCAGGTTGACCGGAATGATCATCTGACTGTTCTTGGTGTCGTCCTGCATGGTCGCATCGTCAATGAATTCCGCATTGCCCATGACCATGATCTTGGCATCGCTGCGCAGGGTACTGGTGGAATACATGGCAAGGTCGAGCACTGTGTTGTTTACCACAACATTGCGTATCGTGGTGTCGCCGACCTGTACTTCTTTCATATTTTCCTCGGCATCCGGGTCGATATAGCCGTATTTCTCACCGACCGCTGTGGAAGCCCGGTTGCCGAAATCATCGGTCGTATTGGCAGCGGTCTGCATCAGAGAACCGTATTTCAGGGAGGTGTCCGCCGGCTGGTCGAGCATGTAGAAGCTCCGGGTATCGCTCATGATCGGGCGGATGCCGCTGTTCACAAGGTCTGCCAGACCGGAAGTGATGTCGATCTCGCCGCTCTCCTCGTCTGCCGCCACAAGGCTGACCCGGAAGGTATAGGGATCCTCCTCGTCAAAGTAGAGATCGCTGCTCGTCTCACGCACGATGTCATAGTCCATAGCGATCCCGAAATCACCCATGATGCTTTCGATGTTCGTGTACCGTGTCGTTTCCTTGTTCGGGGACATCCAGAAGCAGACATTGCCGCCGTTGTCGAGGTAGTTATTGAGCTTGCGTGTCTCGTCATTGGACAGGTCATACTGTGGGGCAGCCAGAATGACCATAGCCGCATTATCGGGTACGCTGTCCTGCGTGGAGAGGTCGAGCGTGTTCGTCAGATAGTTGCGGTCGGACAGATTGCCGGCAAGGGTAGAATAGTCGCTGCTCAGGGATTTTTCCCCGTGTCCCGTCAGGAAATAGATCACGGTATCCCGTCCGCTGACAACGGCATCGATCGCTCCGGTAATATAATTCTCCCCCGTGAAATAGCTGCTGTTCACGATCTCGTTGCCGTTGTCATCTTCGGAAACATTGTTCAGGTACATATTCAGGGCAGGAACGTGCTTGGTGCGCCCCTCACACTCCACCACGATGTCTCCTTCGGTCAGCGTATAGCCATAGTCCTGCAATTGCTGCACCAAAGAGGGATCACTGTCCGGGTCGAAGTCGATCAGCTCGATATTTTCGTAGGAATCATATTCTTTCAGGCAGCGGTAGAGGGACATGACCGCAAGTTCATCTTTCAGCTCATCCAGTTCTTTCAGAAAGTAGATCTTGACCGGCTTGTCCAGTGCGGCAAGGTAGTCTGTCGTGGTGTCCGTCAGCTCATACAGCTTGGTGGGGGTCATGTCCCACGTCACGTTCAGCCGGTTGGCAAGCAAATTCAGCGGAATGGCGATCGCCAGTGCCAGTGCTGCAAAGATGGCAGCATAGGCAGTGAATTTCCGGTTTTTCAAGTTCTTGGCAGGTTTTTCGCTCATGATGCTCCCTCCTTAGCTGCGGCTCCAGCGGCGTTTTTCGATGATGATGATGTTCCAGCAGACAATGACAGCGCCCGCACTCAGGAAGAACACCAGATCCTCCAGCCGGAACAGCCCCTGCGAGAAATACAGGAAGCGCCGCTGCATGGAGATCCAGCCGATCAGAGCATCCAGTTTCGGATAGACGGAAACGAGCGTGGAATTGGCGAACATGTCCAGAAACAGAAGCCCGACCATAATGATCTCCCCCAGCACGGCTGCCAGTATGGAATTCGTCGTCAGTGCGGAGAGCAGCATCCCCACCGTGATGCAGACAGCCCCCCACAGGAAGAAGCCCATGTACGCACAGAGCAAAGACGACCAGATGACATCTCCCTTACACATTATATAAATAGGAAAGAACAGTGTCAGAACGACCATGAACAGATATACGGTCAGGATGGCAAGGAGCTTGGCGAGGACGATCTTGGTCGTACTCAGGGGGCTGGACAGGAGCAGGACCTCCGTGCCGCCGTGCCGTTCCCCGGCAAAGGAGCGCATCGTCAGGATCGGGATCACAAAGATGAAATAGAAGAAATTATCATAGAAAATGGACGGGAATGAGAATACCAGCGTACTGCTGTCCAGTTCCGAGATCAGAGAAATGAAGCTGATCGAGAACACGAGCATGAACAGCATCGCCAGCACATAAGCGAACGGGGACAGGAAAAAGGATCGCAGATCTTTTTTGTACAGAGCGAACATGGCGCACCTCCTCAGCTTTCTGCGGGCTGTTCCGGCGTTTCCTCCAGCAGTGCTTCGATGCCGGAACGCTTTTTGCCCTGTTGGGTGATCTTCAGGAATACTTCCTCCAAGGTCAGCTTTGCCATGGACATTTCCACGATGCTGCAGTCGTTGGCAAGGAGGACGGACATGATCTCGTTGCGCACATTGTCAGACTCCAGAACTGCCACGCACTGGAAACGGTTTTCCCCCATGTCCTGAATATCTGAAACGGACTTCACGCCCCGCACATCTTTCAGGATACGGATGATCTTGTCCTTTTCGCCCGCAACGGTCAGGCGGAGCTGCTTGTTGGCAGTCATGGTCTCCTCTAAGTGGGAAATGGTGTCCTCCGCTAAGATCTCGCCCTTGTTGATGATAACGACCCGGTTGCAGACCGCACTGATCTCCGCTAAGATATGGGAGCTGAAAATGACGGAGTGATCCTTTCCGAGGTCACGGATGAGCGCACGCACTTCGCTGACCTGCGCCGGGTCAAGCCCGACCGTCGGCTCGTCCAGAATGAGCAGCTTCGGGTCGCCCAGCAGCGCCTGTGCGAAACCCACACGCTGCTTGTAGCCCTTGGAAAGGCTGCGGATGAGGCGTTTGCGCATGTCCGTGATGTTCAGGCGCTCCATTGCCTGCTCGATCTGTGCGGGTATCTCGCTGCGCTTCACGCCCTTGATGCCGGCGACAAAGCGGAGATATTCCTCCACACGCATGTCCGGGTAAACGGGTGGGATCTCCGGCAGGTAGCCGATACACTGCTTCGCCTCGGCAGCCTGTTCGGTGATGTCGAACCCGTTGACCGTGACCGTTCCGGAGGTGGAGGGAAGATACCCCGCAATGATGTTCATCGTGGTGGACTTTCCTGCTCCATTCGGTCCGAGGAAGCCGAGGATCTCATTGTCCCGGATCTCAAAGGAGAGATCCCGTATGGCGGGGTGCTTGCCATAATATCTTGTGAGCCGCTTGATCTCGACCATGATAATGTCCCCTTTCTGTGCAAAACTGCCTGTATCTGCTGTACAGGCACATACATAAATAGTATGACATATAGATGTGAACACCGTATGTATAAAATATAAAGTAAATATGTATCGAACGATTTTTTTACATTTTTTCTTAAAGAATACACGGAAATTGTGAACAGTCTGTGAGGATCTCCGGAGGATCTGCTGAAAATATGTCCGCTTTGTGTCAAGACCACTGCAGGAACGTGACAAATTTATTAAGAAAGACAAAATGTTCTTCGTTAAAATAGCCAAAAAATAGGTTCTGGTGATGTACAAAGCGCTGAAAAAATCAAAAAACGGAAAACGATTTTCTGTAAAGCCTTGACAAAGAAAATGGGGTCGGTTATAATTAAATGTGAAAAGTCCTCGGTGTCCGTCTGCCCCTGCTGCACTGGCGGGCAGGTCGGTGGGGTCTTTTGATGAACGTTTGCGGTGTCTGCCGCACAAAAAAACGGGCGCATGCCCGACAAATTCTATTACGAGAGGGGAAATATCAATGCTTTTGAAGAAGAGCAAGGCTGTGATCGCCAGTGTTCTGTCCGCTGCGATGGCAGTCAATGCAATGGCAATGACCATGTCGGCATCTGCTGCCGGCACAAGGACCAAGCCGGAAGCATACGGCGATTCTACTTATGCAGAACGTTTCATGTCCCTGTATGATGATGTTATCACACACGGCATCGACAACGGCTACATGGGCAAGAGCGGCGTTCCGTACCATGCAGTTGAGGAAGTTATCGTCGAGGCACCTGACTATGGTCATGTAACGACATCTGAGGCTATGTCCTATCTGGTATGGGCATCTGCTATGAGAGACAATATCGTGACCAATCACAAAGATCAGGTCTCTACCGGCGACATTGCGAGTCAGTCCGCAGGCGATCTGGCTAAGGCATGGAAGACCATGGAGACCCTGATCCCGGATGTACAGGATAACTTCTGGACGGCTGGCTCCGTCAGCGCACAGTATACCGGTGAGTATGATACGCCCGATCAGTGTCCGGGCGAATGGGGCGCAGAGCCTGAAAAGACTGGCGTGAACCCGATCTACAGCTACTTCACCAGCGTTTACCATGGCAAGAGCGGCACAGGCGGTCTGTACCTGATGCACTGGCTGGCTGACGTTGACAACTGGTATGGCTACGGCGGTTCTGAGACCAAGACCGTACTCATCAACACGTTCCAGCGTGGTGAGCAGGAGTCCTGCTGGGAGACCATCCCGCATCCCTGCGTAGATGAGATCAAGTTCGGTATCCCGGGCAGAGGTCTGAAGGGCTTCTTCAACCGTGATCAGCAGGTAACTGCACAGTACGCATACACCAATGCACCTGACGCTGAGGACCGTGCGATCCAAGGTGTATTCGATGCGGATATGTGGGGCGTTGGCGACGCTTCCGTTTCTGCTAAGGCAGCAGAGATGGGCGACGAAATGCGTAACAACATGTTCGATAAGTACTATCAGAAGATCGATGAGGCTACTTCTGTCAATAGCTGGAACAACACCCCGAATGCTACTGACGGCTGCCACTATCTGATGAACTGGTACACTTCTTGGGGCGGTGCTCTTGCAAGCTCCGGTCAGAGCTGGTGCTGGCAGATCGGCTGCTCGCACTGCCATGAGTTCTATCAGAACCCGCTGGCTGCTTTCGCTCTGATCACCGATGATGCGATGGATATGAAGGCACAGGGTGCTGATGCTGACTATACCAAGTCTCTGGAGAGACAGATCGAGTTCTATCTGTGGCTGCAGTCCAATGACGGTCCGATCGCCGGCGGTGCTACCAACTCCTACAAGGGCAGATATGTGGCTTATCCGGATGGTGCTTCTACGTTCTACGGCATGGTCTACACACCGCATCCTGTATACGCTGACCCGGGTTCCAACCACTGGATCGGTAACCAGGTATGGGCTGTACAGCGTCTGTCTGAGCTGTATTACTGGGTAAAGACCAATGGCGACAACACAGGTGTTAAGCCGGGCGGCATGACACTTGAGGCAGCGCTGGAGCGTATCCTCGACAAGTGGGTCGCTTGGTTCGTCAACAACACGCTGCTCACCGAGGATGGCGACTTCTACATCCCGTCTAACCTCGACTGGGGCGCAGATGACTTTGACACCACACAGCATCCGGATACTTGGACAGGTACACCGACCGATAATACGAGCCTGCACTGCACGATCAGCGGTTACGGCAATACAGACTTCGGCTGCGTATCTTCTCTGGCAAATACGCTCATCTACTACGCTGCTGCCAAGAAGGTCGATGCTGGCGACATCGTTGACTACACCGAGTCCTCTGTCGGCGGCGCATTCAAGGGCTTTGACGGCGTAGATGCAAAGGCTGGTACAGCTACCTATGAAAAGGACGATGCAAAACTTCCGGCTGTAGGTCTGTATCTGGCAAAGCAGCTGCTTGACCGTGAGTGGGAGATCGGCCGTGACGATATCGGTCTGACCAGAACGGATCACAATGGTTCTCTCGCACGTATGTTCAGCCAGCCTGTATACGTTCCTGAGGACGGTACAGCAGGTGTAAGCAGCTTTACTGGTACGATGCCGAACGGCGATGAGATCAAGAACGGCGCAACGTTCCTGAGCATCCGCTCCATGTATCTCGACAGCAGCAAGTGCGTCGGCGGTACAAAGACCTCTGACGAGGCAATTGCCCTTGTTAAGGAGCTGCAGGCAGCTTATGATAAGGACGTTAAGGAAAACGGCGCTAAGTGGTCTGGCAACTACTCCGCATCCTCTCCGGAGGGTCTTGCAGAGTTGGCTAAATTCACCAACGTTGGTGCTGTGGATCTCCAGTACCACAGATTCTGGCATGCTGGTGACATCATGATGGCACTCGGTGCAATGGCAAATCTGTATCCTGAACTGACACCGGATGAGTCGATACCAGAGCCGATCCCGACCGATCCTGATCCGACGGATCCTGATACGACGGATGATACCAAGCCTACCCCGACGGATGATACCAAGCCTACCCCGACGGATGTTGTTTGGGGCGACGCTGACTGCAGCGGATTCACCAATCTGCAGGACGTTGTTCTGGTCAACAAGATGCTGCTCAACATTGATAACACAGAACTGACCGATCAGGGTGCCACCAATGCCGATGTAGACGTAGACGGCGCTGTTACACCTCAAGATGCACTGAACATTCTGTGTCTTGTCATCGATCTGTACACCGTGGATGATTTCCCGATGACAGCACAACAGTAATGTGACTGACTTATCGCAATAAAAAACAGGACTGCTCCGGCAGTCCTGTTTTGTTATTCGCTGGCTTCTGTCAGCCAAGGGATCGGCAGTTGTGTGCCGCCGTTATCATCGACAGCCAGATAGTCCATCCAGAGGATAAACAGCTCATCCGTCATACCCTCCGCAAATAGGATCTCATGCGGGTTATAGAAGATCCCAAGTTCTTCCCGCAGCCGGAGAATGCTTTCAGCCATTTCCTCCGTACATTCCGGGAGCTGCATCAGGTCTTCCTTTGTCGCCTTATTCAGGTTGATGACCGGGATCACCGGCGGCTCGGTGGGGTCTGTAGGCGCTGGTTCGGTAGGCGCTCCGGCGGACGGCGGTCCATCGGGCGGCGATCCGGTAGGCGGCAGTTCTGTGACCGGCGGAACAGGGTCGGCAAGATACAGATACGGCAGGATGCTCTTGTAGGTCTTTTCTCCGATGCCGGGTACATCCAGAAGCTGTTCATAGCTGGTGAAACCGCCGAGCTGCTGTCTGTAGGCAACAATGGCAAGCGCTGTTTTCTCCCCGATGCCCGGCAGTGTGCAAAGCGCTTCGGGCGTGGCGAGATTCAGGTCGATGGGAACAGGCTCTGTGGGGGCTTCTGTTTCAGGCGGGCAGGTGGATGCGGCTTCGGTAAAGTCCGTAGACAGGACAGGGGATGTAGTCTCCGGCAGGGTCGCAGCTTCTGTTTCCGTTCTCATTTCCGTTTCTGTTTCGTAGGTATGCTGATAGGGCGTGACTGGTTCAAAGGAGCGCTTGTAGGAAGTATACTGAAATGCGCAAAAACCAATAACTGCCAGAAAGTAGACGGCATAGACAAATGCCATTTTGTGCTTCATCACTCAATGGTACTTGTAGAGTGTCACACCTTCAAATCCGTCCAGCAGATTGTTGATCTTCTGGAAGGCGATGCCTGTACCCTTTGCCACGCAGTTGACCGCATCCTTGGCAAGGATACAGTTGACATTCAGTGTGCGGTGGATCAGTTCCCGCAGCCCCCCGAGCAGCGAGCCGCCGCCCGTCAGCAGGATGCCGTTTTCGTAAATATCGCCCACCAGCTCCGGAGGCGTTTCCTCCAGCACCTTCTTAATGGCTTCCATGATGGCGAACACCTCGTCCTCCATGGCATCGAACAGTTCTGTCTCGTTCAGTTCGACGGCATCCGGCAGCCCCCGCATCACGCTGCGCCCCTTGACGGTCATGGTCACATCGTCCCGAGGGTCGTAGAGATTGGTGAGCTTGATCTTGACCTGTTCAGCAGTCTGATCGCCGATGAGCAGTTTGTAGCGGTCGAGCATGTATTTCTGGATCGCCTTGTCGATCGCCGTGCCGGCGCTTTTGATAGAGTGGGAGGTGACGATACCGTTCATGGAAACGATCGCCACATCGGTCGTGCCGCCGCCGATGTCCACGACCATGTGTCCCTTTGCCTTGCCGATATGGATGCCTGCGCCCAGCATGGCAGCGATCGGTTCATCGATCAGGTAAGCTTTCCGGCATCCGGCAGCCATGACCGCATCGCCGACCGCACGTTTTTCCAGCTCCGTAATGAATGCGGGCACACAAATAATGATCCTTGGCTTGACGAGCTGACTGCCGCAGACTTTTTGCAAAAATTCACGGAGCATACACTGTGTCAGCAGGTCGTCTGAAATGACACCGTTTGCGACCGGGCGAACGACATCTATGTAGGCGGGTGTCTTGCCGATCATTTTGTATGCTTCCTGCCCGACGGCAAGAATGCGCTGTGTGGCAGTGTTGTAGGCGATCACAGACGGCTCGGAGAGCACAACGCCTTTCTTGCCGTAGGTCATAATGATACTGGTCGTACCCAGATCAATGCCAATATCCGGTGAATTCATGGTGTTCCTCCTTCAGGTGGCAGGGGAGCAGTCTCCTCTGATTTGCGGTAGTCTTTTGGCGGGGTAGAAGCAGCCGCCGCAGCCACGACCGCAGCAGCGCCGTTCTGTTTGAGCAAAGCAGCACAGCGGTCGAGCGTTGCGCCGGTGGTCAGTACATCATCGCAGAGCAAAATGCGCAGCCCATCCAGCCGTATGTCCCGGATGCCGAACCCGGAGACATTTTTCTTTCTGTCCTTTGCACCGAGGCTGTGCTGGGAGATCACGGACCGTTCCTTGTAAAGCACATCCTCCCGGTAGGGCAGGGAAAGCAGCCGGGCAATTTCCTTGCCGATCAGTGCTGCCTGATTGTAGCCCCGTTCCCGCTGACGGGACGGGTGCATGGGGACCGGCATCACGCAGTCAAATGTCCCGAAATTCAGGCTGAGCCGGATACGTTCCGCTAAAATGCGGGCTGCGAAATGTGCCATGTTGGTATTTTCGGAAGTTTTCATGCGAACGATGGCGGAGACCGCTTCGTCCGCATAGCGGCAGCAGATGACTGCCCGGTCATAGGCAAAGCTTGTCCGTTTGCAGCTGCATGCCTCTTTGCCGCAGCGCTGACAGTAGCTGTCATGCGTCAGCAGGATATGTTCACTGCAAGCCTCACACAGATCTTCCGAGGCGGTCAGTATCTTGTTACAGCCCGGGCATCTATTCGGAAAGAACAGGTTCATCAGATCGTTCCGTATCTGCATGGCTCTCCTCCGTTGGCAGGCTCCGCACCAGCATGTCTTTCAGGCAGGAATAGCGGTTGGTGCGGCGGTCGTTGGCGACCATTTCCTGTATCTTTTCGGGTGTGCCGATGAGGATGAGCAGCCGTTTTGCCCGTGTGACAGCCGTATAGAGCAGATTCCGGTAACTGAGCATTTCAAATTTGCCCAGCAGCGGCATGACGACCGCTTCAAACTCACTGCCCTGACTTTTGTGTACGGTAATGGCATAGGCAAGCTCTAGCTGCTCCATCATGGCGAGCGGATACACCGTCCGCCGCCCCTCAAAGTCGATGACCGCTTCGCTCCGCCGCCGGTTGATGCTCAAAATACACCCGATGTCGCCGTTGAAGATGCCCTTTCCGTTTTCCTCGTCCCTTACCCAAGTGATATCGTAATTGTTTTTGGTCTGCATGACCTTGTCGCCCTCCCGAAAGACGTACAGGGGGGACTTCACCTGTGCCTTTTCAGCGGTCGGGGGGTTGAGCCTTGCCTGCAATGCCTTGTTCAGCTCCACGACCCCGAGCGTTCCTCTTCGGGAAGGACAGATGACTTGGATATCCCTTGTCGGCGAGAACCGGTAGGCAGGCGCTTGCGGCAGCCGCCGGCATACCAGATCGATCAGCAGCGTGGCAGCCTGTTCATGATCCGTCCGGTGGAAAAAGAAGAAGTCACTGTCTTTCCGGAGCAGGTCGGGCATTTCGCCCCGCACGATCTTATGGGCATTGGTGACGATGCAGCTCTGCTGTGCCTGCCGGAAAATTTCCTTGAGGGCGATGACCGGTAGGCAGCCGCTTTTGATGAGGTGCCGCAGCAGATCGCCAGCCCCTACAGAGGGGAGCTGGTCGCTGTCACCGACCAGAATGAGCTTGCAGCCGAGCCGGAGCGCCCGGAGCAGATGCGAGAACAGCAGCACGTCCACCATGGACATTTCGTCCACGACCAGCACATCGCAGGCAAGGGGCTTTTCCTCGTTGTGGAGAAATTTTGCCAGCCCGGTCGGTCCATACTGCACCTCCAGCAGGCGGTGGATGGTCTTTGCCTCGTAGCCCGTCAGGTCGGAGACTCGTTTGGCAGCCCGTCCGGTCGGGGCAGCGATCATGACCCGTTCCCCCTGCTTTTCAAAGCAGGAAATGATGGCGTTCAGGGTGGTCGTCTTTCCCGTACCCGGACCGCCGGTCAGGATGAGCAGTCCCCTTGCCAGTGCCGCTTGGATGGCTTCTTTCTGGAGAGCGGCATATTCCATGCCGCTTTCCGCTTCGGCTTCTGCGATCTCGGCGGCAAAGCTGTGTTCCGTGCGGCTGCCAAAGTCCCGCATGACCCCGATACGGTCAGTGATGTACCGTTCCGCATCGTAGTATTCTTTCAGGTAGACGAATTCCCGTTCGCCCTTGATGTATTCCACGATCGTTTCATCCTGCAATTGGGCGTTATAAGCCTGATAGAAAACCGATCCCGACACTTGCAGGAATTTGACAGCGGTCGTGCAAAGCCTGTCCAGCGGCAGGCAGGTATGTCCGCACGAAAGATTGTGCCGCAGGAGATGAAGGATGCCAGCCCCGACCCGGCACGGGGCATCCGGCGGGATGTGCAGGTCACGGGCATAGGGTTCGACCTGTTTGAAATCCATGCCGATCTCCTCCTGACAGAGGAGGTAGGGGTCGTTCTCGATGATGTTCCGGCAGCCTGCTCCCCACACTTGGTAGGCACGCATGGCAAAGCGGGACTTGATGCCGTATTCCTCAAAGTAGGAAAGTACGCCCCGCAGGGCAAAGATCTCCTTGGCTTCCTTGGCAAGTGTCTGACAGGTCTGTGCCGTGATGCCCCGCACTTCCATGAGCCGTTCGGGTTCGTTTTCCATGACCGAAAGCGTTTGTTTCCCGAATTTTTCCACAATGCGGCTGGCGAGCTTTTCGCCGATGCCCTTGATGACACCGGAAGCCAGATAGCGCTTGATATTTTCCTCCGTATCCGGCAGCTTGCGCACATAGCTCTCCACGATCAGCTGCTCCCCATAACGGGGATGGCTGGTAAATTCGCCTGTAACAGACAGGCATTCGCCGACATCGACATCACCCAGATACCCGACCGCTGTGATCAGATCGGTGCCAGTATTCAGGTCAAATACGACATAGCCGTTGTCCGGGTTGCCGAACAATTTCTGTTCCACTGTCCCCTCAAATCGTTCCGCCATTGTTTCACCTCCGGGAATACACTGACTTCATTATACCGCATTTTCAGAGAAAATGCAACACTTTTTGCGGGATTTCCAATTTTTTATGCGGCAAGTGTCCGTGCATCGAGCAGGCGGTGGACATCCGGCAGAGAAATGGCAGTGTAAAAAGCATACTCCCGTTCCATTTCCTCGCAGAGTGCTTGAATGTCCGGCGCATGCTCCGGATAGACCAGCAGCACACAGCGCAGGACATTGGTGTCCATCCATGCGACCTGTGAGGCGAGATGCTCTAAGAATGCCCGTGTAGAGGGCTTTCCGTCCGGAACAGGCAGCACGGCGACCGGCAGAAGGCGTTCCTCCGGTGTCTCCGGTTTTCCGGAGAGCAGGGCGATCACCAGTGCCGCACACACGATGAGCAGCAGTGACACACCGACCAATACGGTTCCCAGCATAGGATCAACTCCTTGTTTCCTGTGGGGTTTTCTGGTATCAGTATATGCGGGCAAAAAATTTTTGTGAATTCTGAAGAAATTTCTCAATAGCTATAGAAATCTTCCGCCCGATATGGTATAATAGATATGTATACCCGAAAGGAGGCTTATCGATGCTGACCGATTGTCACACCCATACAGAGGCTTCACCGGATTGTGATGCGCCCCTTTCCGAAATGTGCCGGGCTGCACGGGAGAAAGGCATCCGCTGCTATGCCGTGACCGACCATGTGGAACTTTGCCGGTGGTATCCGCAGGCGCATTACGGCGCAGGCGCAGAGGACAGCGGCGATGGCTTTGACTATGCTGCCCGCTTTGCACGTTCCATGCAGCAGATACAGGCTGAAAAAGCGCAGCAGACGGATGACTTTACGCTGATCAGCGGCGTGGAGCTGGGTGAGCCGGATGCAGATCCTGCGCTGGCGGAGCAGATCTACCGGGATGAAAGGCTCGACTTTGTGCTGGCTTCGCTCCATGAACTGCCGGGGGAAAAGGATTTCTATTTTCTGGACTACACGCAGGATAATGCAGAACAGCTGCTGGAGACCTATTTTGCGGAGCTGCTGCACATTGCCCGGCAGGGTCACTTTGACGTGCTGGCGCATCTGACCTATCCGCTGCGCTTCATCGCCGGCAGGGATAACATTTCCGTGGATATGGGAAAGTTCCGGGACTGCATTGCGGAGATCTACCGGACACTGATCGCACGGGGAAAAGGCATCGAACTGAACACCGCCGGGTATCGCCGTTCCTACGGTAAGCCGTCCCCGGAAGAAGAACTGCTCCGCCTGTACAAGGACATGGGTGGGAAGATCCTGACGCTCGGTTCAGATGCCCACCGTCCGGAGGATGTGGGCGGCGCTCTTGAGAAAGGCGCTGCGCTGGCAAAGTCCTGCGGTTTTACGGAGGTCTGCTATTTTCTCAGGCATGCACCGCATTTTGTGACGCTCTAAGGAGGAATTACGATGAACGATCTGTTGAACTTACTGAAAGAAAATGCCCGGCTGACCAATGCCCAGCTTGCCGCCATGCTCGGAAAGACGGAGCAGGAAGTGGCTGACGAGATCCATGCGCTCGAACAGAAGGGCATTATCCGGGGCTACACTGCCATCCTCAATGAGGAACTTGCCCAGAGTACCGAGGTAGAGGCGCTGATCGAGCTGCGTGTCACCCCGAAGCGGGATCTTGGGTTTGACGATATTGCCAAGACGATCATGATGTATGACGAGGTGGAGAGCGTTTCCCTGATGTCCGGTGCGTATGACTTGGCGCTCACCGTCAAGGGGGAAAGCCTGAAAGAGGTCGCCATGTTCGTTTCTCAGCGGCTTTCAGCCATGGAGGGCGTGCTGTCCACGGCAACGCATTTCGTGCTGAAGCGCTATAAGGACAAGGGCATCTTCATCGAAGATGAGGAGCAGGATGAAAGGAGCATGATCTGTCCGTGAATTATGGATCCATTCTGTCCGCCCGTGTGCAGAAAATGAAACCCTCCGGCATCCGGCGGTTTTTTGACTTGGCTGCCACGATGGACAATGTTATCAGCCTTGGCGTGGGAGAACCGGATTTTTCCACACCGTGGAGCATCCGCAAGGAGGCGATCGAGGTCCTCGAACGCCGGAAGATCGTCTACACGGCAAATGCCGGCATGATCCAGCTCCGGGCTGCTATTACGGCGTACTTAGAGAAGACCATCCACACCAGCTATGACCCGGAGCATGAGATCGTTGTCACGGTCGGCGGTTCGGAAGCCATTGACATTGCCATCCGGGGACTGGTCGATCCGGGCGATGAGGTGCTGGTGGTCGAGCCTTCGTTCGTGTGCTATGCGCCGATCGTGGAAATGGCAAGCGGCATCCCCGTGCCGATCGAGACCAAAGCGGAGAACCGTTTCCGCCTGACAGCGGACGAACTGCGGGCAAAGATCACCCCCAAGACCAAGCTCCTTGTGCTGCCCTACCCGAATAATCCCACCGGAGCGATCATGGAACGGGAAGATCTGGAAGCCATTGCCGAGGTACTTCGGGGGACGGACATCATGGTGCTGTCGGATGAGATCTATTCCGAAATGACCTACGGCAAAAAGCACTTCTCCATTGTCGAACTGGAGGGGATGCGGGAGCGCACGATCTTGGTCAACGGCTTTTCCAAGGCATTTGCCATGACGGGCTGGCGGTTAGGCTATCTGTGTGCGCCCGAACCCGTTGTGAAGGAACTGGTAAAGATCCACCAGTATGTCATTATGAGCTCCCCGACCGTGAGCCAATATGCAGCCATCGAAGCCCTTGCCAACTGTGAGGAGGACGTGAAGCGCATGGTGCGGGAGTACAACCTGCGCCGCCGCTATCTTGTGGAAGCATTCAACCGCATCGGCATGACCTGTTTCAACCCGGAGGGGGCATTTTATGTGTTCCCCAGCATCCAGTGTACGGGCATGACGAGTGAAGCATTCTGCGAGAAACTGCTCGAAGAGGAACTGGTCGCTGTCGTGCCGGGCAATGCGTTCGGGGACAGCGGTGAGGGCTTTGTGCGGGTGTCCTATGCGTATTCGCTCCGGCACTTGATGGAAGCCGTGGAGCGTATCTCCCATTTTCTGGAACGGCACGGAGGCAAGGCGTGAAACAGACGATGCGGCTGCAATGCGCCGCAAAGCTCAACCTGTCCCTGGACGTGACGGGAAAAAGAGCGGACGGATATCACACGCTCGAAAGCATATTCCAGAGCGTTTCGGTATATGATGTAATAGACCTGTCCGTGGAGGACGGGACGGGCATTTTCCTGACCTGCGATGCCCCCGGTGTCCCCTGCGATGAGAGCAATCTTGCCTGCCGTGCGGCAAAGGCGCTGCTGACGGCATCCGGCAGGCAGGCGAAAATTACAATTTCCCTGCAAAAGGGCATCCCATCCGGCGCTGGCATGGGCGGCGGCAGTGCGGATGCGGCAGGCGTGCTTTACGGGCTGGATCGCTTGCTGAACTGTGGCTTTTCCGGGGAGGAACTGCGTGAGATCGGTGTCACACTGGGGGCTGACGTGCCTTTTCTCCTACTGGGCGGTACTGCCTATGCAGAGGGTGTCGGGGAGATCCTCACCCCCCTGAGACCGCTGCCGGAACTGCCGGTGGTCATTCTGAAAGGGGAGGCGGGCATTTCCACACCGGCAGCCTATCGGGCGATCGATGCGCTGCAAGCGCCTGTTCACCCCGATACCCAAGCAATGCTGCAAGCTGTTGAAACGGGGGACGTTCCGCTTCTGTGCCGGAGCTGCGGCAACCTCTTTGAGGCGGCAGTAGAATGTGCGGACGTGGAACGTGCCAAGAAGCGCCTGTTGGACTGCGGCGCATGCTGTGCTGTCATGACGGGCAGCGGTGCGGCGGTGTTCGGCATTTTCCCGGATGCAGCGGCGGCGGATGCCTGTGTGCAGGCGGTCGGGAGCGAATTTGCATTTGCTAGATCTGCCCGTCTGATCGCACAGACATTTACAGAAATGGAGGCTGCCCTGTGAGGCGGCGGTTCACGGCACTGCTGCTGGCGGCAGTGCTTGGCAGCAGTGTACAAACGCTCCCGGCAGCGGGTATCTCCATCCGCACGGAGGAGAACGCTGCACCCCTACAGGCAGCAGCGGCTGCGGCGCTGCCGGAACGCTTCGACCTGCGGGAAAAGGGATGGATCACTTCTGTCAAAAGTCAGGGCAGCTATGGCATGTGCTGGAGCTTTGCGGGCATTGCTTCTTTGGAAAGTTCTCTGATCGCCCGCAGACCGGAGATCGACCTGTCGGAATGGTTCACGGCATATTATACCTATTCCCCGCTGTTTGGCTATCCGCTGGACAGTGATGCGGCAGATGCGCCCTTTGAGCAGGGCGGGAATTTCTACCTGTTCGGCAGTCTGCTGACGAGGTGGAACGGTCCGGTCTCGGAGGATGTTTTCCCGTTCGGGAATTTTGACGTACCGGATCCGGATGCGACCGAGGAAATGCTCCGGGCAATGGCGGAGTACCATGTCACGGATATAGAAATGTTCCGCTACGAGCCGGAGGCAGAGGACTTCGGGGCGCAGCTCACTGCTGTCAAGCGAAAGGTGCAGGAAGGACATGCCGTTGCTGCCAGCTACTATGAACTTTCTGCGGCGCTGGATCCCGACAGTCTCGGCTACTACAACAGCGAGGGAAAGACCGAGGGCGGCGAATACCATGCGGTGACGATCGCCGGGTGGGACGACAATTTTCCGGCGGAGAACTTCAACGAGAGCCCCGGCAGGGACGGCGCATGGCTGATGAAGAATAGCTGGGGCACGGACTGGGGCGATGACGGGTACTTCTGGGTCTCCTATGCCGAGCCGACACTGTTTGAGGTGTACTGCGTGGAGGGAGAACCGACACAGGTACACACGGGGCAGTATGGCTGCGATAATTATGGCTTCTGGTCGGCATTTTCGGTGGAGGAGGCGGACGAAAGCGCTTGGATGGCGAATGTATTCACGGCGGAGGAGGATACGTGGCTGACTTCGGTCATGTTCTGCACGGCACTGCCGGAGGAGAACTATACCATTCAGGTGTACCGGGATATGCCGGCGGACAGTTCACCGGTCTCCGGAACACCCTGCACGCCTGTCAGCGGCTTTTTGGAAACGAGCGGGTATCATACCGTTGACCTTGCTGAGCCTGTCCGGCTGCGGGCAGGGGAGCGCTTTTCGGTGGCAGTACACCTTTCCGGGCAAAGCGGACAGCATATTGCCTGTGAAGCTGCTGTGCAGAACACGATAGATCACCCGGACGGTACGGCAGACGTGGAAAAGACGATGCTGACGGAAGAAATGCTGACACGTGACTTTCATGCCGGAGAGAGTTTCTACAGTCTGGACGGCGTGGCATGGTCGGATATGTTTGATGAGGAAGTCATAGACGAAACGACCACTGTTCAGACCGACGAGGGCGAGGAGCGGATACATACCTACGCAAAAGCAGGCAATGTCTGTGTGCGTGCCCTGACACAGAGACCGGGGGATGTGGTGTTTTCTGCCTACGATGCGGCACTGCCGGCAGGGACGGAGATCACGCTTTCCTGTCCGGGGGCAGATGCCCTGTATTACAGCATCAACGGCGGCGCATATACCCTTTATGAAACGCCGATCGCTTTGCAGGAGGATATGACACTGTCCGCCTATGCAAGCATGGACGGCGTGGACTATCCGGTCTTTACGCAGCACTATGCCATACAGGCGGCAAGGCTTTCCAGCCTGCTGTATGGGTCTGACTATGCGGTGTTCCGGGAGGCGGATGATGACCTGTTCATTGCGGACTGTATCCCCGGAGCGGGAGAAGTGCCGTCCTTCCTGCCGATCACGACCGGGACGGTCACGAGCGATGCCGGGATATTTGCTTCCGGGAAGCGCACGGAAACGGCAAGGCAGCCTGCGGTCACGCTGCATGTGTCAGAAGAGGGGATGCAGGAGACGACCTATCTGCTCTATTTGCAGGACGTGCAGGGAGATGTGGATCTGGACGGGTCGCTGACGGTGGATGATGCTTCCCGGATACTTGCCTGTCTGTCGGAGATGCTGTTCGGAGAGCCGTCTGAGGATGGTGCATGGCTGCTGCGAGCCGATCATGACGGGGACGGAGCGCTTTCGGTGAACGATGCCAGCAGTGTGTTACAGGCTGTTGCGGAGGCGTTGTTCTGAGAATAAGGAGGATGTATGCTATACGTATTTCTGAAATGGGCTGCACCGGGTCTTTTAGGCGTGTATGAGTCGGAGCTGTTTGCCGGAGCGATCGCTTTTTTGGTGACACTGGCAGCCATTCTGGGCTTTTCACGGTTCCTGCCCAAAGATCATGGACGGGAATTTGCCGTCAATGGTGCGCTTTCCAAGGGCAAGGCAAGGGGGGCGGGGCTGCTGCTCATCCTTGCGCTGATCGTGACGGAAGTGCTTTATCAGCCGCTTTCGGTGGAGTACATCATCTACATGGCAGCCCTGTTTCTGGAAATGCTCAGCGGCTATCTCGATGATGCAGCCGAAAAGCCGTGGGGTGAACTGAAAAAGGGACTGATCGACCTGTTTGTTGCCATTGCTGTTTCGGTGACGGTGTACATATACAACGGCAGCACGGTGAGCCTGCTGCTGGATAAAGGCATATTTACGATACCTGCGCCGATCTATATTATTTTGGGGGTCATCCTCATCTGGGCAAGCATCAATGTCACCAACTGTGCTGACGGTGTGGACGGCTTGTGTGCGAGCCTTTCGACTGTGACACTGGCAGGTGCTGGCATACTGCTGGCGGTATGGCTGCGCCGTACCGTGACCTATGATATAGACACGAGTCTGCTGCAAGGCAAGCTGAGTACGCTCCTTGTTCTGGTGATCGCGGCGATCGCTGTGCTGCTGACCTATCTCTGGTTCAACTGTTCCCCGAGCCGCATCCTGATGGGCGATGCGGGTTCAAGGGCGGTCGGGCTGCTGCTGGCGGTCGTGTTCATGGTGCTGGGGATGCCGTTCCTGTTCGTTCCGTGTGCGCTGATGCTGATCATCGACGGCGGTATGGGGCTGCTGAAGCTGATGGTGCTGCGGGTGACAAAGTCCAAGAACTTCATGAAGAACATCCGCACTCCCATTCACGACCATGCCCGGAAGAACAAGGGCTGGAGCGATACGCAGGTCGTGACACGGTTCACACTGCTCCAGATCCTGCTGACGGCGGTGAGCGTGCTGCTTGTGACACAGTAAATGAAAATTTGACATCGCTGTCAAATATGTCAGAAACCGGACAGAAATGTCCGGCTTTCCCGAAGTTTCGGTACTTTGCGGGGTCTTGAAATTTCCTTTTTCGTCATATTGACGAAATATGCATAAAACGCTTGCAAATCTTATCAATTCACGGTATAATAACAATAGGAACCATTTGCACCGCTTTTTTCCATGGCTGCGTACCCGGAGGAATGTATGAGGATCGTTGTTCAGCGTGTGACAGAGGGCTCTGTCAGTGTGGGAGATACTGTGATCGGAGAGATCGGCAGGGGATATGTGATCTTTTTGGGGGTCGGTGAAAACGATTCAGAGGAGACAGCCTGCCGTCTGGCGGACAAGCTCGTCAAACTTCGCCTGTTTCCCGATGAAACAGGAAAAACGAACCGTTCTTTGCGTGAGGTGGACGGAGAAGTGCTTGTCATCTCACAGTTTACGCTCTATGCTGACTGTAAAAAGAACCGTCCCAGTTTTTGCCATGCGGGCGCACCGGTGCTTGCGGAGCATCTCTATGAGGTGTTCCTCGAACGGCTCCGGCCGCAGGTACGCCGTGTGGCACAGGGTGTATTCGGTGCAGAAATGCAGGTGCGGCTCTGTAATGATGGTCCGTTCACCATATTCCTTGAAGCATAAGGAGGGATACCTATGACTAAAATCGACCATCTCGAAAGCTATGACCGCTTTGTGGATGCGATCAAGCTCAACCTCATCATGTGGCGAAGAAATGGAAATCAGGATCTTTCTGATATTTCCAAGAAGCTTGGCATTTCGGAGCGCACTGTCCGCCGCCGCTTTAATAACCCCGGCACACTTACGCTGGAAGAACTGTATGCGTGGTGTGAACTGTATGACAAAGACCCCTGTGAAGTGTTACAGGGTGCATTTGAGGATGCTGGACGCTCCAAGAGCGAAACAGCATCCACTTGAATGATCCCGGATCTGCTGTATAAGACAGACCAATTTCTCCCATACTAACGGTAATTCCGCCATACTGCGGATGATCCGTGCCGTCTTTGCGGGCGGCACGGATCTTTTTTATGGAAAGGGAGACTGGATATGTACAGACGATTGACGTATACGGGCGTTTTACTGGTGATGGGCTTTATGGTGCTGGTCGCTGTGCTTGCTGTACACATGAAGAACGGCAGCTACACGCAGACGGCGATCCGCCAAAGTCAAACAGTCCTGACAGCAGGCAGTGCGGAGGGAACGATCTACGATCGGCATTTCACGCCGCTGGAGGAGCGGCATGATGCCTATTATGCTGCTGTGGATCCGACACCGCTGTCACTGGCTGCACTGTATCCCCATGTTCTGGAAATGGCTCCTGTGGTCAGGGGCATCCAGACGGGCGAGCCGTTTCTCTGCCGGGTGGATACGCCGGTGATCGACAGCCCGGATGTGACGATCCTGACACTTCCGGAACGAACGGCGAAAGCCCCTGCTGCGCTGCATGTGGTCGGCTACACGGCAGAGGGGAAGGGCGTGACCGGGCTGGAGGCAGATCAGGATGCCCTGCTCCGGGGCACATCCGATCCGGCGACCGTCACCTATGCGGTGGATGCGGAGGGGAAAGTGCTGGAGGGGGAGCTGCCTGTCGTTCATCCTGCCGCAGGAAGAAAGGACGGTGTCGTTACCACCATTGACCGGGACATCCAGCTTTTATGCGAGAGGCAGGAAGTGGAAAAGGGTGCGATCGTTGTCATGGAGGTAAAGACCGGGGATATTCTGGCAATGGCAAGCTTTCCCACCTACGACCCGGAGGATCTGTCCGCTGCGCTCGATGACCCTGACAGCCCGCTCATCGACCGCTGTCTGTATGCCTACAGCGTGGGTTCGATCTTCAAGCTGGTGACTTGTGCGGATGCCTATGCGGAGGGGAAAACAGGGTTTCAGGCAGAATGCACGGGCAAGACGGAAGTCAAGGGGCAGGTGTTCCGCTGTCATGACTGGCGGGGGCATGGGCTGCTGGATATGAAGCGGGCAATGATCTTTTCCTGCAACACGTATTTCATCGACCTGAGTACACAGCTTGACCCGGTGAAGATGCGGGAAACGGCGCAGGCGCTTGGGTTCGGGACACAGATAGCCCTTTCGGGGAGCATCGTTTCCGCAAGCGGTACGCTGCCGTCTGCGGCGGAGCTGGAACTTCCGGCAGAGATGGCAAATTTCTGCTTCGGGCAGGGCAAGCTGACGGCGACACCCCTGCAAGTCACACAGATGACCTGCGGCATCGCCAATGACGGGGATATGCCCCTTGCCCGGCTGATCGCCGGATATACCACGGACGGCGTCACGGTGGAGAACGAAAAGCAGCCTATGTATGCCAAGGCACTGCCCCGCAATACTGCCTATTTTTTGCAGGATATGATGATCGCAGCCGTCAACGAGAGCGAGAATTCCAATGCCGTTCCTGCCAATGTCTTTGCCGCCGCCAAGACCTCCACAGCGCAGACCGGGCGCTATAACGAGGAGGAGATCGAGCTGTGCCATGCGTGGATCACAGGCTATTTCCCCATTGATGCGCCAAAATATGCTGTGACCGTACTGGTGGAGGACGGCGGTTACGGCAATGATGCCGCCGCTCCGGTGTTCCGGGCGATCGCGGAGGGTATCACGGAACTGGGGTAATATACTATCAGTCGAGCAAGCCGACCTTTGCGGCGCAGCCGCATTGGGAGGCACAACGGGTGCAGCGTCACGCTGCCAAGCCGACCTTTGCGCCGTAGGCACATTGGGAGGCAGAACGGAGCCGGCAGCCTGCCGGTGGGAGGCACAACGGGTGCAGCGGTGCGGGTGTCCGGTGGACACCTCTGCGAAGCAGAAGCACCGACCGAACCGACAGGTGAGACCACGCTGCTTGACAAATAGGCAATGCTGCGGTATAATAAAATAGGAAGAGAGCCGAGGGGGTGAGCCGCATGATGCAGATGGACTACAGCGACAATATCCTGTCTTTCTATCAGGGGCAGGACAAGGAGCTTACGCTCCCGGACGGCATACGCCGCATCGAAAAGGCTGTTTTTCAGGATGATGTACATCTCGAAAAAATTATACTGCCGGGCAGCCTTGTGTCTATCGGCGATCATGCGTTTGCCATGTGCCGGAATTTGAGATCGCTGGAGATCCCGGATTCCGTGACCACGATCGGCGGGAGTGCGTTTCAGGCATGCGAAAAGCTCCGGAAGATCGTCATCCCGGACAGCGTGACGGAAATCGGCAGGAATGCCTTTGCCAACACCGGGTGGCTGTATGCCAGAAAATTCCGGAACTTTGTCATTGTCGGGGACAATGTGCTGCTTTGCTGCAATAAACATGCGGCAAAGATCTCCGTTCCGGCAAAGGTGCGGCATATCGGCGGTTCGGCGTTTGCATTCGACCGGTATTTGCAGGCAGTGGAGATCCCGGATGGCGTGGACAGCATCGGGGACGGGGCGTTTGAGAACTGTTTCTGCCTCAAAGCGGTAAAGCTGCCGTCCACGATACGCACCATCGGAGAGGAAGCATTTGCGAGCTGCGATGCGCTGGAACAGCTCGTACTGCCGCCGGACATCCATTCCATCGGGGCAGGAGCATTCCGGAACTGCGGCAAACTGCGCTCTATCGTGCTGCCGGAACGGCTGCGTCATATCGGGGCGGAGGCATTTGCCGGGTGTACGGCACTGTGCGAGATCATCCTCCCGGAAAAGCTGCGCACAGTCGGCAGAGGGGCATTTTCCGGCTGCACAGCGCTGCGGCGCATTCGCTTTCCCGGAAACGTGCAGGAAATGGCAGAGGCGGTCTGTTCCGGGTGTACGGCTCTGGAAACGGTCAGTCTGCCGGAGAAGCTGGGCGTCGTGTGGCAGGGGGCTTTCCGGGGCTGCACGGCGCTGACGGAGATCACTGTCCCGGACGGTGCGGAGCTGATAGAGACAGAGGCATTCGCCGGGTGCAGGGTACTGGAACGGGTGCAGCTCCCGGCACACCTGAAAGAGATCGGTGAAAGGGCGTTTGCAGGCTGTTCGGCACTGCGGGAGATCACGATCCCGGCTGAAACGGAAATTGTCAGAACACAGGCATTTCTGCAATGCAAAGCCCTTGCATCCGTAGCGCTGAAGGGGAGTATCGAGGATATTTCGCCGCATGCCTTTGCGGAGACGGCATGGGCAGAAGCGAAAGAGCCGGCATGGTGCATCCAGCAGGGCATTTTGTTCCGGTGTCCGGATATGCGGCATGTCACGATACCCGATACGGTACATAAGCTGCTGGGCAGTCTGGGCGACCCGAAACAGGTGGAGACGTTCACCCTCTCGGAGCATGTGACGGATATGCGGCTGTTTACGGCGAAGTACAGATTTCTGGAACTGGTCAGGAAAGACTGCCGTGTTCGGATACACAGCGGCACGGATACCGCAGCAAGGGCAGAGGATGTGCAGCGCCTGTATCGGTTCTGGGAGGAGAAAGAGATAGAAAACCGGCAGAGGTTGTTTTTTGACATAAAGTCAGAAGCATTCAAGCATGCCCTTGCCGTGCTGATGTCGCTTTCTGAGCCGGACAATGTGTTCTTTGCCTCGTATGTCAAGCGCTATATCCGGAGCATTATCGCCTATCTGATAGAACTGGATGACGTGGAGAACATCCGCCGCCTGCTGCCTTTGGGGTATGTGGATGAGAAATACATCGACAGCCTGCTCGAGCAGGCGATCGCCCATACACAGGCGACCGGGGAGGCAGAGGTGCAGCTGCTGCTGATGGAGTATAAGAAACGGAACATCGGCTTTTCGGATCCGGACGATATTATTTCGGGGACATTCGATCTCTAAGGGAGGCATACCTATGCATGACGACTGGGAACTGGATCCGGCACAGCCGAAGCCGAAGAAGAAGCGGCACTGGTTCAGGCGGATCGCTGTCATTTTAATAGTACTGCTGTTGCCGGGGCTGGATCAATCGCTTGTGGTGCGCAGGTATCTTATGGATGTGGAGACGATCTCCGATAGGGTACGCCTTGCCCTGATCACGGACTTGCACTCTAATCCTTACGGCAAGGAACAGCAGACCTTGCTGGATGCTGTGGAACAGCAAGAGCCGGATGTGGTCTTGCTGGGCGGCGATATTTTTGACGAACGGATGGACACAAAAGCCGCCGAGACAACGCTGCGGGTATTGGGGGAGATCTACCCGTGTTATTATGTGATCGGCAATCATGAATGCTGGGGCACGATGGAGCAGTTTGAGGAGGATATGCGGATCCTGCATGACTGCGGCATCGAGATCCTTTCGGGGGAGACCGTCACGCTGACGGTCAACGGGCAGACGTTCGATCTCTGCGGGGTGGACGACCCGATCGCCTATCCTTTTCCGCCGGAAGAAGGGCAGGAGAAGCGTCTGGACTTTGCGGCACAGCTCAAACAGGTAAAGGCAGCATCGGACAACGGGCACTACACCGTTTTGCTTTCCCACCGCCCGGAACGGTTCGAGGAATATGTGGAACAGGGCTTTGATCTAGTGCTGAGCGGGCATGCACACGGCGGACAGTGGCGCATCCCGTTTCTGCTCAACGGTTTGTATGCGCCGGATCAGGGGCTTTTCCCGAAATATGCCGGAGGAATGTACCAAAGCGGCAGTACGACCATGATCGTGAGCCGGGGACTTGCGAGGATCACGCCGCTTGTCCCGAGAATTTATGACCGACCGGAGCTTGTCATTGTGGACTTGGAGTAGGCAGCGTGACGCTGCCAGCACGGAAATCAATTTTCAAAATCAGGAGTAAAAAAGTCACAATTTCATTACAAAATGCACAAAAAGCTGGACAAAAC
>CANQNG010000016.1 GCA_947625155.1 uncultured Clostridia bacterium
GGCGGGTACACTGCCCGGAACGGCAAATTGTGCCATGATGTCGTCCATCCCTGCGATCGGAGAAGCCGGAGCAGGTGCAGCCGCAGGCTGTGCGGGTGCATCGCTGAAACCGAATTCCTTCATCAGATCGTCGATCGAATCTGTTTTCTGTTCCGGTGCGGAAATGCCAAATTCCTGCATAATGTCGTCGAGCGAGCTAGGTGTGGGCGGCGGGGCAGTCTGCGCACTCTGTTCGGCGAGTATGTTCGGGTTCTTGCCCTCACCGGCAGCAAACTGTGCAGCGGTGGGGTCTACGGCTGTCTTAGGCAGTGCGAACTGTGCCAGATCGCTGTCGATCGCAAATCCGCCAAAGGATGTGGTGGTCGGGTGCTGTTGGGGCGCAGGGGCAGCCTTTTTTGCCGGCGGCACATATTCCTGATATGCCGGCAGTTTCGGCTCTGGTGCGGGAGCAGGAGCGGGGGCAGGGGCAGGCTGGGGGCGGCGTGCTGCTTCCTCGGCACGGCGCTTTGCCTCCTCTTCAGCACGGCGTTTGTCCTCCTCCTCACGCTGGAGACGTTCCTGTCTCTGGCGTTCGGCGATCTCGGCATGCCGTTTTGCCTTTTCAGCCTCGATACGTTTCTGTTCCTGTGCTTCGGCAAGGTTCACCATATTGGCATCGTCCATGGTGTTCCTGCCCTTTCGTTTTTCTTCCTTTGCCTGTTGCGCACGTTCCTTGCTGTCTGCCTTCATCATCTTTTTGAGGAAAAGAGTCTGACACTTGCTGCAAGTCACCTTATCGAGCACAGCGAGTTCATCTTCGGCATTCCCGGCAGCGGTGTACCGGGTGATGTTCTCCGGCTTTTGCAGGTTGACACGGCATCCGGTCGTCTTTTTGTTTTCCGAACCATGTACCGTTCCGTCTCTGCTGTCCCGGTAAAGATAAATAAGCATAGCGATCCTCCTAACAAGTCGATCTTCTTATTACTATCATACCATATTTTCAGAAGAAAATCAACAGTTTTTGAAAATTTTTTTCAAAATATACTATTTGTATTATTTTTGCATTTGTTAAAAGATGAAAACGATTTCACTATTACTTTCTGAACATTTCACCGATCTTGAAATATTTTTGTTAAAGATTTTTTCAAAAACTATTGACATTTTGACCGATCTCCTCTAAAATAGATACTGAGGGACTGTATCGTTCAGTCCGTAATGCACAGAGGAAGGAAGGTCAATGATGAAACCAAAATTTGGAAAGCGGCTGCTGGCTGTGCTGACCAGCGCTCTCGTTCTGCTGAGCGGAACAGCTTCTGTCTCCGGCTTTGCCGCTGCGGGAGATCCCATTGATGCACCGACAGACGAGGAAAAGGTGTTCCCCGATCCCGATACCCTAAAACCGGCAGATATCAATTTTGCCAAAGCCCTGCAGCTCTCGCTGTACTTCTACGATGCCAACAAATGCGGACCGGGCATTACCGGGGGCAGACTGGAATGGCGTGG
This sequence comes from uncultured Clostridia bacterium, assembly GCA_947625155.1. Taxonomy (GTDB): domain Bacteria; phylum Bacillota; class Clostridia; order Oscillospirales; family Ruminococcaceae; genus UBA3855. The sequence continues at coordinate 1,483 of CANQNG010000016.1, forward strand.
AGACTGTCACACCGAAGATGCTGCCGTGCCGCTCATCCCCATGACAGAGGACATGAAAGGTACGAACCTGTCGCAGGAATTTATTGACGAGCACCGGGACATCCTTGACCCGGACGGGGACGGGACGATCGATGTTTCTGGCGGTATGCACGATGCCGGCGACCACGTGAAATTCTGCCTGCCGGGCAGCTATGCGGCTTCTACATTAGGGTGGGGGTACTACGAATTCCGGGATGCCTATGCCGATGCCGGACAGGCGGAACACGCCGAGGAGATCCTGCACTGGTTCAACGACTACTACCTGAAATGCCTCTACTACGATGAGGACGGCGAAGTCCTCGCTTTCTGCTATCAGGTAGGTGAGGGCAACATCGACCACAACTACTGGATCGCTCCGGAATTGCAGGGCGAACATCTGCTGGATTTTGCAAGACCTGCCTACTTTGCGACCGTGGACACACCGGCTTCGGATATGTGTGCCGGCGTAGCGGCTTCGCTGGCGGTCAATTACCTGAATTTCAAGGACACCGAACCGGAGTATGCCGAAGAATCTCTCAAGGCGGCACTTGCCCTCTATCGCTTTGCCGTCAAGACGCATTCCGAGGCGACCAACACCAATTCGGACGGCGAAACTGCCGGAAAGACGGACGATACGGAATATGACCCCGATGATCCGGACAATATCAATGCCAATATCGAGAATTCCAGCATGACCGTGACTTCACTCGGCTATGACGGCGGTTTCTACACCTCAAGCTATGACTACGATGAACTGGCATGGGCAGCCGTCTGGCTGTACGAGTGTACCGGAGAATGGGATTACATTGACGACATCATCAGCGTCAATGAAAATATCACCGGCGACATGGGCGCACATCCCTACACGGGCTACATCCGCCGCATCATCAAGGACACCGGGAACTGCTGGCAGAATATCTGGGTACACTGCTGGGACACTGTCTGGGGCGGCGTATTTGCCAAGCTCGCCCCCATTACCAACTGTGCCCGTGACTGGTATATTTTCCGCTGGAATCTGGAATTCTGGAGCGGTATGTCTCCTGCCGATGCCGCAGCAGCGCAGGGACTTCCGGCTGCCGTGACGGCGCATAAGTATTTCGGCATGGACGATGAACTGTGGAACAAGACCATTACCGCCGAAGAGATCGCCGACCTTCCGGAAGCGGACGGCGCATGGCTGAAAAAGACCCCGGCAGGCTTTGGTATGCTGAATGACTACGGTTCTGCCCGCTATGACACTGCCGCACAGCTCGAAGCACTGGTCTATGCGAAGGAGACCGGAGATATGACCTTTGCCAACTGGGCAGAGGGACAGATGGGATACATCATGGGCAACAATCCCATGGGACGTGCCTATATCGTCGGCTATGATCTGGAAAACGGTGCCTGCCACCCGCACCACAGAGCCGCACACGGTTCTACTACGCTGAACATGGACGATCCTGCTGATCAGACGCATGTGCTTTGGGGCGCACTGGTCGGCGGTCCGGATGCCGATGACTGGCACCGTGACCAGACAAAAGACTATATCTACAATGAAGTCGCTGTGGACTACAATGCCGGTTTCGTGGGGGCTGCTGCCGGGCTGTATCATTACTTCGGCAAGGCTGCCGGAGATGAGCCGGAAGAAAACTTCCCGCCGTCTGAAACGGAGCTTTACGGCAAAGAGGCACAGGAATTCACCCTGAAAGCCGCTGTCGGGCAAGAGGACAACATGGCAACGCAGATCCTCATCGAGATCGAGAACCATACCTCACAGCCGCCAAGGTATCTGGAGGGCATTCAGGCACGCTATTACTTCAACATCTCCGAATTGCTGGAAAATGCACAGTCCATTGACGACATTGAGGTGCGTGCGGACTATGACTCTATCAAGTCCGACACCAACGGCGAATATCAGGTGCAGTGGGATGTTGTCCAGTACAATGACAAGGGCGATGCCTACATCGAGCTGCAATTCCCGGGGTACAAATTCTACGGTAAGGAGCAGTTCCAGTTTGCTTTGATGGACACGGTACAGAATGACGAATTTACATTCATCTGGGATCCGACCAATGACTACAGCCGGAAAGAGCTGCACACGAACGAGGAGCTTGGCAAGGAGCTGAATGAAGCACCGGAGTTCGTGGACTCCATTACGATGTACGCAGAGGGAGAACGTGTCTGGGGCACGCCCCCTGCCGATGCCCCCGAACCGGAAGGCATCGCTCCTTCCGGGGATGTGGTCTACGGCGATGTGACACTGGACGGCAAGGTCAAACTGGACGATGTCGTTGCCCTGAACAAATACCTTTTGAGCATCGAAACGCTGAGCGATGCCGCACTGGCAAATGCAGATGTTGACATCAATACGAAAGTCGATCCGATGGATGCGCTGAACCTTCTTTGCTATGTGATCAAGCTGATCACGGAACTGCCTGTTACATCCTGACAAAAATGGACACCCTGCAAAAGGGTGTCCGCTTTTTTATTCTGCCTTCGCAAAGACCTTTTTCGTGTCGTCCAGTGTGATGACGGCTTCGGAATTGTAGGCAGCGATCATATCATCCGCCTTGGTGTAGGCTTCTGAATACCTGCCCTCCTCATCGATCAGGTAATCCCCGTACCAGATCCCGAAAAAGCTCCAGATCGTGTTGTCCCGGAACATCAGGTTCCTGTCCGGCACGGTGCTGCATTCGCTCAGGGCAAGCATCTTTTCGCCGCCCGTCATGCGGTTCAGGGAAACGAACTGTTCATACCGGCTGCCGAACGGCTTGTCCTTGTCCAGATAGATGTCCAGCCCGGCAATGTCATACTGATCCACCAGATACGTCTCGCTCTGCCCGTTCCAGATCCAGATGAGGTTGTGCAGTTCGTGGTATTCCGTCATTCTCCGGTACATCACATCCCAGAGCCAGCGGTACGCTTCTGCACCGCCTGCGCCCCACCAGAACCAGTCGCCGCTTGCCTCGTGCAGCGGTCTCCAGAGTACCGGGATGTCTTTCTCTGCCAAGGGTCTCAGCGTTTCGGCAACGCTGTCGATATCCGTCAGCAATGCCCTGCACCCCTCCGGAATTGTACCGTCCTGTACCAGCTTGTCCAGTTCTTCCGGTGTTTTCAATGCCACATCCACCGAAAACACGAACCGCTGCACAACTGTCGGCGCTTCCGTCTCCGCCGAGAACTCTGCCGCTGTCGTTTCGTCAGGCACAGCCGGATCGGCAGACGGTGCAGTCTCCTGCTCTACGATCTCATTTGTCACCGTAAAGGGCGGCAGCGCATCCATCAGAGAAAAATCCGTCTGCGCCGCATACACCGAGCTGACTCCCGAGGGCGCATCCCAGTGCCACATCAGCCCCACGATACCGCCCTGTTCTGCCCAGCGTTCGCAGGCGGCGATGATGTCGCCCCCGTTGGCGATGCTGTTGGAAGTGTAGCCCTCCACATCCCCGAAGCGTATCGCCGGGTACTTGCCTGTCAGCCGGTAGATCAGCTCCAGTTCTGTGTCGGCATCCCCTGCCGCATACTGCCCGGAGATGATCTTTTCCCCGTAATTTTCGGAAAGATATGCCATCAGCCGCTTTGCACCGTCAGAAGCTTTCGGGTCGCTCAGGGGGTACTCGTCCTGATAGTCGATCTCATACATCTCCCGGTAGCTGCTGATCTCAAAATAGTCCAGTGCAAAATAGCCGTCGATCTCCTGAATGGAAAGTGTTGCCTCCCCCTCCGGGATATACACGCCCGAGAATGTCACTTTCACAAAGCTGCCCGGCTCTTCGATCTGGAACTCCCCGATAGATGCCCCGTTCAGGGCGACTGCGTTCGTGACCGGAGAATCCGCACAGACACTGACCGTCACGTCATAATGCTGCGAGGACGGCACGGAAAAGACTGCCTCCACTTTGTCGCCCTCGCTCTTGGAAAAGCCCGTCAGATAGCCTTCTCCGCTGTAGCCCGGATACACATCCTCCACGGTAAGCTGCCCCGTAAAGTCAGCGCTCTCCGCCTCGATGCGCAGGTCAGCCTCTTCCGGGACGACAGGCGGCACGTCCAGCGGCACGACCGGGTAGCTCGGTGCCTGATATTCGGTCGTGTCAGGTGTTTCCGGCTCTTTACGCTCCGTTTCGGCAATGCTGCTGACCGGTGTGCTGCTCTCCAGTGTCTGCTGTTTCCGGCTGCCGCTGCGTATCATCCAGACAACGCCCACCACGATCAGCATACCAAGCAGCACCACGGCAGCGATCAGCAGGATCTTCTGTTGTTTTCTCGTCAGTTTCATGGCTCAACCTCTCACAATATACGATGCGCCCGCTTCGGTCGCAAAGCAGACCGCCCCGTCTTTCAGTTCGGCGCTGACCGGGGTATCGTCCGACCGGTGGATGCTCACCACGCCTGCTGTCCGCAGCACACAGGGCTGTCCGTGCAGCGAAAAGATCTCCGCCCTCATCAGTTTCCCGTTCTCCCATGTCATGGAGACTTCAAAGCCTTTCCTTGCCCGCAGACCGGAAACCATGCCGTTCTTCCAGTTTTTCGGGAGTGCCGGGAGCAGATACAGCTCGCCGCCGTGACTTTGCAGGAGCGCTTCCGTAATGCCGGATGCCCCGCCGAAATTGCCGTCGATCTGGAACGGCGGATGAGAATTCAGCAGATCCGGGTTGGTCGAATAGGTCAGGAGCTTCCGCAGGTTCTCGTAGACCATATCCGCATCATGCAGCCTTGCCCAGAGATTTGCGATCCATGCACAGCTCCAGCCCGTATGCCCGCCGCCGTGGATGAGGCGGCGTATCATCGTTGCCCTTGCCGCAGCGGCAAGCTTCGGCGTTCTCTGCGGCGTGATGAGGTCTGCCGGGAACAGCGCAAAGAGCTGTGAAATATGCCGGTGTCCCGGTTCTGCCTCGTCATAGTCCTCTGCCCATTCCATGATCTGCCCGTACTTGCCGACCGAAACGGGCGGCAGCTTTTCGAGCAGTCCGGCAAGTGTCTGTGCAAACGCCTGTCTCTCCCCTAGGATCTCCGCAGCCTCCATGACATCGTGGAACAGCACCGCAATGATCTGCGTATCCATGGACGGTCCTAAGCAAAGGCTTGCCTTCGTGCCATCTTCGGTGAGGTAGGTATTTTCCGGGGAAACAGACGGTCCTGTCACCAGTTCGCCCCGTTCGTTCTCAAAGAGGTAGTCCGTGAAAAACAGTGCCGCCTCGCAGAGCGTGTCAAAATGCGCTTTCAGAAATTCTCTGTCCAGCGTGAAACGGTAATGCTCCATGATGTGCAGACAGAGCCACGCCGCACCCATTGGCCAGATCGTTGCCGGCATCCACAGATCCTGCGGCGCACAATCGCCCCAGATGTCCGTATTATGGTGACAGCAGAACCCCCGTGCGTGGTACATTTCTTTTGCGGTCTCCGCACCGTTGGGGCGCATCCGTTCGATCAGGTCGAACAGCGGCAGGTGGCATTCCGGGAGGTTGCACGTTTCGGCAGTCCAGTAATTCATTTCCGTGTTGATGTTCACGGTGTAGCGGCTGCCCCATGCGGGCCACATGTCCTCGTTCCAGATGCCTTGCAGGTTCAGGGGCTGACTGCCCGGACGGCTGCCGGCGATCAGCAGGTAGCGGGCATAGTTGAAATACAGCACCGCCAGCCGGTTGTCCCGGATCAGCGCCTGTACTTCCTTGTCATCGTCCTCGTTGCCACGCAGGCGGGAGAGCCGTTCATCGGTCGGAAGCGTTTCCGCAGCGCCGCCGCTGTTGTCCTCCAAGCAAAGCCGCACCCGGTCATACAATGCCCGGTAGTCGGCAATGTGTTCGGCTTTCAGGTGTTCGGCGAGCTGTGTCACATCCGTATGGATGTCAGCCGCCGCATGCAGCCGCCCCAGAGCCTGCATCGTGTAGGTCTCTCCGCAGTAGAAACTGCTCTCCGCCGAGAGCAGCAGCAGCGCCTCGTCCGCTTCCTCAATGCGCAGGGAATTTCCGACCGTTTCCACCGTGCCGCCTTTGGCAAGCACCGTCATGCCTGCCGCAAAGAAGATCCCGTCCCGGCTGCCTGTTCCTCCCGTGAACAGGATGGTATCCCGTTCCACGGGGCGGTTTTCGTCATAGTAATCATCCCGTCCGCTCAGCCATGCGGAAAACGTCAGTGTCCCCGGCTGGTCTGTCCGGAGATGTACTGCCATGAGCTGTGCCGGGAACGAAACAAACACTTCCCGCTCGAACCAGACACCCGCATCATCGTGAAATCTTACCGCTGCGACCGCTTTTGTCAGGTCAAGGCTACGGATGTATTCTCTTGCCTTTCCGGTGAACTGCTGCGCGATCGTCAGCACGCCCAGCGGCATATAGTGCCGGGAATCAATGGGAAGCCCCTGCATTTTCTGAAAGGCAAGCTCTTCCGCTTCTTTCGGCTTTCCCTCTTGCAGGAGCTGCCGGATCTCCTGCATGCCTACAAAAGCGCCCGGGTTGTTCCGGTGGCGCATACCGCCCGACCAGAGGGAATCCTCGTTCAGCTTGATCTGCTCTTTCGCCGCACCGCCGAACACCATGCCGCCCAGCCGCCCGTTGCCCACAGGCAGAGCGCTGTTGAGATCGGGCGCTTCCTTTTTATACCAAAGCCACTCATCTGTATTCATCTGTAGTCTCCTTTTTCTGCCGTCCCTGCGGCAGGGTCATACATCCTTATATTATAGCACGATCCCACAGGAAATGCAAGGCAGCCCGCATCCTTTTGGGATTTTGACCAAAATGCACAGGATACCTCGGGAACAGCTTGACATATTTTGAAAAATCTGCTACAATAAAACTAATGTTATCCGAAAGGAGCTATCCCATGAAAAATACGTTCGGCACAAGTGTTGCCGTTACCATTTTCGGCGAAAGCCACGGGGCAATGATCGGTGCTGTGGTGGACGGGCTCGCACCCGGCATTCCCGTTGATGCGGCATTCATCGCCGCACAGCTCACCCTGCGCAGACCGGCAGGCAGGATCTCCACTGCCCGGCAGGAACAGGATGCGTTTCAGATCGTCAGCGGTGTCTTTGAAGGGAAAACCACCGGAACGCCCCTTTGCATCCTCATCCCCAATACCCAGACAAAAAGCAAGGACTACGCAGCCACACGTGCGCTGGCAAGACCGGGACATGCGGATCTTACGGCATACTGCAAGTACCACGGCTTTGAGGACTACCGGGGCGGCGGGCATTTCTCCGGGCGCATTACAGCCGCCCTTGTTGCCGCCGGGGCAGTTGCCCTCACTGCTTTGCAGGGCAAAGGCATCCGCATCGGTACGCATGTAGCACGGTGCGCTGGTATTGCCGACCGGAAATTTGAGGATCTTGCGGCGGACATTGCCGCTTTGGGGACAAAAAGCTTTGCCGTCCTCGATGAAGCTGCCGGACAAGCCATGCAGACCGCCATTGCAGCCGCTGCCCAAGAGGGCGACAGTGTGGGCGGCATTTTAGAGACCGCTGTCACCGGCATGCCTGCCGGTGTGGGAGAACCGTGGTTCGACACGCTCGAGGGCATTCTCTCCCATGCGCTGTTCAGCATCCCTGCCGTCAAGGGCGTACAGTTCGGCGATGCGTTCGACCTGATCGATGCCAAGGGGAGCGAGTTCAACGATCCTTTCTGCATGGACGGCGGCACCGTCACGACTGCCACCAATCACAACGGCGGCATCAACGGCGGCATCACCAACGGCATGCCTTTGCAGTTCCGGTGTGCTGTGAAGCCTACCCCGTCCATCTATAAGCCGCAGGAAACGGTCGATCTCTTCCGGCAGGAAAATGCCGTCCTGCAGATCGAGGGGCGGCATGACCCGGCGATCATTCACCGGGCACGGGTCGTCGTGGACAGCGTGACGGCACTGGCACTCTGCGATGTGCTTGCCGGACGTTTCGGAACGGACTGGCTGGCGTAAACGAACGGAAAACGGACATACTACTACCAGAAGAAAAGAGGTACGAGCGAATGGACCCTATGGCATTCCTGAAATTCAGACCCATGCTGGAACAGTTCCGGGAACGGCACCCGAAATTCGTGTCATTCTTCGGCTTTGCGGGGCAGCATATCAAAGAGGACAGTCTGCTGGAGATCAGCGTGACCGACCCGGACGGCAAAAAGATCGTCACCAATATCCGTGTCTCCCCGGAGGACATTGCACTGTTCCAGACCTTTGGTTCTATGCTGCACACCAAAGGAGGCAGCCATGACAAGACTTGAACAGCTTGTCTCCGTCCTGCGGGACGGGCGGGTATTCATCCAGACCCACAATTACCCCGACCCGGATGCCATTGCTTCTGCCTATGGCTTGCAGAAGCTGCTGCAGCACTATGACATCCCTGCCACGATCTGCTATGAGGGGGTCACAGAACGGCTTTCCGCCGTGACGATGCTGCAGCAGTTCAACATCGAGATCGTGCAGACATGCAACATTTCCGACATGCAGCCGGAGGACAAGATCGTGGTCGTGGATGCCCAGAAATACAATTCCAATGTCACTGATCTGATCGGCGACGAGGTCGCCTGCATCGACCACCACCCGACCATTACGGCATGTACCTACCGATACAAGGAGATCGAACAGGTCGGGGCATGTGCTTCGCTGATCGCACGGCATTTTTTTGAGAATGCGATCCCACTGGATACCGATACCGCTTCGGCGCTGGTGTATGGCATCAAAATGGACACAGCCGATCTTTCCAGGGGCGTCAAACAGCTCGATGTGGACATGTATGCCAAACTTTTTCCCTTTGCCGACAATGATCTGCTCAACCGCATGAAGATCAACACCATGGAATTTGCCGACCTGAAAGCCTACGGCAGCGCTATCAATAACATCAGTGTATTCAATAATATCGGCTATGCCTTCATCCCCTTTGCCTGTCCCGATGCGCTCATTGCCATGATCTCGGATTTCATTCTGGCATTGGACATCATCGAATTCAGCGTGGTGTATGCGGTGCGGGAAAACGGGTATAAATTTTCCGTGCGCTCCGAACTGCCGGAGCTGCATGCCGGAAAGATCATCCAGTATGCGCTGGCAGGAAAAGGCAGCGGCGGCGGGCATCCCAGCATGGCAGGCGGCTTTGCGGCGGCAAGTGCTTTCTCCGATCAGGCAAGCACACGGGGGCACGAGATACGTATGGCATTTGAAAAAGCCGTGCGGCAATGCCGGGAAGAACAGAAGGCATGACAAACGACAAATTGCCGCTCTGCGGCTTTTTGAAACAGATCAGAGGAGGTCTACGCTATGGAACAGAAACCACTGAAAGGCACAAAGACGGAGCAGAACCTGCTGGCTGCCTTTGCCGGCGAATCACAGGCAGCCGTGAAGTACGGCTACTTCGCAAGCAAGGCAAAGAAGGACGGCTATCAGCAGATCGCTGCCATCTTTGAGGAGACTGCAGGGAACGAAAAGGAACACGCCAAGCTCTGGTTCAAGGAGCTGCACGGCGGTATGCCGGACACCCCGGACAACCTCCGGGAAGCGGCTGACGGCGAGCATTTTGAGTGGACGGACATGTATGAACAGTTCGCCAAGGATGCCGAGGAGGAGGGCTTTACGGCGCTTGCTGCCAAGTTCCGCATGGTCGCTGCCATCGAAAAGTCCCACGAAGAACGCTACCGCAAGCTGCTGTCCAACATTGAGAATGCCCTTGTATTCTCCAAGGACGGCGATGCCGTATGGATCTGCCGCAACTGCGGTCACATCGTCATCGGCAAACAAGCACCGGAAGTCTGCCCGGTCTGCGCACATCCGCAAAGCTATTTCGAGGTCAAGGCTGAGAATTATTGAGCAGCATCTCACATCCTTTTGCCGCCCCTGCACACAGGCAGGGGCGGCTTTTTTGCAGTTTTCACAAAAATAAAGCTGCATCTTTGTGCAGATATTTCCATACAAATGCCCCTTCTGAAACGTATTTATAGAAAAAGTTATTGACATATCCGCCAAAAGCATTCCCGGATATTTGGTTATATTTACGTGTAATAGTTTTCCCTGTTCCCGTCACTAACCAGCAAAACCCCCTGAAGGAGGCGATCTTATGGATCCGAAAGACGATTATGGTTATCTGTACAATACCAATAAGCACCCCGGAACGGAGCCGAAAAACACGCTCCCAACACCACCGGACACACCGGAAACTGTCCATGAAGTGACAAACTATGTGGCACATACGCTCCCGCCCCAGCCCGCTGCCCCGCCAAAGCCGAAAAAGCCCTTCTCCCCCATTCCGCTGCTGCTGACGGCGGGGGTGATATTCCTGTTTTTGGGAGGCATCATTTTCCTGACCGGAACGTGGGATATGCTCCCGAATGCGGCAAGGGCTGTCTTTCTGCTCTCGGCAAGTGCGGTCGCTTTTGGGGCGAGCTATCTCGCCGAAAAGATCCTCAAGCTCCCCAAGACCGGGCTTGCGTTCTTCCTGCTCGGCAGCATCTTCCTGCCGCTCGCTGTGATCGGTATCGGGGCATTTGCCCTGTTCGGGAACTGGTTCTGCTTTCAGGGGGAAGGGAAATGGCTCGTCTGGGCGTGTGCTGCTGCCTGTCTCGCTGCCGCCTGTCAGATCGGACAGCGGCATTACCAGAGCACGCTGCTTGCCGGGGTGAGCCTGACCGGAACGGCAGGCATCGGCATTTTCCTGACGCAATTTTTCACGGAGACAGTTTTCCTTCTCTCGCCCGGAAACGGCAAAGTCGCCCTCTGGGGCGGACTGCTCCTGCTGTGGGCAGTGCTGTTCACGGTAGGCTGCGAAGTCATTCATCACCGCCGTCCGGGATCCCGGAACACAAAAGTCTGCACGGGGGTGCTGTATGCGCTCCTCTGGTATCTGTTCATCGCCTTTTGCTGCGGTTTTCATGACCTGCTTTCGGCAGGGGCACAGAGGGAGCTGCCCCCGGTCGCTGCAGCAGTCCTCTTCTTCCTGCTCGGGCTTCTGTTCGTGAACGGACGGTTCCGCCTGAAGCAAATGCACCACGGCGTATACGGTTCGACGGTCTGCCTGATCGCCTGTTTCGGGAACTGTGTCACCTGCTATGCACCGGACTGCAATGGTATTGTCGGGTCTTTTGCCGTGTGTGCAGCGACAGCGATGCTGCTGATGAGCTGCTTCTGGCTGCTGCCGCACAAAACGGGATCCGTCTACAGCAAGGCGGGCATGGTGATGGCGATACCGGCATCGTTCGTCGGGGTCGTTGCGATCCTGTTCGGCGCACATGGCGTGATCCGGTTTTCCCTGTTCGATCCGCTGCTGTATTTAGGCTTTCTGCTGTTTGTTGCCTTTCTGTTCTTCACAAAGGCCCCAAGGAACTCGCCTGCTGAGGACACGCCGCTGTTCTGTGTCTTTTGTATCCTGCTGTTCCTGTCACCGATGCTGTATACCGCCTATGGGGATACACACAGATACTCTGCCCAAACCAAAGAGCTTGTCACTTTGGTGCTGATCTTTGGGGCGATCCTGCTGCTCATCGGGACATTCCGGACAAAGCGTCCGTGGATGCTGGTGCTGTCCGTCTGTGCCTGTGCCGGGATGCTGCTTTCGGGTATGCCCTATGGTGCGCTGATCTGGTTCTGGGTGTGTGCAGTTCTGGCATTTGTCGGAACGGTCTATGCGCATATCGCACAGCGCCCCCTGTTTGAAAAATGCTGTGCATGGGTCGGCATTGCGCTCCTGATGGTGTCTCTCGATGCCACGTTCCTGCAATTCGAGGTGGATATGCAGATCGGCTCTGCCATTTTACTGGGCATTTTAATGCTCCTGTACCTGACAGAAAGCGTATTCCTGCGGGATCACCTCCGGACGGTCGGCACGGTCGGTTATCTCGAACTGCTCTCCCTGCTGATCATCTTTTGCACACTGATCTATCAGGTCGATCCGGATGTCCTTGTCGGTGTGCAGATGCTGCTCATACCGCTGCTCCTGTTCTTTACGGCAGTGTTCCTCCGGAAAGCTGTCAATTTCTCATCTCTGCTGCCGCTGATCACGCTGTTCGCAACGTGCAGCAAGCTGATCGGCACGCTGAAAGACCTGTCCCTGCCGCACGGTATGCTCTGCCTGCTGCAATTCCTGAGCTATGTGCTGGTGCTGGCACTGTTTGCAGGCATGGGCAGATATTTCCTCCCGCAATTCTACTCGGCTGAGGACGGCAAGCAGCAGATCGACTTTCCGCTGCTGGTGGGGGCTGCGGCAGTGTTCGGGGCTGCGGGGACGATCGACTGGCACGGGACGATCTTGACCTGCCTGTTCCTGTCGCTGTATTCTCTTCTGTATCTCGGACGGGTGAAAAGCCGCACGGCCCCGACAGAATTGTCACTGATCTTCGGGTGTCTGGCGCTGTTTTTCCACAACTGCATCGACCCATTCGAGATCCTGCATACCATGGGGCAAGCCAATCTCCATGCGCTGTGTACGCTGGCGTATTTGCTGCCACTGCACCTGTTTGTCTTTGTACAGCTGTTCATTTTCCCCCAAAACCGCAAGCAGATCCATGCCGTGCGGTTCGGGGTGTACTGCCTGACAATGGTGTGCATGATGCTCACCAGTCTTGGTTCGGGCAAGGTCAATGATGCCCTTGTGATGGTGGTGTTCTGCTTTGCCGTCTTAGCCGGGAGCTTTGCCGTCAAGCGGCTGCGGTGGTTCACGCTCGGGTTTGCGGTACTTGTGCTCATGACACTGCGGATGACGGCAAATTTCTGGCGGTCACTGCACTGGGGCGTGTATCTGTTCTTGGCAGGGCTTGCGCTGATTGGGTTTGCGCTGTTCTACGAACTTTCCTCCCGGCGTGCTGCTGAACATCCGGATGGACCGAAACGGCGCAGGATCTTCGCCGACTGGAAGTGGTGAGCCATGCAGAAACGGAATTTCATCCTCCTCACGGCGATCCTGTGTACGGTATGCATGATGCTCATAGACGGGCTATGGCAGCCGCCGTATTTCCTGAAATCTTTGCTCAAGATCGCCGTGTTCGGGGGCAGTCTGCTCGCCTATGCCGTGCTGTACCACGAAAAGCCTGTCCGTTTCCGGACATCCGGCGCTTCCCTGAAACGCACCGTCCTGCTTGCGGCAGGTATCTATGCGCTGATCGTGGGCGGCTTCTTCCTGACACGGCAGATCATCGACTATTCCCACATCACCGGAACGCTGACCTCGACGATCGGGGTCAGCAAAGAAAATTTCCTGTATGTATCGCTGTATATTTCCTTTGTCAATTCCCTGCTCGAAGAACTGTTCTTCCGGGGCTATGCCTGCCTGACACTGCGCCGCTATGCCGACCCGAAATTTTGCTGCTTCCTCTCTGCGGGGCTGTTTGCGGTCTATCACGGCGGTATGCTGTACGGCTGGTTTCATGTGGGGATCTATCTGCTGATGCTTGCCGGGCTGTTCGCTGCCGGGCTGCTGTTCAATGCACTGGATAACAAGCCCGATGCCGTGCTCCCGTCATGGCTGCCGCATATGTTCGCCAATTTCGGCATCAACACGGCTGGCTTTATCCTGTTTTCCATTTCCTGATCCTGAAAGGAGTCATCACCATGAAATGTCCCAAATGCGGAAACGAATTCGACACCAAATTCTGCCCGGAATGCGGCACACCTGCCATTCCGGAACGTGGATCCGGACCCTCCCACAGTTCGCTCCCCTTTGTCCTGATCGGTGTGGCAGGCGGTGTGATCTTGCTGCTGACCGTCGGTATGGTCATGGTCAACCTCATTGGCATGGATCTGCGGCAGACGTTTCCAAGGGAGGAAATGAGCAGCGACATTCCGGTCGAATACGAAGCCCCTGCCCCGGCAGAAAACGAGGGCTATTCCGGCAATGTCCCCGCCCCCACCTACGACCCCGAAGCCGATGCCGCCGCCAAAAACGAATGGCAGCGGCAGCAGGGCATTTACGACGACGGGGAATATGCAGTTGGCACGGATATTCCGGCAGGGACATATGTTGCCATGTCGGACGGCACTGCCGAAGGGGATCTTTACTGCGGTGTGTATGCTTCCGAAAGTATGTCGAACGACAGTCAGCTTTACGGCGGGTGGAAACAGGGCAATGTCTACCTGATCTTAGAGGACGGGCAGTATCTCGATCTTGCCTTTGCCAAGCTCTATGACCCGGAAAAAGTCGCTCTGCACCTTGACCCTTTTAAGGACAGCGGTATGTTTCTGGTCGGGAAAGACCTGACGGCAGGGACTTACACCATACAGCCCAGATCCGATGATATGTCGGCAACGTATGCCATCTATTCCGCCTTGACGGCAGGCGGCGGTATCGCCAAGGACAGCGGCTACCTCGAACCAAATCAGACGGCTGCCGTCACACTTGCGGACGGCGAATATATCGAAATGGAATGGTGCTATCTTATCCGGGCGGAATAATTCATTTTGTGTATTTCCAGAGCTTTTTGATCTGCGGGAGCAGGACATCCATGTCCCAGTGTGCTGCGCTGTTGGCAGGGCTGTTCGGGTCGTGGAGCGTGACTTTGCCGCTTTCGTCGATGCCCGTCAGCACGATCAGGTGTCCCCCGTTCGTGAAATCGCCCGGTCGCATGGAGGCGATCAGCGGTGTTTCCGGCGAGGCGTTCTGCCGGATGTAGTCCGCTGTCAGTTCCCCCTCCTCACTATGGATGCCGAAATGTTCCGCTCCGGCCGTGAGCAGTTCCCACGAAGTACCCGTTCCCGGAATGTACCACCCCTGCGCTTCGGCATAGGCTGCAATGGCTTTCGGGTGGAATGCCGGGTCGCCGGTCAGTCCGGCAAGCACCATGGACAGCGAAGTCGGACCGCATCCATTGTTCCCGATCCAGCCGTCCCCATAGGGTACATAGCCCCAGCGTTTGTCCCACTGCAAAAACAGCGGGATGCCCCCGGTAAGCTCGCCGGAAATGTCGATCTCGTGTTCTCGGTCGGCTTCTATCGGGTAGTTCCGGACAAAATCCGCTGCCTGCGGGTAGCTCTCCGCAAAGGCAAGCAGTTCCGGCGGTATGTTCTCTGCTTTCCCTGTACACCCCTGCGTGCAAAGGCAGAGCAGCAGGCTCAGGGCAAGAAGCTGTGATCTCATGAAAAAACCTCCTTTTATGCAGTATATGCAGGTAAAAGCACTGCGCCCCAAAGGGATCGCAGTGCTTTCAGTATAGCATAAAATAGCGGATGCCGCAAGGAAATTTACTGTTTCTTAAATGAATTAACAAAATATAAATATTTTACCAGACCTGTCCGGAAAGCAGTTCCGCAAGCTTTCCGATGCGCTCATAGGTCACAAGCTGACAGAGGTGATCCGTGAATTTCCCGTACCGCCGGTAGAGCAAATTAAAAAGCAGATAGGCTGCACGGGGTTTGGGGTGGACGGGCAGACGGCGGGCAATGTTTTTCAGGCTGTAGATCTCCCGGTACATCCATAAATACCCCTGATACAGCTCTTTCCGGGTCATGCCGAGGGGCTTGTAGACCACGTGTGCCGTATTGTACAGCCGCAGATCGTTTGAAATAATGCGCCCCTGTGCCTTCATGCGGTCGTACAGTGCTGTTCCCGGATAGGGTGTCAGAATATGGGAAGTCACGGTCTCGATGCGGTTGCGGACGATCCAGTCCAGCGTTGCCGGAAACGTCTCCGGCGTATCCCCGTCCAGACCAAACACGAAACTGGCATTGATCATGATGCCCCGCCGGTGGATAGCGGCAATGGCTTCCTCGTAGCGTTCGGTATGGTTCTGCACCTTGTGGACACCGCTGA
The DNA here is from genome assembly GCA_947625155.1 of uncultured Clostridia bacterium. Taxonomy (GTDB): domain Bacteria; phylum Bacillota; class Clostridia; order Oscillospirales; family Ruminococcaceae; genus UBA3855. The sequence goes on from CANQNG010000016.1 coordinate 17,192, forward strand.
CAGATCTCGGGTCGATGCTCTCAAAGCCGATGAACAGGCTCTGACAGCCCGTGCGTGCCATCAGGTCAAGCAGTTCCGTATCGTAGGCAGCGTTCAGGGAAACGGCAGCATTCCACCGCAGGTGGAGCGGTCCAATGGCACGGAGAAAGGCTTTCGTCCACTTCGGATCTCCGGCGAAATTGTCATCGATGAACATGATGTGCTTTGTGCCGACAGCTCGGATGTCGGCAAGAACATCCTTGATCTCCCGGTTGACGTAGCAGCGTTCTTTTGCGCTGTTATAGCAAAAATCACACCGGAACGGGCAGCCACGGCTCGTATGTACCACATTGCAGTAGAGATATTCAGATTTTTTCAGAAAATCGTAGGCAGGCGGCACGATGTCCTTCCCGGAGAGCGGCTTGCAGCGGTAGATCTCTTTCAGCTTTCCCTGCTGAAGATCCTGCACGATGTCACGCCATGTTCCCTCGGCAGCTCCCACGCAAAGCACGTCAAATGCCCCTGCCGGAACGGTCTCCGCAGCGGTCGTGATGTGGATGCCGCCGGCAACGACCTTGACACCCTTTTTCCGGAAACGGGCTGCGATCTTTATTGCATCCGGCAAAGTGTCCACGGTGACGGAAATACCCACCAGATCGGGCTTGTCATAGGTAATGGGCTGGATGTTTTCATTTTCCAGCACGACTTTATGCTCCTGCCGGAACATATTCACAATGGTGAGCAGACCGAGCGGCGGTGCCATGTGGAGCTTGATGTCTGTGTCCATGGGGCGGCGGCGCATTTTCGGCTGAATGAGTTTGATGTACATTGTGTCACCCCCTGAAATCTTTTCCCTGCCATGTATCCCTTGCCGCCTGTAATTTGTCGATACCCACAAGGGTCTTGCGCTTGTCAGCGCTCCAGAGCGGCGCAAGCAGTTTTGCCTTTTCACCGTCTCCGGTCAGGCGTTCGATGACTGTCTCCGGCGGGAGCAAGGCAAGCTGCCGGACAACAGTGTCCGTGTAGTCCTCCCGTGTCATGGGCGTGATCTGTCCGCTGCGGTACAGTTCCGCATAGCGTGTCCCGGAGAGGATGTGCAGCAATTGCAGTTTTACCGCCTGCGGACGGAGCTTGCCGACCGTTTCAGCCGTTTTTAGCATATCGGCAAGGCTTTCGCCGGGCAAGCCGTTGATGAGGTGGATGCAGGTGCGGATGCCGAGCGCCTGTAATTTCCGGTAGGCGGCAAGAAATTCCGCAAACGCATACCCCCGCCCGAAAGCCGCCGCCGTCCTGTCGTGTACCGTCTGCAAGCCCAGTTCCACGGTCAGGTATGTTTTTTTCGCAAGCTCCGCAAGAAGCGCAAGCACCTCTTCCGGCAGACAGTCCGGACGGGTCGCAGCGGAAAGCCCCACCACCCCCGGAAACGCCAGCGCCTGCGTAAACAACGCCCGGAGCTGTTCCACGGGGGCATAGGTATTGGTGTGTACCTGAAAATAGGCGATCATCGGCACGGGCTTGCCGCATTTCCGGGCAATACGCTCCTGTTCTGCCGCAAGCTGCTCCTGTAAGGGCAGTGCATGGGTAAATGCACCGCTCCCCCCGTCACAGAACGCACAGCCGCTTGTGCCTTTTGTGCCGTCCAGATTCGGGCAGGTGAAGCCGCCGTTCAGGGCTGCCTTTTCCACCCGTCCCCCGAATCGCTGTCTATTGTGATAGTGCAGCGTGTGGTAGCGCTTGTTGTCGAGCGAATAGGGGAAGGCATCAGTCACGGAGCATGACCTCCCATGCGGACAGGTTCAGGCTTTCGTAGAAGTCCAGATCCTTGACATCCGGGCAGTGCCACAGCGTGGCATGATCCTCCTCTGCCAGTCGGATGCGTGTCGCTTCGTCAAACGTCATCAGCCCGGCAACGGCATCCAAGGACATATCTTCCACAATGGTAATATCAAATTCCGCAATATGCCCGGCAAGATACTGCTTTGCGTTGTATGAAACGATCAGTTTCTGCGGACGGGAGAAGCACAGCAGCGCAAACATCACGGTAAAGGTGACTGCCGCAATTTTCCCGACCGGCAGCTTCACGAACTGCCGCACAGCCAACACCCCGAAACCGATCACCAGCAGCACCATGAACCAAGTGGTATACACCCGCAGTTCCGTCAAGCCGTAGACCCGGATATAAAGGCACATTTTGGCAATGGCTGTTCCGGCAATAAAGAGCGAACATACGCACAGGTAGCAGTTATAGAGCTTTGTGGGCATAGGGCGTTCCTCGCCGCTGCGCTTTGTGAACAGCCCCAGACAGGCAATGACCGAGAGGTTGATACAGCACACGGCACACAGCTCAAAGAAGCCCTGCCTTGCATAGTCGGCATAATTCATCTCCCCCGTTTCCCCGGTGAATCCGCCGAGGAAATACCCCATCTGTGACACGATGTACAGCACATACAGCAGGCAGATCGGGGTGACTGCCGCATATGCCAGCGCACACGGCAGAAAACGGCAGCTCCGGGCGGCATCTTCACCGTCCTCCTCCGTGAAAGAAACGCTTTTGCTTGCGGCAGACCACAGGACGCTGAACATTCCTGCCCCGATCGGGATGCCGACCAGCAGGTGCGGAAACAGGGTCGCCAGTTCCTCCTGCGGTGCATGGAACAGCTGCTTTAGCATCCAGTTGACACCGGGGTCTGCACTGCACAGGAGACCAGCTACGACCAAAGTCATCGGCACGGCAAGCAGAAAGCCGAGCAGGACAAGACCTGCCTGTTTCCAGTTCCTGCCCGTTTTGCCGCTCACGATGCAGCGGAACGCTTTCCCGAAATGCAGGAACGGGAGCGTGAATACTGCCCTTGACAAAGTCAGCGGCAGAAAGGCAAAGACTGCCTTTCCCGGTGCAGCTGCCCGGAACAGGAACAAGCACCCTGTCAGCACCAGAAAGACCGTGTCCAGTGTTTTCAGGAGCGTAGAAGCTGTGACGGTATACACCGCCGCAAATACATACAGCACTGCTGCCATGACATAGCCGCCCTTGTCAAGCGTTATGCCTTTGTGTTTCAGGAAAAGCAATTCTGCCGTCAGGATGCCCCACACGACAAGTGTCGTCAGCAGCCCGGCAACATGGTACATCCCGAACCGCACGAACAGAAAGCCGCCCAGCAGCATGGCAAACGCCGTCAGTCTGTCCGTCCGGGTGAATGTTTCCGTTTCCTGCTCTGCCGGCAGGACTTCGGCGGACGGTGTGTAGATCGTCTCATAGTCATTCATTTTTGTGTGTCTCCTTTCTTAACAGCATAGCACCGTAGATGAGCAGCATACCTGCCGCATAGCAGGCTAGATCTGCCGGGCTGAAACTCGTTCCGAGGATGATAGACGGCAGACTGCCCCGTGCAAAACCCAGACGGTCGCTCAGGTGAAAATATTGTGCCAGCTCTGCCAAAAACCCCACGCCGCACATCAGCAGCGGCATCGTCCGGGGCAGTATCCTTACGAAAATGCGCACAAGGCAGTAGATCAGCGGGATCACCAGCACATCGCCCCCGTAAGAGCGCAGCCACATGGTGTGCGGCACACATGCCCCGATGAGGATCTCGATACCGAGCAGCACGCCCGCAAGCAAAACATACCGGAGCGCAGCCTGTTTTGTCTGCATCAGAGCGCCTCCTTGTGTGCCTGCGGCGGTGCGGCTGCATCGGCTTCCGGTCCCCATTCGAGGAGATCGCCGGGCTGACAGTGCAGCGCTTCGCAGAGTTTGTCGAGTGTGGCAAAGCGAATGGCTTTCGCCTTTCCAGTCTTTAGAATGGACAGGTTGGCAGGCGTGATGTCGATGATCTTCGCAAGCTCATTCGAGGAGATCTTGCGCTTCGCCATCATCACGTCCAGATTTACAATGATCGGCACGGCACATCCCTCCTTAGATCGTGTAGTCGCTTTCTTCCTGCAATTCGACCGCTTTGTCAAAGACATTTTTCAGCACCCGCAGGATCAGCCCGAAAAAGCCCGCAGCCATTGCCACGACAAAGCTCAGCGACCGCCAGAAGCCAAGCACGAAAAACGGGATCGCCGCCAGCAGGCAGCACCACGAGATCACCCGCAGATGATGGCAGTTTTCAGCCGTGAACACCTTGTCATTTTGCAGATCGAGCAGCAGCCTGCCCAGATGAATGAGGCAGATCTCCCCGAACACGGCTGCCGCATACAGACAGATACACAGCGGTGCAAATACCGAGCCATTGAGCAGTCCCATGCGTTCCGTGAATGTGGTGTCATACCAATGCACCATGACCGGCACGCAGAAGCACAGTACGATAATGAACACAAACAGGATACGCACGAGAATAATTGACAGCGACAGGGATCTATCCTTGTTCCACATAGTCATTCCCTCCTCTGATTTTCTTTATTATACCATAGCGATTATCATTTGTCAAGCACTTTTTATCGTTTTTCAATAATTTTTTATCAAATACCAAACACTTACCTAAAAGCAGTCGCCCTTTGCGCCACAAGGCGCATTGGGCGACACCACGGGTGCAGCGTCACGCTGCCCTTTGCCGGGCGTAGCCCGGTATTGGGAGACAGTACAAAGGTTTTTGGTCCAGCTTTTTTCAAAAAGCTGGCGGGAGTCCAGAGGGCAGAGCCCTCTGGTCGCCGCCCGCAGGCGGCGAAACACTTCTATACTCCGCCATTTTCAGGGGGTGAAGTCAAAAAACAGCATTGTATACTGTTTTTTGACGAGGGGGCACTTTTGGCAAAAAAGTGCCCCCTTTTTCCAATTATTAGGTACTATCTGCTCCGCCTTTGGGCGGAGCAGCAGACACTGCCCCATTTTCTGTTACTTGACAAATTCTTTATAATCCGCTATAATAAAATAGGATACTAAATCACAGGAGGAAAAGCCAATGAAATGTAAATGGATAGCTCTGCTGCTCTGCGGTGTGACGGCACTGCTCTGCACAGGATGCGATACGGAAAGCAGTTACGGCGACTTTATGGAGACTACGGAAACGATAGAAGAAACAGAGGAACAGATCCCGGAAAGCATACCGCCTGTCCCGGACATCACCAGACCAGAAGAGGATACTGACGAGCAGCTTGCTATAGCAGACCCCACAGAAGCAGAGTCTGCCCCGCATGTCTCCGGGCTTGCCGGCTCGATCTGGCTCGGGAAAATGCAGGAAGATGACACGGAGCGTTTCTTCCTCTTCTACGACGAGACAAACGGCAGCTATCTCCAGCAGCAAAACGGGGAAGGTATGGGCTTTACCTATGCCGTACAGGGAGAGACGGCGACCTTCCACATCGGGGATGCCACTGCGCAGGCATCGGCTCAGCTCATCTGGCTGGACAGTCAGAATGTCGTCCTGAAATGGGATGACGGCAGCAGGGAAGATCTGACATGGGTGCGCAGCGACCCGGCTGCTGGATTCACCTTCTACAACAACGATACCCTCTGCGAAATGGCAAAGACCTATTATGAAGCCCTGAACGGCATCCGACCGGAAGCGACTGCCATTTCCAATCTGGACGGAACGATCGCCATCTGGCTGTATGAAGAAATGAACGGTGTCAAGATCGACTGCGACTGGTATTCCATAGACCGCTATACTGCCAAGGGTGTTGACCGTACATATGAAGCCATTGACCTGACACAGCCGGGTGTCGTTCCGCAGAGTCCCCTGCCGGACAGCACACTGCCCTCTGAAACGGCTGCATCCACCGAAGCAACAGGAGCGGCAGAGACACTTCCGCTGCGATAAAAAATGACCCGCACGATATTTCGTGCGGGTCTGTTTTTGGCTATTGGCTATTTTTACTCGTAGTCAACGACATCGACCCACTTCATCAGCAGGCTCTTTTCGTCCTCATGTCCCTTGACGGTCTGGGAAGCGGCTACGATCGGCAGCCAGCGCAGCACATACTGCTTTGCCGTGTCGCTCTTTTTGCAGAACAGGTCAAGGTACTGCTTTGCCATTTCCTCATTGCCTTCAAGACAGAATTTCAGGTACGTCCTTGCCGCATCGGCAGAGGCATTGCCCTGTGTAGCATGCGCCCAGTCAATGATATAATAGCGCCCGTCCTCCGTGATGATAACGTCCGAAAGCCCCAGATCGCCGTGACAGACCTTCAGGTGCTTCGGCATGGATCCCAGCCGGGCATGCAGATCATAGCGGGTCGTTGCATCGATCTGCTTGGCAGAGGAGATCTTGCGGTTCATCTTGTCTTTCAGGCGGGGCAGCAGGGGTGCGGTCTTGCTGTGGATCTCGAGCTGGATGTCCACGAACTGTTCCAGATAGTGTTCCGCCTTTTCGGGGTGTTCCTCCATCAGCTGACGAATGGTCTTTCCCTCGACATATTCCATGATGATCGCCCATTTACTGCCGTTCTTGCGGACTTCGATGAGCTTCGGGATGGGCAGTCCGGTCTCCTCGACCCTTGCCTGATTGAGCGCTTCATTGAGTACATCGGACTTGGAATAGTCCTCGTTGAATTCCTTGACGGCATGATCGCCCTCACGGTACACGACTTTCTTGACACGCTGTGCAAGTACTTGCATGGTTCTCGCTCCTCTCTGTGATCACTTGTTGCCGTAAAAGGCTTTCAGGTACATTTCCTTGATCTCGCTCATCAGCGGGTATCTCGGGTTTGCGCCAGTACACTGGTCGTCAAATGCAGCCTCTGTCATGGCATCGAGAGAAGCAAGGAATGTCTCCTCGGAGATACCGTACTCCTGTATGCTGCCCTTGATACCGATCGCTGCTTTCAGTTCTTCCAGCTTTGCAAGGAATTTCTCAAAAATTTCCTCATTGTTGCTGCCAGTCACGCCGCAAGCCTTAGCGCACTCCACATAGCGCTCCAGTGTGTGCGGATACGGATACTGGGAGAAAGTACCCATCTTGCGTGGCTTGTCGGAAGCGTTATAACGCATGACCTCTGTGATGAGCAGTGCATTGGCAACGCCGTGCGGCAGGTGATGATAAGCGCCCAGCTTGTGTGCCATAGAATGGCATACGCCCAAAAATGCATTGGCAAATGCCATACCAGCCATGGTGGAGGCAGTTGCCATTTTCTCACGTGCCTTGACATTTGTGCCGTCATTGTAGGCAGTCGGCAGGTACTCGAAAATGAGCTGCATCGCCCGGATCGCCAGACCGTCCGTGTAGTCGGTCGCCATGACGGAAGCATAGGCTTCGAGCGCATGGGTCATCGCATCGATACCGGAAGCGGAGGTCAGTCCCTTCGGGGCGCTCATCATCAGGTCTGTGTCGATGATCGCCATATCCGGCAGCAGTTCATAGTCTGCGAGCGGATATTTCTGCCCGGTCGTCTGGTCGGTGATAACGGCAAACGGTGTCACTTCCGAACCCGTACCGGAAGAAGTCGGCACGGCAATGAAGTATGCCTTTTCTCCCATTTTCGGGAATGTGTAGACCCTCTTGCGGATGTCGATGAAACGCATCGCCATGTCGAGGAAGTCTGCTTCCGGATGTTCGTAGAGTACCCACATGATCTTGCCGGCATCCATTGCCGAACCGCCGCCAAGCGCAATGATGCAGTCCGGCTCAAAGGCACGCATCGCCTCTGCGCCAAGCTGTGCGGACTTCAGGGTCGGGTCAGGCTCGACATCGGAGAATACAGTGTAGGTAATGCCCATTTCGCTGAGTTTGTCGGTGATGACCTTCGTGAAGCCGTTCTTGTAGAGGAACGAGTCTGTTACGAGGAACACACGCTTCTTGTCCATGACGTTTTTCAGCTCGTCCAGTGCTACGGGCAGACAGCCTTTCTTGAAGTACACCTTTTCCGGCGTTCTGAACCAAAGCATATTTTCTCTCCTCTCGGCAACGGTCTTGATATTGAGCAGGTGCTTGACACCGACGTTCTCGGAAACAGAATTGCCGCCCCACGAACCGCAGCCCAGTGTCAGTGACGGGGCAAGGTCAAAGTTATACAGGTCGCCGATACCGCCGTGCGAAGAGGGAGTATTGACAAGGATACGGCAGGTCTTCATCTTTGCAGCAAAAGCCTGTATCTTCTCCCGTTCGCTGACGGTATCGCAGTACAGTGAAGAGGTATGCCCGAAGCCGCCGTCCTGTACAAGGCGGTCTGCCTTTTCCATCGCATCCTCAAAATCTTCCGCCTTGTACATTGCCAGTACGGGCGAGAGTTTCTCGTGTGCAAATTCCTCGTCCAGTTCGACGGATGTCACTTCACCGATCAGGATCTTGGTATCGGGATCAACGGTCACACCGGCAAGTTCTGCAATGCGGGCAGCAGGCTGTCCGACGATCTTGGCATTGAGTGCGCCGTTGATGATGATCGTCTTGCGCACTTTGTCCGTTTCCTCCGGGTCAAGGAAATAGCAGCCCCGGCGGATAAATTCTGCCTTGACCTCGTCATAGATGCTTTTATCTACGATGACCGACTGCTCCGAAGCGCAGATCATGCCATTGTCAAAGGTCTTGGAATGGATGATAGAGCTGACTGCCAACAGAATATCCGCAGAAGCGTCAATGATCGCCGGCGTATTGCCCGCACCGACACCCAAAGCCGGCTTGCCGCTGGAATAGGCAGCCTTGACCATGCCCGGACCGCCGGTCGCAAGAATGATGTCTGCCTCTTTCATGATGGTATTCGTCAGTTCCAGAGAGGGCACATCGATCCAGCCGATCAGTCCCTCCGGTGCGCCTGCCTTCACGGCAGCCTCTAAAACGATCTTGGCAGCCGCAATGGTAGACTTCTTGGCTCTCGGGTGGGGGGAAATGAGGATGGCATTGCGGGTCTTGAGTGCCAGCAGGCATTTGAAAATGGCAGTAGAGGTCGGATTGGTCGTCGGGATGACGGCTGCGATCACGCCGATCGGCTCGGCGATGCGCATCGTGCCATATTCCTTGTCCTCCTCGATGACACCGCATGTCTTGGTATTCTTATAGGCATTGTAGATGTGTTCTGCGGCGTAGTTGTTCTTGATGACCTTGTCCTCAACAACGCCCATGCCGGTCTCCTCGACTGCCAGCTTGGCAAGCGGGATCCTCGCATGGTTGGCAGCCAGTGCAGCCGCCTTGAAGATCGCATCCACCTGTTCCTGCGTATAAGCCGCATACTGTGCCTGTGCAGCACGGACCTGTGCAAGCTTAGCTTCGAGTGCGGGAACGCTATCGACCAGTGTATAGGTTACTTCTTCACGCATACGTGTACCTCTCTCCTGTTCCATGTAAATTGGCAATTCCTTCAGCAGGCATACGCCTGCACTTTTATTATATCACATTGTTATTTTTTTGTCTATGGATTTCCCGAAAATCCAAAAACGAATTTCCTATGGCAGATCGCATTTGCTTTTGTGAAAACTGCACAGATCGTGCCATTTATCTCCGGAGGGGACACAAATTCCAGTTTTTGTATGCGGAATTTTACCAAATTGTCATATTTGGTTCATAAATCGTTCATATTTAAGATAGCAAAATCATGTATAATAATAATGAGTATCTGTATCTGCAAGAGATACCCACCGGAAACCACTGAGAGGAGAAACCAGAATGGCGATAGAAAAAGTATTGGTCGTGGACGATGACCAGAATATCTGTGATCTGCTGCGCATGTATCTCGAAAAGGAAGGCTACAGCGTTATCATTTCCAATGACGGCAAGGAAGCGGTAAACAAGTTCAATGCCCTCACACCGGACATTGTGCTGCTCGATGTGATGCTGCCCTCTATGGACGGCAGACAGGTCTGCCGGGAGATCCGCAAGACTTCCAATGTCCCGATCATCATGATCTCTGCCAAGAACGAAACGTTCGACAAGGTGCTCGGTCTGGAACTGGGGGCGGACGACTATATCTCCAAGCCCTTCGATGCCAAGGAAGTCATTGCCCGTATCAAGGCGATCGCCCGGAGAATGGGCAATTCTTCCTCTGAGCAGGAAGAAAACCGGGAAGTACGCTATGACAAGCTGGTCGTCAATATGACCCGGTATGAGCTGCGTGTCAATGACAAGGTGCTCGACACCCCCCCGAAAGAACTGGAACTGCTGTTTTATCTGGCATCCAACCCGAACCATGTCTACACCCGTGACCAGCTGCTCGACGAGGTGTGGGGCTTTGAGTACTACGGCGATTCGAGGACGATCGATGTCCACATCAAGCGCCTGCGGGAAAAGCTGGCAGACGTGTCGCCGCACTGGGCGCTCAAGACCGTCTGGGGCGTAGGCTATAAGTTTGAGGCGGATGAAGAATAGAAGAAAGCGCACGCCCCGCACACCGGGTATCTCTGACCGCTATCTCCGGGTCTCCGGCATCCTGCTGTTCTGCGGCATCCTGCTGACGGGGGTCGTCATGATCTGCAGCGCTGTGGCGACGTATACGGACACCGTCCGGAACGCCTTGCTGCAAAACTGCGATGCCCTGACTGCCAACATGGCGAAGATCTACAGCCTGCCCAATGCCACTTCGGATGATCTTGACAAGCTCCTGCGCACATCGGAGATGGAGTACGGCTACCGGCTCTGGGTATTCCGGGAGAACGGCACGGAATGCTATCCGGATCAGGAAAATGGCTACACGCTGCCCAGTTCCATCCGCTATTATGTGGAAAGCGATAATTTCATGGAGCTTGGCTATTTCACAGACAATGCCGAACAGCAGCAGCTCTGCTGTGTGATACAGTTCCACATGAAAAATGCGGACGAGGAGACACACGGTTTCTATCTGGCGGCGGTGAGCGATGCAGGACATTTGCAGGAGTACAGCTTCATGCTGGTGCGCAGCCTTGTGATCTGTCTTCTGCTGGCGATGCTGCTGTTCATGCTGCTGTTCCGGTTTGCGGCTGCGCCGCTTGACCGGCAGTTAGAGGAACTGAGCAAGGTCGCCAAGCGCTATGCGGAGGGCGAATTCTCCGCAAGAGTCAGTCTGCCGGAGCATTCTACGCTCTACCCGTTCGGGTGTACGCTCAACCGCATGGCGGAGTTCATTGAACAAAACGAGAGCACCCGCCGCAATTTCGTGGCAAATGTCTCCCACGAACTGCGCACGCCGATGACGACCATTGCGGGCTTTGCAGATGGCATTCTGGACGGGACGATACCGCCCGACCAGCATCAGAAATACCTGCGCATCATTGCCGATGAGATCCACCGGCTGCATACCCTCGTCAATTCCATGCTGAATCTGACGAAATTTGAGGCAGGGGAAATGTCCATCCGCATCTCCAACACGGACGTGGCAAAGCTCCTCATCAAGACCGTCCTCATGTTTGAAAAGCGCATCAGCGACAAGCACGTGGAAGTCGAGGGGCTGGAGGATATTTCTCTGGTCATCAAGGCGGACGAGGATCTGCTGTTTCAGGTGCTGTATAATCTGATCGAAAATGCCGTCAAATTCGTCAACGAGGGCGGAACGATCAGCTTCTCCCTGCGGGAAGAGGAGGGCATGACGTGCATCGCTGTCAAAAACACCGGCGAGGGGCTTGCCGATGATGAATTGCCAAAGGTCTTTGACCGTTTCTATAAAACCGATGCTTCCCGCAGCAAAGACAAGACCGGTCTGGGGCTGGGGCTGTCTATCTCCCGCAAGATCGTGCATCTGCACGGCGGGCATATCGTGGTCAAGAGTGTGAAGGGAGAGTACACCTGCTTTGAGGTGCAGCTCCCGGTCCATGGCGCAAAGCCGTGACCGGCTCTCCCGGAAAGGAATCGTATGGACGAATATAAAGATGTCTTTCCGCCTCCGGACGGCGGGAACGCACCATTCCCCGACCCTGCGGAAGGGTCTTTCGGTGTGCCGGAACAGTCGGCGGAGGAGACCGTTCCGGAGATCCCGGAACTTTCCCCGCTGCCCCCGGACGGGCAGGACATGCAATTTATCCCGCAGAGAGGGACTGACGGGAGCAGAATGCAGCAGGATGCCGGACAAGAGGACATACCGCCAAGGATGCAGATGCCGCCGCCCGTACCGCCGCAGAACTACACGCCGCCGCCTTTCCAGTATAGCTATCCGCCGCAGCCGCCGCCTGTTCCGCCGCAGCCGCCGCTGCCGATGGACCGGCGCATCTATACCATGGCGGCAGTCATTGCAGTGCTGGTGTTTTTGCTGTGTGTGTACTGTATCGGGTCGGATATGCTGCACGGGGCTGTGCAGGGCGGCTCCGCTGAGGGAACGCCCTCCCGGAACGTGACGGTCAATTTGCAGACACAGGAAAAGCCCGATCTTGACCCCTCTGACGAAAATGTAACACCGGACGGCACGTACACCGTAAGCGGCGTGGCGGAGCTTGTCAAGCCCTCTATTGTAGAGGTCTATACGTTTGACAGCAGCAGCCGCACCGAGAAAGATCTTGTGGGAACGGGTTCCGGGATCGTCATTTCCGAGGACGGTTACATCATCACCAATGCCCATGTGGTGCAGGGCGAGGCTTTTTCCGTCATTCTGAACAACGAGGAAGAGGAAGATGAGGAATATCCTGCCGAGCTGATCGGCAGCGACATCAAGACCGACCTTGCCGTGCTGAAGATCAACAAAACCGGGCTGACTCCGGCAGTTCTGGGCGACTCCGATGAGACCTATGTCGGGGAGGATGTGGTCGCTATCGGCAACCCTGCCGGGCTGACGAATACGGTCACGAAGGGTATCGTTTCGGCGATCGGCAGGCAGGTGCGTGCCGAAAGTTCCGCTTTCCGGATGGAATGTATCCAGACAGATGCGGCGATCTCCCCCGGTAATTCCGGCGGTGCGCTCGTAAACATGTACGGGCAGGTCATCGGCATCACCTCCTCCAAGTATGCTTCTACTTACTCCACATCCTCCGCTTATGAGGGGCTTGGGTTTGCGATCACGATCGATCAGGCACTGCCTGTCGTGACGGATCTGATAGAGCAGGGCTATGTTTCGGGCAGATTTCGTATCGGTATCACATTCAGCAGTGCGGACACGGAATATGCTGCCTACGAATTCCAAGAACAGTTCCACACGGATATGCCGGAGGAATTGCGGCACGGCATCTGGATCTCTGCGATCAGTGACGACTGCGACATTGCGGGAACAGAACTGGAGGTCGGCGATCTCATCGTGACCGTGGAAGGACAGCCCGTCGAAGGCTATGATGATGTGCTCGATGCCCTCGAAGGCTTTGCGGGGGGCGATGAAGTCCATGCCCACTGCCTGCGCTATCAGGAGGACGGCGACCCCTATGAATTTGACATTGTATTCAAGCTGGAGGAAGATACTTCCGGCAACTACTGATGCAGAGGAGGTGCGCCATGGAAATTCGCAGGGCAAAGAAAGCGGATATCCCACAGCTCGACCGCCTGTTGTTGCAGGTGCTGACGGTCCACCATGAGGGCAGACCTGATCTGTTCAAGGGGAACTGCAAAAAATATACGGATGCCGAGCTGGAAACGCTGTTAGAGGACGAGAAGCGCCCGGTATTTGCGGCATTTGACGAAAGCGGACAGATGCTCGGCTATGTGTTCTGCAAGATCGAGGACTACAGCGGAGACAATATCAATACCGACCGCCGGACGCTCTACATTGACGATCTCTGCGTGGATGCCCCTGTCAGGGGGCAGCATATCGGCACGGCACTCTATCGGTACGCAGCAGCGTTTGCAAGGGAAAGCGGCTGCTACCATATCACGCTCCACGCATGGGCGTGTGACCCGGGCGCACAGGCTTTTTATACAGCGCTCGGCATGAAGCCGTTTATGACCGGAATGGAAGAGATCTTAGACGAAAGTCGCAAATAAACAGGAAAGGATGATGCTCCCATGAATTCCCCCTACAATGATGAAGTACCCGTTCCCCATGTACCCCGACCCGATGCCAAGAACTGTCAGTTCTGCGGCAGCTTTATCCCACAGGATGCCGTTGTCTGCACGGCATGCGGCAGACAGGTCCAAGCGCTCCAGACTGCACCGCAGACGAAATTCTGCCAATACTGCGGCGCTTCTATCCCAGCGCAGGCAGTCATCTGTACCGCCTGCGGCGGACAGGTGCAGCAGTTCCAGCAAGTTCCGCCGCCCATGCAGACTATGCCGCAGCATCCGCAGGTCGTCATCAACAATAACAATATGCCTGTCGGGGGCGCAAAGCCTAAATCGAAATGGTTAGCCTTTTTGCTCTGCCTGTTTTTAGGCTATGTCGGTGTTCACAAATTCTATGAGGGCAAAGCGCTCATGGGGGTACTCTATCTGTTTACCGGCGGGCTGTTCGGTATCGGCTGGATCATTGACATCATCACTCTGCTGTTCAAGCCCGATCCCTATTACCCGTAAGAAAAATGCTGCCCCGCATGGGCAGCATTTTTATAGCGTATTGATCTGATCGTAGATGCCCTGCATGCGCAGGTCTGTTTCGGATATGGTCGCTGCCAGCTCCTGCAATTCCTGCTTGAGGGAATCGGGCACATCGCCGGTCGCCTTGTATTTGAGCTGGTGTTCCAGACTTGCCCAGAAATCCATGGCAATGGTGCGGATCTGGATCTCTACCGGCACTTCACGGCGGCTCGTGGACAGATACACCGGCACCATGACGATCATGTGCAGACTGCGGTAGCCGCTGGGCTTCGGGTCCTTGATGTAGTCCTTGACCTTAACGGTCTTGAAATCGCCCCGCATGCTCAACAGCTCGGCAAGGGCATAGATGTCGTTCACATAATTGCACACCACCCGGACACCGGCAATGTCCATCAGATGCTGCCGGGCAGACCTTGCTGTCAGCGGATAGCCCTTGCGCTGGAGCTTTTCCATGATGCTCTGCGGGGATTTGATGCGGCTGTCGATGCCGTGTATCGGGTTGCGCTGGAATTTCATGCTGAATTCATTGTCATAGATGTTCAACTGTGTGCGGACGGTCTCGGCGGCGGATCCGTAAAGATGTTCCAGCTCAAGAAATTCGTAGAAGGCTTCCACAAGCTGTTCCCGTTTTCCGGGCATCATACGTTCAATGGTATCGAGATAGAATTTCTGTTCGTCCAATGTCAGCTCCCCCTTTGTCAGTTGTATTTACGATATTTATAATTATACCACACTCCCTCTCGATCTGCAAGCTGTTTGCCGGGAATTTCACACACTTTTCATTTATTAATATCCCTTAAAATTTTAAGAGACGTTCCCATGAGATCTTACGGGAACAGCAGAGGATCTTCCGAAGAGATCGATAAATATAGTAGACAAACGCACGATCTTGTGCTATACTAGAATTATAGTTATTTGGGGAGTGGATAAGCTGCGGTTATTATGTGCAGCTATTTTGTTTCCGCCTAAAGGCGGAAAGGGCGACTGCTCTCAGGAGAGATCATGTGGCAGTCATGCAAGCCGACCTTTGCCGGGCATAGCCCGGCATTGGGAGGCACAACGGAGGCGGCAGCCTGCCGCAGTTATTTTTAAGTAAAGGAATATACCCATGCTGAAAGAAAAGATCGGATCTGTTTTACTGGAAGTCCAGCGCCCCTCCCGTTACTGCGGGGGGGAAGTCGGACAAGTCGTGAAAGACAAAGCGAAAGTGGATGTGCGTTTTGCGTTCTGCTTTCCGGATATTTATGATGTCGGCATGTCGCATCTTGGCATGAAGATCCTCTATGCCCGCATCAATGAACGGGAGAATTACTGGTGCGAGCGTGTCTTTGCGCCGTGGACGGACATGGAAGCCGTCATGCGCCGGGAGGGCATCCCCCTCTATGCGCTCGAAAGCCTTGACCCGGTAAAAGAGTTTGACTTCATCGGCTTTACTTTGCAATATGAAATGTCCTACACGACGATCCTGCACATGCTGTCGCTTGCGCAGGTGCCTGTGTTACAGCGGGAACGGGGCGAAGCCATTGCGCCCCTTGTAGTCGCCGGAGGTCCCTGCTGCTGTGACCCCGAACCCTTGGCAGATTTTTTTGATCTGTTTATTCTGGGCGAGGGCGAAGATGTCGATCTGGAACTGATGGATCTCTATCATACCATGCGGGATGCCGGAGCGACACGCTCCGCATTTCTCCGGAAAGCTGCTGAGATACCGGGCATTTATGTCCCGTCCCTCTACGATGTCGCCTACCATGCTGACGGCACAGTGCAGTCTATCACCCCGAAAGACGGCGCTCCGGCAGTCATTACCAAGCGTGTCATGCCGGATCTGGACAAAGCCTATTACCCGGATCATGTGGTCGTGCCCTATCTGGAGATCGTGCATGACCGGGTATCCGTGGAAGTGCTGCGTGGCTGTATCCGGGGATGCCGGTTCTGTCAGGCGGGGTTCATTTACCGTCCGTTCCGGGAAAAGTCCCCGGAAGTCGTTTGCCGGCAGGGAAAAGCCCTCTGCGACAATACCGGCTATGATGAGCTGAGTCTTTCCTCTCTGAGTACCTCCGACCATTCCGGCATTGAAGAAATTCTGGACGGCTTGCTGGCGTATTCGGAACAGGGGCATGTACACCTGTCGCTGCCGTCTTTGCGGGTGGATAATTTCTCGGAGTCGGTGCTAAAGAAGATCTCCGCCGTCCGGAAAAGCGGTCTGACCTTTGCCCCCGAAGCCGGTACACAGCGCCTGC
The DNA here is from genome assembly GCA_947625155.1 of uncultured Clostridia bacterium. Classification (GTDB taxonomy): domain Bacteria; phylum Bacillota; class Clostridia; order Oscillospirales; family Ruminococcaceae; genus UBA3855. The sequence goes on from CANQNG010000016.1 coordinate 33,687, forward strand.
GGGATGTCATCAACAAAAACGTCACCGAAGAAGAGATCATGCGTACCTGCTCGATCGCCTTTGCAGCCGGGTACACACAGGTGAAGCTGTATTTCATGCTCGGTCTGCCGACGGAAACGGATGAGGACGTGCTTGGCATTGCGGCACTGGCGCAGAAAGTGGTCGATCTGTTCTATGCCACCCCCGGACGGGCGAAGGGCAGACCGCAGGTGACGATCAGCACGGCGACTTTCGTCCCGAAGCCGTTCACCCCGTTCGCCTTTGAGCCGCAGGTCGAAAAAGCGGAGATCCTCCGCCGCCAGCAGCTCCTGAAAAAAGCTGTTGACCCCAAATACATCAAGACCAGCCTGCATGTCTCCGATGTGAGCCTTGTGGAAGCCGTTCTTGCCCGTGGGGACAGGCGGCTGGGGGCTGTGCTGTATGAGGTCTGGAAAAACGGCGGCTGGCTGGAGAGCTGGGAAGAACAGTTCCGGGCGGAACGCTGGTACGATGCCTTTGCGAAAGCAGGGCTTGACCCGGCGTTCTATGCGAACCGGATACGTCCCTACGAGGAGACCGAACCGTGGGCGCATCTGAACTACATGGTCTCCAGATCATTCCTCATCCGGGAAAACCGCAAGGCACATGCCGGAGAGACTACACCGTCCTGCCGACAGCAGTGCGCTGGCTGCGGGGCAAACCAATGTCTGGGAGGGAGCTGCTTTTGACAGATCACAGGATCGTATTTGAAAAGACGGGACGAGCAAGGTTCATCTCCCACCTTGACCTGAACCGCTGCATGGTACGTGCCATACGGCGCTCCGGGCTGCCGGCATGGTATACGGAGGGATTCCACCCGCATATGTATTTGATGTTCCCGCTGGCGCTGTCTTTGGGGACGGAAAGTCTCTGCGAGGTCATGGACATCCGCCTGACGGAGGAGCGCTCCCCGTCGGAGATCCTGTCCCGCCTGAATGCCGTGCTGCCGGAGGGGCTGCACGCCGTGGAAGTACGCACCCCGCAGGACAGGACACAGGACATCGAGGCTGCCGAGTACCGGGTAACACTGACAGGTGAGGCACTGCTGCCGCTCTGGGAGCAATTTCTGGCACAGCCGGAGATCTTAGCGGAAAAGCGTACCAAAAAGGGCGTACAGACCATTGACCTGCGCCCCCTGATAGAAGCGGAGGAAGCGCAGGCAGAGGGGGACCACCTGATACTTGCCCTGCGCCTGCCTGCTGGGAATGCCGGGAACATCAATGTGAGCATGGTGACGGATGCTTTTTCTGAATTTGCAGAAACGCCGATATATGTGGAAAAATTGCTCCGGACAAAAATTTTTTGCGGAAATGGCAGACTTTTTTCGTGAAAACCCTTGCTTTTTTTCCCGAAATGTGGTATGATATAAAAGCATTTGAGATCCGTCCGGGGCTTTCCCGGATGAGGGTTAATGCCGTAAGACATTAAATCGATCCATCCTCTGGTGTGAGCCGTCTCCGACAGGGAAACGGTGCGGCAGTCCGTGCAGTTCTGCATGCACGGGGCGGGCGGCATGTATGAAGGATCGGAAATTCAGGAGGTCATTCAAATGGATGCATTAAAGCAGATCAGCAACTCCTGCCTGAAGCAGGATGCCCCGGAGATCGCCATCGGTGATACTGTAAAAGTTCACGTACGCATCCAAGAGGGCGAAAAGAGCCGTATCCAGGTGTTCGAGGGCACAGTCATTGCCAAGAAGCACGGCGGTATCAGCGAGACTTTCACCGTAAGACGTGTCGCACACGGCTGCGGGATCGAGAGAGTATTCCCGCTGCATTCCCCGGTCGTTGACAAGGTCGAGCTGGTAAGACATGGTAAGGTCCGCAGAGCCAAGCTGTATTACCTGCGTGGCAGAGTCGGCAAGGCTGCCAAGATCAAAGAGCAGCTCTAAGAGCAGCTCCAAGCACACTGTATACGACTGTCAGAAACAGCATCCGCTGTTTCTGACGGCGTAGCGGCAGACAGAACAAAGGGGACGGCAGTCCCTTTTTTGCTATATCCGGAAGTCACGAAACGCAAAAGAGAGGCGGAGAAGAATGGGACCGAACGAAGAGGAACTGGTACAGGAAACAGAAGATGTGACGGAAACAGCAGCATCCCCGGAAACGAAAAAAGCGCCGAAAAAGAAAGGCAGCCTATTCAATGACATTATGGAGATCTTGGAGACCATGATGGCTTCCGTGTTCGTCATCCTGCTGCTTTTTACGTATTTTATCCGTCCGGTCACGGTAGACGGACATTCCATGGTGCCGACGCTGAACAATGGCGACCGTCTTGTGATGTACCGCCTGTTCTACAAGCCGCACATCGGCGATGTGGTCATCATCAACAACCATGAAGCCCATGTGATGGAAAACGATACCGTCATCCCGCTGGAGACACACCTTGTGGAGTGCCTGATCAAGCGTGTGATCGCTGTGGGCGGGCAGGAGCTGCGCATCGATGCCTCCAAGGGAGAGGTATGGGTCGATGGGGAGCTGCTTGACGAGCCGTATATCAACGAGCCAGTGCTTACGGACGACCGGGCATTCACCTATCCTATCACGATCCCGGAAGGATATGTGTTCGTCATGGGCGACAACCGCAACCACTCCACGGACAGCCGCAGCGCCTACGTGGGATTGGTGTCCGAGAAAGATGTCATGGGCAAGGCGTTTTTTGAATACTATGCGGCAGAAGATAAGGGCTACGAAAAGACTGAGATCGGCTTTGTGGGATGATCTGGAGGATGACAGGATGCGGGAATATGTACGCTTTTCCAAAAACCGCAAATTGCATGGAGCGATCGGCATTTTGTTTGACATTGCATCCTATGCGCTCTGTACGCTGTTCTGTATCATTTTAGTGTGTATTTACGTGCTGCACTTTGCAGCCGTACAGGGGGATTCCATGCTCCCGACTCTGCAAAGCGGCAATCGGCTTCTGGTAAATGCGCTTGACCGGGATCCGGAATGCGGGGACGTTGTGATCATTACCGCACTGGAAGCAGGACTGCTGCGGGAGGACGGTTCGCCCTATCCGGCGGTCGGGCTTGACAAGGTGATCGTCAAGCGTGTGATCGCTGTTGCGGGGCAGGAGATCGATATCGACAGCGAGACCGGAACGGTCTACCGGGACGGCATGGCACTGGAAGAAGCCTATGCGGTCGGCAGTACGACAGAACCGATACTGGACGGTGCCTTTGTATACCCGATCACTGTACCGGAGGGGTATGTGTATGTGCTGGGCGATAACCGGGAAGTCTCCATGGACAGCCGCTATGCAGAGGTGGGGCTCGTTCCGCTGTACCAGATCGAGGGAAAGGTCATTCTGCGCCTGAATGATAAATTCGGCAAGATCGAATAGAAAAGGAGGGTCCATGATCGAGATCGGGAATATCCAATGGTTTCCGGGCCATATGACAAAGACCCGGCGCATGATGCAGGCAGATCTGCCGCTTGTGGACGGGGCAGTCGTGCTGCTCGACGCACGGATCCCCTACAGCAGCTGCAACCCCGAGCTGACAGCCCTGATGCAGGCGAAGCCCTACATGATGCTGCTGAACAAGGCGGATATGGCTGACCCGGACATGACGGCGAAATGGGTACAGTATTACCGGAAGCAGGGCATCCCGGCACTGGCAGCGGATTGTATCAGCGGAAAGGGCTTGAAACAGTTCACGTCCGTGGTGCGGGAACAGATGCTGAAAGATCTGCTTGCGAAACGGGAGAAAGCCGGCATGACTGGCAGACCCGTGCGCCTGATGATCGTGGGGATCCCCAATGTAGGGAAATCCTCCTTTATCAACAAAATGTCCGGCACAAAGAGCGCAAAGGTAGAGGACAGACCCGGTGTGACCCGCACCCGACAATGGGTAAAGGTGGATGCCCGGACGGAATTTCTGGATATGCCGGGCGTGCTGTGGCAGCGGCTGGATGACCAGCAGGCAGCACTGCGGCTCGCCTTTACGGGGGCGATACGCGATCAGGTGCTGGATACGGAGACACTGGCGATGCTGCTGCTGGAATTTTTGCACGGGAACTATCCGCAGTCGCTCGTGCAGCGCTATAAGCTCGAAACAGACGAGACAGAGGGCGACAAGCTGCTGGAGCTGGTCGGCAGAAAGCGTGGTATGCTGCTGCCGGGCGGCGTGGTCGATACGGAACGGGCAGCCGCAACGGTGCTGGATGATCTCCGGGGCGCAAGACTGGGCAGGATCACATTGGAAAGCCCGGAGGAGGTCTGACATGCGGGAAGATACACGGCAGAGGCGGCAGGCTATGCTGGACTACGACACGGCAATGCGCACACAGTTCGGGGTGATCTGCGGCGTGGATGAAGCCGGCAGAGGTCCGCTGGCAGGGGATGTGTATGCGGCGGCTGTGATACTGCCGGAACAGCATGACATTACAGGGCTTGACGACAGCAAGAAACTGTCAGAAAAGCGCCGGGAGGAGCTGTTTGACGAGATACAGAAAAAGGCAGCAGCGTTCTGTATCGCAACTGCCTCGGTCGCAGAGATCGAGAAACTGAACATTTTGCAGGCGGCGATGCTCGCCATGCAGCGGGCTGTGGCTGGCTTGGGGCAGGATCCTGCCTATGTGCTGATCGACGGCAACAAATGCCCGGCGCTGTCCGTGCCGTGTGAAGCTGTCGTCAAGGGGGATGCGACTTCCGCATCCATTGCGGCTGCCTCGGTGCTGGCAAAGGTCGCCCGTGACCGCTACATGACGGAACAGGCAAAGCACTATCCGCAGTACGGTTTTGCACAGCACAAGGGCTACGGCACAAAGGCGCACAAGGATGCGCTCCTGCGATACGGTGCTTGTCCGCTGCACCGACCGTCTTTCCTGAAGAAATTCCTTGCCCCGAAGCAATGACGGCAGCGGAAAAGGGAAAGCTCGGCGAAGATACGGTCTGCCGGTATCTGGAACAGCATGGCTACCGGATACGGTGCCGGAATTTCCGGATACGGGGCGGCGAGATCGACATTGTGGCTGAAAAGGGCGAGGAGCTTTGCTTCGTGGAAGTCAAGACGAGGACGCTCGGCTCGGTGGAGACGGGCTTTGCAGCGGTGGACAGGCGCAAACAGCGCCTGCTGATCCGGGCAGCCTATCTGTATTGTGAAAAGGCGGACATCAGCGAAGAGGACTGGTATATCCGCTATGATATCGCACAGGTGACACTGTATGAGGGACGTGTGCTGGAGATCGAATATCTGGAAAGTGCCTTTGATGAGAGCGGATCTCCAGATGTGCTTTAAGGAAAGGGTGGTAGTATGTTTTATAAAAGTACCAGAGACAGCGGTCTGAAAGTGACGGCAGCGCAGGCGATCGCACAGGGCATTTCGGCAGACGGGGGCTTGTTTCTCCCGTCGGAGATACCGACCATTACCATGGAGGAGCTGAAAGGGCTTGCGGAGCTGCCCTATGCGGAACGTGCGGACGTGGTATTCGGCAAGTTCCTGACAGACTTCACGCCGGAAGAGATCCATTACTGCACATCCCATGCCTACAATACCAAAAATTTTGAGACAGAAGCCATTGCGGAGCTGACGGGGGCATTCGGAAATGCCCATATCCTCGAACTGTGGCACGGACCGACCTGCGCCTTCAAGGACATGGCTTTGCAGATCCTGCCCTACCTGCTGACGACTTCCCTGAAAAAGAACGGTGAGGACAAGGAAGTGGTCATTCTGGTCGCTACTTCCGGCGATACCGGAAAGGCAGCCTTGGAGGGATTCCGGGATGTGCCGGGGACACGCATCATGGTATTCTACCCGGAACATGGTGTTTCCTCTATGCAAAAGCGGCAGATGGCAACACAGGAGGGCGGCAATGTGCAGGTGTGCGCACTGGAGGGCAATTTTGACGACTGCCAGAACGGTGTAAAGCGCATCTTCACGGACCCGGCGGTCAAGGATAAACTGGCAGCCGGCGGAAAGATGTTTTCCTCGGCAAATTCTATCAACTGGGGCAGACTTGCGCCGCAGATCGTATATTATGTGTCTGCCTATGCGGAAATGGCAAAGCGTGGGGACATTGCGTTCGGGGAGACACTCAATGCGGTCGTACCGACGGGCAATTTCGGCAATATCCTTGCGGCATACTATGCCAAGAAAATGGGCGTGCCGATCGGCAAGCTGATCTGCGCTTCCAACATCAACAAGGTACTGACCGATTTCCTTGAAACGGGCGTATATGACCGCAACCGGGCATTTTTTGCGACCTGCTCACCGTCTATGGACATCCTGATCTCCAGTAATCTGGAACGCCTGCTGTTCCTGCTGACGGACGGGGACGATGCACAGATCCGGGACTGGTTCGGCAAGCTCTCCACAGAGGGAACGTATACCGTCACGGACGAGGTGAAGGCAAAATTACAGGCGGAATTTGCTGCCGGTTTCTGCGATGATGCACAGACGAAGCAGACCATTCACGAATTCAAGGAGAAATATGGCTATACGCTGGATACGCATACGGCAGTGGCTGTCAAGGTGTATCTCGATCATATTGCCAAGACTGGAGACACGACCAAGACCCTGATCGCATCTACGGCAAGCCCCTATAAATTCAGTGCCAGCGTGCTGGATGCCATTGAGGACGTACAGGACGGTGCGGATGAATATGCACTGGTCGACCGTCTGGCACAGGTGAGCGGGCTGCCCATCCCGCCGTCGCTGGCTGCCCTGAAAGATAAGCCCGTGCGCTTTACGGATGTGATACGTCCGGCGGAAATGGAGCGCTACGTGCTCGGACAGCTGACGAAAGCATGAGCCTGTTTGTCATCGGGGATACGCATTTGTCATTCGGCGTGCCGGAAAAGCCGATGGATATTTTTGCGGGCTGGGAAAATTACCAGACATTGCTAAAGGCAAACTGGCTGCGTGTCGTTCAGCCGGAAGATACGGTCGTGATAGCGGGCGACATCTCGTGGGGCATGAACTTACAGCAGGCACAGGCAGACTTTGCCTTTCTCGAAAGCCTGCCGGGTCAGAAGATCCTGCTCAAGGGAAACCATGACTACTGGTGGAACTCTTTGAAGAAGATGACGGATCATTTCGAGGAGAATGGGTTTTCTTCGCTGCATATCCTGCACAATAACTGCTATGCCTACGGAACGCTGGGCATCTGCGGCACAAGGGGCTGGGTGAATCTGCCGGATGCACCGGCGGATGCGAAAGTGCTTGCCCGTGAGGAACAGCGGCTGCGGACATCCCTGCATGCGGCAGTGCAGCAGAACTTGCAGCCGGTGGCATTCCTGCATTATCCGCCCATTTACGGGGAGTCACGGTGTGAGCCTATCCTGCGGGCTTTGCAGGCGTTCGGGGTGAAGGACTGCTATTACGGACATCTGCACGGTCCGGCACAGGAAAAGGCTGTTTTCGGGATGGTGGATGGCATCTGCTATCATCTGATCTCTTGTGATTATTTACAATTTTTACCTGAAACGATCCTATAATTTGTAAGAGGTGTAGAAGTCAGCCCGGAATTACAAAAAGGTATAGAAAAAATCTGCCGGATATGGTATAATGTAAAGTGTGTGCTGATCGCATATAAGGCTCGGAGAGAGCTACTGTTGAACTATGACTTGGAGGATCTGAAAATGAGTTTGAAATCATCAACAAGAACAGAAGTCAATACCGTGGAAATGGTATTTGAAGTCGGGGCAGAGGATCTGGAAGCGGCTGTAGAGCGTGCTTACCGCAAGCTGAGAAAGAATATCTCCATTCCCGGTTTCCGGAAAGGCAAAGTCTCCCGCAAGATGGCAGAGACATATCTCGGCGAGGGCGCTTTCTATGATGAGGCTGTCAATGACCTGATCAATACGGAGCTGCCGGATGCGCTGATCAAGGCGGAACTGGAGCTGGTAGACCGCCCGCAGGTGGATGTGGAAAAGATCAATAAAGAGGAAGGCGTTGTGTACAAGGTCATCTGTATCACCAAACCCCAGATCGAGCTGGACGGCTACAAGGGGATCCATGCTTCCAAGAAAGTGAAGGAAGTGACCGATGCGGATGTCAATGCACAGGTGGAGATGCTCCGTCAGAGAAATGCAAGGCTCGTTTCTGTGGACGACAGACCCGCACAGCAGGGCGATGAGGTCAACTTGGATTTCGAGGGCTTCTTCGGCGACGAGCCGTTTGAGGGCGGCAAGGGCGAGAGCTTCCCGCTTCGGCTGGGCAGCGGACAGTTCATCCCGGGCTTTGAGGATCAGGTCGTCGGCAAGAGCATCGGCGAGGAATTTGACGTGAATGTGACATTCCCCGAAAATTACCAGCTGGAGGACTACGCCGGCAAGGATGCCGTGTTCAAGTGCCGCCTCAACGGGATCACCGTAGAGGAGCTGCCGGAGGCGGATGATGAATTCATTCAGGATGCCACCGACTTCTCCACCATGGACGAGTTCCGGGCAGATGCCAAGAAGAGATTGGAAGAAAATGCTGTCCGTGAGGCAGAGAACAGCTTTGACAATACCGTTATGGAGGCTTTGATCGCGCTTGTGGATGCGCCTATCCCGAACGTGATGTTTGAACATAGACTCGACCAGTTGGTCGCTAACTTCGAGCAGATGCTCAAGCAGCAGAACATGAGCATGGATCTGTATCTCCAGTACACGGGCATGAGCATGGAAGACTTCCGGGACTCCAACCGGGAGCGTGCTGTCAACGAGGTGAAACTCCGCCTTGCACTGGAAAAGATCGCAGAGCTGGAGAATATCCAGATCCCGGAGGAGGAGCTGAACAGCAGCTTGCAGGAACTGGCAGATGCCAACCATTTGTCACTGGAAGTGGTCAAGCGCCGCATCCCGCTGGAAGATTACATCATGGACATGCGTGTTGGTAAGGCGATCGAGCTTGTCAAAGCAAATGCAGTGATCGTGGATGAGGAGGAAACGGCTCCCGCCGCAGATGCTGCTCCTGCTGAAGAAGCTGCCCCTGCCGACAGTGCAGAATAAAAAGAGATCGACACATGTGAGCGGACATACGTTCGCTCACTTTGTCACCGCAGAACCGCTTTAGAAAGGACGATATCATGAGTAGTTTAGTACCGTATGTAGTAGAACAGACGAGCCGTGGAGAGCGTTCCTATGATATTTTCTCCCGTCTGCTCAATGACCGTATCATCATGCTCAGCGATCAGGTGAACGATGTAACGGCAAGCCTTGTGGTCGCACAGCTCCTGTATCTGGAAAGTCAGGACGTGGAAAAGGACATCTCCCTGTATATCAACAGTCCGGGCGGTTCTATCACGTCAGGCATGGCGATCTATGACACGATGCAGTATATCAAGTGCGATGTTTCGACCATCTGTATCGGCATGGCGGCATCCATGGGGGCATTCCTGCTGACGGCAGGCGCACCGGGCAAGCGCTTTGCGCTCCCGAACAGTGAGATCATGATCCACCAGCCGCTGATCTCCGGCGGACTTGCCGGTCAGTGTACCGACATCAAGATCCACTCCGACCACCTTGTCCGCACCCGCCAGAAGCTCAATGAGATGCTGGCAAAGCATACGGGGCAGAGCCTCGAAGTGATCGAACGGGATACCGAACGGGATAATTTCATGAGCGCTGAGGAAGCCAAGGCATACGGTCTGATCGACCAAGTCATCGCTAAGAGGTAACGCTATGGCAGAATTCAATAATTCGTTCAAGATCTGCAATTTCTGCAACAAGGGCGAGGACAAGGTCATGAGCATGTTCTCCGCAGGTATCTATAATATTTGTGATGAATGTGTTTGTACCTGCTATGACATGATCTATGGATCATCCGGCAGCCGCCGCAAGGAAAAGCAGCGGGATGAGGAAAAGAAGAAACCTTTCAAGCTCCTCAAGCCTGCCGAGATGAAGGCTGTCCTTGACCAGTATGTCATTGGACAGGATCAGGCAAAGATCGCACTTGCCGTTTCCGTTTACAACCACTACAAGCGCATCCTGAGCCAAGACGACGGTACGGAAGTCGAGCTGCAAAAGAGCAATGTCCTCCTGCTGGGTCCGACTGGCGTGGGCAAGACATTTCTTGCGCAGACGCTTGCCAAGATCTTGGATGTGCCGTTTGCCATTGCGGATGCTACGACCATTACCGAAGCCGGCTATGTCGGCGATGATGTGGAAAATGTGCTGCTCCGCCTGATACAGGCAGCGGATTTTGACATCGAAGCGGCTGAACGGGGCATCATCTACATCGACGAGATCGATAAGATCGCCAGAAAGTCTGAAAACACATCCCTGACCAGAGATGTTTCCGGTGAGGGCGTACAGCAGGCGCTCCTGAAGATCATCGAGGGGACAGTCTCCAATGTTCCTCCGCAGGGCGGCAGAAAGCACCCGAATCAGGAATGCATCCAGATCAACACCAAGAACATCCTGTTCATCTGCGGCGGGGCTTTTGACGGGCTGGAGAAGTGCATCATCAAGCGCACACAGTCGTCCGGTCTGGGCTTCGGGGCTGAGATCGCTTCCAAGCAGGAGAGCATGAAAAACATCTTCGAGAAAGTCATTCCGCAGGATCTGGTGAAATTCGGCATGGTGCCCGAGCTGGTCGGCAGACTGCCGCTGATCACGGCGCTGCAGGAACTGGACGAGGAGGCGCTCGTCCGCATCCTGACCGAGCCGAAAAATGCCCTGATCAAGCAGTATGTCAAGCTGTTCAGCTATGATGACATCCGTCTGGAGGTGGAGGAAGCGGCGCTCATCGAGATCGCCAAGCGTGCCATTTCCCAAAAGACCGGCGCAAGAGGGCTGCGCGGCATCATGGAGGATCTGCTGATGGAGGCAATGTTCAATCTTCCGTCCAACAGCAATATCGCAAAGATCACCATTACGAAAGAATGCGTAACGAACGGCGAACCGCCTATGCTGACAGACAGACGCAACAAAGTCGTCAGTCATTGGTGAGCTTCAGCGGATAGATGTTCCAATAAAGCTTGACATATTTTTCCGGAAGCGTTGCGTTTCCTGATACGGCGAAAGACATCCCGTCCCCATTTCATCCCATGGGACGGGTGTTTTTTTAGGAAAAAAAGCACCGCCATACAGCGGTGTTTTCCATGTATATCAAGGTACACAAAACATGATGACATGGTTTTCATCCTGATCTTGTTCGTGTACTGCCATTCAGCTCGTAAAGCTTTCCTGAACAGCCTTATAAGATGACCTTCTCGATACGACAGGTATGCCCCTTATTTTCATCGTAGCTGATGCCCACCAGAAGCACCTCGCCGGAATAGAAGCGGATGCTGTGCGGATACTGCTTCTGCTTGATCTGGTCAATGGCAGTACCGCAAAGCCCTTTCCGGCAGGCAGTTCCCGGATGATCTCATAATTGGCTCTTGCGGAATAATAAGCGGGTGCGATCACACAGGCAAGAGAATTTTCGTCATTGTATTTCAGGATGGAGGGGTTCTCCAGATGACTTTGTGCGATCATTTCAGCTACCTTTTCAGCATCGCCTGAAATGGTCGCAGCAAGCAGCTCACCAGATGTTTTCAGAGATCGGATGACTTCTGACCGATCCGTCATTTTGACTGTGCTGACAAATTGCTCAAAGATCTCGTAGTTCGGAATAGACACCTCTTTTGTATCAAAATGATATGTCAAATAGCCCAGATGCACCAGCAAGGTCAACACATCATCCTGTATCTGGAACATGACCATATCGTTCGTAAAAGCAGCGGGATCGATCTTCTGTTTTTCTCCGCCAAGCAAACGAACGATGGTATCACGCAGACCGTCAATATTCAGTACGATGTAGTCTTTCAAAGCATCATAAGTCTCAGTCGATGTCCAGTAGTTATTGAAGCAATGCCCGGTCATGGACATAACAACGGAACGAGGATCGTAGACCGAAATGCCTTTGAGCTGATAGCCGTCATACCAGCGTTTGGTCTCCGCAAAGGACATCTGATACTGTTCACAAAGTGCTTTGACTTCTGCCTCCGTAAAACCAGTAAATTCCGCATATTCACGGGGTCTGTCATGGAAATTTCCGTGAACATATTCAGCGCCGAATGCTCACTGTATTTCTTGATCGGCAGGATCCCCGTCATATAGGCAAGGGCTACATAACTCTGATCTTTTAAGAGATCAGGCAGGAAATCAAGGTAGGTGATCTGCGCCTGCGTATCCTTTTTGTTTTTGCGGAACATGCAGTCCCATTCATCCATGATAAAAACGAAAGCTGTATGGAATTCTGCAAACACTTTCTCCAGAACATTGATCAGCGTGATACGCCTCGGCAGCTTGAAAGCCGGATAGGCATCTGAGATCTCATCAATAATATCCTCCTCCATAGATCGGATCATTTCGGGGACAGAATTGGCTTCTCCCAGATACCGCACAATATTTAATTGGATGACATGGTATCGATCCAGATGCTGTTCAAATGAAGCTGCTTTTGCAATTTTCAGCTTGCTGAATAATTCTCTGGGATCGCAGCCACGGCTATAATAGCTGCCAGCATGTCCGCAGCGGTAGATCTCCCGAATCGCCGGGGTCTGCTGACACAGATATATTTGTCTTTGGTTCTCAGCTTCTGGTTGGTGAGTAAGATCAGCTCTGTTTTATCAACATAGATCTCTGAACGAATTGCCTCTTGAAAATTATCATTACCCGGATCAAGATGGATCCCCATTCTGCCCGCCTCCATTCTTCAAGTTTTCATCATATATAGTATACCACATTTTTTTCAGAATGTAACGAGCAATATCCAAAGCTCTATATTCCTGTACGGTCGCATCCTCCGAGTGCCCACATGCCATATTGCCAGTAAGATGAAAAAGCCGCCCTTTTCCGGACGGCGAATATCATCTACAGCGACACCTTGCAGAAGATCAGGCTATAGGCAACAAAAAAGACCGATAACTCGGTCTTTTTTGGCATACCAATATAGCGGAAAGAGAGGGATTCGAACCCTCGATGCGCTATTAACGCATACACGATTTCCAGTCGTGCGCCTTAGACCAGCTCAGCCATCTTTCCTCAATGCGAGAGACGGGACTTGAACCCACACGTCGTTTCCGACACTAGCACCTCAAGCTAGCCTGTCTGCCAATTCCAGCACTCTCGCATTTTTCTATGCGGCAGCCTTCACAGACTGCTATATTATTTTACCACATCAAGGCACATTTGTCAAGGGCTTTTCCCAAAAACAGAACGTAAAATTCAAGCTATACATGTTGAAAAAAAGATACAGCATGCACAATTAGCATTTTTTTTGGAGCATCCCTTGACAAGCCCACGCATTTGTGGTATAATAAAAATGTTGCTGGTATGGCTCAGTTGGTAGAGCAGCGCATTCGTAATGCGCAGGTCGTCGGTTCGAGTCCGACTACCAGCTTTGCATGACCGTCTGGCTTGGAAAGTCAGGCGGTCTTGTTGTGATACAGGAAAATGCAGAAAGGGGGAATTGCCATGACAGAGCGTGCTGCTGCCCTGCGGGTGCGGGCTGCGCTGGAGACTGCCCTGCCCGGCGTACCGGCGGAAACGGTAAAGCTCTGGTTCTGTCGGCTGTGTGTGCTGCGCTATGCCCATGCAGCAGGCATTCTGGAGCAGCTGGATATTTTACGAGCCTGTGAAACATTCGGGAATGTTCCCCTTTTTGCGGAAGTGCTGCCGTTCCCGGACAGCTTTTCGCCTGTTCTGGCGGCGTTTTCTGCTGTTCCGCAGGAGCGATGGGCTGACCCGGCATTTCCGGGGTGGATGTATCAGTATTACAACATCCCGGAACGGGAGGCTGCCTTTTCCGGGCTGCGCAGCAAGAACAAGATCTCGCAGAAGCACCTGCCTGCTGCGACACAGCTTTTCACGCCGGACTGGATCGTGCGCTGCATGACCCAGAACGCCCTCGGCACACTGCTGAAGCCGCTGCCGGACTGGAAATTCTACCTGAGACCGCAGACCAGCCTGCCGGATCTTCACAAAGACCCGGAAACGGTCACCGTCCTTGACCCCTGCATGGGAACGGGGCATATCCTGATGTATGTCTTTGATGCCCTGCTTTCTCAGTGCCGACATGCCGGTATGCCTGCCGGAGCAGCAGCCCGGCATATCCTGACCCGAGCGCTTTTTGGGCTGGACATCGATGGCTGCGCCGTAAAGCTGGCAGAATGTATGCTCCGCCTGAAAGCCGCAGCCTATGATCCGGCACTTGCCACAGAAAAGCTGGCGCTGCATTTTCATGATTTTTCCCACCTGCCGGAAACGGCTTCGCTGTACGGCTCTCTGCTTCGACCGGAGAAGAATATGTCCGACCCGGCGCTCTCCCTTCTGGCGAGGCAGTATGATGCCGTCATCACAAACCCCCCCTACATGGGCAAAAACAGCATGGATCCGGCGCTCTCCGCCTTTGTCCGGAAAGCCTACCCGGACAGCAA
>CANQNG010000017.1 GCA_947625155.1 uncultured Clostridia bacterium
ACGGCTCGGCGGCTTCATTTTACCTATGCACTTTTGGAGCCCTTTTTCTGCATTTCTATTTTACCATAAACAGTCATTGTTACAAACATTGTTACAAACATACGAAATGCGCAGATATTAGCAACATTTCCAGAAGAAGATAAAGTATGGTTAGCAGCAGGAGGTGCGTGCACAGTTGGAGTGAATGAAGACGGTAAGGTCGTGGCAACTGGTAACAATAGAGATGGACAATGTTCTGTCTCTGACTGGAGTCAAATCGTGGCTGTGACAGTAGAAAGTGAGCATACAGTAGGATTAAAAGCAGATGGCACGGTCAAGGCAACTGGTAACAATTATTATGGACAATGTAATGTTTCCGACTGGAGTGACATTGTGGCTGTAGCGGCAGGAAGCTGGCACACAGTCGGATTGAAAGAAAATGGCAAAGTAGTAGCAACTGGTGACAATGGAAATGGACAATGTGATGTCTCTGACTGGAGTGATATTGTGGCTGTGGCAGCAGGATATGATTTTACGATCGGACTGAAAGAAGATGGTACCATCGTAACAACTGGTAGCAATTCTTATGGACAATGTGATGTCTCCGACTGGAGTGACGTTGTGTCTGTAGCAGCCGGAGATGATTACACAGTCGGACTGAAAGCAGATGGCACGGTCGTGGCAACTGGTAACAATGAAGATGGAAAATGTGATGTCTCTGACTGGAACGATATTGTGACTGTATCAGCAGGAGTGCGTCACACAGTCGGACTGAAAGCAGACGGTACGGTCGTAGCAACTGGTTACAATTCAGATGGACGATGTGATGTTTCTGACTGGAGTGACATTGTGGCTGTAGCAGCCGGAGAGAAGCATACAGTCGGACTAAAAGCAGACGGTACGGTCGTAGCAACTGGTCTTAATGGCGATGGACAATGCAATGTCTCCGACTGGACAGACATCGGACCGAAACAAAATTAAGGGGGAATTTATCATGCAAGCAACAGCAGAATTACAAGAAACGGAAGCACAGGAACTCCCGGAAAATATGCGCAAATACTACAACTATCGGGAACAGATGGGGCGGCTGAAAAAGGCGATCAACATGGAATTTTACCTCGAAGCTGTGTTTATTGAGTATGCTGTCATGGAGGATAGATTAAAATCTGTTCTGGAAAAAGAAGGAATATATGATCCGAGGGAACATAACGGATTGGACGCTAAGGTTGAGGGAACTCGTAAGCTGATTGGAGACACGGCATGCGCCCTGTACCAGTATATCACACCGAATTTACTTGATGATATTAAGCAGTGGAAAACAACAAGAAATAAACTCATTCACGGCTTGATGAATCAGGCAATGACCACAGAAGACTTGAAAGAGTTTGCCTTGCAGGGGCAGGATCTTGCTAAAACACTCAGCAATAAAGTTACCCTCTACAAGCGTTATCTGGAAAGGCGGGAAACACATGCGTAAATTTGCGATCGAATGCCCGTCCTGCGGCAAATTTGCAGAAGCAAGCGAAGGCTTTCTGGCAAGCAGGACGATCCGGTGCAGCTGTGGGAATGTCATTGATGTACGCACGGAAAAATATACATCCTGCATCTGCCCGCACTGCGGAAATGATGTGGTCTATGATCTTTCCCGTGGGAGAAGAACGGTCTGCCCCGTTTGCCATGAAAGGATCAATGCAGCGGATAACCTCTCCAATATGGTAGAATTTCACTGCCCGTCCTGTTCCTGCGGACTTTCAGCGGACAAGAATGCCGCACAGTACACCTGCCCCCTCTGCGACACGGTCATTGATGTGCAGAAGCAGACGGCAAAGGAAGCCGAACGCAAAAAAGGGCTTGCGAGTGTCATTAAGTACGAGGGCAACAATCAGACATTTGTCTGGAAGCACCCGATCGAGGATCTCAACCTCGGTTCACAGCTGATCGTCCACGAATCACAGGAAGCTATTTTCTTCCGGGACGGTCAGGCACTCGACCTCTTCCCGGCAGGGCGTTACACCCTCAGCACGCAGAATCTGCCGGTTTTGCAGGAGCTTTACAAGCTGCCGTCCAATGCGGACACATTCTTCCATTCGGAAGTCTATTTCATCAACAAGACCGTGCAAATGGGGATCAAGTGGGGAACGGATTCTAAAGTTCGTTTCTTTGACCCGGCAACCGGGCTGCATTTGGAGATCGGTGCTTGCGGGCAGTTCAACCTGAAAGTCAGCGACTCCCGCCGTCTGCTCCTGAAATTGGTCGGCACAGCGGAAGAATTTACACAGGCGGATGTCATTGACGGCGGTTATGCCCTGAAACCGACCATTGCCAAATTCAAGGCACTCATCATGACAAAGGTCAAGAGCCATTTAGCACGTATCATCAAGGAAAACAGCATCAACATTCTGGAGATCGACGAACATCTTGACACGATCTCCGAACGCCTGCGGGACACGATCAATGAAAATCTGACGGACTACGGACTTGTCATGCCGGAATTTTTTGTAACGACCATAATGACACCGGATGACGACCCGAATTTCAGACGAATGCGGCAGCAGCACGCAGACCTGTTCCTGAAAGTCCGTGAAGAACAGATCCGCAAAGCCGAAGCCGAAGCCAGTGCCGAACGCCAGACGGTCGAAGCACAGACAGCCGCACGCATGAAGATCATCGGTGCGCAGGGAGAGGCGGAAGCCTATAAACTCCGTGCCGCCGCCGAAGCAGAGGAAATGCGCATGAAAGGCTACACCTACCAGCAGGAAACCGCACGGCAGGTCGGGCTTGGCGCAGTCGAAAACATGGGCGGTGCAGCAGGCGGACTTGGCGATATTGCAGGGCTTGGCGTATCGCTTGGTGCGATCGGCGGTGTCATGGGCATGACACGGGAGGCATTGAACCCTGTCCTTGGCAATGCAGCCGGAATGGGTGCAGCCATGTCCGGCACAGTCTCCCCGGACACATGGGACTGCACTTGTGGAAATAAGGGAATTTCCGGGAATTTCTGCAATAATTGCGGTGCAAAACGCCCGGAAAAGCTTGAAACTTGGGACTGCACCTGCGGCAATAGGGGCATTGTCGGGAATTTCTGCAATAACTGCGGTGCCAAACGCCCGGAAAAACCGGATACATGGGACTGCACCTGCGGCAATAGGGGCATTGTCGGGAATTTCTGCAATAACTGCGGTGCCAAACGCCCGGAAAAGCCTGAAACATGGGACTGCACCTGCGGGAATAAAGGCATCAACGGGAATTTCTGCCCGAACTGCGGTAAGAAGAAAGGAGAATGACCATGCAAAAAAGACAGAAACAGCTTCTTGCTATTTTAGCGATCGTGGCAGTGGTATTTACAGTCGCAGTTTTCCTGATTCCGTTCCCGAAGGGCAGCATTTTCTGGATCGCTTATGCAGCGGAGCTCATCGCACTTGGCTTGCAAATTCCGTTTTTCAAGGCAGCATTCGACAATGCCGAGGAACTGAAAAGCAAGGTGCTGGGGTTTCCGGTATTCCGGGTAGGGTATCTGTATCTGGGGATCCAGACGGCGGTATCACTGGCATTATTTGCTTTGGGGTTTGTACCGGGATTTCCGGTATGGCTTGCAGCTTTGGCTTGCCTGTTGGTGTTGGCAGGCGGGCTGATCTGCGGTATTTCGGCAGATATAGCACATGAGGAGATCGCCAAAGCGGAGACAGTACAGAAGCCGGACACTGCCCTGATGCAATCATTGCGGACAAGATCGGCAGTACTTGTGAACCGCACAGAAGATGCACAGCTTCGGAAAGCACTGGAGTCCCTTGCGGAGAATTTCCGTTTCAGCGACCCGGTCAGCAGTCCGATAATCGCAGCACAGGAAGCAGCATTGGAGGAGGCTTTTGACAGTCTGGAAAAATGTATTTCCGACCCGGAAGCCGCAAAGAAGCAGAGAAATATCGTTGCACAGCGCCTTGCAGAAAGGAATACCGCTTGCAGCCAGAACAAACATCAAGTTTGATAATATCCCCAAATGATATAGTACTGACTGCCCGGCATATGCCGGGCAGTCTTGCTTTCTCACCATATAAATGAACCGTTATTCTCCCTGTTCTATCCTGTGTTTGCAGGTGCGTATCGAGTTCTGTAAGCCGTAAAGTTCCGCTCTCAGCTCACGTTCGCTTGTGGAAAACGCATTGATCCAGTCAAGTTTCTCATCCAGTTCTTCGGCAGTTCTCTCCATAAAACCATCTCCGGAGTTTCCAACCCGTCTTTCAACGAATCAAAATCTGGTAAAAAATCCGGCAATTCTTTTTTATTTCATTGAAATTCATGTCGTGTCTCCCAATATATCATTGATTTGTTCATCCGTATATCCTTTTTGCTTCATTTTGGCAACTAATGCAGATCGCTCCTCTGCACGTCCGATGCCGATACCCTCTTCACGTCCGATGCCGATACCCTCTGCACGTCCTTCTGCCTTACCTCTCTCATGGCCTCTCGCTTCCCCTCTTGACTCTGCCGCAAACAAAGAAGACCGCATATCGAGCATAGACTTCTCCCGCCACCTTGCAAGCTCACGGGTCTTGCCGTCCGCACTCATGTCATACACGATCTGAACAGCTCTCTCCATAAGATCACCTCCGGCTTCCTTGACTTGTTCCAATGCTTCCTCCGTGTCCGCCTTGATGAATTGCATCCACAGTGTCTTGCGGTCATTCGGCTGAATGTTCTTTACTTTTCCCATTTCAAAGAAATGAATGCTGAATTTATCTGAGAATATTTCATGTGTATCTTTCAGTGAAGCAACCACTTCCGTATGATACTGCTCCCGATTTTCAAACAGCGTATAGTCCAAAATGTTGATTGCAATGGTCTTTTTCAGATTTTGGTACATCTGTCCCTTTTGCAGGCTTGATGTGTACAGCTTTGCCCAGTAAAACAATGTTCTCTCCCGGAAATCATCCTGTTTGTTGATCTGTATCTCTACATCGACTGCCTTGCCATCCACATCCAAAACAAGATCCAATCTGCTGAATTTTCCCTCCTCTGTCTCAGGCGGCATTTCGGGATTGCGGATCTCAATTTTTCTGATAGAATCAGATGGTATTTCCAGAATATCAGATATAAACGCATGAAGCATATCCTCATGCTCAGTAAAAAACTTCTTGAAGATCACATCGATCTTCACGCTGACAATTTCCCGGCTCATCAGTCTCACATCCTCTCACTTATAGTATAGCATAAAACGCAGGAAAATGCAAGAGGAAATTTGAGATTTATAGCTTTACACGCCCTCAGATGCCTTTTGATCACTATCATATTTACCATACTGGAGAACCGTTATTCCCCCTGTTCTATCCTGCGTTTGCAGGTGCGTATCGAGTTCTGTAAGCTGGAAAGTTCCGTTCTCAGTTCACGTTCGCTCGTGGAGAGCGCATCGATCCGGTCAAGTTCCTCATCCAGTGCCTGACAGGTCGCTTCCATTTCTTCGGCAGCTTCCTCTACCTGACGGCGGAAATAGCTTTCTGTTTCCTCCCCCATCCCCCGGAATGAGAGCTTGACGGCTTCTTTCTGCCTGTTTAATTTCTTCTCGTTCAGCGATTCTGTGAACATTCCCACAAGTTCCGTGACAGTAGCAGCTCCGGCAAGCACGGGACCTACCCATTGGCTCATTTCAGCAATACGCTTGCTGATCTTCAATGCCTCAAACGGCTTGAAACGATGCCCCAGCTTGTTGCCGATCGTTTTCACCATCTTGTGCAGATCAGTGCCTTTCACTGTCCAGATCGTGACATCTTCGCCTTTGGAAACATTGGCAATCTGCAAGAAATAGTCCTCTATTTTGGGTAAAGCCGTTTCCGTTGCCGCATCGATCCCCTGTTTCATATGGGAGAGCAGCGGTGCGGCTTTGTTCGTTCCGGCAGTAATGGGCTGCTCCAGTCTCCGCTTTTCTTCCGTGAAGAAATGCTCCGCCAGTTCCGAGTGTATGACACGCTGTGCCTCTGCATCTGCTTCTGCGGCATAGTGTTCAAAGTTCTCCTGTATCATACGGCAAAGATCTTCCTGTATCGGCTCGTAAAATTGCTGATACTCCTTGTCCGTGAAAGTATAGCCCTTCTCCCCAAGGCGGGCTGCGACCTCATCGCCCTTTTCCCGGAAGCACAGGCATTGCTGTTCGATCTCGCTGATGCAGCTTTTCCGGAATTGCCCTATTTTCTCTGCGACCGCATTGCGTACACGGCGGATAAGGGCTTTCCCCTCTTTCCGGTGCGCATCGTCCTCTGTTTCATCCAGCATTTCCTCAACAGAACGACCAAGCAGTGCGACCGGTGTCAGCAGCTTTCCGGACAAGCCTTTCTGCGCACAAAAACGGTTCAGCGCCGCAATGAATCCGGTAAAATGGCTGTCCTCAATGAATTCTTCGTCCTGTGTCGTTTTTCCCTCTATGTAATCATAGGCATCCACAAAATAGTGATGAAATTCTGCCAGAGAATATTCAGGTGCGAGTGTTTTGTTGATGGAGAGGGAATAGTGCTCCACAAGTTCCTCGTATGCACCGTTCTCGGCATTCATTTTATTGATGACAAGAAACAGCTTCTGCTGATAGTCAGCGGCAAGTGCCTTGAAATCGTCCCTTGTCACTTCCCGGAACAGATCGCTCGTAATGCAGTATACCAGCAGATCCGCTTTCCGGATCGCCTCTGCTGTTTTTTCGTCATGTGTTTTGTTTTCATTGGTATTCAGCCCCGGTGTATCCCAGAGCAAAATATTGCTGTTCCATGGATAGCACATGACTTCGGAAGTCGAAATATCCGAATCTGTCACAATATCCGCATTGCCTGTCAGGGCTTTCAGTATTGTGGATTTGCCCGCTGAATATTGCCCGACAAAGGCTATGCTGATCTTTGCGTTCAGATCGGGTGACTGATAGGCAGCCTGTAAATTCCGGCAGGCATCCGTTTTTCCATAACGTTCATAGAGCCTGCACAATGCCTGATAGAGTTCCTCGATCTCCTTGCTGTATGCACCGATCTTCAAATCGCTTTCTGCCATACGTATTCTCTCCTTTTTTCAATTTGCCTCCACCGTCACCATTTCCCCAGTCACACGGCGGAGTTTTTCCGTATCAAATTCTTTTCCATGCCGTGTCCGTATCCGGAACAGGTGCTCATCCCGGCTGCGTTCTGCGCTGAGAATATCACTCGCTGTAAATTTGTCTGCATCCGTGCAGATATATTCCAACACCCGCACGGCATAGCAGGTATCCAGTTTCCGAAGACTTTTCGCAAGCAGTTCCTGATTCTGCCGGATATAGTGCAGTACCTTGTCGATCTGCTCCAGCAATGCCTTGAAAAACTGCTCGATGACCGCCCTGTCCTGTCCTGTCGTGCGGGCAAGGTCTTTCATGATGCTGTCCGTGACACGCTTTTGCTGCCAGTCGGTGAGCTTCCGGAAATTTTCATTGGTCAGCATTTTGGCATTTTGTATCTGCTTTGCTTTCGGCTTCAGAAAATCTGTCAGAAAGCCAAGCGGTATATCAATGATCGCAATTGCCGGCATCCAAATGACTACGACATTCAATGCTGCACAGACCAGCTTGCACACGCCCCTTAATGGAATGATGCGGCGGGGTCTTCGTAAGAAATCAGCCGTTTCCTGTTCTGTGGCTTCGGAAAGATTGATCACCGCAAACTCGATCTCTTCCCCGATCTCCTGCGTTTTTTGACGGACATATGTTCTGTATTCTTCCACGCAGTCTTTGATCTGTTCCTGCAAAGCGGTCAGCACACCGGCTTCTTTGAAACAGTTCTCAAAATTTGTCTGGAGACGGAACGGACTTTGAACACGGTAATTTTCTTCTATATATGCACTGCGTTGTTTCACATAAAATTCCCGGAACTGATTGACGATCTGTTGTTGGCTATGATGTATGACCTCATTTTGCCGACTTTCGAGCGTGCCTGTAATGCGTTCCTGCAGGTTTGCTACCTTTTCCCGGAACATTGTCAGCAATTCGGTATCTTTCTCCAGTGCCTGCAAAGCCTTGTGCAGCTGTACAGACGGCTCGTCCAGCATGGTCTGTGATTTGAACAACAGGCAGTTCTTTTCGAGCATCGCACCGATCTGCGCAACAAAGGCAGGGTAATCAGAGGCTTCCACAAAATCAGGTCTATTTTCATGCTTTCCTTTCCATGCAGCGAGCAGAAATACCGGAATGACTGTCATGATCTCACGATAGCCCTTTTCAGCAGCATGGTGTTCCAACCGATCCGTCCAGCCGGATAAACGCTGTTCGTCTGTCCTTTCTTTCCAGAGAGCCGGAGCTGCTTCAAAACGTTTCAGGTGAGAACCATTGCTGATATTGTCCTTATGGTTGAGCAGAACGATCATAGGTCTGTGGTATTCAGCAATGCGGTCCAGAACGGTAAAAACTTCCTCTGTGATCGTATCATCCGCCACGACAAAGCAGATCATATCCGCCTGCGAGATCACCCGCATGGCAATTTCCGTGTCCTTTGCGCCGTCTGCTTCACCAGCCCCGATCCCGGGCGTGTCTATGATCTTCAGACCTTTCCATGAGAATACACGGTTGAACCGTGTCGTACGTTGTGAGCCTTTCCCGATAAAAAGATCTCCCTCTCCGCACATAATGGCATGGAGCGTGGATTTCCCTGCTTTTGTCCTGCCCATCAGAGCCAGCGAAAAGCCATGACTTGCCAGTTCTTTCTGTGCCATAGCAGATGAGAGCTGTTCGAGCGTTTCCCACACCTGTATCCGGTAAGCGGTCTGAAATGTCAGGAGTAAATTTTTAAGCTCCGAATTGGAGATGTCCCCCATACCGGAAAGCCGTTTCTGTAATACCGACCCCTCACTTTTGAGCCGTTTAAGGATGTCTTGCAGATCTCCCAGATCCGATGCTGCCACACGGCTGATCTGCCCAAGGTCAAGGTGCAGCTCTTTCTCCTCGGCGGAAAATAATGTACTTTGCTGCCGCTGCAGTTCTTCCAGAGCCATGCGCTCCTACTCTGCCGGCATATCTGCAAAACGTCCAAGCGTCCGGAGCAGATCCTGTTCAGCAGAACTGAGGACTGTCGGTTCAAGGCTTTCCTCGTCCAGAACAGCAAGCTGCCAGCACATCCGATAGATCCAGTTTCTGTTCCCCTCTGTTTCCGCCTGATATGTCTGTAGTGCTTCCGGGAGCGTGACACTCTTCTCTGCATCATTGAGTACATCGTAAATGATCTCCCGGTATGCAGCAAGTGCATCCGAGGAAAGCAGATGTTCGATCCACCGTATCTGTCTGGAGTGCATTTCTTCCTGCAGCACCGTCATATGCCCAAGAAGTGAAAATGCCTCGCCTGCCATATGGGTTCCTCCTTTTTCAGGATATTCCTGTCTTTTATAGTATATCACATCCCCCGAAATTTGTCAATATTGTTGTCATATATCGATCTCACGCAAAATAGGACCTTACATGACAGCCCGCTGCTTTTTCTACATACCCGCAGAATGCAGACACTTCCGCATATCCGCTGTGAAACATTTTCCCGTCCAGATAGGAAACAGAATTCACAACGATATGCATATGATACAAAGAATTTTCCCTTTCCTTTTCATGCAGACACCAGATCACCTGATAGGCATCCTTGAAATACGCTGCAATACAGATGCTCAGTGTGACTGCTTTTACCGGGTCATTTACGCTTTTATCATAGGAAATAATAAAATGGATCAACGGATCTCCGCTGACCTTATGGAAATATTTCCGCACACACAGCATCTGGTGGCAAGTATGTTCAAGATGCTGCGCATCCACGCCATATCCTCCGATCTGTAAAGCCCTTTCCCCATTTTCCAGATACCGGCAAGCGTTGCACAAGTACGAAACACCTCCGTCCGTGCGCCGTATTACTTTAACAGCGACCATAGTGCATCCGCCTCGCTTTCCAATGCGGCTGATCGTTCCGTTGCATATTCCCGAACCAATGTACAGGCAGTATTCACTACATTCTGTATCTTTACCATTTGCGCAGGTGTAAGTCCCTTTTTTCCGTGCATTGCCTGTGAAAGAATAAAACTGCTCATAGTTTGCTTTTCTTTTTTGGCTTGTTTCTGAATGGCTGCATATTGTTTTTCAGACATTCTGAGCGAAGTGACCTTGGTTCTCTTTTCCGCTGTATCTCTCATAATACCATCTCCATATCAATATATTATAGGAAATTGCAGGGCTCGCTAAAGCTCGCATTATCTTATTGTATTACATTTTTTCAATTTTCAAATATATATCATTTTAATGTATGAGGGAAATCTGATCTGAAAGGAGATAATTCCATGTAAACTGTATCTGTATCAGCTTCGCTGAACGTACACCCTCAGAACGTTCACACGGCTGCTGCCCATCACATCATCAGGAGGTCATTATGTTTCGCAATTCACGCTATCTGACACGTGGAGTGCAGTCGGAGATCCCGCCTGCACTCCAGCTTTTTCTGTGGAATTGTATCGACAACCTTCCCGAACCCAAAGACTATTTTCAGGTCTTTGAGCTAAGTCAGTCCGGATGTCTGCAAACCATCCACCATTTCAGCGAACAGCCGGAATACCATATGCACTATTGCATTCCGGAAAAACATCTCATTTCCGCCAAGGTCTATGTCATAGATGACACAGAACACTCGACCATGCTCCTTGCAGAGGAGTATTAGCCCCTGTCATTCCATCGACAGGGGTAATTTTCATGTCTTGAGGAGGACGACCCATGAACAAGATCGTATGCTCACATTGTAGTGCCGTCATTGAAGATCACGACTACTATGAGATCAGCGGGCAGATCATCTGTGGTGACTGCCGTGACAATTACACTGTTACCTGCGACTGCTGCGATTCGCTGATCTGGGATCCCGATAATTGCAGTGACGATGAAGACATCTGTCTTTGCGGAAACTGCTATGAACGGTATTACACCCATTGTTACAGATGCGGACGGATCGTTGAAATTGACAGAACCAGTCTTTACGACAGTGATGCCTATTGCAATGATCGTTATCAACAGATCATGGAAGACAGTGCGATCCATGAATATGGTTACAAACCGAAGCCGAAATTCTTCGGCAAGTACGGTGAGACTTCTGACCGCTATTTCGGTGTGGAACTGGAGATCGATGATGCAGGTCAGGACAGGGACAACGCACAGGAGCTGCTTGACATTGCCAATGTATCTGAAGAACATATCTACATTAAATCAGATGGTAGTCTGGAAAATGGTATGGAAATTGTAACGCATCCCATGACGCTGGCGTATCATGAAACCCAATTTGATCGGGGTGCCATATTACATAAAGCACTTTCCCTTGGCTATCGTTCACACCAGTCAGGTACTTGCGGGCTGCATATCCATGTCAACCGGAAAAGCCTTGGCAGTTCCGAACAGGAACAGGATGAGATCATTTCAAGAATCCTGTATTTCGTAGAGCATCACTGGAATGAAATGATGCGTTTCAGCCGCCGTTCGGAATCTGCTATGAACCGCTGGGCAGCCCGATACGGGTACGAAGCGACGCCCAAAAAGATTCTGGACAAAGCGAAAAACAGCTATGCCCGCTATTGTGCCGTGAACCTTACCCCAAGAGAAACTGTAGAATTTCGTTTGTTCCGTGGCACGCTCCGGCTGAATACGCTGCTTGCTACCCTGCAACTTGTCGATCACATCTGCTGTCTCGCCTGTGAGCTGACAGACAAGGAATTGCAGGAACTCTCTTGGTCGGAATTTGTTTCTGAAATTTCAGAACCGGAATTGATCCAGTACCTGAAAGAACGCAGACTTTACATCAACAATGCTATTGAAAGTGAGGAGGAAATATAATGCGGGTTGTATCCATCATTCTTCGGATGTTCCGTCAGATCTCATGGAAAGAGATCCAGCTTTTCTGCCAGACGATCATCAATTTGTTTTCGATCATTCAGTGCAAAGGCAAATTTCTGAGGTTATTTCAGAAAATCAACGCTCTCTATGTGTTTCTGCTTTTGCTGAGTCATGTCACCATACGTTTCGGAATGCAAAAGGGGGTAGTTCTATAATGTGTTCACTGTTCGGGTATCTTGATCACAAAGGAAAAATCGGAAGTAAAGCCCTGCAGCGACTGGTACAGAAACTTGCCGACGCTGCGGAGGAACGTGGTACAGATGCTACGGGAATTGCCTATTTTCAGCATGAAAAGCTGCATATTTACAAACGCCCCAAGCCAGCTCATAAGATGCGTTTTCACATCCCTTCCAGTGTACGTACAGTCATGGGACACACTCGTTTCGCTACACAGGGGAGTGAAAAACAGAACTGGAACAATCATCCCTTTGCAGGAAAAGCCAGCGGAGATGACTTTGCGCTTGCACATAATGGGATACTCTACAATGACAAGACGTTGCGCAGATCGCAGCATCTTCCGGAAACCAAGATCGAAACTGACTCCTACATAGCTGTGCAGCTGTTGGAACACTACGGCAGCATCACACCGGAAACCATGCAGAAAATGGCAGAAACCGTTCAGGGCAGTTTTGTGTTTACAATACTGGATAAACAACAGACACTGCACATCATCAAGGGAAGCAACCCATTGCATATTTACCACTTTGAAAGATCCGGATTGTATGTATATGCCTCTACGGAATCGATCCTGAAAGCTGCACTTTCCGAAACAATCCTGAAAAAAGCAGTCTACACGGAGATCCCGTTTCATGAAGGTGAGATCCTTTCCATCGACTGTAACGGAAATATCACCCGGAATACATTTGTACCCGAGCCATTCATCACAGGAAACAAATGGCTTCCGCAGAGTGCATGGTATGATGACTATTTATATGAGGAGGAACTGTTGCTGGATAATTGCAAATACTATGGCGTGAGTGAAGGTGCAGTGACAACTCTGCTGGCATATGGCTATACACCAACGGAAGTGGAAGATATGCTGATGGACACAACCTCACTGGAGCGGTCACTCCGGCAGGTAATGTACTCTGACGAGGCACCTCCACGAAAGGAGGAATTCTATGCGCAGGGGTAATCACGAAGGCAGTATTTACAAGGATGCACAGGGACGCTGGCGTGGTGTCATTACCTTGTATAGCACTGACGGAAAATCCAAAAAGAAATATCTCTATGGCAGAACCAAGCGTGAAGTGACAGAAAAAATGAAGAAGATGCAGCTTGAAATTCTGAGCGGCAATTATATTGAGCCTGACCACACGACACTTTACAGCTATCTGTGTACATGGCTTGACACCTATTGCCGTACAGAAGTCCGTGCAACCACGCTGATCAATTATGAAACCTATATCAAAAGACACATTCAGCCAGCGATCGGCAAGATCCAGATGAATGAACTGAATGCCTTTACCTTGCAGCAGTTCTACAATGATCTGCTGAAACATGGTAATCTTCTGCGTGAGGGCGGTCTTAGCCCCAAAACGCTTCGTAACCTACACAATATGCTGCATAAAGCACTGGGACAGGCAGTGTCACTGGGCATACTTTCAAAAAATCCGGCGGATCTTGTCGTGCTTCCCAGACGTACCAAACAGGAACGGAAATTTTTCACAGTAGAAGAACAGCAGACATTGCAAGCTTGCCTTCCCACCGAACGCCTTGGTATGGCAGTTCTGCTGGATCTGTATACCGGAATGCGGCAGGGGGAGCTGCTGGGAATGATGTGGAAAGATGTGCATATTGATCTGAATGGGCAGAGCTATCTGCGTGTCACGCAAACATTAAACCGTATTTTGACGAACGATCCAAACAGCAGGAACCGGACAGAACTTGCGATCGGTATCCCCAAAACAGCACATTCTGTCCGCATTATTCCTTTACTGCCGGAAATAGCAGAGAAATTGCTGGAATATCAAAAACAGCAAGCTGACCATTACCGGGAAAACGGCATCACACCCAATGGCTTTGTCTTTACAAATAAAGACGGCGGGTTGATCGATCCGAAGAATTTTCAGAGTGCTTTCAAGAGTATGCTGAAAAGAAATGGCATCCGGGTGATCAATGTGCATGGTCTGCGGCATACCTTTGCTACAAGGGCACTGGAATCAGGGATGTCTGTGAAAACACTGTCCAAGGTATTAGGTCATGCCAATGCAGGCTTCACGATGGATACCTATATGCACGTTACCGAATCGCTCAAAGCCGATGAAATGGAGAATCTGCAAAAGTTTCTGGAATAGATGTTCAGCTCCCCTGCATGGGGAGCTGAACTGACATCTTTCATCAAAATGGAAATAGGATACGCTCACTTTGTTTCTATCTGGTGAAACTCCAGAACGATCTTTTTCCTCATCAGATCCTCCTTAAGCAGTCTTTTCATTTCATAACTCAACTGATCATATACAAATTGTTCTGGCTGTTCTGCTCTGTCAGGATCAATCGTTTCATTTTTTAGAACATTGACAGCTCTCTGAAGCCATTCCATCGCCTCGATCCCTTTTTTCGCTTTATTTACGAAAATCTCGACTTCAGTGATACTCATGTATTCCTTAAAAATGCACACCAGTTTTTTATGATTCTGATGGATCATCCTTGCAAACGTTGAAATTGCCTTCTCCAGATCTGCATATATTCCTGCGATCAGTCCAATATTTTCCATATTATCTTCATTTTCAAAAATGTGAAACACAAGCATCATTTTCTTGTAGTATTTCTGTAGACTGGATCTCGGAATATAAAAAAGATCCAGTTCCTTTCTCATTTCTTTTTCACGTTCAGGTTTTACAGGAGCATTATCCTTACTATCCCGCTCAGAACTGAAAAGTTCCTTCATATTCCAAAACAGCTCCAGATCCAGATAGTTTATTTCTCTTCCAAGTGCTTTTTTTAACAAGTCTGCCAGCCGTAAGTCACGTTCCTTTTCAGACAGCGTATCCAGTTCACTCAACACCGGATCATTCAGCAAGGCTTCCGCTTCCTCCGGACTAAGTGCCTGCTGTTTAGCCTCATGCAGCAAGTCATGATAAGCACTTGTGAGTTTATCCAAAACATCTTCTATAGAACCGATCACAGAGAACACGAACTGCCGCAGTTCATCTTGATGATCAGCCTTTATAATAGCTTCACATTCTTTTGCACGATCTTTGAATGTTTTACTGAACCGGTAATTGGCAGTATCATTGATATGTGTTAATTTTTTTGATCTTGTTATGTAATAAATATATTTCTGTACATATATATTCCTGACTTCTATAGTGGATATAGGTATCTGTTCCATTTTTTCAGTCTTATGATCCAATTCTTCATCCAGAAAAGGTTTTTCTCCCACGTCTTCCTGCAATGGGTACTTTAGAAGTTTACATCCTGACTCTTTGTTCTTGGCTCTTGTTCTTTTTTTCGACTTTATGATCTCTACACAAGGTATTTTCCATTGAAAGATGGGAATCATGAGATCCTCCTCTGTGTTGATCGGGAGCGCACGGCAAGAAGCGTAAGGATATGATAACGTCTCATCCATGATCTGTGTAACATCTTTCTTTTTCATTTTCCCTTTGTTGATAAAATCAATGTAGTCCCTGAGCAGTGCTTCTGCCTGTGAGAGTTCCCATTTGTACTCTAATTCAATATCATCGTTTCCAGAATTTGCATCTCGGAAAACTACCCGGTTTGTGTAAATAGCAAGTATCACACACTGCATTACCTGATACAAGATCTCCGGAAACCGTTTACTCCACTGGACCTGTAACTGCATCAGCATCTCTACACCGTTCGGTGACATTCTTTTCTTCAGATATTCTATACAGTTTTCTATGACTACCTCTCTACTCAGATTCGGGAATCTGTTATATTTCAGCTCGCTGTTGCACAGGGATTCTCTGAGCAGAATTTCACATTGTTTTTTTTCGCATGGTATGAACCTGTATTTTGCCATTTTGTTTTTGGTCTTAGACAATTTTTTGCAACCTTCCGAGTTGGAATTAGTCACCCCGATACAGATCTCATAGTATATGTCTGTCAGCATATCATCGAGTGCATCTTTTCTTGATAACATAGTGATCTTCCTTTCTGATACAGTCTTCATTTTTTTGGAGAAAACCTAAAGGCATTTTCTCCAAAAAAATGCTTGATTTTTAGAACCGGAAATGGCATAATGGATTTGTAAGCTCCGGAGCTTCGCTTTACAAACAATGATTTTACGCAAAACCAAACCATCTTCTATGAAAGAGGTGATCTGAGTGTCTAACTATAAACAGCGTCGGAAAAAAGGCGAAGGGACTATTGTCAAGCGAAAAAATTCCACATCATGTCAGGCAGCGATCTATGTTCCTCAGCCTACAGGCAAAAGCAAGCGAACCTATTACTATGGCACGGAACGAGAATGTGTAGACTGGCTCACGCAGATACGATATGACATTCATACCGGCAAGGCAGTGACCAGTGCAGACACTACTCTCTATGAGTGGCTGTACAAATGGCTTGACCGCTATTGCATCAATATACGGGATAGTACCCGTATGAACTATGTTACCTACATAGAAAGGCATATCCGTCAGCATCGAATCGCATCCATTCCCCTGAAGCACCTCACAACGGATGATATTCAGGGTTACATCGCTTTCCTGAAAAAAAGCGGAAAACTGTCCGGAGACGGCGGACTTAGTGCGAAAACCATACGGAACATACTCCAAATGCTGAGGACATCGCTGAAGCAAGCTGTTGGAAATCGCCTTATATGGTCAGATCCGGCAGACTACTGTCAGATGCCACGCATGGAAAGCAAGGAAACACATTTTCTTTCTACTGACGAGATGCAGCGGCTTTTATGTGCTGCAAAACGTCAAAAGTGGGAGATAGGAATTGTCTTGCTCATGTTCACAGGTATGCGCATTGGAGAGCTTATGGCACTTTGGCATGACAGCCTGTGTACCAAAGAGGGTATAACCTATTTGGATATTCGCAGCTCGCTGAAACGTGTCTCAAACTATTATGGCAAAGCGGGAAGATCCAGAACTGTTCTGGAAGTATTTGAAACCAAAACAGAACATTCCAGACGACAGATACCGCTCTTACCCGTAGTCGCCGCACTTCTTAAGGAACATATGCACGCACAGGAAAAGACAACGTGTGTGATGGATCCCGTCATCATCAGCAATGATGACGGCAATTTCGTAGACCCCACGACTTTTCGGAAATGGTTCCATACTATGGTGGAAAATGCCGGGATCACTACCCATGTCACGCCGCACACACTGCGTCGGACTTGGGCAACGCATAGCCTTCGTAAAGGGCTTTCTGCGCAATATATAGCGGATATGCTCGGACACAGCTCCACTTCAGTCACTGAAAAGTATTACCTTCTGTCAGATATGGAGGGTAAAAATAACGAACTTCTGAAGCTGGAGAAAATGGCAAATGACCTGTTGGAAAATGAAAACTAAGTTTCACAGGGTGGGGCAGCTCCCACCGGAAAGGAAAATGGATGAACATATTGAATAGCCTTCCGGAATGCATGGATGCCGAGGAAGTCCTCTGCCATGCGATCATTAGCAATAAACTGCTGTATTTCAGCAATACCGCCATCTATCGGTATTGCGAGGAACAGAACTACTACCGTTGTATCACAACAGAAGAAGCTGTTACCTTTATCGCACAGAACCTCAGCACAGACGAACTTTGCAGACTGCCAAGCCGTTCCATACCGGAGTGTATCAAGCGTGTCAGAAACTGCAAAGAGCTGCATATTGACATGGGATCAGCTTTCAAAACCCATCAAATGGAGCTGGATCTGCAAAATGGGGTCTACCAGATCCAGTCACAAAGCCTTCGTAGACATCAAGAAAATGACATTTTTGACTATGTACTGAATTTTGCATACAACAGAAACACCAGTTCCCGGATGCTCAATTTTG
This sequence comes from uncultured Clostridia bacterium, assembly GCA_947625155.1. Taxonomy (GTDB): domain Bacteria; phylum Bacillota; class Clostridia; order Oscillospirales; family Ruminococcaceae; genus UBA3855. The sequence goes on from CANQNG010000017.1 coordinate 17,836, forward strand.
AAAAATTTATTTCCACAAGTGTCCGTGAGGAAAATCGTGACTGTCTGCTGCGTTCCATAGGATATGTGCTTTCTTCTCTTGCGCAGGAGGAAAAGCCATCCTGCTGCTGGGACTGCCGTCTACCGGAAGATCCGTATTGATGGATCTCATCGGTGCTGCCTTCCCACAGGAACTGGTAACGAATGAACGTTTCCATTCTATGGCAAAGGAAACCGCCAAAGCCTCCTACGTTGGCAAACGCCTGGATCTTGCCAGAGAAGCCGACAGCCGGGCAATGAGAGATGAGGATGGCTTCAAGAGTCTTGTCAGCTGTGAGGAAACAAGCGGAAGATGCCTGTATGAAAATACAAAGACGATCCATCCGCATATCAAATTTGTCATCGCTTCCAACAACGACCTGAACTTTGCACATCCGGATATTGCAATTTATGAAAGGCTGGTTGTGATCCGTTTCACGCAGGTGATCAGCGAGTCACAGAAAGACATGGATCTGGAGAAACGCCTCCTCATAGAGCGGGATCATATCTTCTCCGCAGCGATCGATACCCTGAAAGACCTGATCAACAGTAAGTACGATTTTCATATGTCAAAGGATGCCATTGCTTACCTTGCACATAAGCGCATGGAACTGAACAGCTCCCGTGAATACCTGAAGGATGAAACGGAGCTGATCGAAACAGGTACAGTTTCTTCCGTAAAACTGTTTGCTTCCTATTGCAGCTGGTGTAAGAAGAATGACCTGCCGCCTGTTGGTCGTAACACCTTCCGGTCAGAAATTCTTGCTTACAGTACACAGATCTTACCCGGTAAAATTTCTGATCCCGGCTCAATTGTCAGGGGTTACAAAGGCATCCGTCTCAAGGAGGAAACGCACCCTCCATAGGTGATCTCACTACATATCCCCGGTAATAACATTTGGTACAAGATCCCGGACTGTCACTACAGAAAAACGGGAGCAGATGGATACAAGTATTTTGCAGATCTGATGAAGCGTGAAGTACATCTGTTCTCACCGATACGATTTGGAAGGAGAGATCTGTATGAAAAAACAAAACAACACAAAGACAATTCAGCTTCGTATTTCCGAAGCGGAAAAAGAGAGGATCACAAAGTATGCAGCACAGGCAAATACTTCTTGCAGCGAGTATATCCGGACCTGCTGTCTCTCGGATGAGAAAGTTATCTTCCTTACTGAGGGAGCCGATATAGCCAAAAACTTTGCAGAACTGAATGCAATTCTATATCAATGCAAGTACCGCCATTGCATGGAAGAAGAAACGGCAGAAAAGCTGACCGCAGACATGGAGCAGATCACAGAGCTGCTCCTGAAAGTATTGGAAAAATGCACCAGCATCCACAGTGAGGAGGACGAATATGTCAATTGTTAAATTCACAAGCACAAACGATCGCTGTCTATCAGCAGCAGATGTTCCGCTGCATTACAGCTCCCGTCAAAACAGAAGGCTGCATCGGGGCAAATACCTGTTCTCCTGAAAAAGCACTGCCTTGTATGCAGATCGTAAAAAAGCTCTATCACAAAATCGGAGGACGGGATACCATACAGCTCATCCTGTCTCCCACGCCGGATACAAAGGAAAGAGCCGACCAAGTTTATATGGAACTTGGTGAAGAAATTGCAGCGTTGTTCCAAGATTTCCAATGCTATTACGCACTGCATAAGGACAGCCGGTTCCGGCATCTGCACATGGTATTCAACACGGTCAATTTCCGAACCGGAGCCAAATTTTCCCAGAACCGAAGCGACCTCAACCGTTTCCGCTGTAAGGTGAATACTATTTTTACCCAAATGGGATCTGCACCCATGGAACAAAGTGCCAACAGCCTATGGGATGAAACGTCATACCCCATGACCGGATCATTTGATTTTCTGGAAATAGCAGAAGAAAACGGGCTTGGCATTTTCAACCAGTTACATTCTCCACAGCAGGGAAATACCGGAAAGTCCTACGGGAGTAAAGAATTTTCACTTTACAAGCGACCGATCAACGCATATCTTCCGTTGAGAAACATGAGGTACGGTGTGCAGGAGATCCCGGAAACAGACGATACCACACCGTTTCCACCCTTGCCGGGTATCCGCTATGGATACCAGTTTACATCACAGCAACCGGAGATCTATGATCCAAATTATCAGAAAGGGGAATTATCCATGAAACAGTATGAAAATCAAGTGCCAGCACCTGTACAGGAGTATCTCGAAACACCTGTCTTTCAAAACGATTATCCATGCATGATGATCGATGCAGGCAGTCATCTGGATCTGCATATTGACCGCCCGGAGCAAGTACTGCCTGTCATGGATCCAATCAGACGATCAACCGCACAGCAGATGTATAGCGCTGCGGAGGCTAGACTGGCAATGTTTCACAAAGTACGTGAGACCAACTGCAATGCCAATATCTACATCGACATTTCTCCCAAAATTGACATTTACTTTTCCGGAGAGAGCAGCTCCCTGCTTGATAACAGAAACCACGAAGAATAAATTGAATTAAGCAGGGCGGATCTCACCGTCCTGCTTACAGTATACCATTTTTTGAAAAATTTGTCAAGCCTTTTTGGGCGGTGTTCAGCCGCTTCTGGATCCATGTGGATGTACATTGGATGTATTTTCTCTCAAAAACCGAAAAGGACAAAATTTTAGCCCATGTTTTTTTGGCTAAACATGGGCTAAGATCATATATTGCGGGAGCAGGATTTGAACCTACGACCTTCGGGTTATGAGCCCGACGAGCTACCGAGCTGCTCCATCCCGCGTTATAGAAGCGTTCCTGTTCAGAACGCTTTTATATTATAGCACAAAACAAGAGCGAGGTCAACACCCTTTGCAAATTTTTGGCTGATCGCACAATGTTTCTCCCCAAAGAGATTTGATTTTTGACCAAAACAATAGACGATACGCTTTATACTTTCTCCTGTTTCCGCCGGAGTGCGCCGCCCGTGAACAGAACGTCCGAGTTGTACAGCTTCAGCGCCGCAAGGACAAGCACCCCCAGAAAGACAGCCTGATACACCAGTCCGCCCCAGAACAGCCCGTAGTCGTGGAAGTGCATCGCTTCCGTCGCTACAAATGTGTGTGTAAAGGGGATAGCATACAAGACCCACTGCCCCACACCATCCATGCTCCGGATGTCCGAGACCATAGAAAGCATATACGGGAACATCGTGCAAAGCAGAATCGGCATACTTGCCGTCTGTGCGCTTTTGGCATCTTCCGTCAGCCCGCCTAAAATGACAGAAGCCGTCAGTGCAATGCCCAGTGTCAGAGCAAGCTGTGCCAGAACCCCCACCCAGCCAAGCACCGGAATGTCGATGCCCAGCTCCAGCACCGCCTGCCTTACAGAAGCCATATCGGCTAATGCCGTGCCGATCTCCAGATCTTCCGTGTTCTGTCCGCTGACCGTCAGCAGCATTGCAGCCACAAACCCAAGCGCATACACCGCCGCATAGGTCAGTGACACGAGCAGCGCTGCCAGCATCTTGGCAGCAATGATGGAAGACCGTGACACCGGAGATGTCAGCAGCGCTTCAAGGGTCTTGTCCGTTTTCTCCGTGGCGATCGCCGTGATGATCGTCTGCGCTGTCAGCACCACCAGCAGGAACAGCGCCAGCGGCAGCAGCCTGTCAAACAGCGAGACCGAGCTAAGGATCGCCGAACGTTCCGCCTGTACCGTTTTCCCGTTGGCATAGGTGTAGGGGATCAGCTCCGCCGGTGCATCTAAAAAGGCAAGGTCGCCCTGCAAATACTCTTTCGTCAGCAGTTCCCGGATAGCAGCCTGCACAACATCCGCATTTCCGGCACTGCTGAAAGCCGATGTTGACCGCAGCACTTCCACGCATTCTATTTGACATGGCTGATGTGCATCCAGCAGCGCCGTCATGCCTGCCGGCAACACCGTTGCATCCGCCCAGTCCTTTTCGGTAAATCCCGCTTCCGGACTGTCAGCCGTGTCAACGGTGTAGCCCCATTCCTGAAGCTGCGCCTGTACCTGTTGTGTAAAGCCAGTCTTGTCATTGTCCACGATATGTACCACGCCCCCGCCCAGCATATCCGAGGAAATGACCCCCGTCATCAGTACGCCGAGCGCAATGATCAGCACAAAGCTCACAGCAAGCCCGATCAGCATCTGCTTGTTGTACAGCTCCGACAGCTCTTTTTTCAGTACGTGTATCATGTGTTCCGCACCGCCCTTTCAAACGCTTCTTCCAGTGTCTCCGCCCCGAACTGCTCCCGCAGTGCCGCCGGCGTTCCCTCAGCAAGCAGGCAACCGTCTTTCAGGATCGCCCCCCTGTGCGCCGTTGTCTCCAGTTCGTGCAGATGATGTGAGGACAGCAGGAATGCCGTCCCGAATTCTTCTGCACACCGCCGGATGGTCTGCCGGATGTCGAGAGAATTGAGCACGTCCAGTCCGCTTGTCGGTTCGTCCAGAATAGCAAGTTTCGGCTTGCACATGACCGCCCTTGCCAGTGAGAGCTTGCGTATCATGCCCCGGCTGTAGGTGCGTATCTTCCGGTCAAGGTCGTCCCCCAGCCCGCAGATCTCCTCCCCCCGCTGCACACAAATTTTCTGTTCGCTTTCCTCTTTTGTCCACAGCCCTGCAAAAAAGGCAAGGTATTTCCGCCCCGTCATGCTCCGGTACGCCCCTGCCTCATCCGGCAGATAGCTGATACATGCCCGTACTTTTTCCGGCGCCTGCACGATACTGTTCCCGGCAATGTACGCATCCCCGCTGTCCGGTTTGAGCAGTGTAGCAAGCATCCGCAGCAGCGTCGTCTTGCCAGCCCCGTTCATCCCCATCAGCCCAAAGATCTCCCCCGGCGCAATGCAGAAAGAAACTTCCCGCACCGCCTGCTTTTTCCCATAGGACTTTGACAAGCCCTGTATCTCCAATGTGTTTTCCATAAAATACCGAATACCTCCCTATTATTCCGCCAACAGATAAAAATTTGCAGCACCCGTTGATTTTTTCTGCAAACTATGGTAAAATAAAAGTAATATGTTCCCAACGAAAGGAGTACCCGCCATGTCATTACATGAATCCGGTGAGGATTATCTGGAGACCATTTTGCTCCTCACCCGCAAGGATCCGTTTGTCCGTTCCGTAGACATTGCCAACGAGCTAGGCTTTTCCAAGGCAAGCGTCAGCCGTGCCATGCGCCTTCTCCGGGAAGAGGGCTATGTCAGCGTAGCAGATGACGGTCAGATCAGGCTTACCAAAGCCGGACAGAAGCGTGCCGCTGCCGTCTACGAACGTCACACCCTCATCACCGATTTCTTTGCGCAGGAGCTTGGTGTCAACCCTGTCACCGCCGAAAAAGATGCCTGCAAGATCGAGCATGTCATCAGCGAAGAGACTTATCTCCGTCTGCGTTCCTACATGACAGACCGGGGCTACGAGCCACGGCAGTGACACGCCTGCTGCTCCCGGAAACGCTGGGGATGCTCTTTGTCTGTCCTGCCGCTGGATCGCCGGAAGCGCAGCATACCGCTGCCCATGCCCTGCTCCGGGACTGTCTCCCGGTATTTGCGCCTGAACTTGCTGCCTTTCCCCGCATGGAGCGCACCGCAGCAGGAAAGCCGTATTTTCCGGCACATCCGGAGCTGCATTTCAGCCTGAGCCATTGTAAAGGGCTTGCCGCCTGTCTTTTGTCCCACCGGGCATGCGGTGTGGATGCCGAGGGCTTACGTCACGTGAGGGAAGGCGTGCTTCGCCGGGTATTCACACCGGAAGAACAGCAAGCAGTCCGGAATGCCCCCGCCCCCGACCTGCTTTTCACCCGCATCTGGACGATGAAAGAAGCCTATGTCAAGGCGATCGGCACGGGCATTGCCTACCCCATGCAGGAAATTGTCATACAGACCGCAGACGGCACACTGCAATGTAGCCGCACGGACTGCACATTCTGGCATACCGTCACAGAGGATGGCTTTGCGGTCAGTGTCTGTGTCCAGCATGCACAGCAAGCCTACAGTTCATAGATCCGCAGCTCACAGTTCCCCATAAAGAAACCCATGAACCGTTCAAGGGTCATATCATAAAAATAGCTGTCCACCACCCGGCAAATGCCGCCGTGACTGACCAGCAGCACCGTTTCGTCCGGATACAGCCGTTTCACGCTGTCAAGAACATTGTATGTACGCTGTACGACCTGAAATACAGATTCTCCGCCGTCCGGCATTTTGCAGCCCCATGCAGCCTTTGCTTCGGGAAACCCGGGTGTCTGTCGGTCTTTCCCCTCAAAGCTGCCGTAATCCCATTCCCGCAGGCGGACATCGGTCTGTATCGGTAAGCCGAGTTTCCGGGCGACTGCCTGTGCCGTCTGCTGCGCCCGCAGCAGGGGAGAGGCGATGATCCTCTGGATGTCGCCGTACCGGGCACAGGTCTCGGCAAGTGTTTCCGCCTGCTGCAAGCCTTCTGCGGACAGCGGCAGATCGGTCGCCCCGCAAATGATGTTGTTCTGGTTGAACTCCGTCAGACCGTGACGTGTCACATATAATTTCATAGGATCCTCCTATTATGTAGGCGGCAGCCTGCCGCCACAGACCGTGCCGCCGTTACAAGCTAACGGAACAGCGCATAGAACGCTCCATACAGCGCCGCAGCCGCACAGCCGTAGAGAATGACAGGTCCTGCGATGGTGAAGATCTTTGTCCCCACCCCAAGCACAAAGCCCTCTGTCTTGGCTTCAATGGCGCAGGACGTGATCGCGTTCGCAAACCCCGTGATCGGCACGAGCGTCCCTGCCCCGGCATGGCGGGCAAGCTTTTCGTACAGCCCGAACCCCGTCAGGACAGCACTGCATGCCACCAGCGTGACCGACACCCATGCGGAAGCCTGTGTTTTCTCCAGACCCAGCCGCATGTACCACTCCAGCAGGAGCTGCCCGACCACGCAGATCAGCCCACCGACCAGAAATGCCACGGGAATGTTGACCTTGCTGTTGGACTTCGGCTCGACCTGTTTTTGCATATCTTTGTAAAGTTCCGGTGTTACTTTCATCGTACCACTCCTTTCCAGAAGAAGTATACCCGGTAAACCGGAAACTATTCTTTTATCAGTATATCATATTTCACCGTGTTTTGCAAGTGTTTTCTGAAAGGAGGCATTTTCGTGAAAATTCTGATCGTAGAGGATGAAGTCGCCCTTGCCGATGCCCTCAGTGAGATCCTCAAGCGCAACAAATACGCCGTCGATGCCGTCTATGACGGGGAGGACGGGCTGGACTATGCCCTGACCGGCATTTATGACTGCATCCTGCTGGACATCATGCTCCCCAAGCGCAGCGGGCTGGACGTGCTCCGGGAGATCCGGAAACAGCACATCTCCACGCCCGTCCTGCTCCTGACGGCACGCTCTGACACGGAGGATAAGATCACCGGGCTGGACAGCGGCGCAGATGATTACCTCACCAAGCCCTTTGTCAGCGGGGAACTGCTCGCACGGGTGCGTTCGCTCACCCGGCGGCGGGGCGAAGTGGTGACGGATGCTTTCACGTTCGGGGATGTTGCCCTGAACAAGAGTACCTTTTCTCTGAGCAGGGAGGAGAACTGTGTCAAACTCAGCCTGAAAGAGTACCAGATCATGGAAATGCTCATTGCCAATCCCCGCCAACTCATCCCGAAAGAGCGTTTTTTGGAAAAGATCTGGGGTTATGACAGCGATGCGGAGTATAATAATGTAGAGGTCTATATCTCCTTCCTCCGTAAGAAACTGACCGCACTCGGCTCGTCCGTCACTATCCGGACAGCACGGGGCATCGGCTATTTTCTGGAAAGCGGGAAAAGCTGATGGGCAGCCGTCTGCGCATCTGGGTGCAGGATCTCCGGCGGGATGTCATCCGCATGATGCGCCTGAAATTCATCTGTATGGCAATGACGATCCTGTTGCTGGTCTTTCTGATCATGCTCGGTTCGATCAATATGATCATGCAGACCGTCAGTCGGTCGCAGTCTTTGCAGCTGCTCCGTCAGATCGCAGCAAGCGACCGTTACAACAGCCTCGAGCCCGCACAAGAGGCAGCGCCGCACCCGGAGCAGCCCCCGGCTGAGACTGTTTCTGTACAGCCCCCGGCGGAAAATATCTCCGTGCAGCCCCTTGCCTACGGGCGGAACGAGCGTTTCCCGGAGGACGACCGGCAGCCGCCTACCCTGCCGGAAGGGGAGACCTTTGCACCGGGCTGGGGAGAACCGCCCGAACAGCGCCCGCCGCAAGGCTGGGGCGGCGAACACGGGCAGTTCGACATCCCACCGTCAGAGTACGAGCCGCCCGATGAGGACGGACCGGAGGAGAAAGACGAGGACGACCCGGAGGAGAAAGACGAGGACGATGACCCGGAGGAAGACCCCACAGAGCGCAAAGAACCCCCGGAAGAAACGGTATCTGCCCCGGCACAGCCTGAAACTGTCCCCGTACAGGCGACCGAAGCAGCGCAGAACGTTTCGGAAACGGAGATCCTGCCGTCCGAGACCGGTGCCGGAACGGAGACCGTTTCTCCCACACCGCCTGCCCCTGCAAACGACCCGCCTTTCCCGAAAGAACCCCGACCCGACAGGTGGAATGTCCCGATCACGATCGACCATTTTGCGGTCTTAGCCGATGCAGAGGGGCATTTTTTAGGCTTGCGGAATACCGAGGACTACACAGACGAGGAAGCTGCCACGCTCCTTGCGGGCATCCTGGCACAGGACAAGGAGGAGGGCATGTATGGCTGGTTACAGTACTGCCGTGCTGAAAAGCCCTACGGTACGCTGCTTGTCATCACGGACAAGACCTCCGATCAGGGCTTGCTGAACGGTCTGTTCCGGACGACGGTCATTCTCGGCACGCTGATGCTGCTTGCCTTGCTGGTAGTCGTGATCGTGCTGTCCCGGTGGATCACAGCGCCGGTGCAGCATGCTTTCCAGCGGCAGAAGCAATTCGTCTCCGATGCCGGACATGAGTTAAAGACCCCGCTTGCCGTCCTGACGACCAATGCCGATCTCTTACAGGACGAACTGGGGGAGAACAAATGGCTTGTCTATATGCAGGAACAGATCACCCGCATGGACCGTCTGGTCGGTGATCTGCTGCGGCTGGCAAGAATGGACAATGCCGCACAGGAATACACGATGACAGATCTTGACCTGAGTCTGGCAGTTGCGGCATCCGTGCTGCCCTTTGAGGGACAGGCATTTGAAAGCGGCCGCACGCTGGAGACCGACATCCAGCCGGAGATCACCTACCGGGGCAGTGAGACCCACATCCGGCAGCTCTGCGCCATTTTCATGGACAATGCCCTGAAATATTCCAACGAGAACGGCATCATCAAGGTGACGCTCCTCCGGAAAGGCGACCATGCCGTGCTGGAATTTTACAACACCGGCTGCGACATCACACAGGGGGAGGTATCCCGCCTGTTTGAACGGTTCTACCGGGGTGACAAGGCACGGAGCAATGCCGGAAAAAGCGGCTATGGTCTGGGACTTGCCATTGCGAAAAGCATCATGGACATCCACCGCATCCGCATTCAGGTGACCTGCGAACAGGATGCGTGGATACGGTTTTTGCTGATATTCTGAATTTCACAGAGAGGGGAAACGATATGCGTTTGTTAGTCATTGATGGCAACAGCATTCTCAACCGTGCTTTCTACGGGGTGAAACTGCTGTCCAATCATAAGGGAGTATTCACGAATGCCCTGTTTGGGTTTTTGCAGATGTACCTCAAGGAGACTGCCGAGGTGCGCCCGGACGGCGTGGCTGTGGCTTTTGACCTGAAAAGCCCTACATTCCGCCATAAAGCTGTTTCCTATTACAAAGCGGACCGCAAGGGTATGCCGGAGGAGCTTGCTGTGCAGCTCCCCTATATCAAGCAGATCCTGACCGCAATGGGCATTGCCGTCCTTACGGCAGAGGGCTTTGAAGCGGATGATATTCTCGGAACGCTTGCCCATGCCTGCGATGTACAAAAGCAGGAATGTTTCCTCATGACGGGCGACCGGGACAGTTTGCAGCTCGTTTCGGACTGCACTACCGTGCGCCTTGTCAAGACGAAGGAAACTGTCGAATACACCCCCGACCGCTTCCGGTATGAATACGGCTTCGACCCCGTTCACATCATCGACCTCAAAGCCCTCATGGGCGACAGTTCTGACAATATCCCGGGTATCAAGGGTGTCGGCGAAAAGTCCGCTATGCCCCTCATTCAGACATTCGGCACAATAGAAAATATGTATGACCATATGACCGAAGTGCAGGGAACGGAAAAATTCCGGCAGAAACTGCTGGACGGAAAAGCCGATGCCGAACAGAGCAAATGGCTTGCGACCATCGTCACGAATGCACCTGTTTCCACGCAGCTGGACGACTACCGACCGAGACCGCAGGACACCGACACGCTCCGACAGCTTCTGACCGAACTGGAAATGTTCAAGATACTGGAACGTTTCGGCTTGCAGCCTTTGGGCGGCGGCGAGGAAGTTCCGGCAGCCGAACAAGCTCCCGTGCAGGCACCGGCATTGCAGGAAAGGGAATGGGATACAGCGGCAGTCATCGCTTTCCCGCAGCCGGTCTGCTACACGTTCCGGGAAGGAACGCTGACGGTGTGCAGCGGAAATACAGTCTGCCGGACGGCGGAAGAGGCGGCAATTATGGACTTTCTCACAGCGCCCGTGCAGAAAGCGACCGACGATGCAAAGCCCCATTACCGCTATGCCCTGCAGCAGGGGAAAGCCCTGACGGGGATCGTCTTTGATGTTGCTGTCTGCGGCTACCTGCTTGATCCGTCTGCGGCAGGCTACCGTGCTGCCACGCTCTGCGCATGGCTGAAAGTGCCATATTTTACGGAACTGGGAGAATTTGCCGATGTGCAGGCATTGGCAGGACTAACAGAAAAAGGCATACAGCAGCTCACGGAAAACGGTATGCAGCAGCTCTGGCAGGAAGTGGAACTCCCCCTCACACGGGTGCTTGCCTCTATGGAACACACGGGTGTTCTGGTCGATCAGGACGGCATACGGGCTTTCGGGAAGAAGCTGACCGGGCGCATCACAGAGCTTGCGGATGAGATCTACCGCCATGCCGGCGGCGCATTCAACATCGGCTCTCCGAAGCAGCTGGGTACTGTCCTCTTTGAAACGCTCGGTCTCCCTGCCGGGAAGAAAACCAAAAGCGGCTACTCCACCAATGCAGAAGTGCTGGAGTCCCTCATGGACAAGCACCCTATCGTGCCGCTGATCGTGGAATACCGCCAGTACACGAAGCTCCAGTCTACCTATGTGGACGGTTTGCTGAAAGCTGTTGCTGCTGACGGGCGCATCCACACGAATTATAAGCAGACCGAAACACGGACGGGGCGCATCTCCTCGACCGAACCGAATTTGCAGAACATTCCGGTACGTACTGCGCTCGGACGGGAAATGCGGAAATTCTTCCGGGCAGCAGAGGGCTGTGTGCTGCTCGATGCCGACTACAGCCAGATCGAACTGCGGCTGATGGCGCATTTAAGCGGAGATACGGCAATGCAGGAGGCATTCCGGAGCGGAGCGGACATCCACACGGCAACTGCCGCCAAAGTATTCGGTATGCCGGAAGAGTTTGTCACCCCCGAAATGCGAAGCGCTGCCAAAGCCGTGAATTTCGGCATTCTGTACGGTATGGGGGCATTTTCCCTGTCAAAGGACATTCACGTTTCGCTCCCGAAAGCGAAGAAATATATCGCAGACTACCTCGGCTCGTACCCGAACGTTTCCGCCTTTCTCGACAACACCGTAGAGCAAGCCGCCAAGAACGGCTATGTCTGCACCATGCTCGGCAGACGGCGCTATGTGCCCGAATTGCAGGCGAAAAACAAGGTCGTGCAGGCTGCCGGACGGCGCATTGCCATGAACACGCCCGTACAGGGGACGGCTGCCGACCTCATCAAGCTTGCCATGGTACACGTGCATGACCGCCTTGCCAAAGAAGTCCCGTCCGCAAAGCTCCTGCTTCAGGTGCATGACGAATTGATCGTGGAAGTGCCGCTTGCCGATGCAGATGCCGCCGCTCAGGTGCTCCATGAAGAAATGCTCCGGGTGGCAGACCTTGCCGTGCCGCTGACAGCGGACGTGAACCGGGGAGAAACATGGTATGCCGCCAAAGGTTAAGCGCCTGAGCGCCGAGGATACGGCATTGCTGTGGGCGTGTGAGGCTTTGGGGACAGCCTGTCTGCCGGAGGGCTGGCATTTTGCGAGCCTGCTTGCCGAAACGAAAAAGCCGGGCGGCTGCGTGCTTGCGGCATTGGATGAAAACGGCGGACTTTCGGGCTTTCTGACCGCCTGCTGTATTGCAGGAGAGGGGGAACTGACGACCATTGCCGTTGCCCCGGCATACCGGCGGCAGGGCATTGCAGCATACCTGCTCCGGGAGCTGCTTGCGGCATGGGGGGAGGCGGATGTGTACCTGGAAGTCCGGCAGTCCAATGCCCCGGCAATTGCCCTCTACCGGAAACTCGGCTTTACAGAAGCCGGGGTGCGGAAACGGTTCTACACCGCTCCGGAAGAAGATGCAGTCGTTATGAAACGGGGGAATACAAATGCTGCAAAAAATAATTGAATTTTTATCCAAGCTGTTCGGTCAAAGCGATACGACCGCTTCGCCTTACGAAAGACAGACACCGGAAGAAAGTGGCACGACCGCTTCGCCTTACAAAGGACAGACAGTGGAAGAACTGATGGGCATGATAGGTGAGAAAAATGTCTACTTTGATGTTAGAACAGCTGCACGTTTTCAAGCTCAAAACATGAAGTTCCTTTCCAATGTCTATGTTCCAAAGAAAAATGGGGAAACATCTGAGATCGATCTGATCGCTGTTACATCAAAAGGGCTTTTGGTGATAGAAAGCAAAAATTATTCGGGCTGGATATTTGGAAATGAACAGAATATGTACTGGACTGTTACGTATCGAGATGGTCAAAGACATAGGATCTATAACCCTGTCAGGCAAAATCGTAATCATATTATTGCATTATTGGCTTATCTGGGGAAGAACATCCCTGTTTATTCCATGATCGTTTTCTCAAATAAAGGTAAATTAAAAAACGTAAGTGTGCAGAAAGAAGGGCTTTGGGTCATTCAGGAATATGAGGTCTATCCTGTTATGCGCCATATCAAGGAGAACATTGCTGACTGTCTGACAGCGCAGCAGATAGAAGAGATCTATCAGAAACTACTCCCGCTGACAAATGTCGATGAAACTGTCAGACAGGCACATAAAGAGGATATCAAACGAAAATTTGGTGCTGATGCACCTTTAGTCTGCCCGATCTGTGGAAGTCTCCTTGTACTGCGCCGGGCAAAAGCCGGTGTTTATGCGGGAAACCTGTTTTATGGCTGCTCAAACTATCCAAGATGTAGGTATATCAGAGATCTTACATGATTAATTATGGAGGTATCATGTTACTATTAGGAATCGAAAGCTCCTGCGATGAGACAGCAGCGAGCGTAGTGGAAAACTGCACATCACTGCGTTCCTCGGTGATCGCATCACAGGCAATGGAACACCGGAAATACGGCGGTGTCGTCCCGGAACTGGCTTCCCGGCGGCATTGTGAGAATATCCTTGCCACCGTGCAGCAGGCGCTGGACGAGGCGGATGTGACCGTGGAAATGCTCGACGGCGTGGCAGTGACCTATACTCCCGGTCTGATCGGAGCGCTGCTGGTGGGGGTGAATTTTGCGAAAGGGCTCGCTTATGCCGCCGGAAAGCCGCTGATCCCTGTCCACCACATTGCAGGGCACATTGCGGCAAATTATCTGGCACACCCGGAGCTGAGACCGCCCTATCTCTGTCTGGTGGTAAGCGGCGGACATACGATGCTCGTGGAAGTGCAGGACTACACGGTGTTCCGGCTGCTCGGCACGACAAGGGACGATGCAGCAGGGGAGTGCTTTGACAAGTGCGCCCGGGTGCTTGGCTACCCGTATCCGGGCGGTGTGCAGATCGACCGAGCCGCACAGCACGGCGACCCGGAGAAATACCCCCTCCCCCAGCCACATGTTGCTGGCAGTGCGCTGGACATGAGCTTTTCCGGCTTGAAAACGGCTGTCATCAACACCGTCCACCACGCTGCACAGACGGGAGAAGCCATAGATGCCCCGTCCATGGCAGCCAGCCTGCAAACGACCGTCGCCCGCATCCTGACCGAAAAGACGGAGCTTGCCGCTGCACAGACAGGCTACAAGACCATTGCCATGGCAGGGGGCGTTTCCGCCAATTCCGGGCTGCGGCGAGCGATGCAGGCAATGTGTGACAGGCACGGCTATTCGCTGTACATGCCGCCGCTCTCGCTGTGCGGAGACAATGCGGCGATGATCGCCTGTCAGGGTTCGTATCAGTTCCTTGCGGGCATCACCGCAGACGAAAGCCTGAATGCCTACGCCAGCAAACAGCTTGCCGCCATGCTGCCCGGAAAGGGCTGATCATCCAAAAAAGGACGCTCCGGAAAGAGCGTCCTTTCAGTTTGCAGGCGTTTGGGGCGTTTCCGTGCCGAGCGGGAACCACAAGGTGATCTCCGTTCCCCAGTCGGGAGCGCTTTTCAGGGTGATCTCTCCGCCGTGCAGCAGCATGCCATGCTTCACGATGGAAAGCCCCAGCCCCGTGCCGCCGACTTCTTTGGAATGGCTTTTGTTCACCCGATAGAACCGTTCAAAGATCCTGCCCTGATCAGCCAACGGGATGCCGATGCCGTTGTCCTGCACCCGCACAAAAGCCATGCCGTCCTCCGTTCCGGTCGTCATGCGGACAGAGCCGCCCTCCCGGTTATATTTGATAGCATTGTCGCAGACATTGTAGACGATCTCCTCCAAAAGCCGCCGCATCCCGGAGACCGTGACCTGTTCCCCCTCGCAGGAGAGTGCAACATCCTGCTTGGCTGCGTTCAGGGAAAGGCGGCTTGCTGCCTCCCGGCACAGCCCAAATAGTTCCACCGATGTGCGTTCTTCCTGCTGACTGCCGTCTGCCTCCAGCCGGGACAGTTTCAGGATGTCGTTGACCAGCAGGATCAGCCGCTGTGCTTCATGGTAAATATTGTCCGCAAAATGGGCAATATCCTTTTCCTGCACCATGCCGTCCCGCATGATCTCCGCAAAGCCGGAGATCGAGGTCAGCGGCGTTTTCAGTTCATGGGAAACATTGGCAGTAAATTCCCGCCGCATGGCATCCTGCTTTCTGTGTTCTTCTTTCAGCTCGCTCATCTGCCGGTAGATCTGCTGGTTCTGTGTCATGATCTGCCGGACAAAGGGCTTCATTTCGTCATAAATATCTCGGTCGTCCGGATTCTCCACATCAAGGGCATTGATCGGCTTCATGATCTTCATCGAGAACTGTGCGGCGATCAGCATCGACAGCAGCACCATCAGCAGCACCAGCACCAGAAGCGGCGTTGCCATGTTCAGCAGCAGCGCCCACACCGGATCCTGCTTTATGCTGACCTGTATCACGCTCTGCCCGTTCGGGAGCTGCGCTGCATATGTAAAGCGCCTGTGCAGAGGACCTTCCCATGTTTCGCTCCTGCCTGTCCCGCCTGCCAGTGCATCCTGGAAGGCTTCGCCCGTTTCTGGTGCGCTGCCGGAAGCAAACCGCACCGTGCCGTCCTTGGCAAACACCGTGATCTCCATTTGCCCGGCATCCGTGAACTGCCCGAGCAGCTCCGTGCCGCTCTCTTCCATCACGGAAATGAGATCTTCGGTCTGCTCCTGCACTTCACTGCGGGCTTGTTTCTCCTGATACCGTTCCATCACAAACAGCACCAGTCCGATCGTCAGGACGAATACCAGCATACATGCCGTAAAAATGCGCCGTGTCAGTTCATGTTTCATGTGCATCGACCTCTAATTTATACCCGATGCCCCGGATCGTGCGGATGTATGCGCCCGCTTCTCCCAATTTCTGGCGGAGCGTCCGGATGTGAACGTCCACCGTCCGGTTCTCCCCGTCAAATGCATAGCCCCACACCTGATCGAGAAACTGTTCTCTCGTCAGCACCATATTTTCATGGCGGAGCAGAAGCAGGAGCATCTCAAATTCCTTGCGTGTGAGGATGACATTTTCGCCGTCCACCTGCACGATATGGCGTTCCGGGCTGACATACAGGCAGCCCACCCGGTAGCCGTCCGTTTCCGCATCCTGCTGGGTGCGCCGGAGCAAAGCCCGCACCCGTGCGATCAGTTCCATCATGCCGAAAGGCTTGGGCAGATAGTCGTCTGCCCCGGAATCCAGACCAATGACCTTGTCATATTCACTGCTGCGGGCAGTGAGCATCATCACCGGGATCCGTTCCGTCCGCTTGTTCCGCCGGAGCTTTTTGAGTATCGTAAGCCCGTCCTCCTCCGGCAGCATGATGTCCAGCAAGATCAGATCCGGTAACTGCTGCTCCATTGCCTTCCAGAACAGCGACGGCTTCTCAAAGCCCTGTGCTTCCATGGAAGCACCCGACAGCGTATAGACCACTAGCTCCCGGATGCCGTTATCATCTTCCACAAAATAGATCATACTGTCCTCCGAAAGCATTATTCTATGCCGAACAGCCGTTTCCCGTTTGCGCAGCAGGTGTCGATCAAAATCTGCGCATCCGTACCCCGGATCTCTGCCGCACGTTCTGCCACGGCTGCGATCATCCTGCTGTCACAGCGCTGTCCCCGGTAGGGAACAGGCGCAAGGTAGGGACAGTCGGTCTCCAGCACCATCCTGTCTGCTGGAACACAGGCTGCCGCCTCCACGGCTTTCCGGGCATTCGGGAATGTCAGCACACCGCCGAAGCCCAGATACAGCCCCAGCCCTGCCGCCTCCCGTGCCGTCTCTTTCGAGCCGCCGAAGCAGTGGATGACCCCCGCCGGGCGTTCCTGCCGGAGGATCTCCATCGCATCGCCCATTGCTTCCCGGATGTGGAGCATGACCGGCAGTCCCAGTGTTTTCGCAAGCCGTATCTGCCGGATGAGGACATTTTTTTGCCGTGCCGCATCATAGCCGGGCGTATGATAGTCCAGCCCGATCTCCCCGATGGCTTTTACTTTCGGGTGTTCAGCAAGGGCGGCAAGTTCTTCCAGCCAGTTATCCTGCAGTGTATCGGCATTTTCCGGATGTATCCCGACCGCACAGTACACATGTGCAAAACGTTCTGCCAGCGCCACGCACGCTGCCGAATCTGCCACACTGCACCCGGCAAGCATGACATGGCTCACGCCTGCTGCCGGCAGCCCGGCAAGCAGTGCATCCCGGTCAGCAGCAAAGCGTGTATCCGTATAGTGGGTGTGTGTGTCGAATATATTTGTATACATATTACTCCGAAGCCGCCTGTGTTTCCGTACTGCCGCTGTCCGCAAACAGGTCTTTGACCGAGTCCTTGAAATCCCCGTTGAGCATGAATACATCGTTCTCCTCACCGTTCTCACCGGTCGCAATGCGGAAAGAAGCAATGTTGCTGCCGTAGGTGTACATGTATTTCAGGGCGCTTTTCTTATCATTGTAATCAAGGGACGTGATGTCAGTCTCCATCATGTTGATGAGTGTCTTGAAATTGTTGTCCATGGAGTCGATGATGCGCTTATAGCCGTCCTGTTCGGATTCCAGACCTGCCTGATCGACCATCTCGGTAATGATGTCTGCGACCATGGGGCTGCGCTCGATCTCCCCCTGTTCAAACAGAGGGTAGGTGATAAGTTTCTCCATCTGTCCGGGGCCAAGATACTGCGCATCCGAACTGTCGGTAAAGCCGACCGTTCCTGCGGGGACCTGATAATACACACCGCCAAAGATATTGCAGATCTTCTGGAACGCTGCCGAATCCAGTATGATATAGCGGTCAGTGGAAATGCCTGCCTCGCTCTCAATGGCTGCCTCAGCTGCTTGGATACCGCCGTTTTCGTAAAAGCCTGCCAGCGTGTCCTGCCTGCCGTTCACAACGGACAGCATGTTGGACGGGAAGCAGATGAACACCATCTTCTTGTCCGCCGGCATGACCCTTGCCGTCAGGAATGTCAGCGGTTCGTTGTCTGCCGGTTCGTCCAGCACGAACAGCAATGTCATGTTGTCTGCTGCGGTCGGCTTCTTGACAGTGCTGTTCCATTCGATGACATTGATGTCATTGATCCCCAGATTGCGGAAAATGAACATTGCCACCCCGCCGATGAGCAGGATGCCGACCAGCAGCGTGATCAGGAACGGGATCGCCACATGTCCTTTTTTCTTTCTTTTTGCCATGATCTTCCTCCTTTTCGGGCAGTGCCGGATGCTGCCGTCATGCCCTGATGAAAACAAAGTGCAGTATAGGTTTTTCTTTTTCTGCGAAAGTTCAAATTCCCCACTTGCTTTTTTTGCAAGGAAGTGGTATAATAGAATGAGTGCAGTGTGGAACAGCTCAGAAACCGATGCGCTCCACCTGCCAGTCTGACGGTTCCGGCAGCCCCCCGCCCGGCGGGATGGGAGAGATCCGGCAGCCTGCCAGCCCCTGCTTTATCCCATGCCGAAAGGTGAACAGAGAACCGGAACTGTCTCCGGAGCAGACGGCAAGCACAGCCATACAGTGGTCTACCATAAAGCTGTTGCGCCGCAGGAATGCCCCCCGCATCCAGCTTTTCTGCGGCAGTACCACCAGTCTGTCCACATTCTGCTGCATGATGTGCAGCCGTTCCAGATCGTAGCCTGCTTTCCGGAAGAATGCTTCGTAATCCTCCGATGGCTGGACACCGATCACATACAGTTCCGGGTTCGTTTCCCGCAGCCGGAACAGATATTCCGCTGCATAGAAGTCGATCCCGTCCGCAAGCCCGTCAAAAAAATGCGTATATCCCTGTTTAACTGCATATTCTAAATAGTAGTACAGTGTTTTCTTGAGGCATTCCAGTTTTTTCCCGCCGGGCAGCTTTTCCGGACGGTGACCGGTAATGCACAGCGCATTCAGCCGTGAAATGTCCCTGAGAAGACCATGCTGTTCTTCAAACATTGCTCCATCCCTCCAAAGCATAGCAGTCACTCTTTCATTATACCACACCTGCCGCAAGATCACAAGGGGCAGATCCGATTTTTTGGAAATTTTTTTTGATATTTTTCCTATTTGATACCAAATTTTCATTTTTTCGGTAGAATGGGAACGAATACAGCCATTTTAAGTCAGTCAGAAAGAAGGAACTTTCATGCAGTATCGTCAGCGTGCATGGGCAGAGATCTCACTGGATGCCCTTTCCCACAATGCCGCCCTCATCCGCAGGCAGCTCCCGGAGCAGATCGGATCTTGTGCCGTCGTCAAGGCGGATGCCTACGGTCACGGTGAGGAACAGGTCTGCCGCCGGCTTTATGCGGACGGCATACGGTCCTATGCCGTTTCCAGCTTTGAGGAGGCAGTGCGGGTCAGAAAATGGTGTCCGGAGGGGGATATTCTGATCTTAGGCTACACATCGCCGGAATGTGCCCCCATGCTTGCAGAATGCGGCATCATCCAGACCATTGTGTCCGGCGAATATGCAAGGGCGCTGTCGTCCTTTGCGCAGCCGGGTGCGCCCGTACGCTGCCATATCAAGCTCGATACGGGCATGGGGCGCATCGGCGTACAGACACAGGAACGTGCCGCCTGCTACTGGGAACTGGAGAATATTTTGGAGCTGTCCGGCTTGCAGGTCGAGGGACTGTTCACGCACTTTGCCGCAGCCGATGAGGATGATGAGGAGAGCATCGCCTACACCGAACAGCAGGCAGAGACGATCCTCCACATTGCTGCCAAGCTCCGCAGCAAAGGCGTGGACCTGAAACACGTCCACTGCATGAACAGTGCAGCTGTCTGCTATCACCCGCAGCCGGAGACCACACTGGCAAGGGTCGGCATCATCCTCTACGGGCTGAAGCCGAATGCGGCACTGCCCGCCTTGGAGGGCTTGCAGCCAGTGCTTTCGCTCCGGTCGAGGATCAGTCACATCAAGACCGTCCCGGCAGGCACGTGCATCAGCTACGGACGTACCTACACAACGCAGGAGTCCCGGCAGATCGCTACCGTGACCATCGGCTATGCGGACGGCTACAGCCGGCTGCTTTCCAACAAGGGAGAGGTGCTGGTCGGCGGCGTGCGCTGTCCGGTGCGGGGCAGGGTCTGTATGGATCAGCTCATGATCGACATTACCGATGCGCCCATGCCGGAAGTCGGTGACGTGGTGACACTCATCGGCACGGACGGAAACGAATGCATCACTGCCGACGATCTGGCAGGCATGTATGGAACGATCGGCTATGAGGTCGTGTGCGGCATTTCCAAGCGTGTACCCCGTATCTATCTCGAAAACGGACGGCTGGTGCATGAAGACCGTTTATTTTAGTTTTTTGTAACGGATCGGCAGTCCAGGGTACTAAATACATAGACAGAGAATAGCACTGCACGCTGCAGCGTTTGGTATTGGAGGAATTACATGAATATCTATGCTTTGGGGATCGACGTAGGGTCTACCACCGTCAAGACGGTGGTGTGCGATGAAAAGGGAACTGTCCTGCATTCCGCCTACGAACGGCATTTTTCAAAGGTAAAGGAAACCGTTTCCGCACAGTTGGAGATCATTGCCGGGAAGTTTCCGGAGGCGCAGTTCCGTTCTGCCATGACAGGTTCGGCAGGGCTGGGGCTTGCCAATGCAGCCGGGATCTCCTTTGTACAGGAAGTACACGCAGCATTCCTTGCCGTGAAAATGCTCTATCCAAAGACAGATACCGTCATCGAGCTTGGCGGTGAGGATGCGAAGATCATCTTCCTGACCGGCGGCGTGGAACAGCGCATGAACGGCTCTTGTGCAGGCGGAACGGGCGCATTCATCGACCAGATGGCAACGCTGCTCGGCATCACCGTGCAGGAACTGGATGCGGCAGCGCTCCGGGCGAAGCGGACGTACCCCATCGCTTCCCGGTGCGGCGTGTTCGCCAAGTCCGACATCCAGCCTCTCCTGAATCAGGGTGCAGCCCGTGAGGATGTGGCTGCCAGTATCTTCCGGGCAGTGGTAGATCAGACAGTCGCCGGTCTGGCACAGGGCAGGGAGATCAAGGGCAATGTGCTTTTTCTCGGCGGTCCGCTGTACTTCCTGAAAGGCTTACGCAAGGCATTTGTTGGCACGCTCGGATTGACCGAAGAACAGGCAGCTTTCCCCGAACAGGCACCGGTATTCGTGGCACTGGGCAGCGCCCTCTATGCCGATCAGAGCAAGGATCAGCCGAAAACGGCTGCCATGCTTCTGGAAAAGATACGGAACGCCCATGCCGCTTCGGATGTGCTCACCGGCGATGTGCTCTTTCAATCCAAAGAGGAATATGCCGAATTTGTCGAACGCCACAAGCAGTGCGACCTTGCCTATGCGGACCTCAAACAATATGAGGGGGATGCCTACCTCGGCATCGATTCCGGCTCGACCACGACGAAACTCGTTCTGATCACGGAGGACGGGCGGCTGCTGTACAGCCATTATGCTTCTAACGAGGGACAGCCCCTCGACCGCATTGCTGCCAAGCTGAAGCAGATCTACGCCGACAAGAACCCGAAGCTGAACATCCGGGCAAGTGCCGTCACCGGCTATGGGGAAGATCTCATCCGGGCAGGGCTTTCGGTGGACTATGGCATCGTGGAAACGGTCGCCCATTTCAAGGCAGCTTCTTTCTTCTGTCCGGATGTGGATTTCATCATCGACATCGGCGGACAGGACATCAAGTGCTTCAAGATCAAGAACGGTGCGATCGACAGCATCATGCTCAATGAAGCCTGTTCTTCCGGGTGCGGCTCGTTCATCCAGACCTTTGCCATGGCAATGGGCTATGACATTGCGGAATTCTCGCAGATGGGACTGTTTGCCAAGCATCCCGTGGAACTTGGTTCCCGCTGCACTGTGTTCATGAACAGCTCCGTCAAGCAGGCACAGAAAGACGGTGCAACGGTGGAGGACATCTCCGCCGGGCTTTCCTCGTCCATCATCAAGAATGCCATTTACAAGGTCATCCGGGCACGCAGCGTGGACGAACTGGGGAAGAATATTGTCGTTCAGGGCGGAACTTTCCTGAACGATGCCGTTTTGCGCTGCTTTGAGCGTGAGATCGGGCGGCGTGTCATCCGCCCGGCGATCTCCGGGCTGATGGGGGCGTTCGGGGCGGCACTGTACGCCAAGGAACAGGCTGCACTCACGGATGCACCGAGTACGCTGATCTCACCGGAAGCCCTGAAACAGTTCTCCTATACGTCCCAGAACGTCCGCTGCGGCGGCTGCACGGCGAATTGCTCTCTGAACGTGATCAAATTCTCAGACGGCGGACGGTTCGTCTCCGGAAACCGCTGCGAAAAGGGCGCAGGTGTCAAGCGTGACACCGAAGTCCCCGACCTTTACACCTACAAATATGACAGCCTCATGGTACTTGCCAAAGAACAGCCCGCCCGCAGCCGGGCGACAGTCGGTCTGCCGATGGTACTCAGCTTCTACGAACAGATGCCGTTTTGGCATACCCTGTTCACCAAGCTCGGTTTCCGTGTGGAGATCTCAGGCGAGAGCGACCGGAAGGTCTACTTCAAGGGGCAGCACACCATTCCGTCTGATACGGTATGCTATCCGGCAAAGTTAGCACACGGACACGTTGAGACGCTGCTCGAAAAGGGCGTGGACTTCATCTTCTGGCCGTGCATGAGCTATAATTTGCAGGAGGCAGACACCAATAACCACTTCAACTGCCCGGTCGTTGCCTACTATCCGGAGCTGATGCGGGCAAACCACAGCGGCTTGAACGCAGACAATTTCTGCTATCCCTATCTTGACCTCAACAACCGGAAGAACGTCATCCAAGTCATGAAAAAGACCCTCCGGAAGTACAACATCGGCGGAGAGATCGCCGGAGCTGTGGATGCTGCTTATCAGGCATTTGCCGATTTCCGGAAAGACATTGCCCAGAAAGCGCAGGAAGTCATCGCACAGGCAAGGGCGCAGGGGCGGAAGATCATCGTCCTTGCGGGCAGACCGTATCACCTTGACAAGGAGATCAACCACGGTATCCACAAACTCATCACCAGTCTTGGGCTGGCGGTGGTGACGGAGGAGAGCGTTGCGCCCCTCGGCGAGATGCCCCACCTGCACGTCCTCAACCAGTGGACATATCACAGCCGTCTGTACCGGGCTGCCCAGTATGTCACCACACAGCCGGATATGCAGCTTGTGCAGCTCGTTTCGTTCGGGTGCGGCATCGATGCGATCACGACTGACGAGGTGCGCAGCATCCTCGAATCCCACGGAAAGCTCTACACGCAGTTGAAAATTGACGAGATCAATAACTTAGGCGCTGCCAAGATCCGCCTGAGAAGCCTGCTGGCGGCGATGAACAGTCAGTAAATTTCGCAGAAAGGAGTACCTGTCATGGAGGATCATGCGATCTTTACCCGTGAAATGAAAGACACGCACACCATACTCATCCCGAATATGCTGCCCATCCAGTTCCGGCTGCTGATCAGTGTGTTTGAGTTCTACGGCTACCATTGTGAATTGCTCGAAAGCGAATCCCGCACGGTCGTGGAGGAGGGGCTGAAAAATGTCCACAATGACACCTGCTACCCGGCGCTGCTTGTGATCGGGCAGTTCATGGAAGCGCTGAAAAGCGGCAAATACGACCCCAACCGCACTGCCCTCATGCTGCCGCAGACCGGCGGCGGCTGCCGGGCTTCCAATTATATCCACCTGCTCCGGAAATGCCTGAAAGACACATTCCCGCAGGTGCCTGTCATTTCCCTGAATTTTGTCGGTCTGGAGAAAGACCCCCGCAACGGCTGGCAGCTCACCATGCCCATGATCATCCGGGCGATCTACAGCATCATCTACGGGGATATGCTCATGACACTCTATAACCAGTGCCGTTCCTATGAACTGATCAAGGGCAGCTCCAAAAAGGTGCTGGATAAATGGATACGCTATATGTCCAAAGAGCTGCGGAAAAACGGCTACACGAACACCACGAAGTATTACAAGCTGATGCTGGCAGATTTTGCTAAGATCGAACGTTCCTCCATCCCGAGGATCAAGGTCGGCATTGTCGGGGAGATCTACGTGAAGTATTCGCCGCTCGCCAACAATCATCTGGAGGACTTTCTCATCTCGGAAGGCTGTGAACCGGTCGTGCCGTCCATGCTGGAATTTATTCTCTACTGGTCGATCAACAAGGTCAACGATGCCCGGATCTACGGGAAATACACGGCAGCGACCCCGGTCTATCACATGATCTACAAAATGTTCCTTGCCGAGCAGAAGCGGGTCATCCGGACTATGAAAGAGCATAGCACATTCACACCGCCGCATGATTTTGAGAAGCTCCGGGCTTCTGTGACACGCTACATCGGGCAGGGCGTGAATATGGGCGAAGGCTGGCTGATACCTGCTGAAATGGGCGCACTTGCCGAAAGCGGCACGGAGAATATCATCTGCACCCAGCCCTTCGGCTGTCTGCCGAACCACATCATTGCCAAGGGCATGAGCCGGGCGATCAAGGAATACTACCCGGATGCCAATATCGTTGCCATTGACTATGACCCCGGTGCGACCCGTGTCAATCAGGAAAACCGCATCAAGCTCATGCTTGCCAATGCAAGGGCAAAGCGGGGAGAAGTATAGCAGATGCAAAATTTGGGGTTTTCCCATGAAATACCTTCCGGGGATCGGATCTAGAAAAATTTCCCGGAAGGTATTGACATTTCGTGCGTTTTATACTATAATAGGAATGTATGTCGTTTGTTTTGCGGCAAAAAGAGATTACACCGTCCGATGTTCCGACAAGGGCGGCAACAGGAGGTCAGATCGTGAAAAAAAGAGTAGGAAAACCCGTCTTTTTCATTGTCGTGCTATTTATACTGGCATTCACCTATACAACGGTATTTGGTGTACTGCGGTATAAGGGCGATATCCCGCATATCTATGTACATGGGCTGAATGACATTCGTCTCGGCATCGACATTCAGGGCGGTGTAGATGTCACCTTTGAGCCGGAGGGCGGCGTGGATGCGACCGAGGAGCAGATGAATGCTGCCTTGCAGGTCATTGATCTGCGGCTGGCAAATCTCGGTATCCATGACAGCGAAACGTATGTAGACTACAACAACAGCCGCATCATCGTGCGCTTCCCGTGGCAGTCGGACGAGGAAAATTTTGACCCCGCTGCCGCTGTAGACGAGTTGGGACAGATGTCCGAGCTGACATTCCGCTATGGGCAGGATGCTGACGGCGAGGTCATCATCTCCGGTGCGGATGTCAATGAAGCCATGGGTGGCTATGACCAGCAGAATTCCCAGTGGGTCGTACAGCTCAGGCTGAACGACACCGGAAAGAGCGCCTTTGCCTCTGCAACGGCGGAACAGGCTGCCAACGGCGGCTATATCTCCATCTGGATGGATGATACCTGCATCTCCAGTGCGACCGTCAATGAAGCCATCAGCAACGGCGAAGCGGTCATTTCCGGCAATTTCACTGCCGAATCCGCACAGGAGCTTGCCGAACAGATCAATTCCGGTGCGCTGCCGTTCTCTCTGGAGCCGACAAGCACCAAGACCCTTTCCCCGACGCTGGGTTCCGGTGCGCTCCGTGCCATGATCCTGAGCGGGCTGATCGCACTGTGTTTCATTGCGGTCTACATGATCGTACTCTACCGCATCCCCGGTCTGATCGCCGTGATCGGTCTGATCGGACAGGCAGCCGGTATGCTGGCAGCGGTTTCCGGGTGGTTTGGTTTCCAGCCAAGCTCCACGCTGACGATCCCCGGTATTGCCGGTATCATCCTTTCGATCGGTATGGGCGTTGACTGCAACATCATCACCGCCGAGCGTATCCGTGAGGAACTGGCACGCGGCAAAAGCGTGGAGACTTCCCTCAAGGCAGGCTATCAGAACGCTTTCTCCGCTATCTTGGACGGCAACCTGACACTTGCGATCGTTGCGGTGATCTTGATGGGTGCTTTCGGTACGAACACCAATCCGCTCACAAGGATCCTCGATGCGACTATTTTCTTCCCATTCGGGGCTACGACGGAGGGCTTTGTGTACTCTTTCGGCTTCACGCTGGTCGCTGGTGTGATCCTGAACTTCATCATGGGCGTGGGCGCAGCAAGGCTGATGACGATGTCTCTCGCACGCTTCAAGGCGTTCCAGAAGCCTTCTCTCTACGGCTACAGCGAAAAGCGCTATAAAGCGCCGAAGATCCGCAAGTTCAGCGAAACGAAAAAGGTGTTTTTCATCCTCTCTTCTGTTCTGATCGTGCTTTCGTTCTGCACTTCGTTCCTCGGTGTAGAGATCGCCATCGACTTCAAGGGCGGTACGATCGTTTCGTACTCCTACAGCGGTGATCTGGACGAGAACGCCTGCAGATCTGCCGTGGAAGAGGTGCTTGGTACACCTGTTACGCTCCAGAAGGGCGAAAGCTTTGATGCGGATACCAATATCCTGACCATTTCGTTCAGCTATGACGAGAGCCTGACACTGGACAAGCAGTCGGAAATGCTGGAAGCCGTTCAGAATGCTTACCCGGACAACAGCATTGAGGAACTGGAAAGCAATGAAGTCAGCCCGTCCTCCGGTCGGGAGTTCTTCGGGAAGTGTATCGTGGCAGTCATTTTTGCCGCACTTCTGCTGATCATCTACATCGCTCTGCGGTTCAAGAAGATCAGCGGCTGGTCGGCGGGTGTGTTCACGATCCTGACGCTGCTGCACGACATCATCATCACCTACGGCAGCTTCGTGCTGTGCGGATTTGAGATCAACTCCAACTTCATGGCAGTGATCCTGACGATCTTCGGTTACTCGATCAACAACACGATCATCGTCTACGACCGTATCCGTGAGAACCAGCGCCTTATGCTCCGCACGACGACCATCGCCGAACTGGTCAACACCAGTGCGAGCCAGACGCTCCGCCGTTCTCTGCGCACCTCGATCACGACCATTTCGACTATGATCATCATCAGCGTGATCGCCTATCTGTTCCATGTGGAGAGCATCCTGAGCTTCTCCGTGCCGATGACGTTCGGACTGATCGCTGGTACGTACTCCTCCCAGTGCATTGCCCCGACCCTGTGGGTATGGTGGAATGAACGCAGAGGGGCAAAGACCATTGCCGACACCGCCAAGCCAACGGCTGCTGCATAAAAACAGATCGCCCCGCCGCTTCCCGAAAGCGGCGGGGTCAGTTTTTCAAAAAACCCAGTCATCGTTTGCAGCAGCCATTTGAAGTTCGTGATAGTTAGCCATACCAGCCAAAATCGAGAGATAGAGATATGGCAACATCCGAGCATGACATAGAAAGAGCGGCAGACCTTTTGCTGGCTGACACTTTGCGCACAAGGACTTTCTTTTAGGATCTGCCCCTTGACAAGATACGCCGAATATGGTATAATATCGACAGCGGCATAACTCTAGCTATCGTTCCGCTGTGAAACAGTTGTGTTTGCAGCAGCGTTTAGCCTAAATACCCTTATCAAGAGAGGCTGAGGAACAGGTCCTGTGAAGCCCGGCAACCTGGCAGAAATTGCTGATGGTGCTAAATCCTGCGGTATTACCGAGAGATGAGGAATTTTCAGTTCATTCACGGCATTCGGGAGACCGGATGCCGTTTTTGACCGCCTCTGTGTGCCGCATGAAACTACAGGAGGTCAGAATATGAAACGACTTTTTACATCCGAATCCGTCACTGAGGGACATCCGGACAAGATCTGCGACCAGATCTCCGATGCCATTCTGGATGCCATTCTGGCACAGGATCCCCTTGCCCGTGTTGCCTGTGAAACGGCTGTCACAACGGGGATGATCCTTTGCATGGGCGAGATCTCCACCAAGGCAAAAGTGGACATCGCCAAGATCGCCCGGCAGGTCGTGGTCGATATTGGCTATGATCGTGCCAAATTTGGTTTTGACGGGCATACGTGCAGCGTATTGACTGCCATTGACGAACAGTCGCCGGACATTGCCATGGGCGTGAACGGTTCCTGCGACAGCGGCGGTACACCGGAAACGGGGGCAGGCGATCAGGGGATGATGTTCGGGTTTGCCTGCAATGAAACGCCGGAACTGATGCCGATGCCCATTTCTTTGGCGCACAAGCTTTCTATGAGACTGACAGAGGTGCGGAAAGACGGTACGCTCCGCTATCTGCGCCCTGACGGAAAAACACAGGTCACTGTGGAATACGATGCAGCCGGTAAGCCCAGCCGTGTGGATGCTATCGTGCTCTCCACGCAGCATGCCAATGACATTCCTGCCGAGCAGATCCGTGAGGACATCCGGGAACTTGTCATTGATGCCGTTATCCCTGCCGAATTGATGGACAAGGATACCAAGATCTTCATCAACCCGACCGGACGTTTCGTGGTCGGCGGACCGCAGGGGGATTCCGGTCTGACCGGTCGGAAGATCATCGTGGACACCTACGGCGGCTATGCAAGGCACGGGGGAGGGGCTTTCTCCGGCAAAGACCCGACCAAGGTGGACAGAAGTGCTGCCTATGCAGCACGCTACATTGCCAAGAACATTGCAGCAGCCGGACTTGCGGAAAAGTGTGAGATCCAGCTTGCCTATGCCATCGGCGTGGCAAGACCGGTCTCGATCCGGGTGGATACCTTTGGGACGGGAACTGTTCCGGACGAGGCGCTTGCCGATGCTGTCGCAGCGACGTTTGATCTGACACCGGACGGCATTATCCGGATGCTGGATCTTCGCCGCCCGCAGTACAGAAAAGTCGCTGCCTACGGGCATTTCGGGCGGGAAAACCTGAACGTTGCGTGGGAACGCACGGACAAAGCCGAAGCCCTCAAACAGCTTTTTGCAAAATAAGACCAGAAACAGCACCGCCCGAAGGCGATGCTGTTTCTTCCGTGAGATCAGGTAGCCACCAGTCCTGCAGCCTGCAAAGCTGTCACCAGTGCATTGAACTGTGTAGCGATCTGCTCGGTGGTCGCCGTAGCCGGATCGGCAAGCGCTGCCACTGCTGCTGCCGGAGTCAGCACTGCGTCTGCGCCTGTCGCACCCGTTGCTCCGGTAGGTCCTGTCGGTCCAGTCGCACCAGTAGCCCCGGTAGGACCAGTCGGACCGACCGCACCGTCTGCTCCAGTCGCACCAGTAGCCCCGGTAGGACCAGTTGGACCGACTGCGCCGTCTGCACCCGCTGCACCAGTAGCCCCGGTAGGACCAGTCGGACCGACTGCGCCGTCTGCACCCGCTGCACCAGTAGCCCCGGTAGGACCAGTCGGACCGACTGCGCCGTCTGCACC
>CANQNG010000018.1 GCA_947625155.1 uncultured Clostridia bacterium
GACAACGGCTCGGCGGCTTCATTTTACCTATGCACTTTTGGAGCCCTTTTTCTGCATTTCTATTTTACCATAAACAGGCATTCTGTGAAAAATGCAGAATGGCTTTATCGAAACTGCTGTATTTCATGCCTTTCAGTGATACGATATACAAAAGATCCTAAATGTGCCCTTGACAAATTCTTACAGATATGCTATACTGGATCTGGGATCAGTCATGATCGCTGCCCGCATTGGATCCACAAGATCCATAGAAAACTGAAAGCAGGATCGAGGAGGTATTATCATGTTTCACTACGAATACAAGACACATGGCACCTGTTCGCAGGTGATCGCACTGGATCTGGACGGAAATGTCGTTCACAATGTCCGCTTCACAGGCGGCTGCAACGGCAACCTGAAAGCCATTTCCATTCTGGTCGAGGGCAGCACCGTCGAGGAGATCGAGAAGAAACTCAGCGGCGTTCTCTGCGGCTACAAACAGACTTCCTGCTCCGATC
Organism: uncultured Clostridia bacterium; assembly: GCA_947625155.1. Taxonomy (GTDB): domain Bacteria; phylum Bacillota; class Clostridia; order Oscillospirales; family Ruminococcaceae; genus UBA3855. Next base: position 498 of record CANQNG010000018.1, read on the forward strand.
AGCTCTCCAAAGCTGTCCGGGAGGCGTATGAAGCTTCCACAGCCAACGCATAGCCTGAAGGGTGCGCATTCCGCAGAATGCGCACCCTCTTTCTTTTCCTCTATGCTGTTTTGCCGGGATAGTCCCTTTTAATTGCTGCAAAGTTCCTTATATAGTCCGATATAGGCATCCGCAGACCGTTCCCAGCTAAAATCAGTGGAGAGCGCCCGCTTCACGAGCTTGCTCCATTCCTCATGCACATCATAAGCCTCCCTTGCCCTCCGGCAGGCATCCAGCATGTCATGCGCATTGTAGGTCTTGAACGTAAAGCCGTTCCCGTCCTTGTCACCGTCATCCCTGACGGAATCCCGCAGACCGCCTGTCTCACGCACAATGGGGATCGTACCGTACCGCATGGAGATCATCTGTGCAAGACCGCAGGGTTCGCTCTGCGACGGCATCAGGAACATATCCGCCCCCGCATAGATCTTTCGTGCCAGATCCGGCTGGAAGCCAAGCGTCACGCTGACCTTGTCCGGATAGCGCCACTGCATTTCGGAGAAGAAATCCTCATAGACCTTTTCCCCGCTGCCAAGAATGGCGAATTTATACCCTAAGCCGACAATGTCCTCAAATACGTATCGGATCAGATCAATGCCCTTGTGGGAAACAAAGCGTGTAACGATGCCAATGACCGGCTCATCTCCCTCTTGCAGAGCCAGCTCCGAGAGCAAGGCTTCCTTGCAGGCTTTTTTGCCGGCAGGGCGGGATGCACTGAATTTCTTGGCGATCAGCATATCCTTTGCCGGATCATACAGCTTCGTGTCGATCCCATTGAGGATGCCGCAGAGCTTATACTGCTTATTGACAAGGATCCTGTCAAGCCCATGCGAATACCATGGGTCAAGGATCTCCCACGCATAGCTGGGACTGACGGTCGTGATCTTATCTGCTGTCTCAATAGCACCTTTCATCATGTTGATCGCACCGTCATATTCCAAAATACCCATGTGATAAAGCGGTATGCCCATGACCTCATTGAGCACTTCCCTGCCGTAACACCCCTGATACTGGATATTATGGATGGTGAACACGTGCCTGATATTCTGATAGCCCTGCTGGTACTTGTAGAATACCTGATAGAATACCGGAATGAGTGCCGTCTGCCAGTCGTTTTCGTTGATGATGTCCGGAGCAAAGTCGATATAGCGCAGCATCTCCAGAACGGCTCTCGAAAAGAATACAAAGCGCTCGCAGTCGTCATAGAAGCCATACAGCCCCTCACGCCCGAAGTAGTATTCATTATCGATGAAGTAATACGTTACACCGTTCCAGATCGCAGTAAAAATGCCGCAATACTGTTTCCGCCAAGAAACATCGACTGTAATGTTGGTCAGGAATGTGAGCTGCGCCCGGAGTTCAGGGCGCATGGATCGATACAGCGGGATGACGACCCGGCAGTCATGCCCCTTGGTGCGGATAGCAGCAGGCAGTGAGCCGATCACGTCAGCCAGACCGCCGGAGGCTGCAAACGGTACAGCCTCACTGGCAGCAAACAGGATATTCAAGGTTCATCACCCTTCCAGATCATAATTTAGCGTTCTTTCCGATATAGACAGGATAGCTCTCCGAACCGGTCAGCACTCTGCCGTCCTCGGTGGTGACATTCTTATCCGTAATGACAGATGTGAGCTGGCAGTTGTTGGCGATCGCAGTTCCCTGCATCAGTACGCAGTTGCGCACCACGCTGCCTCTGCCGACCTTGACACCACGGAACAGGATACTGTTCTCGACCGTTCCCTCGATGACGCAGCCGTCCGCAATGAGCGAATTCTTCACCTTGGATTCCAGACCGTATTTTACAGGTCCGTTGTCGCCGGTCTTGGTATAGATGGGAGCACTCGGGAGGAACAGTGCATTGCGGTTCTCCGGCTTGAGCAGTGCAAGATTTGCCTGATAGTAGCTCTTGACGGAGTCTATTCTGGAGAAATAGCCGTCAAACTGATAGCCCATGAAATTGAACTCATTGACCCTTGCTTGGAGACAGTCACGGATCAGGCTGGGCTGATTGCGGCTGGCAGCATCCTTGACGAGTTTTGCCAGAAAATCCTTGCGCATCACATACATATCAAGGCAGATATTGCATTCCCCGGACAACTGCGGGTCGATCAGCACGGAACGGATCCTGCGGGTATCGTCCATTTCAATGACATCCACACCGGAACCGGAATCCTCACTGTAGGTATACTTTCCGCATACAACGGTAATATCCGCATTTGTCTCGATATGCTGCTTGATCACCTCGGCAAAATTCACATTGGCAACAAAGTCGCAGTCTGCCAGAACTACATACTCACAGTTGGAATATTCCACGAAATTCCATACATTATTCAGTGCTTCCAGACGGCCTCTGTACACGCCCTCTCCGATGCTCTGGGAGAACGGCGGAAGGAGATTCAGACCGCCCTTCTTGCGGGCAAGATCCCATTCACGGCCCGTGCCCAGATGATCGAGCAGAGAACCATAATTGGATTTGGTGATGACACCGACTTCCGTAATACCGGAATTGACCATATTAGAAAGCGGGAAATCGATCAGACGGTATCTGCCGCCAAACATCACAGAACCCATTGTCCGCTTCTTCGTCAGTTCCACAACGGCAGAATCATGCAATGATGCAAAGATCAGACCGAGTACATTATTATTTACGCCCATTATGTAGCCTCCTTACACATTCTCAGAGATGATGTCCTTTGGACGGACGACCGCATTGGCAGAGATCGTTACATTGTGACCAACAACAGCAATGCCCCAGTCATCACGGTTTTCGATATTCTCAGGGCTAATGCCGATCTTCGCACCGGATCCTACAACACAGTTCTCACCGACGATCGCATATTCCACCACTGCGCCGGACTTCACGACCGTACCGGGCATGAGGATGGAATAGTTGACGACCGCACCCTCCTCAATGGTGACACCGGAGAAGATGACGGAGAAATCCACCTCACCGCTGATGCTTGAGCCCTCTGTGATCATGGAGTTCTCGATCTTGGCATTTTCGCCGATGTACTGCGGGGGCATATTGTTATGACGGGCATAGACTTTCCACGAACGGTCGTAGAGGTCAAGCGGAACGCTTGGGCTAAGCAGGTCCATATTGGCTTCCCACAGGCTGTCCAGCGTACCGACATCCTTCCAGTAGCCGTCAAAGGTATAGGCAAACAGACGTTCCTTATTCTGGAGCATTGCCGGGATGATATCCTTGCCGAAGTCCTTTGAACCGGTATTGGCATTCTCATTCTCAATGAGGTATTTCTTCAGCTTCGACCATGTAAAGCAATAGATACCCATGGATGCAAGGGTCGATTCGGGTTCTTTCGGCTTTTCTGTGAACCGTACCACACGGTTCTCCGCATCACAGGTCATGATGCCAAACCGGGAAGCCTCCTCCATTGGCACATCAATGACTGCGATCGTGCCGTCGGAATGGTTCTTCTCGTGGAACTCGACCAACTTGGAATAGTCCATTTTATAGATATGGTCGCCGCCGAGGATGATCACATACTCAGGGTCATACCGTTCAATGAAGCGCATATTCTGATAGATGGCATTTGCCGTTCCCTGAAACCAGTCCGCACCCTCTTTGGTCTCGAACGGTGACAGCACATGCACACCGCCGTACATTCTGTCCAGATCCCACGGCTGCCCATTGCCGATGTATTCATTGAGGACAAGCGGCTGGTACTGAGTCAGGACACCGACCGTGTCAATGCCGGAATTGGTGCAGTTAGACAGCGCAAAGTCAATGATGCGATACTTTCCGCCGTAGGGAACAGCCGGCTTTGCCACATTCTGCGTCAGGGCATACAGTCTGCTTCCCTGCCCTCCTGCCAGCAGCATTGCAATGACTTTTTTCTTAGCGTTCATAATACTCCTCCTAATAGACGATTTCATTTCACACATACAGGAACATCCGGGCAGACCTACCCGGTGTTCCCTGTATGTGGATCGGTTTATTCTTCAGCACTGACAGTTTCTTCTGCCTTGACAGTCTCCGCTTCAGCCTTTGCTGCCTTGGCAATAGCAGCCTTGGAGCGCTGTTTCTTCATCACACGCTTGAGATAGAGCACAGAAAGTGCCGGCAAAGTCAGGGAAATGCACTGATCGAAGCCATGCATACCATGATCAATGGTCTTATAGGACGGCTTGGCAAGTCCGTTGCCGCCGAATTCCTTGGCATCCGTGCTGAACACGAGCTTGTACTCTCCTTCAAACGGCACGCCGATCTTGTAATCCTCCCGTGTCACCGGAACGAAATTGCACACAGCGATCAGTTCAATGCCGTCATCGGCGATCCTCCGGAACGCAATGACGCTCTGCTTGTAGTCGTCATGGGAGATCCAGCTAAAGCCGCCCCAAGAATCATCATTGTCCCACAGTGCCGGTGTATCCAGATAGAGTGCATTGAGCTTTGCCACATAGTCCTGCATCTGCTTGTGGGGTGTTTCTTCAAGCAGATGCCAGTCCAGTTCCGTCTGATAATTCCATTCGTTGCGCTGCGCAAATTCCTGTCCCATAAAGAGCATTTTCTTGCCGGGATGTGCCATCATATAGGCAAGGAACGCACGGTAGGAGGCGAACTTATCGCCCTCCAGACCCGGCATCTTATTGATCATGGAGCATTTACCGTAGACGATCTCATCGTGGGAGATCGGCAGGATATAGTTTTCCGAGAAACAATAGAAGAACGAGAAAGTCAGCTTGTCATGGTTGAAAGCACGGTAGATCGGATCAAGGGACATATACATGAGCATGTCGTTCATCCAGCCCATGTTCCACTTGAAGTTAAAGCCCAGACCGCCGATGTCGGTCGGCTTTGTCACCAGAGGCCATGCCGTGGATTCCTCCGCGATCATGAGGACATCCGGATGCTTAGCGAACACAGCTTCATTGAGGTGGCGGAAAAATTCCACAGCTTCGAGGTTCTCGTTGCCGCCGTTGATGTTGGCAGTCCATTCGCCGTCTCTCCGGTCGTAGTCCAGATACAGCATGGAAGCCACCGCATCCACACGCAGCCCGTCTAGGTGGAATTCATCGAGCCAGTAGCAGGCACTTGAGATCAGGAACGAGCAGACCTCGCCCTTTCCGTAGTCAAACACCCTTGTCCCCCATGATCTATGCTCCATTTTCTTCGGGTCGGTGTATTCATAGCAGCACGTCCCGTCAAATTCATACAGACCGGAAGCATCTTTCGGGAAATGCGCCGGCACCCAGTCTAAAATGACACCAATGCCTGCTTGGTGGAAAATATCGATCATCTCACGGAACTGATCCGGTGTTCCGTAGCGGGAAGTCGGTGCAAAATAGCCTGTTACCTGATAGCCCCAAGAGCCGTCGTAGGGATATTCTGTCAGGGGCATGAATTCAATGTGGGTGTAGGACATCTTTTTCAGGTATTTTACCATTTCACGTGCAAAAGTGGGATAATCCGGCACTGTGCCGTCCGAATTATGCTTCCAGGAGTCCAGATGCACCTCATAGATATTCATGGGCCGCTTGTAAACGACCTGCTTCTTCTTTTCCTCCAGCCATGCGGCATCGTTCCAAGTATAGCTGCTCTCATAGATCTTGGAAGCGGTCGCAGGGCGGGTCTCGAAGTGATTGCCATATGGGTCGGATTTCAACCGGATCTCGCCTGTTTTCGTTTCGATGCTGTACTTATAGGCATCGAACTGTGCCAGACCGGGAACGACTGCCTCCCACACACCGTCTGCGATCAGCTCCATCGGGTTTTTTTCACGATCCCATTCATTGAAGTCGCCCACAACAGAGATGCTGACGGCATTGGGTGCCCATACACGAAAACGGTGTTTTTTCACCCCATCCTCCGTGATCGGATGGACGCCAAAGAACTTGTAGCCTTCACTATTCTTGCCCTGATAAAATAAATAGAGCGGGAAATCGTTCGGGTTTGTTTTGCTTGGGTTGCTGTTAATTTCGTTCATAGCATTACCCCCCTTATACTTATTTTATCAGAAATTACGCTATGTTTCAAGTATTTTCCTCGCTCGTGTCAAAATTTCATAGGTTATCATAATTTATGGCTTTCTTTTTTGTGCAACTCGCACAATTCTTTAAGCGTTTGCCGGGGAAGGGATCGGTTCCGGAAGGATCGTATTGTCGAATTTTCTGATCTTGCACATGTTTTCTGCACACAATCTGGCAACAATGACAGTCATGTCATCCCGTACTTCACCGCCGTGAAAGACCGCTGCTTTCTCACAGACTGCCTGTGTGATCTCCTCTAAGGAAAGATCCTGCCAGAGGAGCTGTTTGATATAGGGATACTCTGCTTCTCCAATGCCGTCCGAAAGCATCACGACCGCATCATCAGCGACTGCCGTCATATGCTTCCGGGAGGGCATTGCATCCGGTACGATCCCCACGGGGAAGCTCCCGGATGCAATGCGCTGCACCTGTCCCCCGTGGCTGAACAAAGTCGCAGCAGCGCCAGACTTGTAAAGTGTCAGCTCCCCGGAATCCGCATGGAGCATCAGCACATCGAGCGTTGCAAAATTTTCCGTGTTCGTTTCGGTCAGCAGCATGGTATTCACAAGGCGTATTGCCGTTTCAGCAGGCATTCCGCTGCACACCATCCGCCGGAATGTCCGCACAGCGATCCTCGAAGCAAGGGAAGCCGTACTGCCGCTGCCCATGCCGTCCGAAAGTACCAGATACTGATCCCCCACTGCATCCGTAAAGCCGTCCGCATGGTCGCCGCAGCGCTCACTGGCTGGCGCATTCACGCTCCGCACGGCATACTCGAGATGATAGGGCGGTGTCTGATAAAAGCAAATGCGGCTGTTTTGCGGCATGGAAACACCGGAGACCGGAACGCCCAGACTCCGGGCAAGCAATGTCTGCACAGAGGACACCGGAAACTCTGCCTGCCGTGTATAGATCTCCGCTGCATACCGTCCGCTGCGCATCCGGTAGACAAAGCAGGCTGCCTCCGGGCAGGCACATTGCTGTAAAATGCGCCGGAGCGATCCCGTCTCCGGCATGCAGATATGCTCCGCCCGCCGCTTTGCGGAATCATTTGCAAGGTCTTCCAGCAGGTGCAAATATTCCAGCGTAACTGCACGGTTCTGGAGCATATGAACACGCTGCATCTGCTGTAAGGCTGTCCGGTGTGAGGTTTCCTTCATGCACTCCCGGAGCTTTGCCTTGCGGAGACAATGTGCTATCGCTGCGGGACATGGCTCCCGGTCAGGCTCATGCAGCAACAGACGGAATGCCTGTTCCGTGGCAGTCCCCTGCTGCCGCCAGCAGGTATTCCGGTCCTTGCAGTCGCCGCAAAGACTGCTGCGCACCTGTGCCACGGCATCTTCCGGCTCTGCAATGGTCAGACGGTGCATCACCGCAGCAGTTTCTTCACGCAGTTCCGCTAAAGCTTCCCCGACGAGCTGTTCCTGATATACAGTACGGCTCTGCACGGGGGCAGGTGTGTCCATACACAAAAACCGATGCAGCTCCACATGGCTGCACAGCGCATAGACACCGCACGCCAGCAGCAGTTCCGCTGCTATTTTTGCCAGCCCGATACTGCTGTCCAGAACGGCACTGCTCATGAACTGCATCAGAAAAAAAACGGGGATATACAGGGCATTCGGCAGCTTGTACAGAAAGCCTGCCAGCATCGCTGTCACCGGCAGGAACAGCAGCGGCATACCCAGTTTCACACTGCACAGCACAACACCGCAAGCCGTCAGCGCACCGCAGAGCGTTCCGCCGTTCTGCCGGAACTGCTTTGCCCCCAGCAGTGTCACGGTGATACCCACGATCCTCCCCACGTTGCAGAGCGGAAAGTCCAGCCCGCACAAAGCCGTAATGATCAGAAGATAGCACAGCGCAAAGGTAAAACTTCTCCCTGCCCCCAGTGTGATGCGCCTGTGCGCCCCGAATGCTTCCACAGCATCTGCAATAAAATAGGCAGCAACGCCCGTCAGCATTGCCTCTGCTATGTACAGCGGCAGTCTGCCGCTGCCGCCGTAAAATACCAGATCGAGCAGGAAAGCCGCTGCAATGCCGTTCACTGCCGTCAAAAAGCTGACTGTATGCGGACGAAAGCTCTCCCGGAGCAGAACTTTCACACAGGTCACACATACCAGAAATGTCAGCAAATAGTGCATACCCGCCGAAGCACCGGATACCGCATATGCCGCCAGTGAACCGAGCAAAATACAAAACGCATACAGCGGCTCACAGCAGCCTGCCATGGCTGCCGCAAGCGGTGAAGCAACGCCGCTCACCGTTCCCACAGACAGCAAAAAGCCCCCTGCAACAGCACCCAGACAGAGTACCGGGAGTCTCACCGCTTCTTTCTGCCACAGTTTTTGCCAAATCATCTGCCATCCTCTCCTTTTCAGAAATCAGTGCCGGAGCTTGTCCGGTCTCTTTATTTCTATTATACAGGAGTGACTGTGAATAGTTTGTCAAAACAGACTGCAAATTCAAAGCAGTTTCCGTAGAGGCAGTGCTATTTCCTGCGATTAGGCTATTTTCCGGAATAGCCGCAGATCGTATTGCTCAAAGCCGTCAGTTCTTCCATCGTCAAAGCCTCGATCCTTGCGGACGGGGCAATGCCGGCTTGCGCAAGACCTGCCGCTGCCTGTGCCTTCGGGATGCCAAGCCCCCCTGCCAGCACGCCCGCAAGCTGTTTGCGCCGCTGCGAGAATCCCAGCTTCACCATCCGGAAAAAAAATGCTTCATCCGTCACCTGCCACGGACATGTTTCATACAGCCGTATCTGCATGACGGCGGAATCCACATGGGGCGCAGGCAGAAAGCACCCTCTTGACACGTCAAAAAGTTTTTTCGCCGTGCCGTAATAGGCAACTGCCACTGAGACTGCCCCTGCCTCTCTTGTGCCGACTGGCGCACAGAGCCGCTGTGCAGCTTCCCGCTGCACCATGACCGTGATCGTCTCGATCGGCAGACGCTCCTCCAGTAAACGCATGATGACCGGAGATGTGATATAATAGGGCAGATTGGCACAGACTGCCACCCGCAGCCCGGCAAATTCCTCCCGTATCAGTCCGGCAAGGTCATATGTCATCACATCTCCGTGAATGACATGCACATTGTCAGATCCCCGCAGCGTTTCTTCTAAGATCGGGAAAAGGCGCTTGTCCAGCTCCACGGCTGCGACCTTGTCCGCACGCTTTGCCAGTTCCGCAGTGAGTGTGCCGATGCCCGTGCCGATCTCCAGCACCCCGAATCCCGGTGCAGCATTCCCCTGCTCCGCAATGCGGGGGCAGACAGACGGATCGACGAGGAAATTCTGTCCCATCGCCTTGGAGAAGTGAAACCCATGCCGTTCGAGCAATGCCTTGACATAGCCGATGTCCGTCAGCCGTTCCATACCGCACCTCCCAGATCATGAATGATCGCTTCGGCGCAGTGGATGCCATCCACTGACGCCGAGGTGATACCGCCTGCATAACCTGCACCCTCTCCGCAGGGGTACAAGCCGTGCAGTCCTACGCTGCAATAGCTGCTGTCCCGCACCATCCGCACGGGAGAGGAGCTTCTCGATTCCACGCCCGTCAAAACGGCATCCGCTGCTGCAAAGCCTTTCAGGCGCTTGTCCATTTCCGGGATGCCGAGCCGCAGTGTCTCACAGACAAACCCCGGCAGATAGCTGTCCGGCAGGGCGAACTTCGTGCCGGGCGTATAGGTCGGCAGCACGCTGCCAAATGCTGTGGAAATTTTTCCGGCTAAGAAGTCCCCCACGCAGATCACGGGGGCATGATAATTTCCGCCGCCTGCCGCAAAGGCTGCCGCCTCGATCTCTCTCTGAAATGCCATACCTGCCAGCGGATGATCGCTCCCGAGATCTGCCGGGCTGATACCGACCAGCAGCGCACTGTTCGCATTCCTGCCGTCACGGGCAAAGCAGCTCATGCCGTTCACGGCAAGACGACCTTGCTCCGAGGCGGCTGCAATGACCTCTCCGCCCGGACACATACAGAACGTGTACAGGCTCCTGCCGTTCGGCAGATGGACTGCCAGCTTGTAATCCGACGCCCCCAAAGCCGGATGCTCCCGATCAGCCCCATAGCAAGCCCTGTTGACCGCACTTTGCAGATGCTCGATACGTACACCGACCGCAAAGGGCTTTTGCGTGAGTGCAATTCCCGCAGCGTGAAGCATTTCGAGCGTATCCCGTGCACTGTGCCCGAGGGCAAGGACGGCATGGGCAGTACAGATCTCCTGCTGTTCCCCGTTCCGGTGAAAGCAAATGCCAGTCAGTCTGCCATTTTCTGCCATGAAGCCGTTCATCTTCGCCCCAAACCACACCTCACCGCCAAGTGCTTCCGTACGCTGCCGCAGTGTTGTCACAGTTTCCGTAAGCTTGTCCGTGCCGATATGGGGCTTTGCCTGCCAGAGAATTTCCGGAGGTGCACCGCACTCCGCAAACGTCTCCAGCACGAACCGGATACGTGGGTCACGAATGCCCGTGTGCAGCTTCCCGTCCGAAAATGTCCCTGCACCGCCCTCCCCGAACTGCACATTGCTTTCGGGGTCAAGCTTTCCGGTGTGCCGGAAGGCAGCCACATCCTGCATCCGCTGTGCGACTGGTCGACCACGCTCCAGCACGATCGGGCGCAGTCCGGCTTTTGCCAGCACATATGCCGCAAACATACCGCCCGGTCCGTAGCCGACCACGACCGGACGTTCCGGGCTTTGCAGGGGCTGTATGGTATAGGGGAGCTCCTGCACGGGAAGAACGCCTTTCAGGTGTTTTTTCAGCAGCTTCGCCTCTCCCTTTACCTTGACATCCACTGTCAGGAGAAATGTCACCGTATCTCGTCTTGCATCCACGGAACGCCGCCGCAGTTTACAGGAAAGCAGCCGTTCCGGCGGCAGGTGCAGTTTTTTCAGAACAGCCTGCCGGAGCGTTTCCTCTGTGTAGTCAAGCGGCAGACGAAGATCCTGTACACGGATCATGACCTTGCTCCTTTCTGCTGTAATGCCCTTGCCGCAGCTTTTCCGGCAGTCCAGCCGCTTGCCCAGCACCAGTGAAGATGATACCCGCCGCAGATGCTCTGCACATCGACCGCTTCTCCGGTCACGTACAGACCGGGCTTTCCCTTTACCTCCAGATCCGCACAGAGGGCTTTGCCGTGTACGCCGCCCGCCGTTGCCTGTGCCTGTTTGAAGTCGCCCAGTCCCTTTACCGGGAACCGCATGGCATGTACCGCCTGTGCGATCCTTTGCAGCTCCGGTCCGGTCAGAGTCTCCCGGTCAGACGGAATGCCGCAGCGTTTCAGCACGGCTCTGCCGAGCAGCTTCGGGAGCATGCCGGTGAGCAGGTCTTCCGCCTTTGACCCTTTGCGGACACGGCAGATATGCCGCAGTTTGACAAGCGTTTCCGGCACTGTTTCTTCCGGCAGGAAGTCCGCAGAAACAGAAAGATCCCGCACACGACGGGTGTCGATCTTACCGGACAAATTGAACATACAGATACCGGACAGCGCCTTTTCCGTGAATTGCAGCTCCCCGCATTCAACGGCTGAAACGGCATTCCCGTCCAGCAGAGAAAACCTTCCCTTCACCCGCAAGCCCTTGAGCGGATGCAGTCCGTCCGCCAGCACCGGGCAGAGGATGGGACGGGGCTGGATCATGGGGATATGCAGCTTTTCCAGCAACGCCCATGCACTGCCGTCCGTTCCGAGCTGCGGAGCTGCATGACCGCCGGCGGCGAAAATGACTTTCTCCGCCGTATATGTCTGCTCCGCTGTCTGCACTTCCCAGAAGCCTTTGCCAAGCCACAAAGACAGCACCTCCTGCCCGCAGATCTCCGCAATGCCGCACTGCTGCATCCGCAGCCGGAATGCATCCAGCACGGCAGCAGCCTGCATACTGTAGGGGTACATCCGTCCCTCTGCATCCGTCCGGCAGTACAGCCCCAACCCTGCAAAGAATGTCTCCGCATTCCCGAATGCATTCAAAATTTCCTGCGGACGGAACGTGCCGTAATACGCCTTTCCGGAAATGCCGGCATGACTGAGATTGCATCTGCCGTTTCCGGTGGCGAGGAGCTTCTTTCCGGTGCGGGGGAGCTTTTCGAGGACGGCAATGCGCCGGACACCGCATTCCGCCGCCGTCACCGCTGCCGCAAGCCCGGAAGCGCCGCCGCCGATCACGATCAGCTGATACATGGCAGCAGTGTCTCCCGGATGAAGGCTGTCATCTCCGGCACGGAACGCAAGTCGGCATTGACGGCAATGACTGCCCGCCGTGCCGGGAAAATAAGGCAGTGCTGTCCCCACTTGCCGTTCATGGAGATCACATCTCCGTACAGCCAGAAACCGTAACCGTAGTCCCTGCCGTCATCGCTGACTGTCTGACGGCGGGCAGCGGCTTCGAGGTAGTCTTTCGGGTACAGCGTTTTTTCCAGTATCGACTGTCCCAGTTTGGCAAGGTCATATGTACTGATGTTCAAGCCGCTTGCCCCGAAGTAATGCCCCTGCGTGTCATATTCCAAGGCGTATTCTTCTATGCCAAGCGGTCTGAAAATGCGGCGTGACAGAAATTCCCCCAGCGGCTCTCCTGCTGCTGCCTCTGCCATGCGCCCGGCAAGGTAAAAGTCTGCATTATTGTATAAAAAGCGCTTTTCCACAACAGGCTGCGCTACACAGGCAGCCAGATGATCCGGGCAGTTCTTTCTGTCTGCAAACAGGAGCTGCTGCGCCAGACCGGAATGCATGGTGAGCAGCTCCCGCAAGGTCACGGCAGCAAGCGGTGCATTTTCCGGGATCGGCAGCAGAGAACCGGCTGCCGTATCCAGTGAAAGATTTCCCTCGGAGATCAGCATTCCGGCTGCCAGTGAAGTCAGGCTTTTGGTGATAGAATATTGCGGGTAACATTTCCCGGCTCCTGCGGAATGCGCAACGCATTTCCCGTCCTGTAAGACAACGGCTGCCAATACGGACGGATGTTGGATCTGTAATGTCATGTCAATCCTGCTTTTCGAGCATGGCGACCGCCGTCAGGTCATAGCCTGCATTGATAGCGACTGCCGAACCGATCTTTCCGGTATCTGCCGGCGGATAGCCCAGCCGTTCCGTCAGGGCAGATGCGACCTGCGCGGCATAGGTATCGTATTTCCCGCTGATGACTAGGTACGGCGAACCGGGCAGGATCACGCTGCAGACCCTGTCCGTCATTTTCTGAACGATATTTTTTTCGCCCCGCACCTTTTCCGCAACAGAAATAACACCGTGCGAAATGCGGATGATCGGGCACAGCCCCAGCAGCTCTCCCGCAAAAGCAGCCGCAGCCGTCAGCCGTCCGGACTTCTTTACATATTTCAGGGTCATCGGCAGAAAATAGACACCGATCTTCGCAATAAAGTCTTCGAGATAGGCAAGGATCTCCTCGACTGGCTTGCCCTCATCTGCCATTTTCTTTGCCTGTAAGACCGGATAGCCGTAGGTCAGGGTATAATTACCGGAATCTAGGATATGGATGTGCATTTTCTCTGCGGCTTCCGGGTAATCCTGATAGAGCGTGTCCCGTGCATTGCAGGCGTTCTGATAGGTCGCCGAACCAGAGGCGTTGATGCTCACATAGATCACATCCGTGTAGCCCTCGTCCAGATACTTTCGGAACAGTTCCTCAAAGGTAAACGCCGTGATCTGCGAGGTGGACGGCAGATCGTCTGCGTGTTCGAGCAGGTCGTAAAATTCTTCCTTGGACAGGTCACGCTGTTCCCGGTAGGAATCGCCGTTGATCGTCAGCATGAAACTGAGCATTTCTATATCCGCTGCCTCTGCCTGCGCAAGCGGTATATCGCTGGCGGTATCGGTCAGAAATTTGATCTTTGCCATAAATTCTCCTTTCGTTGTTACCATTCAGTCGTTGTGAGCTGCCCCTCGGTGGACATGTCCGGAAAACCCCATTGCCGGAGCACTTCATAGACAGCGATCGCCACAGAATTTGACAAATTCAGGCTGCGCAGCGTCGGGCGCATGGGAATGCGCACGGCAGTTTCCGGATGTGCGGACAGCAGTGTTTCAGGCAGTCCGGCATCTTCCCTGCCGAACATCAGGTAGACATCTTCTTTCGGGTAGCTTACTTCCGAATAGCATTTCCGGGCTTTTGTGGTAAAATAATAGATCAATTTTCCCCGGTGCTGTTCCAGAAAGGCATCTAAGCTAGAATATTCCAAAACAGTCAGTTTATCCCAGTAATCCAGCCCGGCACGCTTCAGATGCTTGTCGGTGATCTGAAAACCAAGCGGATGGATCAAATGCAGCACAGCGCCTGTCACGGCACAGGTACGGGAGATATTTCCGGTATTTTCGGGGATCCTTGGCTCGGCAAGTACAATGTGCAGCATCAGTTTCTCCTTTTCTAAATTCTGCTATGCAAGCTCTGCAGATCTCCGGATATACTATTCTCAGAGATCAAACAAAGGGGGGAAATAAAATGAATATGAAAGCGATCTGGAAGGGCATTTCCGTCGGTGCGACCGTAGGGACTGCCGCATTCATGCTCGTGCGTTCCACCGACCGCAAAAAGCGCAGTATCAAGCGGCATGCCGGGAAAATGCTCCGGGCTGCCGGTGATGTACTGGATGATTTCACTTCCGTGATGAAGTGACAGAACGCAGGTGTCGTCCTTGCCAAAGGGCGGCATTTGCTATTTCTGATGTTTCCGGTAGCCCAGATAGCCCTCCAGTATCAGCACAGCCGCCACGGCATCCACGACTGCCTTGCGCTTCTTTCCTCTTGTGTTGGTGACGTTAAGGTACTGATGCGCTGCGACTGTCGTACAGCGTTCGTCCCACAGTACATAGTCAAGCCCCGTCAGCTCATGCAGCAGCTCCGCAAATTTCCGGCATTTCTCCGCACGTTCGCCGATGGTGTTGTTCATGTTCTTCGGATAGCCGACGACGAGCAGCTCCACTTTTTCGGAAAGTGCCTTTTCTGCGACTGTCTGCGCACAGCGTTCAAGATCATGCTCCTGCACCACCGTCAGCGGCGAGGCGAGCCATTCGTCTTTATCACAGACCGCAAGTCCTGTCCGGGCATCCCCGAAGTCTACACCCATGATCCTCATGTTCCGTCACCACGGCTGCACCGTGCCGATGATGTCACGGACAGCGGGAATGTGGTTTTTATCAAGGAGATCATCCATCTCCCGGATGATCCGCAACGGGGCATACGGATCGGTAAAGCAAGCCATACCCACCTGCACAGCGGATGCGCCTGCCATCATCAGCTCAATGGCATCCTCTCCGGTCGTGACACCGCCCATACCGATCACTGGTATTTTCACGGCATTAGCGACCTGCCACACCATGCGCACTGCGATCGGAAAGATAGCCGGACCAGAAAGTCCGCCGACATTGTTGCGCAAAACAGGGCGCTTCGTGCGGATGTCGATGCGCATGCCCAGCAGCGTATTGATGAGGGAGACTGCATCCGCTCCGGCAGCCTCAACGGCTTTGGCAATATCGGTAATGCTCGTCACATTCGGGGAGAGTTTCACCACAAGGGGCTTGGCAGTCACTTTGCGGACAGCAGCCGTCACCTGTTCTGCCATGGTACAGGATGTCCCGAAAGCTGCACCTCCCTGTTTCACATTCGGGCAGGAGATGTTCAGCTCGATCATGTGGACTGCCGTTTGTTCGAGTTTTGCGGCGACCTCTGCACATTCCTCCGGTGTCGAACCGGCAATGTTCGCCAAGATCACCGTATCTTCACGCAGAAGCCGGGGCAGTTCCTTTTCGATAAAGGCATCGATGCCCGGATTTTGCAGACCGACGGCATTGAGCATGCCGGCAGGAGTCTCCGCGATCCTCGGCGCAAGATTGCCCGTGCGGGGCGTTCCGGTCGTACCCTTTGTCGCAATGCCGCCCAGCTTGGAAAGCGGATAGAATGCCGCATATTCCTTCCCGTAGCCAAAGACCCCGGAAGCCGGGATGATGGGGTTCTGAAACGCTACGCCGCAGATATTCACTGACAGATCAGCCATTACCAGATCACCTCCTCTGCCTTGAATACAGGTCCGTCCTTGCAAACGTGCAGGAACTGTTCCCCGTCTGCCTTCCGGATGCGGGTCGCACAGCCGAGACACGCCCCGATCCCGCAAGCCATGCGTTCCTCAAGGGAAACCTCACAGGCAGCGCCCATCCGTCCGCACACCTGTGCAACGGCTTTCAGCATGGGTACCGGACCGCAGGCATAAACGATGTCTGCCCCCTCGGTCAGCAGTTCCTCAAGGGGTGCTGTCACAAAACCCTTGACTGTGCCAGCCGTCCCGTCCTCCGTGCAGCAGACCGTCCTTGCACCGCAGGCTTCCAGATCCGCCTGCAAAATGACCTGCGCAAAACTCCGGAAACCGGAGATTGCTGTTGCCTTTGCGCCGTAATATGCCGCAAGCGGCAGCATGGGCGGTACACCGATACCGCCGCCGACCAGCACCGCATGGGATGCCTCCGGGTACAGCGTGAAACCGTGCCCCAGCGGTGCGATCATG
The DNA here is from genome assembly GCA_947625155.1 of uncultured Clostridia bacterium. GTDB lineage: Bacteria > Bacillota > Clostridia > Oscillospirales > Ruminococcaceae > UBA3855. Next base: position 17,034 of record CANQNG010000018.1, read on the forward strand.
TCCATAAGATCGCCCTTATTCAGTCCGGCAAGCACATCCGTGCCTTTGCCACGCACTGCAAACACCAGCCGCAGCGTGCCCTGTTCCGGGTCGATACCGGCAATGGAGATCGGTCTGCGCAGCCCGAAGCCTTTCGGGAGGATGTGGACGAATTGTCCGGGCTTTGCGTTCTCTGCAACTGCCGGACAGTACAGTGTAAAACTGTACGTATCCTGTGCGATCGCCTGCTTCTCTAAAATGGGATATGCTCCCTGTGTGTAATTTGTCATGTTGGTACTCCTTGTCATCCAGTTCAATGACACTTGCCTGCTTTCGCCCAGAATAGGCATCCAGACAGCCCTGATACATCTCAAACCATACGACTAGATCTTGGTAATATCCACCAGTTCCACATCGTCCATAGACCGCCCGGAGCGCAGCACATTCGCAAGTGCGTTCGCCGTGTCCACAGCGGTCAAAGAGCAGATGGAACGCTCTACGGACTTCCGTCGCATCCGCACAGAATCCCTTGCGGGCATCCTGCCCTTGGCAGAGGTGGAGATCATGTAATGGATCTTGCCGCTTTCCAGCAGGTCAAGGGTGTTCGGGCTGCCCTCGGAGATCTTCCGCACCGTGTTGGTGGCGATCATGTTCTTGTTCAGGTAGCTTGCCGTTCCGCTGGTCGCATACAGTTCAAAGCCCATACGGGAGAACTTATCGGCGATCCGGATCATTTCCCGCTTTTCGGAATCCCGGACGGAGATCAGCACACCGCCCTCCCGCTTCAGGTCATAGCCAGCCGCAACGAGCCCTTTCAGCAGCGCATCCTCGAATGTCCTGCCGATGCCGAGGCATTCGCCGGTCGATTTCATTTCCGGTCCGAGCATCGTGTCCACGTCCTGCAATTTCTCAAAGCTGAACACAGGCACTTTGACGGCTACATAATTGCCCTCCGGATACAGACCGCTTTCGTAGCCGAGTTCTTTCAGGGTCGCCCCGAACATGACCTTTGTGGCAATGTCTACCATCGGGATGCCCGTGACCTTGCTGATATAGGGTACAGTACGGGAAGAACGGGGGTTCACCTCAATGACATAGACCTCCCCCCGATAGACCACATACTGGATATTGACCAGTCCCACAACATCCAGTGCAAGCGAAAGACGGCGGGTATACTCCACGATAGTGTCACGCACTTTTTGGGAAAGGTTCTGCGCCGGATAGATCGAAATAGAGTCGCCGGAATGCACGCCCGCACGCTCGATATGCTCCATAATGCCGGGGATCAGGAAGTCTTTGCCATCACAGATCGCATCGACCTCGACCTCTGTACCCATCATGTACTTGTCGATCAGCACGGGGTTTTCGATCATGTGAGAGGTGATGATGTCCATGTATTCTACGACATCCTGCTCGGAATGGGCGATGATCATATTCTGCCCGCCCAGCACATAGGACGGACGCAGCAAGACCGGATAGCCTAGTTGATCAGCGACCTTGACGGCTTCTGCTGTTGTCATGACCGTGAAACCCTCCGGGCGTGGGATGCCGCACTGCTCCAGAAGTTCGTCAAACCGTTCCCTGTCCTCAGCGGCATCGATATTGTCCGCAGATGTGCCTAAAATGCGCACACCGCTGTCCGCAAGGTGACGGGTCAGCTTGATGGCTGTCTGTCCGCCGAACTGCACAACAACACCGTAGGGCTGTTCGGTGGCAATGATATTGTCCACATCTTCCGGGGTCAGCGGGTCGAAATACAGTCTGTCACCCGTGTCAAAATCCGTGGAAACGGTCTCGGGGTTATTGTTGCAGATAACTGCCTCATAGCCCAGCTCTTTCAGTGTCCAGACACAATGCACGGAGCAGTAGTCAAATTCGATCCCCTGCCCGATACGGATCGGTCCGGAACCGAACACAATGACTTTCTTCTTGCCGCTATTCCGGCGTGCAATGAACTGCTCCGCCTCGTTTTCCTCGTCGTATGTCGAATAAAAGTAGGGCGTTTCCGCCTTGAATTCTCCGGCGCAGGTGTCTACCATTTTATAGACAGCATTCTGATGCAGGGGGCATTTCTTGCCGGAAATGCGCTCGATCGTCTTGTCCGGATAGCCATACTGCTTGGCAGTACGGTATTTTTCCTCCGTCAGATCGCCCTCGGCAAGCCATTCTTCCAGCTCCACAAGGTTACGCAGCTTCTCTAAGAACCACTCGTCGATCATCGTGATCTCGTGCAGCTCTGCCACGGAAACGCCTTTTTTCAAGGCGGCATACACCTGAAAAGAACGCTCGTCCTCCACGCCGTTTTTCAGGCGGGTGAGCAGCTCGTCCACGGGCATTTTTTCATATTTCGGCATATTCATAGAGTCCACGCCCAGCTCCGTAGAGCGGACAGCTTTCATCATTGCCTGCTCAAAGCTCGTGCCGATCGCCATGACCTCGCCGGTCGCTTTCATCTGTGTACCGAGGGTACGCTTGGCATAGACAAATTTGTCAAATGCCCACTTCGGGAATTTGATGACCACATAGTCCAGTGCCGGCTCAAAGCAGGCGTAGGTCTTGCCTGTTACCTGATTGATGATCTCATCGAGCGTATACCCGATGGCGATCTTCGTGGCGACCTTGGCGATCGGATAGCCTGTCGCCTTGGAGGCAAGCGCAGAAGAGCGGGACACTCTCGGATTGACCTCGATGACGGCATATTCCATGCTTTCCGGGTGAAGGGCAAACTGACAGTTGCAGCCGCCCTCGACTTTCAGCTCGGAAATAATATTCAGGGATGCCGTCCGGAGCATCTGATATTCCCGGTCAGACAGCGTGACTGCCGGAGCAATAACGATACTGTCGCCCGTATGCACACCGACCGGGTCGAAATTCTCCATGGAGCAGACAGTGATGACATTGCCTTTGCGGTCACGGATGACCTCGAATTCGATCTCCTTCCAGCCGCTGATACATTTTTCGATCAGTACCTGTGTAATGGGAGAAAGACGCAGACCGTTGGTGGAAATATCCCGCAGTTCCTCTTCGTTATTGGCAATGCCGCCGCCCGTACCGCCGAGCGTGAATGCCGGGCGCACAATGACCGGATAGCCGATCTCTCCGGCAAAATCGACAGCGCCTTCTACCGTTTCCACGACCTTTGAGGGGATGCAGGGTTCACCGATCTTCTCCATGGTGTCCTTGAATGCCTGTCTGTCCTCTGCCTTGTGGATGGTCTCCGGGTCAGCACCGAGGAGCTTGACATTGTGGCTCTCCAGAAAGCCCTCCGCCGCAAGCTGCATGGAAAGTGTCAGCCCTGTCTGTCCGCCGAGAGTAGACAGCACGCTGTCGGGCTTTTCGATCTCGATCACACGCTTCACCACGTCCAGTGTAAGCGGCTCGATATAAATTTTATCTGCCATTGCCTTGTCGGTCATGATAGTCGCCGGGTTGGAGTTGATGAGTACGACATCCAGTCCCTCCTGTTTCAGGGCACGGCAAGCCTGTGCGCCGGCATAGTCAAATTCCGCTGCCTGTCCGATGATGATAGGTCCTGAACCGATGACAAGCACTTTTCGGATATCGCTGCGCAGTCCCATCTTATTCAGCCTCCTTCTTGAACTCGTCCATGCGGGCGGTGAATGCATCAAATAAATATGCCGTGTCCAGCGGTCCGCCGTGTGCCTCCGGGTGGAACTGCACCGTGAACGCATTGCAGGACTTGTAGCGCACGCCCTCGCAGGTGCGGTCGTTGGCATTGCTATGTGAGACCTCACCGATCTCCGGCGGCAGGCTGTCGCCGACTACGGCATAGCCGTGGTTCTGGCTGGTGACGTAGGTCTTGCCGCTGGCAAGGTCAATGACCGGCTGGTTTGCCCCCCGGTGTCCATACTTGAGCTTCTCCGTCCTTGCGCCCTGCGACAGCGCCATGAGCTGATGCCCTAAGCAGATGCCGAAAATGGGGATGCCAAGCTTTGCGATCTCCTGCAAATTGGAAATGATCTCTGTATTTTCAGACGGGTCGCCCGGTCCGTTGGAAAGCATGATACCGTCCGGGTGCAGTGCCTTTACCTCGTCCGCTGTCGTATTGGCAGGTACGACAAGCACTTCACAGCCCCGGTCAACAAGGGACTGCCGGATATAGCGCTTATACCCGAAGTCGAACAGCACCACACGGTATTTCGTTTCCGCCGGGGCATACGTGCGCAGTTCTGTGCCTGTCACATGGGCAACGGCGTCCCGGATGGCATATGCCCGGATCTGCGGAAGCAGCGTTTCCACATCAGGCTTTTCTGTTGTGATGGCACCGTTCATGACACCGGCTTCCCGGAGGGTGCGTGTCAGGCGGCGGGTGTCGATATTGTACAGACCGATGATATGATGTGCTTTCAGGAAGCTGTCGATCGTATCCTCACAGCGGAAATTAGAGGGCGCATTGCACCACTCCCGCACGATGTAACCGCTGACATAGGACTGTGCGGATTCAAAGTCCTCGGAATTGACACCGTAATTTCCGATCAGGGGAAATGTCTGGGTCACGATCTGCCCGTAATAGCTGGGGTCGGTGAGCGTTTCCTGATAGCCCGTCATACCGGTCGTGAACACGACCTCTCCGATGACCGTTCCGACAGCGCCAAAGCTCCTGCCGGTAAATACCTGCCCGTCCGCAAGGACAAGATACGCAGGTCTGCCGTCCTTGATAAGTGCCATAACATACATCCTTTCCTCTTATAATGCAGTGCCGGGGATCCAATCGCTTTCTTTACAGGCTGATATGTGCTGTGATGTCGTCACGCATACGAATGACTTCCCGGCGGGCTGCCTTGGCGAAATCCTTCGGGTCGCAGCCCTCTTTTTGGTAGGCGCACATCACGGCTCTTGAGGAATTCACGATGCCGCCCAGACCGTTTTTGTCAAATGCCGCTGCAACGCCCTCTGCGCCGCCGCCCTGTGCGCCGTACCCCGGCACAAGGAAAAACGTATGCGGTAGCCGCTCCCGCAATTCCTTGAGCTGTGCAGGATAGGTCGCACCCACGACCGCACCCACTGCGGAATAGCCATAGTTCCCGATCGTATCTGCGCCCCACTGTTCGCAAAGATCGCCCATCCTTGCATAGAGCGGCACGCCGTCGATCAGCTGATCCTGCAATTCCCCGCTGGAGGGATTGGAGGTCTTTACCAGTACAAAAATGCCCTTGTCCCGTGCTTTGCACACGTCGAGCAGCGGCTGGATGCCGTCCGAGCCAAGGTAGCCGTTGACGGTCAGCGCATCTGCCCCGAACGGTTCCAGCTCATTTTCGCCTACCGTTACTGTCCCCAAATGGGCAGCAGCATATGCCTGCATAGTCGCCCCGATGTCATTGCGCTTGCCGTCCGTGATGACGAACATTCCTTTCAGGCGGGCATAGCGGATGGTTTTTTCCAAGGTCTTCATGCCGTTGTAGCCGTACATTTCGTAGTAGGCTGCCTGCGGCTTGATCGCAGGTACAATGTCGTGAATTTCATCGATGATCGCCTTATTGAATGCAAAGATCGCACGGGAGGCAGCCCGCAGACTGCATCCATCCTCCTGCTCAAATTCCCGCCGCAGAAATTCCGGGACATAGTCCAGCTTCGGATCAAGCCCTACTACCGAGGGATTTTTCATCGCCTTGATCTTGTCGATCAGTCTGTCAAAGCTCATGGTGTTTGCTCCTTTCGTAATGCAGTATCGTCACATGACGTTTCCGTATTCATAGCGTATCCTGCCGCCTGTTATGGTCATCTGCACTCTGCCGGTCAGCTCCATGCCCCGGAATGCCGTATTGCGGGACTTGCTGCGGAATTTTTCAGGATCCACGACCCATTTCTGCCCGGTATCCACTAATATCAGATCAGCCGGAGCACCAGTGCAGAGTTGTTCCGGAGCGATACCTAAAATTTCCCGTGGACGGATGCTCATCAGCTCCACGATCTTTTGCAGGTCTGCCTTGCCCGTATGGTACAGTGCTGTCAGGGCAGCGGACAGAGAAGTTTCCAGCCCGACGATACCGTTCGGGGCGAGGGTGAAATTCGCCTTTTCCTCCGGGGTGTGCGGTGCATGGTCGGTCACGATGCAGTCGATCGTCCCGTCCAGCACGGCAGCTTCTATGGCTGCACGGTCGGACTCCTCCCGCAGCGGGGGATTCATGCGGTCATTGGCATTGCCGGAACGCAGCTTTTCGTGGGTAAGCATGAAATAATGCGGTGCGGTCTCACAAGTCACCTGTATGCCCAGCGCCTTGGCTGCCCGGATGATCTCCACACTGCCCTTGGTGCTCACATGGCAGATATGTACCCGTCCGCCGACCGAAGCGGCAAGAACGATCTCACGGGCAGTGATGGAGTCCTCTGAAGCCCTGTCCATGCCCTTGACACCCAATGCCGCCGAAACGCTGCCCTTGTGCATGATGCCGCCGTCTATGATGTCCAGATCCTCACAGTGAGAAGCGACCGGGATCCCCAGTTCCTTGGCTTTCTCCAGCGCACGGCGCATGAGTTCGGCATTTTTCACGGGTCTGCCGTCATCGGAAAAACAGGCTGCACCGCTGGCTTTCAGCTTGGCAAGATCTGTCAGGGCTTCTCCCTGCATACCCTTGGTGATACAGGCTGCCGGATAGACGGAAACGCCTGTATTTTTGGCTTTTTCAAGAATATACCGCAGCACCTCCGGTGAATCGGCAGGGGGCTTGGTATTCGGCATACACAGTACTCCCGTCACGCCGCCTGCCAAAGCTGCCCGGCATCCGGTCAGGATATCTTCCTTATGCGTCTGTCCGGGGTCACGGAAATGCACGTGCATATCGAACAGACCCGGCATGGCTGTCAGTCCGCTCCCGTCGATCGTCCTGTCCTGCTCGCCCATAGGCTCACTGAGCTGTGCGCCCATACGGGCGATCCGACCGTCCTCGATCAGAATATCCGTTACCTCGTCAAGTCCTCTGTCCACGGCGTGGACATTCCGGATCAGCAGTTTCATGCCTGCTCCTTTCCGCCGGTCTCCGGCTGTTCGATGCAAACCTGTTCCTTACCGTCCAGTTCCCGCACATAGACCTGAACGCTTTCGCTCCGGGAAGTGGGGAGATTCTTTCCCACATAGTCCGGGCGGATGGGCACTTCCCGGTGTCCCCTGTCCACCAATACCGCAAGCTGGATGCTCCGTGGTCTGCCCCGGCGGATCACGGCATCGATCGCCGCACGGGTGCTTCTTCCGGTGTAGAGCACATCATCACAGATGACAACGTGCTTATCCTTCATGGGAAAGTCGATGACCGTCCTGTCCGGACGGCTGCTGTCCGGCGGCAGATCGTCCCGGTAGGGCGTGATGTCCAGCACGCCGCAGCACACGGAAATACCTTCCAGTTCCTGTATTTTGGCAGCGATGCGCTGTGCGATCACGGCACCCCTTGACAGGATGCCCACCAGACAGACATCCTCTGCGCCCTTGTTGTGTTCCAGTATCTCATAGGTGATGCGTGCCATGGCACGGCGGACGGCATTTTCATCCATGATGATGGTATGCTTTCCCAAAACTTTCACCTCCGCTATCAAAAAACGCTGACCTGCCGGCAGACAGATCAGCGTGTATGGCTCGGCTCATGCACGGGGATCCCGTGTTCCAAGCATGATTTCTCCACAGTCTGATGCCTTGTCTGCCTCTCTGGACAGGATTAAAGGTCTCATCTTACTCTATTATACCACATTTCATATGGTTTGGCAAGGGGGTATGCGCTTTTTTATCCCCATTACATCTTCATCTGGAAACCGTTGACGATGATCTCCGGGTCTTCGAGGGAGATCAGGAGAAAACGTCTGCCGTCGATCTCCCGTGTGGTGATCTTGTCGGTCGCATCGCCGCTGATGCTGACGGTCACGCCGCCGGTACTGAGCGTGGTCTTGGAGTCCGTGAGGTTGGATGCGATGAAGAAATTGCCCTCCGTTGCCTCCTGATACAGCGCCTGTGCCGCTTCGGCGTGTTCCTGTGTCACACCGGAATCGAGCAGGACATCCCGGACGAAAATATCGCTGACTACGGGCGGTTCGGGTTCGTCCTTGAAGGTCTTGGCGTAGTCCTGTATCTTCTCGTTGATGCTGGCGATCACATTAAGATTGAGTTCCTCGCCGACCGCCTTGTCCAGCACGGCACGAAACGTTTCCTTTTCCTCCTCAGCAGACAGGGTATAGTGACAGCCCAGCACATCTTCCACAATGGAAACATTTGGCTCTTTGGGCTTTTTGGTGAAGTACATGACGTGGTTCACGTCCGGTCCTCTGCCTGTGAATGTCGGAAACAGGAAACCGTCTGTCGGCGCATCGGCAACGACCCGGTCAAAGTGGGTCTTGCGGATGATGCTGTTCTCATCCTCGTCATAGATCAGCCCGTCCACTCTTGATTCAACGGGACAGACGGCTGCGACCAGAAACCGGAACTCCCGGCTGTCGTACTTGTTCTTCTCACCGAGCTTATTCTTCTCGAATACGGTATAATTGCACTGTGCAATGAACACGGCATAGGGGAGCGTGTAGACCATTTTTTCGGTAATATGGGCTATGCACTTCTCCATCTGTTCCTCGTCATCCAGTCCCTTTTCCAGCAGCTCCCAGAGGAGATTCTGCGGCTGGTCATCCTCGTAGACCTCATTCGGGAAATCGTACTCGATCAGTCCCTTGCCGAGCTTGCCCTTCAGCACCTTTGCAAGCGTGGTATAGAGGACGCTCATCTCCTCATCCGGCACTTCCGCAAAGCTGCGCACGCTTTTACAGCGGAGCGTCTTTTCGGAATCAATAAAGGTAGAAAATACTCTCTGCACGGTCAGCAGGTCATCTGCCGGCAGGAAATGCTTTTTCAGTTCTGACAGGTCTTTCTGGTTCATGCTGTACTCCTTTGTATCTCTCATTTATAAAAATAAGGTCAGGAGACCGCTGAGGGGAAATCTCCTCACGTTCCTGACCTCACCAGTCATGCCGGTGGTGGGACTTGAACCCACACGCCCTTGCGGACAACAGATTTTGAGTCTGTCTCGTCTGCCATTCCGACACACCGGCAACACTACTATTATACCACATCCGGAAGCATTTGTCAAGATTTTTTTGCAATTTTACGCAAAGATCTGAATAATGCCCGAGAAACTGGGAAAACTGTATGGCAGCACCTGATGAAAACAGGGCTGTGGAGGCTATGAAATGATCGGATTTTTCTTAGGAACGCTGTTCGGCGGCACGGTCGGGCTGTTTGTAGCCTGTCTCTGTGCGGCTGCCGGCAGGGCGGACAGAAACGATACCTTGCCCTGACGGGCTCCAGACTGCTGCGCTCCTGAAAGTGCAGCAGTCTCTTTTTTCCGGAAAAGACTTGACATTTCCCGTCTGATGCGGTACAATAAAGTCAGGAACATATGATCAGATCAACAGGAGGCACTATGCGAAAGATCTTACTTTCATTGGGCATCATGCTGACTTTGATGCTCTGCGCCTGCAAAGGCGGCAGCACCGATACGACAAACACAACAGAAACAGCCGCATCGTCCGGGAGCAGCACGGCTGCTGTAACAACTGCCCGTACCGAAACGGCTGCCGTCACTGTGCCGGAAACCAAGATCTCCGGTACATCCGGCAGCACCACAGAAACGATCGCAGCAGGGTCTGTTGTTTCTGACGCTGACCCGGAGATCGCAGTACCCTTACAGACGGGGGTAGAGATCCTACCCGGCGGAAATGAACTGCCCGTTCTGCCACCGGAAGAGTCCCCTGCTCTCACCGGCAAAGCACCCACTGTCACTGCACCTGCTGAAACATATGCGATCGATGTGCCGGCGGAGACATATATCGAGCTGCCGTTCATTCCGGTCAGCTAACAGGGAAAGCCGGGATCACAGCCGGTTTTCTGTTTGTGGCACTTCTGTTCCTATAGATCGGGCAATGCTCCTAAAAAGGGAGTGGATAAATTGCGGTTATTATGTACATTCACTCTGTTTCCGCCCAAGGGCGGAAAGGATAGTACCTAATAATTGGAAGAAGGGGGGCACTTTTTTGCCAAAAGTGCCCCCTCGTCCAAAAACAGCATCCATGCTGTTTTTGGACTTCACCCCCTGAAAAGGGCGAGGTATAGAAGTGTTTCGCCGGCAGCGTGACACTGCACCCGTCCTGCCTCCCAATGCGGCTACGCCGCAAAGGTCGGCTTGCATGCCTGCTGCTTTTATCTTACCTGAAAGCAGTCGCCCTTTGCGCCGTCAGGCGCATTGGGCGACACCACGGAGGCGGCAGCCTGCCGCCGCTGCCCTCTGGACTCCCGCCAGCTTTTTTGAAAAAAAGCTGGATCAAAAAACTTTTGATTTCCCTCCCAATGCCACCTTACGGCGGCAAAGGTCGGAATACTTTCAAAAACCCTCTGTTTATCCACTCCCCCTAAAAAATACGGCTTGCAAAAATTGCAGATCTGTGATATACTGAAAAAGAAAGGGGGCATCTCTATGCAGATCCAACGCAGCGAAAACCCGACATTCCTGAATGAATTCATCACACACCTGTCTGTTGTCAAGGGACTTGCGGAAAGCACAGTCAGTGTGTATTATCAGGACGTGCGGCAGTTTTTACGCTTTCTGAAGCTTGACCGGGCGGATGTGCCGGATATCTCTGCTGATATGTTACAGGAGGTAAGCATCCGGGACATTACCATTGCGGACATGCGCACGGTCACACTGGGAGACATCCATCGGTTTTATGGCTTCGTGGCTTCGGAGTGTGGGAACCACGACAAGATACGTTCCCGGAAAGCCTCTTCTCTGCGTGGGTTTTTCCACTACCTCACCACACAGGCAAGGCTGCTCGACTACGACCCGACCACCAATCTGGAGCTTTCCTCGCCCAAGCGTGCGCTCCCGAAATATCTTGACCTCAATGAAAGCCTTAAGGTCCTGAAGACCCTCACCGAAAAAGACGGAAAGGCGCAGCTCCGGGATCACTGCATCCTGACACTGTTCCTGAACTGCGGGATACGGCTCGGAGAACTGGTCGGTCTGGATCTTTCCTCTTTGGATATGGACGAAAAGCGGATGCGAGTCCTTGGCAAAGGGTCAAAAGAGCGCATCGTCTATCTGAACCCAGCCTGTATGTCGGCACTGCGGGAGTATCTGTTTGAGCGTTCTCAGGCGGAAACGGACGACCCGGCGCTGTTCCTCTCCAACCAGAACAAGCGCATCAGCCGCCGCCGGGTGCAGCAGATCGTGGAAAATGCCCTCAAAGCTGCTGGGCTGGACGGGCGGGGACTTTCCACCCATAAGCTGCGGCACACTGCTGCAACTTTGATGTATCAGCACGGACACGTGGACGTGCTGACGCTGAAAAAGATCCTCGGGCATGAGAGCATTGCCACGACTGAAATTTATACACACCTGTCCGACACTGCTGTGCAGGAGGCAATGGATCATTCCCCCCTTGCCAATGTCAGACGAAAAGACCTGCCATAATACCGTAAGGTCAGCTCTGGGCGAACGGACACAAAGAAAGATCTCCCTACCGATGCGGTAAGGAGATCTTTTGATCTGTATAGGGCAAGGTCATTTCTGCCTACTCATGGAGCGTACTGTTTTTGTGTCCTTCCGATATCGCTGCATTTAATTTTTCCTGTAAACGATCGGCACATTCTTCGGGCGTAACAGCAAAGTCACCGTCTGCATTTTTGGTCATGAGCAGCGCAATTTCTTTGTAAAATACGCTCCTGACAGAATTTTCACTTCCCTGCCAGTTCGGGAGATTATGCGTATAATCGATGGAATTGACAGAATTCTGCGAGAACGCCTCCAAAAGCAATATATCATCTTTATATTTTTTCATGACTTTTTTACTTACCGGGATACTTCCGGCGGAACATTCCAGCCATTTATCGGTCTCATAGAAATATCTGATGAAATCTTTAGCGATCTCTATTTTTTCGCTGTCGCCGTTATCAAAAACCTCAAATCCTTCATTGAATATCGTACAATGACCGCCGGGATAATTCACAAAGCCGTATTTTTGGAAGGTTTTCGTTTCCGCATTGTAGTCCTCTTTTACCCTGCTGTACGTGGAGCTTCCCAGATTAAAGTTATAAAAAGCGAGCTCGTCCATTTTGAATTTACTGCTGTTATCGGACATGGTCTTGTAATAGGGAGCAGGCAGATACCAGCCCCGATCCACACCGTCCTGAAGCCACTTGAGTGCAGCGATCACTTCGGGATTCTCCGCAAGATCAAACTGATCGTTGCTGTCAAACAGATCTCCGCCGAAAGCACGCAGCATGGTCATGATGTGCGTATCACCCTGATTATCCTTTGCGTACATCATCATAGGGACTCTGCCTTTTCCCTCTTTTGCAAATCCGTCCGCAAGCGTATCCAGTATCTTTGTCCAGTCATCCATACTCCATGTTGAGATCACTTCACCCTCTTCAATATATTCGTCCAAGCCATATTCCTCAAGCATTTCCTTGTTATATATGAGAATGTTTTCAGAACACATATATGGCAGCATATAGAGCTTATCATTATATTGTCCATGTTCCAGAAACACAGGGTATATATCTTCTCTCATTTCGGGTGTAAGGACATCGTCTAACGGAACGACATTTCCCGTATGGATAAACGAACTCATATTGAAAAATCCGTCATATAATATATCTGCCGCATCACTTTTCCCGAAAGAATTGGTGATAGCTTTCGTTTCCTCGCCGCCTTCAAACTCCACAACTTTTATTTTGACATTCTTGTTGTACTGTTCCATAAAATCCTGACTTGCGAGTTCAAGAAGCGTGCGGACATTTTTTATCTCTTTGTTGGAAATGCAGTTCATAGTACTGGTATGAGGTACTTTTATAATTATTTCCTTTTCTGTTTTTGGCGGTTCAGAACAACCAGAAAGACAGAATGTCATTGCTAAAACGATCTGCAATAAAAACGCAGTAATTCTTCTTCTCATTTTTTCTCCTTATTGCACATTATGCTTTTCACGGTCGATTTTTTCCATTTTGCGGAGCAGGGTATTGATGTCGATCGGCTTTGGTAAAAAGTCATTCATACCGCTGGCTAACGCCTTTTCCCTGTCCTCCTGAAAACTGTTTGCGGTGCAGGCAACTATGGTGACTGTTTTGGCGTCTTCACGGTCAAGTCCCCTGATCCTTGACGATGCCTCACAGCCGTCCAGAACAGGCATACGCATATCCATAAGGATAATTTGAAATTCGTTTATCTTTGATCTCTCAAAGATCTCCACAGCCTCCTGACCATTCTGCGCATGTACAAGAACAAACCCGAATTGGTGCAGGATCTCCATCAGGATCTCTGCATTCAGCTCGTTATCCTCGGCTACAAGAATTTTCATTGCCCCGACATCGTTACTGGTATTGTCAGACGGTTTTTCAACAGCATCTGTATCTGTTTTCAGATAGTCGGGAATTTCGCAAATTTCAGCGGGGACTTCGACCGTAAACGTACTGCCCTTGCCCAGTTCGCTGTCTACATATATCTCTCCTCCCATAGCATTGACAAGCAGCTTGCTGATAGCCATGCCCAAGCCTGTGCCTTTGGTGGAGTTGGAGGTGCTGCTGCGGTCTTGGGTAAATTTATGAAAAATTTCATTCAAAAATTCCTTACTCATGCCGCAGCCTGTATCCTCACAGACAAATGTAGTCATGACGTGACCTTCGTCGATCATCCTCTGCTCTACCGTAAATCGGATCGTCCCGCCTGCCGGTGTGAATTTTACCGCATTGCCGACAATGTTCATAAGCACCTGTTTGATGTGTACTTCATCACACTGTATACAGGGAACTGTGATATGGAGATCTTTTACAAATGTGATGCCCCGTCCAGTGATATTGTCATACTGCATGGAACAAACAGATTCTGACATCGCTTCGACAAGCATCGGCGCACGGGTAACTTCCACTTTCCCTGCCTGAAGTTTGGAGATATCCAGCACATCGTTTATCAGTGCAAGCAGGTATTCCGCCGTATTCTGTGATTTTTTGAGCCATTCTTTGATCTGAAGATGTTTCTCCGGCGAATCGATCGCATTCATCATCAGGTAATTTAGTCCGACAATACCATTCAATGGTGTGCGGATCTCATGGCTCATGTTGGACAGGAATTCGCTTTGTGCCTTTTCCTGTGCGTGAGCTATCTGCGTTTTCCTTTGCATGATAATAACCGATACAAAAGCAGTGATGATGACAATGACCGCAGCGCTCATTGCTGCAATGATGAGCAAAACAAATAATTCTGTCTGGTCTTTCACTACCTTATCGTTTACTGACATGATAAAATACCAATTGATGCTGCTGCTTTTCAACGGCGTGCAGTAGTTCAGTTCACGGACACCGTTCTTTTCCATATAAAACCAAAACTCTTCGCCTGCACGCATTTTTTCCTGTACATCAGAAGACGTGAGGTCAGAATTGTCGCAGCGTTTCATCATATCAAACAAACTATCAGGATCAGAGCTAGCCGCATCTTTTCTGTCCACAACATATTCGCCGTTTTCATTGACGACCGAACTGTACCCCTGTGGATCACCTGCATCATCGACATAATTTTCAATGACAAGACCGTCCCTGATCGTAGACCGCTCACAAATACCGATCACCGCATAGACTTCTTTCTGATCCTCGCCTATTCTTATGCCGGATAATATTCCATCTTTGGGATTCCCTGACAATTTATAGCCGTAAATGACGACATTATCAGAACCCATCACAGGGAGCGGGTCATAACCGATGACTTTGTAATTATCCGTATCTGCGAACAGATCCATATACGGGTAATAATCGGGTGTTTCGCTGTCTTTTCTGTAAGTAATATCGGTATAGTAGGAACCGTCCTCCATAAGGAGATAGACTTTATCGAATGTGGATCCATACGCTTCCAGTCCCAGATATTCGTTGATCTGACTGACTGTTTTAAGGTCCTGACAGTTACGTTTCAGTCTTTCGCCGATACGCTGCTGGTTTTTCCAATTATATTCAATAAACATCGTGATCGTATTGCGGTCATGTACAGCCACTTCCCTGATGTTGTTGACTGCCGCATCTTCGAGGATATTTCCTGTTACGACTGAATATACGTATACTGCTAAAAAAATGACTATTATGATAAAAAAAATAAAAAATGCGTAGAAGCGTTTGCCTTTTGATCGTTTCATAAATTCACAGCTTTCTCATGATATACCGCACACATGCGTTTGTTTTCAGATCTATTTTTCCTCACACACAAAAATCAGACCTCTCATTCCGCATCAATAGCTGATCCATCCTGCATCTTCCTTCTCGTATCTATTTTATTATAGCATACAATATGTTATTTGTCAATAGCCCTTGACCATCCGGAAAAGTGCATTTGACTACACATCCGTGTGATCTTCGTGCGGTGTTGCTTACTTGTGATCTCAGTGTATCCGAAAAGGCATCTGCTCTCGACCGATGAGGCTTGGCAAAACGAAGTGAGATAACAGATAGAGGCAGCTCTAGACGGATACCATGGATCTCCGTAAAAGGGCATGGTGATATTCCACAAAAAGCCATTCCAGATCTGTGACTTCCTACAAATTTCAGAATGCTGTCAAAAAATACGTCAGGATCTCACTTGCTGATGTGTCTTAGAACCTGTCCACATAGGATGCCGCACTCGTCTTTTCGGCATCTTTGCACCGTATCTTTGTCCGAACTCCTAGGAATACATACAGTATTCCGTTGTCGTTCGCCCTTTGATACGGCACAGATCTGCTCGAAGATCCGAGCACATCCCCTATGTGGACAGGTTCTAAATCAGATAAAAGGAAAAACACTGGCAGAAAGCAAGGGGAGGTATGTGTCATGGTCTGGAAATTAGCCTATAAAAATATCCTTCGTGATCCCATTATGAATTTGCTGATGGTGCTGCAGATGATCGTCATTTTCTTTATCACGATCAGCATGACTTCCAGTATTCTTTCACGGTTTGCGTATTTTTTGCCATTCAAGGATCTGTTAAAAAACGATGGTGACTATTACAATATGATCTTTAGCTATGACCCCGAGACTCTTGACCCTAATTTCAAGACCGAGGAATTGACGGCAAAACTCCGGGGGGATCCCAAGGTAGTAGCCTCTTATGTGCCGTGGCTCAGTATGGATGGCGTGGATGTAGAGCTATGCAGCTTCGATGATCCGTGGCTGGATGCCTACAGACCGGAACTGGAGGACGGTACGTGGTTTGATCGGAACGAATGGCAGAATGACACGATCCCGATCGTCATATCCGATAATGACGAAGATCTCAGCGTAGGCGATCAGATAACAATGACCGACTATGCAAGCGGTAACGATCATTCCTGTGAGATCATCGGCATCCTGAAAGAAGGCACAAGCGTGATCGGTTGGGACTCTCCGGGCGCATCAGAAGATTTTTCCTGTAGGTATATGTATCGGAATTACTATTTTGCGATAGAGCAGAAAATGCTGGTCATCATGCCGCAGCGTTTGCTTGCAGCAGAGCAGATCGGTACACAATTGCATGGTCCTCTGCTGGTCACTTACCCGGATGGTGTCAGTGAGGAAGATCGCAGTGATAATGACAGCTACATCAAGAGCCTGCAAACGATCTATAGTGCTCCGGTATCGGAAATATATCAAAACAGCCTTGTGTATATATTTGAACAGTGCAGGGCGCTGTTACCGATCTTGTTTGCGGTCTTGATCCTGACACTTGTCAGCACCATGAGTGTGAACGCTCTTTCCGTCAAACGGCAGATCTACACCTATACCATCTATTATATCTGCGGTCTGCGCTGGAACAAATGCGTACTGATCAATTTGGTATCCTCATTTTATCTGGTGCTGTTGTCTCTGCTGCTCACTTTTGCTGGTATAGCGGTAGCATTACCTGCATTAGGTGAGTCGGTGATCCGGCTGGGCTGGATCCAGCTTTTGGCATGTATGATCGTCTTGGTGTTCTATGTCATTCTTTCTGTGGTGCTGCCGCTGCGGATCATGCACAGCCATACACCGAGCGAGATCTTAAGATCAAATTAAAGGAAAAGGAGCTGATCAACATGATCACACTGCGCAATATCCAAAAAATATACAATAAGGGCAAGCCGAATGCATTTGAAGCGCTGCATGATGTGAGTCTGACGATCGGGGACGGAGAGTTGGTGTCGATCGTCGGCACATCCGGTGCAGGCAAATCCACATTGCTGCATATCTTGGCTTGTATCGACAGCTATGAGGGCGGAGCATATCAAATGGATGAAACTCTGGTAAAAAACCTGAGTGAGAAAAAACTGGCGTACCTTCGCAACCAGAAAATAGGCATGGTCATGCAGGATCATGCTTTGGTAGAGGATCTTACGGCATTGCAGAACGTGATGCTGCCGCTTGATTTTTCCAGCCGGAAGATCAGGGATAAAAGATCGCTTGCCTTGCAGACGCTTTCTAAAGTCGGGATGCAGGACTACGCACAGAAGCCTGTGAACAAGCTGTCCGGCGGTCAGAAGCAGCGCATTGCCATTGCAAGGGCGATCGTCAACGCCCCCAGTATGATCTTAGCAGACGAACCGACCGGCGCACTGGACAGTAAGACCTCTGCGGAGATCATGCAGCTGTTTCATGCTCTCCACGAGGCAGGAAATACGGTCATCATTGTCACGCATGACCCGAATATCGCCGCACAGTGTGAACGGGTAATACGGATCGAGGATGGAAATATTGTGAAGTGATGCTGTATAATGGGACTTGGTATCCCAAAGCAGTGTTCCCTTGCTATCAAAATAACACTATGCGCCATCCTTTTTCCCGCACAGAAAAGTAAAACACGATAGTGGCATGCCTAAGAAATAATTGACACTGATCACCGGTTGTGGATCTCCTCCGGGTAAAGGTCATGTCGGGAAAGACGTTCCCATGCGACCTGTTCCCACCTTGTGCCGGGCTTGCCGTAATTGCAGTACGGGTCAATGGAGATCCCCCCACGGGGGAGAAATTTTCCCCATACCTCAATATATTTCGGCTGCATCAGAGCGATCAGGTCGTTCAGGATGATGTTCACGCAGTCCTCATGGAATGCCCCGTGATCCCGGAAACTGAACAGATACAGCTTCAGCGACTTGCTCTCGACCATTTTTTCAGCCGGAACATAGGCGATATAGATAGATGCAAAATCCGGCTGCCCTGTGATCGGGCAAAGGCTGGTAAATTCCGGGCAGTTGAATTTCACGAAATAGTCTCGTTCCGGGTGTTTGTTCTGAAATGTCTCCAGCACCGCCGGGCAGTAGTCCGAGGGGTACTTTGTGTTCTGGTTCCCCAAGAGGGAAAGCCCCTCCTGCTGTTTGTCCCGCTTGTCCATGTCAGTCCTCCCATGCGGGGTCTTTGACCCCGTTCGCCGCAAAGGCTGCCGCACGGTCACGGCAGGTGCCGCACAGCCCGCAGGGCTTTTCGCCGCCCTCGTAGCAGCTCCATGTCAGGTGGTAGGGCGCTTTCAGCCGCAAGCCCTCTGCCACGACATCTGCTTTTGTCTTTGTCACAAAGGGCGCTTCGATGCGCAGCTGTTCCCCGCTGCCGAGCCATACCGCCCGATCCATCGCCTCGTTGAAGGCATCACTGCAATCGGGGTAGGCATTCCCGGCGGCATCATCGCTGTGCGCCCCGTAGTAGATGACCTCGCACCCTGCCGAGAGCGCTATGCTGGCTGCCGTGGAGAGGAACAGACCGTTCCGGAACGGCACATAGGTCGAGACAGGCTTGCCGTTCGTCCGGGCAAGCTGTTCGGCATAGCTTTCTTTCGGGATCTCCTCCGTGCTGCCCCGGAGCAAAGAACAGTCCGAATCCGCAAACAGCACTGCCAAATTCAGCTCCCGGAAAGTCACGCCGTAGTATTCTGCCACATCCCGTGCCGAATCCAGTTCCCGTGTGTGTTTCTGTCCGTAGTACACCGCCAAAGCCATGACTTCGGCAGCACCATATTTTTCCACAGCCAGTGCCAGACAGGTCGTACTGTCAATGCCGCCGCTGCTCAATACCAACGCTTTCACAGGCTCACTCTCCTATCAGTTTCTGCAAAGACATATCCGTCCGGAATGCCCCCCGCAAGGTCTGTGTGACCGTCCTTGCCGAGGCGTTGCGGATGCCCCTTGCGGTCATGCAGCTATGCACCCCGGAGATCACAATGCCCACATCCGGTGTCTCCGCCGCTTCCATCAGGATCTCCGCAATATCTGCGCCAAGCCGCTCCTGTATCTGCAAGCGCCTTGCTGCCATGTCGCAGATACGGGCGATCTTGCTCAAGCCGATGACCTTGCCGTGCGGCACATAGGCAGCATTGACGTGCATATCATACATCAGCGCCATATGGTGTTCACAGAAGCTGAACACTGCAATATCCCGTACCACTACCGCAGAAGCATCCGGCGGTGCAGTGAAGGTCTTCCCGAACATCTTCGCTATGTCATGGTTGGAATACTGTATCCCTGCAAAAACTTCCTCATACATTCTTGCGACCCGTTCGGGGGTCTCTCGCAGTCCCTCACGTTCCGGGTCTTCGCCGAGCGCTTTCAGGATGCCCCGGATGTGCATTTCTAAGGCTTGTTTATCCATGTTCATACCCCTCTCGTGTCCGGTGACCAGATATACTTGTGCAGCTGCAATTGTAGGCGCACACCGTTCAGGCGTTCCTGTTTCATCCATGCCGCAATGTCTGCCGGTTCAAGTGTTCCGTATACCGGGCTGATATAGACCTTGCACTTTTCTGTTAAGGAAAAACGCTGTACGATCTCCTGCATTCTCTGTAGGTCGTGCAAACTCCCGGAGACAAATTTCACCGTGTCCTGCCTGTTTAGCAGGGCGTAATTTTCCGTCAGCATATGCGCTTCCATACCGCTGCCGGGCAGCTTGTAGTCCAACGTGAAGCAGGGGCGTGGTGTGAGCGCCGCAAAAGCCGCAATGGGTATGTTGCCGTTCGTCTCGATCTCCACCCGGCAGCCCATGCTGCCAAGCCCTGTGATCAGCTTGTCCATGTCCGGCTGCAAGAGCGGTTCTCCGCCCGTGAGCGTGACATTGCGGATGCCTGTCTCCTGCACGTAGGCGCAGAGCTGCTCCGGTGAGATCTCTTCGGCGGGTGTATCCGCTGCATTTGCCCATGCCGTATCGCAGTAGCTGCACCGCAAATTACACCCTGCGAACCGCAGGAACACAGCTAACTCCCCGGCAGCCTGTCCCTCTCCGTTGATGCTGATAAATCGTTCCGCAAGCTTCATGTCCGCACCTCGTAGGAAGCGGCATTTTCCGGTGTCTCGTAGACTGTCACCCGCTGCACGGGAATGCCCTGTGCCGCAAGCTGTTCGTGAAAATACTTTGCCAGCAGCTCCGCCGTCGGGCGGAACGGAAGTGCCACCAGCCGGAACTGCTCCGCTTGCAGCGCCTGTACGGTCGTTTCCCGGAGAGAGCCGGCTTCATAGAGCATGGCATGATCCAGCTCCTCCGCAAGGGCACGGAGCGCCTTTTTCAGGTCGGAAAAATCCAGCACCATGCCACGTTTTTCTCCGGTCTCCTGTATGTCTGCCTGTGCTGCCTCCACTTCCACGACCCAGTGATGCCCGTGCAGGTTGGCACATTTCCCGGAATAGCCTGCCAAGAAATGCGCACTGTCAAACGCCGCAGCGCTTCGTATCGTAAACATAAGCTCTCCTCTGTCAGTTCAGGTACTTGTCCATAATATCGCAGAAATCGAACGTTGCGAAATAGTCCGCCGGTGTTTCCGCACGGCGTATCATCTGCACCGAGCCGTCCTCATGCAGCAGCAGTTCTGCCGAACGCAGCTTGCCGTTGTAGTTATACCCCATAGAGAACCCATGCGCTCCGGCATCGTGGATGACCAGCAGGTCACCGATGTCAACTGGCGGCAGCATGCGGTCAATGGCGAATTTGTCATTGTTTTCACACAGTCCGCCTGTTACGTCACACTGGTAAGTGCAGGGGTCGTTTTCCTTGCCGAGGACTGTGATATGATGATAGGCACCGTACATAGCCGGGCGCATCAGGTTGGCAGCACAGGCATCCACGCCGACATACTCCTTGTAGATGTGCTTCTTGTGCAGCACACGTGTCACGAGCTGCCCGTAGGGGGCGAGCATGAAACGTCCCATTTCCGTGAAAATTGCCACATCCCCCAGTCC
Organism: uncultured Clostridia bacterium; assembly: GCA_947625155.1. GTDB lineage: Bacteria > Bacillota > Clostridia > Oscillospirales > Ruminococcaceae > UBA3855. The sequence goes on from CANQNG010000018.1 coordinate 38,181, forward strand.
TGCCGGAACGAGAATTTCCTCAAAGGCTTTCCGCACGCCTTCACCGATGGCAAGAATGTCATTCGGGGTCTGGTCGGGGCGGTAGGCAACGCCCACACCGCCGGAGAGGTTGATGAACCGGATGTCCGCCCCCGTTTCCTGTTTCAGTTCAGCTGCAAGCTCAAACATCTGCCGGGCAAGGGTCGGGTAGTAGTCATTGGTCAGGGTGTTGGATGCTAAGAAAGCGTGCAGCCCGAAATGCTTTGCACCTTTCTGCATCAGCATCCGGTAGCCCTCGAACATCTGCTCCCGTGTGAAGCCGTATTTGGCATCTTTGGGGCTGTCCATGATACGGTTGGAAATGGAGAAGTCACCGCCCGCATTGTAGCGGCAGCAGATGGTCTCCGGGATGCCTGTGAGCTGGTCGAGATAGTCAATATGCGTGATGTCATCGAGGTTGATATACGCACCGAGCTGATAGGCAAGTTCATAGTCCTTTGCCGGTGTCACGTTGGAGGAGAACATGATCTCACTGCCGGAGAAACCGCAGGCATCGCTCATCTGCAATTCCGTATAGGACGAGCAGTCCACGCCGCAGCCCTCTTCCCGGAGCAGTTTCAGGATGAACGGGTTGGGGGTCGCCTTGACGGCGAAATATTCCTTGAAGCCCTTGTTCCATGCGAACGCTTTCCGGACGAGGCGGGCATTTTCCCGGATGCCTTTTTCGTCATAGATATGGAACGGTGTCGGGTAAGTCCGGCAGATCTCTTCCGCCTGTTCTTTTGTCAGAAATGGTTTCTTTTCCATTTTTATCACTCCTTAGACATTTGTCTTTATTATACCACATTTTCCTCTCCCCGTCAAGCGGCGCAGCCGGCACGGAAACAGATAAATTTATGTGTGGCGGACAAGTCCGCCACACATTCTCTTGTTTTTATTTCCCCTTTTCCGATAACCAGCGGTCGAGGGCGCTGAACAGTGCCGCAACGGAAGAATCCGTGATGTCACGCTTGACACCGACACCCCAGTAGAGCTTGCCGTCCGCCTCGATCGCCACATAGGATACCGCATCGGACTGCGAAGAAACGGTCAGTGCGTGCTCCGTGTAGGTCTGGATGGTGAATTTCTTCCCCAAGAATGCCTTGAGGGCGTTGCTCACCGCATCCAGTCTGCCCGTGCCGTCTGCCTTGATGGTGTACGCCTCGCCGTTCTGAGTGAGGGTAACGGATGCTTGGATGCCGTTCTTCTGGACGTAGTGGATCTCCTGATATTCGAGCGGTGTTCGGAGGTTGACATAGGTCGTCTGGAAGATCTCGTGTACCTCTGCCGGGAGCAGCTCCTTGTGGGCGTGGTCGGAAATGCCCTTGACGATATAGCCGAACTCTTCCCGCATCTTCTTGGGCAGGTCAAGCCCGAACTGCGTTTCGAGCAGATAGCCGATGCCGCCCTTGCCGGACTGGCTGTTGATGCGGATGACATCCGCTTCGTAGACACGTCCCACATCGGTCGGGTCGATGGGCAGGTAGGGTACTGTCCATGTGCTGCACTGCTTTTCCTCACGCCACTTCATGCCCTTGGCAATGGCATCCTGATGCGAACCGCTGAATGCTGCAAAGACCAGCTTGCCGCTGTAGGGCTGACGGTCGTAGACCTGCATCCGTGTCACACGTTCGTAAAGTTCCGTCAGTTCCGGGAGGTTGGAGAAGTCCAGTTCCGGGTCAACGCCTTGGGAGAACATATTCAGGGCAAGGGTCACAATGTCCACATTGCCCGTGCGCTCTCCGTTGCCGAACAGCGTTCCCTCGATCCTGTCCGCCCCGGCAAGCAGTCCCATTTCGCTGTCTGCCACGGCGCAGCCTCTGTCGTTGTGCGGGTGGAGCGAAACGATGACGTTCTCCCGGTCTTTCAGGTGGTCGCACATATACTCGATCTGGTTGGCGTAGACATGCGGCATGGAGTGGGAGACTGTGACGGGGAGGTTGATGATGACCTTATCCTCCGGGGTGGGCTGCCAGATGCCGAGGACGGCATTGCAGATCTCGGCAGCAAATTCCGGCTCTGTTCCGGTAAAGCTCTCCGGCGAATACTCAAACCGGAAATTGCCCGGTGTCTTTTCCCGGTATTCTTTACAGAGCTTTGCCCCGAACACGGCAATGTCGATGATCTCTTCCTTGCTCTTGCGGAATACCTGTTCCCGCTGTGCAAGAGATGTCGAATTATAGAGGTGTACGATGGCGTTCTTGCAGCCCCGCAAAGCCTCGTAGGTCTTGGCGATGATGTGCTCTCTGGACTGGGTGAGCACCTGAATGGTCACGTCATCGGGGATGAGGTCCTGCTCGATGAGGGCACGGCAGAACTCGTACTCCGTTTCGGAAGCTGCCGGGAAGCCGACCTCGATCTCCTTGAAACCGATACGCACCAGCAGTTTGAAGAATTCCAGCTTTTCCTCTAAGCTCATCGGAATGATGAGCGCCTGATTGCCGTCCCGCAGGTCAACACTGCACCATAAGGGAGCTTTGTCGATGTAAGATCTCTTTGCCCAGCGCATGGGCGGATCCACGACATCGAAATACTGTCTTGTGTACTTCTGGTAGTTTTCCATAGTATTACCGCCTTTCTGAAAGTTTTGCATTTCCGGCATAAAAAAGCTCTTTCATGCCGGACTGACACAAAAGAGACGAAGTCATGCACTCCGTGGTACCACTCTTCTTGACGCATAAGCGCCCACTCTGCTGCATCCTGAAAAATGCATCGCTCTGTAACGGGAGTACCCGTATGCACCTACTGGACGAACGTTCGGCACATCTGCTCCGGGAGGAGTGATCTCACAGGGCGGATACTGCCTCGCACCGACCGGCAGCTCTCTGACATCCGGGATACTGTGAATTGGTTCCCTTCATCGCATTTATTAGTTCTATTATACAACATCCCAACAAATTTGTCAAGTGCTTTTTCAAAAATTTTTTAAGCCTGCTGTTCATCTGTCAATAATGAAACATTTGATCACTGCTTTGGGATAAGTGCTAGCGAACAAGCCCCCGAAGCATAGTAACTTCGAGGCTTGACTGTGATCATCCTTTGAGAATGATCTTAGTGATCTCAAGGATCTTTTCACGTTCTTCATCGCTTGCTGTGGAGATCAGTTTTTCAAGCTCATCAGTCGTTTCCGGTTTTTCCATACTTTTCTGCCCAGAATTTGCAAAATAAGTTGTAATTGATCCGGTCAGCATACCGATCAAACCAATTCCAAACAGCATCAGCAGGACAGCGACTATGCGCCCCAACATGCTTGACGGCGATATATCCCCATATCCTACCGTTGTACAAGTTACAAAACTCCACCACAACGCATCTAAAAACGTCATTTTCTCAGCATAGACCATTGTAACAGTCCTGCCAAATAAAAAAAGTCCTCTGATTTTTTATCCACTATTGTGCCTCCCTGTCAAATATACGATGAAAACAGTCCAGATGTTATGATCACTCATGGCAATTGTTATTATACCATGTATCAATGGATCTGTCAATAATAAGAAAATCATTCTGATCGATCACAAAAACAGATGATATTATGCGCAAGATCTGTGTAAAAAGTTCTTCGTTATCTGTTTATGTTTTGCATTAAGATCAAAATTCCTATCAGATGCTTGATCCAGACTAAAGGAGATCCTTTTTTGGAACTACATTATCGTAGCCGAAGATCTTTCCAAATGTATACGCACATCTTATGTGTTTGTTCATGATCATGAGTGGTTTTTTTATTGTTTTGAGAGTAGGGGCGCAATGTAGTAATACTGATCTGTCAGCGTTTTCTCAACCTAAATGCAGAGAGTTTTCTCATGATCAGGAATAGCCCACTCCCGAAAAGCCAGCTCTGCCTTCGTAAAAATTTCAAAAAGCTATTGCGATCGTGCGGAAAGTATGGTATAATGATATGGGGTGATCACAGCAGAGGGGAGCATACATATGCCTGCAGATCCTAAAAAAGCCATACATGACAAAAGTCTGACAAATGCCGGGATCGCTATCAGTATCGTTGTACTGCTGATAACGGCTTACATCGGGATAGATAGCAAGGAACTCGCCTTGATCCCGATCGTGGCAATGACTGCCAATGCCTTTGACGAGGACAAACAGAAGGCAATGGAAAGCGGCATGAATGCGCATGTTGCAAAGCCATTTGACATTGTTGAACTGATGGAACTGCTGAACGATATGCTTAGGCGATCTGAAAAAGGCAACGATGCTGCACCAAGCTGGATCCGATCTTATGTTTGAGGTGAGATATATGAAAAAAATAGTTTCTTCTGTGATCAGCGGGTTTCTGTCCGCTGCTATGGTACTGTGTTCCGTGCCTTTTTCGGCTGTTCAGGCAGAGGAAGTACCGACAAAACTGATCGCTCTGACTTTTGATGATGGACCCAATACGACCACAACGAATGATGTCCTTGATATTTTAGAGGAATATAACGCAAAAGCATCGTTTTTCCTCATTGGCAATAATATCGATGAAGAAAGTGCAAGATCCGTAAAGCGTGCCTATGATATGGGAATGGAGATCGACAACCACTCCAAAACACATGGAAATATGTCAAAACTGTCTGCTGATGAAATTCAGGAGGAGATCTCCTATGTGGATGAAAAGGTCATGGAGATCACAGGCGAGCCCACAAAATTTTTCCGGCCGCCTTTTATTGATGTCAGCGATAGCCTGTACGATGCAATTGACCTGCCATTCATCTGCGGCATTGATTGCCAGGACTACATGGAAAATGTGACCGCACAGGAACGTGCTGCGTATATCCTGAACGGCGCAAAAGACGGTGTGATCGTTCTTCTGCACGATGCAGCAGGAAATCAGCAGACCGTAGAAGCACTGAAGATCGTAATGCCGCAGCTCATCGAGCAGGGCTATGAATTTGTTACACTGACGGAATTATTTGAACGTCAGGGGGAAGTGCCGAAGGATCATATTTTGTATTCCAATGTTGCAAAATATCCGTGTGAAAATTATACTGTAAAGCAGGAGATCGTCTCCGACGCTTCAGACAGGATCGCACTCGATGCTGCTGCACTTAGTGAAATTACAGAGGAATATGCGATCGAAGTGGATTACACCAGCGAAACAGGCTACGCTCCTGTGATCGCACTGCAAAGGTGGTCGTCCACACCATCCATATGGCAGGCGATCCAGCCGTTTTATTTCAACGGAGAGAGAGCAGTATTTCTCAAAGATGACATTGTATCCGCATTGCAGCAGCTTGACATCGGTTACACAGATCTGGACGGTATCACCATTTCGGCTTATACTGGTGAGATCACATTAAGCAATGCCCAAATTCTGACGAGATCCGAAATTGCAGGATCGGTAAAAGGAGATGTCAATGCAGACGGCACATTTTCTGTTGCTGATGTGATACTCCTGCAAGAATGGCTGCTCGCCGTACCGGACACCTCGCTCAATGACTGGAGAGCGGGTGATCTGTGCGCAGATGGTCAGCTTGATGTGTTTGATCTTTGTATCATGAAACGGGAACTGATCCAGTATCAAGACTAGATCCCCTATCTCAAGATACAAACAATAGTCTCCTGCGATACAAAGATCGGGTCCGGCAGCCGGCAGCCTGTGAAATTCTTCTTAAATTATCTCTGTATCTCGATCACAAATTTCCCGTCCACGATCTTCAGCTTCAAGGTCTTGACAAATCGATTGCAAAAATTCTCCATTTCCTTTTTTGTCGCCGTCACTCTTGTTGCTTCGTAAAGCTTCTGTGTCAGCTCCAAAGGGCTTTCTCCTACGAGCGTGGGCAGATGTTTTTCAAGCTCTGCAAAGAGGACGGCTTTCTTCATATCCTCGGTGGCAGCGGAGCAAAAATCATCGATGGAACAATAATAAATACCGTGCTGTGTGAGTGCTGATTTGATCGCCGTGCCGATCTTCTCATATTCATACATCACAAGGAAATGTGCATTTGGCAAACTTTCAATAAGCCCCCAATAATCCGAATCGCTCGATACGATAATAAAGGATGTAACGCCGCCATGATAGAAGTCTGTAACGACACTTGCCGTCATTCGCACATCGACCAGAGACTTTCTGTCAGTCACACGGTCGGTCTCGATATGTTCCACGGGTATCTGCGTGAATTTGGAGAGCCAATCCCAGCCCGCTGTGGTGTTCGGATCATCATAGAGCGTGATCTTTTCGATCTTGGCAAGTTCTTCGGGATCAAAGCCTTTCAGAACGCTATACAACTTGAACGGGTTGGAATTCTCGCAATCGACGGCAATAGCAACTTTCTCAGAACTGTCAATAAAATCATAAATATTATTTCTTGTTTCCTCATCAGCATCCCGATATTTCGTGAAGTCCGTGAAAGTATCGCCGTGCATTTCGTAGACCGCTTTCAGAAATTTTCTGTCGGTATAAATGATGTTTCCCATGTTGGCAGGTTTCCAATGAATAAACATCTGAAATGGATAATATTGAATATTCCCCATATATTTGGCAAATTCGCCTTTTAGAACGCCGGCTTTCTGATACTTTGGAATATAGAACAAGTCCCGTATGTGATTCCATACGATCCAGTCATAGAAAAGCCGGGAACATTTATCGATGTTTTCGTTGATGAGTTTTGTGAAGTCATACATATACTTCTCAGCCCGGTAATTTGCATGAATGATCATGATCCCCCATTTTTCAAGCTGCTTGATGTTATCATGATCATACCATTCCAGGGAATTGAGATTTTTCAGCTCATAGCGCATAGCATCGTCCGTTTTCTTGAAATGCTGCAAGAGTGCGGTGCGGAGCTTGCATAAATATCGTATCACGGCAGCATCACGGTCTGCATAGAGTTTGTTCAGTGTTTCCTTGCACTCGGCAAAATTCAGCTCCAAAATGTCCTTGCGCACACCGATCAGGTAAGAGATCGTGGTAACTACCTCTTTGGTATCAACAGTCATGGTTTATCCTCCTTTATTGCTTGTGTTTTCATCATTATTTCGTTAAGCGGATTTTCTCCGATACCTTTCGGAAAGGTTTACCAATTATTTACATTCGTTATCCATCACGCTTCACCTCCATCTGCTCACTTATTATTATAGCACAAATGAAGATATATTGCAACAGAAATTTTTTTCAAGAAGTTTACAGATCGACTTTTTGGTGCGGTGTGGTATCATAAGGATATGAGAGAGCAACATGGCTTTCTACGTTAGATCGGAATTTAGGAGCATTTATGATGTGGGAATATATTCATATTGCAGGTGCTATTGGTAGCGGAAATGGGCGATATCACAAATTGATTGAAACCAGGAAGATCCTTGTTCCAGAAAAAGATATTGATAAAAGAAGCAATAACAGTTTCATGGATCGTTTTATCGGCTCGATCCCGAATTTTGTGTAAACGTAAAACAGTGCATAATGAAAACAAAGATCAATATGATGAGACCGACAAAAGCAACTGTCGGTCTTATCTGCATTGTAGCATGATCCTGTTCATCTGTCAAGAGGGGCTAGCCCCATATGCACTAACCTATAATAGTGGTATAATATAGAAGGGTGATATTATGAAAATAGAAGATATATTAAAGAACTGCCGGAAGGGTATAAAGAAGCAGGCTGGGAAACAAAAGCAATGAGACGAAAAAGAGTCCTACGGTAAAATGTCAATAGGCAAAAAGTAGAAAAACAAGTAAGAAATCCATGCATTCTGCCTAAGAAGA
>CANQNG010000019.1 GCA_947625155.1 uncultured Clostridia bacterium
GCTGTCTTTCTCAACCGAGCGTGGCAGAGGTTCATTGGGGTACTCTTCAAATCACCCTAAAATCTATTATACGAGGATATGAGTGCTTGGAAATAGATACAGGCAAATGCAATGATGATGACCGCCGAGGTGATCAGAGAATTGACGATCTGTACGCCCCACCCGAACATTTTTCCAAGGACAAAAGACTCGATCAGATAGCCCAATTTTTTTAACGGATCATTTGTGCTAAGGCTGTTTGACCGGCAGTTGATCTTCCGCAGCCGTACAAGGCACAGATCCATTTCCTGAAATCGGTTTTCATCGGCATATTGATCGTAAGCGGCGATCATGATCTGGTGCTGGTGTTTTAGTTCAACGACCTTTTGAGAGACTGTGCCGCCTCTGAGCGCCTTTTGTCTGTTCTGCAATGTTTTCAGGAAACGCTTCAATCCCTCTTTATTATCGATGAAAAAGCGCTCCAGCACAGCGCCTTCCTTGATGTCCAGCGAGCGGATGGGAGCGTTGATATGCAGGAACTCGATATGACTGCTGTGCAGTTCTAAGGTATCGACCGCAGCATCCAGGCACGTAAACTTTGTAACACAACTGTCATTGATGATAAGCACTGCATCCGCTTTGCTGCTGGATGCCAAGGATATGCTCTTCACCTCGGAACTTTCGATCCTGAGTTTTGGTATATGGCAATAGTCTAAAACAAAGGACTGTACCGACGACGATCCGATCACGATCGTTATGTCGCTCTGAAAAAACCGGATAGCATTGATCTGACAGTTGATAAACCGGATCTCTTTCATGTGTGCGGCATGTTCATTCTTAATGCTGATCGTATCAAAAATACAGTTTTCAAACACCAGTTTCTGTTCCGTGGTCTTGGAATAGGCGATCTCTACCTCACTGGAAAATTTCAGGTTCTTTATCTTGCTTGGCAGGAGCTGGTCATGCCAATTATTTTTTTTAGACTGTTCTTCCTCACAGATCATTTCTGCTCCGGCAGTTACATCAAATACCTCACGCATCACACACCTCTAAAGGCTTCTCAGATAGCCCCAAAATTCGGCATATCCGTCATCAGCCTGCTTACCATCCTTATGTAACAGTTCCCTGATCCTGCGGCATGTTTCAGACAGATCCGTATTTCTGATCACAACGGTAAAGGGTCTTTGGTGTTCGTTCATCATTGCGATACTATCTGCAAATTCCTGTTCCATAGCCGCCAGCCGTTTTTGTATTTCTGTCTCTGTCTTATCTCTTAGCACGATCCTGTCATGCAGGACATCTTTGGTCTCCCATAGCTGTATGTGACAAACATCCACCTTCGATCCATACTTCTTTTCAAACGCCGGGAGGCTCTGACAGAAGGCGTAATAATTTTCTATTCTGCCAATGTGGATGATAGGGCACAGATCCTCCTGCAAATAACCAAGCAGCGTATCTTCCGCTATCCCATAGTATCTGCCGTACCTTCCATGATACTGCAAAAATTCACCAGCTCTGATCTTCCGTTCAAATTCCTCGACAGAAATATTAAAATACGTATCCTTGCACGTGTCGGACGAGCCTACAGATCTGTGTTTTTTGAACGGGATGAACCGCTTCTCCGAAGCGCACAGGGCTTCCGTAACGGTATCCTTACCGCTGGCAGGCATCCCGGAAAAAACAACTATCTTTTTATCCATCGTTTTACCTCCACCAATGTATCGGTCAGCTTGGCTTCACAGTCATTCACATAGATATAGGCATTGAGTTCCGGTGCCGGCTCGATCCCCTCGATGGAATCCGCATACTCATCCCAATGGCTGAGTTTGTACGCATCACGGGAAGCACCACGTTTCAGGATATTCTTCTTTTCGGTATTGATGTCATGCTTTATCCAGATAAATTTTACGTTGACATCATCGCCGATCCTTGCCTCTTCCTTGATCGCCAGCCACTTTGACCGATCCCGGATCTGTCCGATAAACGGGATCGTCAGAACAACGCTGGTGCCGTTTTCAAGTATCTCTCTGCACACCTTGAATGTCACCCGATATTCGATCGGCAGGATCTCATTTTTGTACAGATCCGATTCCCTGTCGCCCTCAAAAGACCCGGAGCGTTTCAGGATATGATCTGTATAGTCTCTTGTCACCGTATCTTTATCAATATAGGCATAACCCAATTGTTTGGCAAGCTCTTTTCCAACTGTCGTTTTTCCCGAACCGGCACATCCGGTAATAACGATCAGATACAGACTGTTTTCATTTGCCCTCCTATTAAAAAAACTCATCCTGATCCCTCCATTACAGATCCACATGACTGTTTTCAATGTCACAATTATTATATCATGTTTTTATTGGCTTGTCAAGAGGGCTTGCGGCTTTGCAGTATTCCCCATAACACTATTTTGACTGTCAGGACATAACAAAGCCCATGAAGCGTATCGCTTCATGGGCATGTGCTTTGGTCGGTCAGAGGAAAAGCCTACTGTCCAGTGTCGGTTCAGGCATTTATCGGGAAACTGTCGATCAGCTCGATCACATAGCACAGGATGTTCAGGGCATCCGCCGGGGAAACAGTACCATCGCCGTCTACATCAGCGAGTGCATATTCCACGGAATTCAATTCTTCAAGGGCAAGCAGACTTCTGTTGACCACGATCACATCAGAAAGACTGACTTTTTCATCATAATTCAAGTCGCCCGTCATCCGGTCAGTCAAATGAACGGGGATACCGTCCTCTTGGAAAGACCTGATGTTGCTTGATAAGCTGCTTTTGCAGTATACCACTGCATCGGGGCAATTTTCAATATTGAGCGTGTTGATGCTCTGCTCCAGATAAATGGCTTTCAGAGACGGACAGTCACTGATCCCAAATGCGATAAACCCGTAGTCTGCATCTTCGGAAAATGTCACTGCCTCCAGATCAAGACAATTGCTGATAGAATTGGTTTGCTGAAAAAAGCCCCCGATCGAGGGAACATGGAATTCTTTCTGCTTTGTTCCATACAAACATACACGGGGGTTTGCCGGTCGTCCTGCCAGATCCAGCGTTTCCAACGCATTGCAGTCCCGGAACATACAATCGACCGCAGGTCGCTCCATCCCCTCGCCATCGGCAAAATACAAGGCTTTCAGGGAACTGCATCCTTCAAAAACATCATACCCGACCATCGGCACAGGTGCGCCCCCCAGCTCCTCAAGTGCCGTACAGCCATAAAAAGCCTGTGCGCCGACTTCTGTCAGGCTTTCCGGCAGCTTCACCGAGGTGATGCCGGTGCAGTCCTGAAATGCTCCGTCAAAGATCTTCACAGTACCCTCTGGAATTTCGACGCTCCCCTTTTTGCCTCTCGGACAAAAGAGCAGGGTGGCATTGCTTTGGGAATACAAAACGCCGTCATAGCTGATAAATTCAGAGGAAGCATCTTCGATCACGATCTCTTCGACCTTATTGTTGTCCCGAAGCATATCAGGGACTGAAACAATAGAGACTTGTCTGCCTTCGATCTCGCTATGGAATGTAACAGATACCGCATCTTCCTCTGTAAGTGCGACAGGTATCAGCTCGCTGCCATATTCATCTACATCATACACAACACCGTCATAGACAACGCTTTCCGCCTCTGCCTGTGTTGCCATTATATCATCCTCTGCATGTGCTTGCATCCCCAAAGGGGACACAAGCAGCAGGAAAGAAAGGAAAATAGCTGTCGATTTCATAATAGTATCCTCTTTTCCTTAAAATGTTCCTAAGTTCAAAAGCACATTATTAACTATTTGTACATCCTCCACAGTAACCTTGCCATCAAAATTCACATCAGCAGCCAGTTCAAATGCAGCAGCATCAAGTGAACCATCAGATACAACTGTCCCGTTTACATAAACGAGCATATTAAGTTCATCCATTGGTTCAAGTTTGCCGTTTCTGTCAACATCTCCAAGAGCATAGACACACTTATACAACGGTGTACCGTTTGATAGTCCCAGAATTGTAGATGGTTCTTCGTACCTACTTGTGTATATATGCAGATCCCATTCAGAAGGGATCAGCTCTTCTTCAATTTCACCCATTTCATAAGTGAACAGAACTTCAGCCTTGCTTACTGTCACATCAGGAATACTTAGATCGACCTTAAAAGACTTAACATTGCTTTGAACATTAGTTACAGACACGGATTTGATCGAGGAATTGTCCTTGAATGCAGGACCAAGCCTAAAGCGGGATATGCTGCTGTAATTGTTTGTGGGAAGAATATTTGCATTAACATAAAACTCAGTCGATGCACTTCTAAGCCGTGCCCCCTTATTAGCCAAGACACCAAAGTAACGAGGAGTAGAGCAGTAGTCATCCTTAATGTATTGGTCATACGGCACAAAATCACTGGATGCCTCTTGTTGTACTGCCTTTATCTGTTCAGCCTGTTCCATAATTTGCGCAAGTTGAGCTTCTGCCTGCGCATTCTCTACAGATGCATCTGCGGCATTAACAGCCACTGTCCCAAACGTTCCCATCATCATGATAGCAGCAGTCAGAGCTGCTGTGACCTTGTTGAACTTTTTCATAATATGACCTCCTGTTGAAAGATATGTTTAATTTGAACTTTTGGACACAATTACCTGACCCATTGGAAACACCTCCTTTTCTGAGCTATGTTCAGGAAATTCTCAAAGTGTTCGACACACCCGGTTCGGTCTGTGTCTTTCCAAGAATACCGAGCAAGCCTTTTTCTTTGGCATAATACGTACAGGTCACCCTGTAATAATACCCAGACTGCACACTCTCCTTTCTGGCTTCAATACGGCAGGTTTTGTCGTTAGATGTCAGAATATCACCCAGCGTGCGGTATGTCGTCCAGTTCGACCCGTTAGTGCTCTGCTCGATCTTAAGCTCCTTAAAACCCAAGGATGCCATTTCATTATCACAGCGCACCTGTCCATTGAGGCAAAGCTGACCATTAACGTTACTGATATTGATGTAGTAAGCGCCGATCAGACCCTCTGCCATGACCGAAGCATCTCCGTTCACAGTTTTCACATCCTGTGCAGCTGCACTGACAGGCATTGCCGACAGACCGACAAGCGCTACCACAAAAGCCAGCAACATTGCAAAATATTTACGCATGACTACACCTCCTTTCAGCTCTCATCTGATCGAATCTATCACTTTGTCACACTCACTATAATCCAAATATTCCATGTATATAACTGTTTCTAACAGGTCGTTCAGATAAACTAATGTACATTGTCCATCCTCTTTGGACACAATAGCCGGATTTCCGTTGATGTCTACTTCTGTCAGGTTGAAATCATCACATGGTACCCCTACGGTAGAACCATCCTTGTTGGCATACTTTGTATAGAAAAGGCATATTTTCCTATCACCTTTGTAAAACCAAAAACTCATTGACTCACACGAAGTTAGATCCGAATATTCCATATCTACCAGCACAAACCCTTCCGGGATATAGGTCGGCGCTTCCACCTCGATTCCGTGTTCTGCACAAGCTGTCCGGATACCATAGGGGTCGTCGGGGGACGTTTCCAGTTCCAAGGGATCGGGGGTGAAGTCCACGGAAAAGCCTTCATTTGAGATCTTCACAATGACAGAATAGAGCGACATATCCAACGCCGACACCGTAAACGCATTCGCCGCAAGGAGCAAAACGGCTGCGATCCCCGCCGTGAGCATCAGCCGTATCCGCACAGACGGACGTGGTCTTCCCGCATGGGGGTGCTTTTTCTGCAAGTCAGCCCAGCCCTGTTCTGCCGCCTTTTCGAGCTGTTCCTCATCCGCCGCAAGGCAGGCGTAGGCATCCGTCAATGCCTCGATCTTGTCATAGTTCCTGTCCTTTTCCGGTCTGGCAAGTTCCGCATCGAGCAATGTCTCCACTTCCCGGAGCGCCTCCTGCTCAAAACGATCAGAGATCAGATGTGTATAATTTTCTTTCATATCCATGCCCCCTCAAGGCTTTCTACTTAGTACTGTCGGAAATACCCCTGTTTCTTAACAGCAAAAAGTAAACTTTGTATGCTTGACCAATTTCAACACCTAAAATTTGTTGGTTTCATCTAAAGCCTTGCGCAGCTTTTTCTTGATCCTTGCCATTGTGACATAAAGCGACTGTAACGTGATACCCTTTTCCTCTGCGATCTGCTGTTTGTCTGCCTTGCTGTAGTAGGCATCCACCAGTTCCCGTTCCTCTTGGCTCAAAACATCCAGCGCACTTTCCGGAATGTCCGGAAAATCACCCGTTCCCGGCTCTGCATCCGCCTCCACCGGGCAAGGATTTTTGCGCTGATAGGCTTTCACCACCCGGTCAGCCGAACGGTAAAGCCACGGACGAATGTCCTTTGTCATGTCAAGCGAATTGATCTTCCGGTAAAGCAGCAGGAACACATCCTGCGTGCAGTCCTGTGCAGCATGCATATCACCATGCAGGCATTTGCAGCAGTATTTCAGGATATGCGGATATTGCTCTTGTATGATACTGTCCAGCACTGATCTCTTCATCGTCATCCCTCCGTGTATTTGCGCATTCCCGTTCCTGCCGTCCATTTCTTTCTGCTTTCATCATAACACAGATCATGGAAAAAAGCAAGATGCCGATCGAATTTTTATCCGTGGAGATAGAAAAAGGGCTGCATGACCGCTTGGTCACGCAGCCTGTTTCCCGGTCGGAAAAGCTGCTTTCTCTGCCCCTAGGAAAGGGCATCGGCGTTTCGGTCCAGTATACACCGGAACGCTGTCGGCAGAGAATACGCCCCTGCTAAAGCCGCTTCATCCGCCCAGACGAACGCCGCCGGCATGGCAGAACACTCTACAAATACCCCCTGCATTTCCCACGTGATATGCGTAAAGACATGCTTTCTCCTCACGATCTTCCGCAGCTCCAAGGGCTTTACGCCCCAGTCTTTTACCAAGGCGACCGCCTGTTCTTCGGTGAGAAAGCCCGCCGCATGCGGCAGCTCCCACAGCCCGGCAAGCAAGCCCTTGGCAGGACGCTTGCGGAGGGCGGTCTTCCCGTCACAGCACAGCACGAACACCGTGAGCTGCTCTGTGCGGCGCTTGGTCTTGGTTTCCCGGACGGGCAAAAGGCGGGCGCTCCCGTTCTCCTGTGCCAGACAGATGCCCTTGAGCGGACACACCTCGCAGTGCGGCGCACCGTTCGGCAGACATACCGTTGCCCCGATCTCCATGAGCGCCTGTGTCAGCATGCCGCAGTCTGCCTGCGGGTAGATCTGCGCAAGTGCTCCGGCGGTCTCCTGCTTTACAGCGGGGTCAAGCACGTTCCGGAAGTCCTCCCGCAGCCTTGCCATGACCCGCAGCACGTTCCCGTCCACCGCCGGTGTAGGCAGTCCGAAGCAGATCGAGCAGACCGCCCCTGCCGTGTAGTCCCCGATCCCCGGAAGCGCCCGCACCGCCGCAAAAGTATGCGGAAATCTGCCGCCATGGTCCTTGACGATGCGCTGCGCCGCCTTCTGCATATGGCGCACCCGGTTATAGTAGCCAAGCCCCTCCCAGAGTTTCAGGAGCTGCTCTTCCGGGCAGTCCGCCAGCGCCTGCACATCCGGGAGAGCCGCCAAAAATCGGGCATAATAGCCCCTGACAGCTTCCACCCTCGTCTGCTGGAGCATGACCTCCGAGACCCACACATGGTAAGGATCCCTGTCCTGCCGCCAAGGCAAGTCCCGCTTGTGTGACGGATACCAGCGCAGCAGGGGAGAAAGCATTTCACCCGGTATCGCCTGCTTCCGGGCGTACAGCTCCCGCATCCGCCTGACGAGCTTCTGATAGATCGGCAGCATATGTGCTTCTGTACAGTATGCGGCGATCTCGGAGACTGGTAGCCAGCGAACGTCCCTGTTTTCGTCCGGCTTGTCTGCGATAGGCTGGTCTTTCGGGGCGACCAGCCCGTAAGTTACATTATAGTGAATATGTGCCGGAACGGGCTTGCCGTGCTTTTCATGCGGCGGTACGGGGAGCATATCGATCGACAGGATACGCCTTGAAAAAAGGCAGATGCGGGCGGCAGAAGTCTCCTCCTTTGCCTCCCGCAGTGCCACACCGGGCAAGTCCGGATCGCCGTCCGCATGCCCGCCTGTCCAGCCGACCGACCGGTAGATCAGGTGGTATGCCATGAGCGTTTCCGCCATGTCCGGCGACAGGATGAACACGGAACAAGTGATATGCCCTGCCCGGCAGTCCCGGTCAAGCAGATGCGCCCCCTGCTCTGCCAGAAGTGCAAGGAGCGTCTGCTTTGCGGTCTGTTCCTCCGGTGTGCAGGGACAGAAAGCCCCGATCTCCGCTGCCAGATGTGCCTGTATCTCCATCATTGCACTGGCAGCTCTTCGATCAGCTCGATCACATACTGCAAAATATTCAGCGCATCAAATGGTGCGACACTACCATCCCTGTCCACATCCGCATTTTTCATCTGCTGATCGTCCAGAACGTCAAGGTTCAGCAGATACAGATTCAAGGCGACCACATCATTCAGCTTGACCTTGCTGTCCAGCGTCACGTCCCCGTAGACGATCTCTTCTTCCGTTCCCGCAGGCTGTGTCGCTGGTTCGGTCGAAGGCGCTGTGGGCTTTTCGGTCGGTCCGGGGCTGACAGGGTCTTTGCCGGGCACAGCATTGCCGTCCGCAGACGTGCCGTCCGGCTCGATGCCATAGTACAGCTCCCCGTCCACATAGACCGGGATATACGGTGTCACGATGCCCTTTACTGTGCCTGCCTCATCCGCTTCGCCTGCCTTGCCGAGGATGTCCTGATTCGAGTAATCATTTTCGGCATCCCAGCCAGTTCCGTAATTCGGGTACACCAGCGCCAGCAGGATCTCGCACTGCTGCATGCCCTCGGAGACTGGCAGCACAGCCCTGCCGTCCGGCAGTGTCACTTCTACATAGTAGATATTGCCCTGATAGTGCTGTATGCCCGAGATCTCCGCCGATGCGACACCCTTGGAAGCATACATGGCAGACTGGTCACGATCACAGCGAACGACCACATCTTCCGGCTTCAGACCGGCATCGAGGATCTCGCTCAGATCCATGTAATACCGGAACGAAAGGTCATCCTGCACCCTTGCCGGCCATGCGGAATGGTTGGTGATCTTGAAGCTGACAGTAGCCCCCTGTGCGGAAATGCCCTTGTCCAATGCCTCCACATAGAATTCCGGACCGTCATGCTGTTCCACAGGTGGGAAAGCCGGGTCGGACTTGCCGCCGTAAATACTCAGCATCCGGCACAGTGCTGCCGTAAAGCCAGCATTGTAGTCGGTCGCTACCTCGTTATTGATGTAATTCTGCCGGTCGTCCTCATAGCTGCCGTTTTCCGTAGGACCGCCGACCAGCGCACCGTAGAGGATATGGCGATTCGTGTCGGGAATGGCAAGATCATTCTTCCACGAAGCGTGCGCCGTCCTGTGGTGGGGGTTCTGGGGTGCATTTTCCCCGTAGCCGACCACGTAGCTCTGGTCATCGGGGTTGACACCGAGGGCATAGTTCACCTGCTCCTCACAGAATTCCCGGTATTTGTCCGTATTTTCATCCGCAAACAGCGTATCACACGCCACGCCCACGATGAACGAAGCCGTTTCCGCATAGCGCAGACAGCCCCATGTCGTAAGCCAGCGCAGTCCGCCGTCCAGTTTTGCCACAGAATCCGTCCAGTAGTCCATGTGCTTCTTCACACGGGCAATGTAAGTCGGGTCGCCTGTATTGATCGCATACAGCAGCATACCGCCCTGCATGGCATCATCCCAGCAGTGCCCCCAGCTATATTTCAGCTCATCACTGCCCAGTTCCTTGTCCAGATGTGAAATATATCCGGTCGCCTTGTCTAAATACGCCTTGTCGCCTGTCGCAATGTAAAGCCAGTTCGCAGCGTAAAACAATTCGTCATAAAAATGACTGGAACGGTAGAAACCGGATGCGTCGCTGTCATTGTAGACCGTATCGCTTGGCGAAGCGGAGGCGATGCTGAAAATATTTTCTGCGTGTGCAAGATAGTCCTCCCGCTTGCTTTCGTCGATCCTGCCGTCCAGAGCGCAGTACCCTGCCGCTAAAGCCGCTGCCATATCCCCGAACACAGCCGAACAGCCCTCGGAGGATCCCAGTGTTTCCCGTGCCGCCTCGTAGGATGTGCCGGCATCTTCCATGCCGTACTGATACAGTTCCACAGGTCCCCACCATGTGTGGTCGATCGTGCCGTTGCCGACCTGATACACCACGGAATCTCCCCTGTCGCAGGCAGCAAGATAATCCATGACGTATTCGAGGTTATTCACGTAATTGTCCAGTTCCCCGGACTGTTCCACGCCCTCCGGGTACTGATACAGCCCCCAAGCCAGCATCGCAGCCGAATAGGACATGGGGAGATTGAATTTCACATGGTCGCCGGCATCGTACCAGCCGCCGTCCACTTCGTCAATGGTCGTGGCATCTCTGCGCCATTCGACCCGGTTCCAGTCCGGCAAATGCCCTGCCTGCTGACATTCGTAGAAGTACAGCGACATCTGCAAGGCGCTTGCATAGTCCGGCTCCTCTGCCGCCGTGACCGGAACAGCAAAGTTCCCCACACCGGCAAGCAGCATGGCAGCCGCAGTGGCTGCGCCTGTGATCCTTTTTTTCATGAACAGCTCCTTTCTCAGTCCGTGTTGAACTGACTTTCGTGGCGGGTGAAGAAATCCGTCCTCGGCGGGAGGAATTTCAGCTTGTGACCCGTTCCCGTGAAATAATTGACAGGCTCAAAGATCGTGTCCCATGACCAGATACGTTCATCCGTTCCCAGATATTCCCGCAGTTTCTCCGTCCCGAACGGTGCCATCGGGTGCAGCAGCACCCCGGCAATGCGGATGATATAGAACAGGTTTGCCAGCACCTGTGCGGCTTCCTCCGGGGGAGTGTCGTCTTTCAGCGCCCTTGCCATGTACTTGCTGCCATTACGGATATAGCTGTCCAGTACATAGGTACACTGGTGGAACGCAAATTTTGCCATATGCCGTTCGTAGTCCAGTACTGCTTTTTTCGCATCGGCAAGGAACGTTTCTTCGGGCGCATTGTCCGGCATCACGCCGTCAAACAGCTTCTGTGTCGTGTAAAATGCCGTGCGTATCATGCGGTTGTAGACATTTGAGAGGAGCAGACCGTCCTTGATCACGGGATCCTGTACTTTCGGGTCGGCATCGGGGTCGAACACTTTCGGCATGAAGCTGACCGACTGCTGCCCCAGTCCCAGTCCCAGCCAGTGCATCCGGAGCTGTTCCGGCGTATAATAGGCAAGCAGTTCGTCCGCCATGGGCGGCTTGACCGCACCGGAACTGGAGGCTTTCTTGTTCAGGAACAGGATATGGTGGTTGGCAATGATAGTCGGCATCTGAAGCTCCCCCTCCGGCGGTTCGGAGGTCTTTTCTTCTGCCGCCTGCTGTGCCATCCACATAGACGGCTCGGCTATGCCGTAGAAGTAGATATTATCCTGCCCGATGAACTGGTACACGCCGGATCTTTTGCTGCACCAGTAGTCTTTCCACTCGTCCCGGCTCCTGCCCTGTGACTCAAGATATGCCTGTGTGAAAGAGATCGGCGCCCAGAGGGATTCGGGCCACACCCACACGGTCAGCCCGGTCTCGCCGTCCAGTTCCGGCGCAGGTACGCCCCATTCGATATTGCCCGTCAGGCGGAACGGCACGAGCGTCTTGCCCGTCCGGAAACGAACACCATGCTCCGTGAGGATGTGTGTCGCCGTATCGCAGTCGGGGAGATCGGAAAACTCGATCGTAAAGGACGGCTTCTTCGGTTCTTCAAGATACTTATGCGCCGGGAGCTTGTCTTTCAGGGCAAGATACGTTTCCTCGTACTCACGCTTCACATAAATGACCGGCGGCTTGAGGAATTCGGAGATCGTTTTCCACACGACCGGGCGGACAGTCTTGTCTTTCTGAAGGCGGGCAGTCCATTCCTGCATCAGCTTTTCATGATCCCGCAGGCGGAAATACCAGTTCGTGACCGGCTTCATGGATGGCTTTTCTCCGGTGAGGGTGCTGACGGGGTCGATGAGGTTTTCGGGCATATACTGATGCCCCAGATCGCATTCATCGGCATATGCCTTTTCAGACTGGCAGCCCTGCACGGGGCACTTGCCAACGACCTGTCTGCCGTTGAGGAACATTCCGGCTTTTTCATCATAAAACTGCATGGTCGTGATCTTATCGAGCTGTCCCTTTTCGTAGAGGGAACGCAGGAACCAGTCTGTCACCTCGGCATGGATCTCCTTCGTCCTGCCCAGTCCGGATGCACCGAACAAGTCCAAGGAAATGCCATAATCGTGCAGTGTCTGCTCCTGCTTTTCGTGGTTGGCATTGACGAATTCTTCCAGTGTGCCGGAAAATTCGCCCTTTTCGACTTTCTGCCGCCAGCCCTCGGCAATGGGCGAACCGTAGCAGTCCGTACCGCAGACGAAAATGACATGCTCCTTCCCGATGCGGTCACGCAGGAAACGGGCAAAGGTATCGGCAAATACGAACATGCCGCCGACATGCCCGAAATGCAGTTCCTTGTTGCCGTAGGGCATACCGCCGGTAATGACGGCACGCTCCGGAAACACGGGGCGGGGTATCTCATAGGGTTTCGAGGGTCTCTGTTTATCCATAGCTGTATCGTTCCTTTCAGGGCAGCGGACTGCCGCTATTGTTCGTTCCACTCTATTATATCACAGAAAAGGGGAAATTGCAAGCGGCTGATGCAAAACAAAAGCAAAATTCAGATGATTTTTTCCCGGATCAGTGCTTCCCCTGCCGCATTCAGAGACGGGAACGTCCGCCATGACAGGGCATTGCTCTCCACATTCGGGCGCTGCACGTCCGGGATCTGCACCGTGAACAGCCCTGCCCGGTAGGCACTGCGCAGACCATTCACAGAATCCTCAAAGGCAAGGCACTCTGTCGGCTGCAATTGCAGGGCTTCACACGCTTTCTGGTAAATTTCCGGGGCAGGTTTGCCTTCCGTCACCATGTCCCCTGTGATGACCGCATCGAAGAAATGCAGCAGCCCGGCACGGGAGAGCTGGTCTTTCACGGTCTCTTCCCTCGTGGAACTTGCCACCGCAAGGCGGATGCCTCTTTCCCGGCATGCCTGTAAGATGTCCGCAGCACCTGCCTTGACAGGTACCTGCACATCCGTCACCGCATGGATCAGCGCCCTTGCCCTCGCCCGGAAACCGGCATAGTCAAATCCTTCCCCGAAATGTTCGAGAAAATAGGCTCTCGTGCTGTCCTCGTTCAGCCCCCGGCAGGCATTGATCGTTCCGGAAACATCCGGGAGAGAGAATTCCGCCCCGGCAGCCGCCCAAGAACGGTCAGCGATGCGCTCTGTGTCCAGCAGCAGTCCGTCCATGTCGAACACTGCACCCCGGATCTGCACCGGCTCGCCGAACGGAAACAGTCTCGTCCCCGGGAACCGCATCCGGTACAGGTCGAACAGATAATTCTGGAACGTGTAGGGAATGACATTGCGTGTCGCAAGCAGTGCTTCCCATTCCGGGCGTGTGACCCAGCGGACGGCGGCGACTTCCTCTTTCTGAAGGGTGAGCGGTGTGCGGGAGTTGATCTGCACCAGCCAGTAGTCGTCAAACAAATTTTCCGTCCGGAACTGGAACACCGGTTCTGTATCGCTCAGGTCAAGCTGCAAGCCGAGTTCCTCAAAGGCTTCCCGCTGTGCGGCTGTGCGGCTGTCGTCGCCTGCCTGCGCCATGCCGCCGAGGGAGATGTCCCACATGCCGCCCCAGCTGCGCTTGTTTTTGACACGCTGCTGCACAAGAAAGCGCCCGTTTTCGTCAAAGATCAGCATGTGGATGACAAGCACGAATTCGCCCGCCTGCCGGGGCGTGCCCCGTTCAATGGTTTTCCCCGTGCGCTCTCTGTGGATGTCATAAATGTCCTGTAATTCCGGCATGGTATTGCCCTCCTTTTTCTTTCTGTTTCTATTATACTAAAGTTTACAGGATCTGTCAACTGCCGGAGCAAGAAATACCGGGAAAAGCCGCATGATCATTACAAAAATGTGAACTTGTTTTTCTGCTTTTTTCTTCATAAATAATTTTACAAAAGTTTTCGCCCCGGATCCATTGACAAGCACCCTGAAAACGTTTATAATGAAACTATAAATATCAAGTTTAAGGGGGAATTTCTCATGAAAAAAACTTCCGGCAGACTTGTCTCTGCACTTTCCGCCGCAGCGCTTTCCGTGACAGCCCTCGGCGCTTTTTCTGCTGTACTGCCTGCACAGGCAGCCGGGCTTTCCGGTCTGGATGCCAAGGGCATCACTTCTCAGATGGTGATCGGCTGGAATCTGGGCAACACGCTCGACAGCAGCGGCACAAATCTTCCGAGCGATGCCGCACCGCAGAAATTTGCGACTGCATGGGGCAATCCCGTTCCGTCCGAGGAACTGATCCAGACCGTCAAGGACGGCGGCTTCAACACCATCCGTATCCCGACCACGTGGTATGAGCATCTCGAATGGGACGAAGGTTCCCAGATGTACCTCATCAATGACGAGTGGATGGACTTCGTGAAGCAGACCGTAGACTATGCCTATGACCGTGACATGTTCGTCATCCTGAACGTACACCACGAGGACTGGGTCAATGTCGGGGAATTCACCGATGCTACGTTCCAGACTGCTTCCAAGAAGCTGACCGACATCTGGTCGCAGGTCTCCGAGGAATTCAAGGACTACGACCAGCACCTGATCTTTGAGGGCATGAACGAACCCCGTCAGACAGGGCTTGGCGGCTCTGTAGAATGGGGCGCAGGCGACAGCAACTCGTGGAGCTACATCAACCGCCTGAATGCACAGTTCGTCAATACCGTCCGTGGACAGGGCTCTGCTGCCAACAAGGAGCGTCTGTTGATGCTCCCCGGCTACTGTGCATCTTCCACACCGGAGACGATCCGTGCCATTGAGATCCCTGCCAATGCCGGCAACGTGGCACTTTCCGTCCATGCGTATTCGCCGTACTTCTTCACCATGGCGACCGATGAGTACGCTAACCACTCCTTCCCCGGTCAAAGCGGCTACGGAGAGGACTATGACGGTGCGCTGTCCAATATGTTCAACGAGTTCAGCGCTATCATGAATGAGAAAAATTGCCCGATCATCATCGGCGAGTTCGGTGCATCCGACTTCGGCAACACCGAGGACAGAGCAAGATGGGCAACTTCTTACCTGAGCAAGGCAAAGGCAGCTGGTATCCCCTGCGTGCTGTGGGACAATAACGTTGTCAGCGATGGCACGGAGAACGGCGAAGCACACGGCTATATTTACCGTGCGACCAATACATGGTACCCGAATTCCGCACCGGTCATCCAAGCAATGATGCAGGTATACGGTGTCACACCGAACCTCAAGCCCTATGAGGAGCTGAAGTTCGACTGGAGCAAGGTCACGATCGGCGACGACTGGATCAAGCTGTACCGTGAGGACAACGGCAAGGAAGTTAAATCGTGGAAAAACTTTACCGTAAGCGGCTGGCAGGACTATGTGAACGAGAATTATGATCTTGTCATGATCTATGAATCTTCGAGCGGTCCGGAACTGGTGCTGCAGGGCAGCGGCACAGATAACTGGAACCGGATCCAGTCCGGCAGTGTCAGCGAAAACCCGTTCATGCAGTATTTCAGCTATGAGGACGTGATGCAGGCACTTGGCGGCAAGCCGCTTTCTGACATGCAGAATTTCTACATCAGCGCAAGCAACAGCGACATGACCGCTTATGCCCTCTATGCAGCTCCCAAGGGCAGCGTTGTAGAGCCGACCGAGTCCGTCGGACCGACCGAGGCAACAACGGAGGCTGTTGAGCCGACTGACAAAACAGAAGCTACAGATACCCCCGTTGTAACAGAGACAGGAGCTGGTCCTGTGGAGGGTGTGATCCTTGGCGATGCAGACGGTAACAACACAGTGGAAGTGGCAGATATTGTTACGCTCCAGAAATATCTGCTCGGCATGGATGTGCCAATTAAGGCAGGCGCAGAGCTGAACGGCGATGGTGTTGTGGATATCTACGACCTCGCACTGCTCAAGCATATGCTCGTTCACTAATTACACAGAACAGAAAATTCCCCGCTTTCCGGCGGGGATCTTTTTTTATATACCCCCTTGACAAACAGAGAAAAGTATGGTATAATACATTTGAACATTCGTTCAAATATTCAAACGTAAAAGGAGGCGCTTCTCATGAAGCTGATCTATACCGTAGAAAATCTCGATTGTCCGCACTGTGCTGCCAAGATCGAAGCAGCCATCCAGAAAATAGAGGGCGTGCAGGAAGCATCGCTTTCCCTGCCGACCGGAAAATTATTCGTGACCGCCGCAGCGGAAGAGGACCTGCTCGAACAGATACAGGCAGCCGCTGACAGCATCGAGGACGGCGTGCTCTTCCGGAAAAAAGGGCAGGAAACCTCCCACACCCATGACCACGAACATCACCACGGGGAAAGCTGCACCTGCGAACATACCCACGAACACGCACACACCCATGTACATGAAGAACACGGCAAAAGCGATGTGTACGCTTTGCTCTTTGGGATCGTATTGTTTGCCATTGGCATTGCGCTGCTCCTGTTTGCGGGAAATGTGCCGTACCTGCCGCAGGCAGTTCTGGTGCTTGCCTATCTGGTGCTTGGCTGGGAAGTGCTGGTCGATTGTGTCAAAAGCATCGGCAAGGGGCAGTTCTTTGACGAAAACCTGCTGATGAGCGTTTCCACAGTAGGCGCACTCTGCATCGGCTGCTTTGAGGAAGCCGCAGGTGTCATGCTGTTCTTCCGCATCGGTGAGCTGTTTGAACACCTCGCCGTGGAGCGCAGCCGGAGATCTGTCACCGAAGCAGTCGATATGCGCCCGGAAACGGTGCAGCTCCTTGTGGACGGCAAGCCGGAGACCGTTCCCGCCGGAGATGTCGAGCCGGGTTCGCTGCTGTTAGTCCGGGTGGGAGACAGGATCCCTCTGGACGGCATTGTCCGGCAGGGGCAAAGTACGCTCGACACCGCCGCTATGACGGGCGAACCGCTCCCCGTGGCAGTGCAGGCAGGCGACAGTGTCATGTCCGGCTGCGTGAATCTTTCAGGCGTGCTCGAAGTGGAAACTACGGCAGCCCTTGGGGATTCCATGGTACAGCGTATTCTGGACAGCGTGGAAAATGCCGCCGCCGGCAAGCCGAAGATCGACCGCTTCATCACCCGCTTTGCAAGGGTCTACACACCCGTTGTGGTGGGCATCGCCATTGTAACTGCCCTTGTTCCGCCGCTGTTCGGGGGGGACTGGGGTCACTGGATCTATACGGCGCTGAATTTCCTGATGATCAGTTGTCCATGTGCGCTGGTGCTGAGTGTGCCGCTGGCATTTTTCTCCGGCATCGGGGCGGCTGCCTCGAAGGGCATTTTATTCAAGGACGGCATCTCGCTCGAAGCCCTTGCCAAAGTCAAGGCAGTGGTCATGGATAAGACCGGAACGCTCACAAAGGGCAGCTTTTCCGTGACAGAATTGGAGGGCGGCAGCGAAGTGCTGCGCCTTGCGGCAGCGTGTGAAACATGCTCCACCCACCCGATCGCAGGCTGTATCGTGAAGCAGGCACAGGCGCAGGGCATTGCCATCCCGGAAGCGGAAGCCATACAGGAGATCGCCGGAAAGGGCATTGTCGGCACGGTGGACGGCAAGCGCATCGCATGCGGCAATGACAGGCTGATGGCAGACGAGGGGGTCGCTGTTCCGGGGGCAGAGGGTACGTGTGTGTATGTTGCTGTGGACGGCAGATATGCCGGAAAGCTGCTCCTCTCCGATACCCTGAAGCCCCATGCCGCCGAGACGGTACAGGCACTGGCGCAGCGGGGGCTTTACACGGTGCTGCTGACGGGCGACAGCCCTGCCCACACCAAGACTGTTGCGAAAACGCTCGGCATTGCGGAAGTACACGCCGGACTGCTGCCGGACGAAAAGCCTAGGCACATGGAACAGATACGGCAGGAACACGGTGCTGTGCTGTTCGTGGGGGACGGTATCAACGATGCGCCGGTGCTTTCAGGGGCAGATGTCGGGGCAGCTATGGGCAGCGGTGCGGATGCTGCCATGGAAGCGGCAGATATGGTCCTGCTGGGCTCTGACCCGCAGTCCATACTGCTGGCAGTACAAATGGCAGAACGTGTGGAGCGGACAGCGGTGTTCTGTATCGTGTTTGCACTGGCAGTCAAGATCGGTATCATGCTTGCCGGGTTCTTGGGGTTTGCCAATATGTGGGTATCGGTCTTTGCAGATACGGGCGTGACAATTTTGTGTGTGCTGTTCGTGCTGTGGCGCATTTATGCGTATTATCGTAAAAAGACATGAATTCGCACGATCATTCTTGACAGGGATCCATTTTTGTGCTATACTATTTTTATATCCCAAAAAAGAGGAGACTGCTATGAAACGGATCGCTGCATGCGCTTTGTGCCTTGCTTTTTTGTGTACCGCCTGTGCGGAACAGGCAGAACAGACGGACTCTCTGGTGGAGCTGGCAACGGCACCCGCCTTTGCTGAAAACCTGAACGAAACAGCCGCACCGGAGACCACGGAAGCACTTACCGAACCTGAAACGCTCCCCACCCCGCCGATGCCCTCACAGCCTGCGGAGACTGACGAAACGGCGGAGACGGAACCGCCCACCGAACCGCCTGCGGACTGGCAGATCGCTTACCGGGCGCTGTTGGCGGATGTGTATGCCGCTTCTTCGCATGAGGCATCCTACTTTGCGCTCATCGCCCTGAACGGAGACGAAACGCCGGAACTGGTCGTGCTGGACGATACGGAGATGCAGCTATACTGCTATAACGGAACGGAAACCGTCCTGCTGCTGGAGGATGGCTACAAGGACACCGCCTGCTCGGAACAGAATGTCTGCTTTCAGCCGTTGAGCGGCAGGATCGCAAGTGCCTTTTCCACCATGGGGGCAGGCAGCGGGTTCTATATCTTTGCATATGCGGATATGAACACGGTAGATGTGACCCGCTATAAGTTTGACAACAATGCGGACGAGGGCGGTGAACTGCCCTATGATCCGGTCTGGGACAGGGCGGCGGAATTCGGCGTGGTAAACAATGGCTACCACGATGTCACGCTGGACGATACGTGGACACACATCGGAGCTGACTTTCCGCAGTGCTGGGAACTGACCAAGGAGACCGCAGCCGCAGCCGGTGAGGGCTGGTCACTGGCGCTCGTGACCGGAGCAGGACCGGAGACCGAAGAGACCGAATAAGGACTAAAATATCCCCTCCGGGAACGGAGGGGATACGGTTTATCCCTTGATGACCTGCCTTGCTTTGATGACGATGTTCTTGTCGTTTTCATAGGTCAGCATACTTGCCGCATGGTCGATGGCGACCCAGCGGATCTCGGAAATTTCCTCGAGCTGCGGCACATAGTCGTAATTTTTCGCCTTGGCGATGAAGTAGACCACGACCTTCTGGGTATCACGCTTCGGGCAGTAGGAAACGGTCTCCCGGAAAGTGGGGTCGATGATCACATCGATGGATGTCTCCTCCCGGATCTCCCGCAGGGCAGTCTCCACCTCAGTCTCCCCCGCCTCGACATGCCCTTTCGGGAAAGACCAGTGTCCGCTGTTGATGTGACGGATCAGCAATATTTCCAGATTGCCGTGAGATCTGCGGTATACGATAGCGCCGCAGGATTTTTCATGCTGCATACGGCACACCCCTCCTGACATTTTCAGATAGTCTCTCTTTAGTATAGCATATTTTATCAAATTTGTCCATATGTTTTTTCAGGTTTGTCTATTTTTTTCTCCGTGGAGCGCAAAACGGACAAAATTTTGATTTTTTTTCCGAAATGTATTTACGAAACCGATTTTTTGTGCTACAATAGAAACAGGAGCAGGCAGGAAACGATCCTGCCCCTGCTCTCCATTCCCGCTTCTGACCGAAGGAGAACACTATGAACAAAGAAGATCCCATTTTTACCCCGGAACAGTTCCGGGCACAGGCAGCAGAACTCAGCCGGGCAGTCACGGAGCTGAAGCGCCGGGACGAACAGTGTCCCGACCCGCACGACCCGTTCAGCAACCCGACGGAGTTCAGGGACTATACCTGCGACTATGGCGAGATCGTTCCGCAGATACGCATTCCCGGCTGCCGCATCCCCCTCAAGCCCAACAAAAAAGAAAAAAAGCGTATCTGCCGCTTTCAGAACATTGTCGGCGGCGTATTGACCGGGCATGCCATTGTTTCCAACGTGCTGTTTCTGATCCTCATGGAGATCTTTATTCTGGGGGTCGGCTTGGTCGACCGCAGCGCAGGCGAGCTGCCGGCGGGCTATGAGGACATCGTAATGGACTATCTCTACGCCTCGTCCACGATCACTGCCCTGACATTGCTGGTGTATGGGCTATGCAACTTTTTTGCGGCATGGCTGGGGTGTAAAGCGACCAAGATCCCCATTTCCTCCCTGTTTCAGACAAAGGGCTTCTCAGCGGGGAAAGCGGTCATGTACATCTGCATCGCCCTGTTCATCCAGACAGCAACGGGATATGCGGCAGTTTGGATCTCCGACCTGCTCGAAGGAGTCGGCATTTCGCTCTATGAAGCGGATTTTTCGACTGCCCCGGAGATCAAGAGCACGGCTGTCTCGATCGTGTACAGCGTGCTGGTCGCTCCGGTCACAGAGGAGCTGCTGATGCGGGGCTTTGTCCTGAAAAATCTCTCCCGCACCGGACAGCGGTTCGGCATCATCATGAGTGCGTTCCTGTTCGGCATCTGGCATGAAAACATCTCGCAGTTCATACTGGCATTTGCGGCAGGGTGCTTCTTTGGCTACCTCACCGTCAAGCACGATTCCCTTGTGCCTGCCATTCTCTGTCACATGGCAGTCAACGGCTTTGCGGAGCTGTACTCGATCTTTGATACCTACCAGATGGGCTTTGCCTATGCGCTGACAGATATTGTATATATGCTTGCGGCAGCGGCAGGACTGGTGCTGCTGGTCATCCTGTTCTTCCGGGAACGCATGCCGCAGAGCACACCGCACCAGACAGAACGCTGTCTGCGCATGACACTGCGCTCGCCGATGATGCTGGTCATCATAGCCATTCATATCGGGGCGATACTCATGCTGATCTTTCAGGAATCCGGCATGCTATGAACGTGAAAAAGAGGAGCGATTTTTTCGCCCAGCTCCTTGAAAGTCAGGAATAACGAACAAGGCGCAGTCTCCATGGACTGCGCCTTTTCTCATCATCCATTGCTTTCCGGTTCAACAGGTAATAGCTGCCGTCCTGTAATTTCACGCCGGGGTCATGCACGGAATCACAAGCCTTATACTAATTTCATTCTAAAATCCGGCAATCTTTGCGATATCCTGCACCTGTTACTGCGTCAAAGCGACTCGACATACGACAGTATGGCTTCGTCTCTTTTCCTTGTAACAGGCACAGTCTATCGCAAATCTTGCTCGCTTTTTAGAATGAAATTAGTATAATTTGAAATTTTCACATAACTTTCACACGATTTTCACCTATTTTTTTTTTTTTGATAAAATGATAAAAAGATGTTATGAGTCGATCATCAGAAACAGGAGGTAACAAAAGTGGAAGAAAAAGATTTGTGCAGGGCAAGGATCGAGGGCGGTTTTACTCGTAAAACGGTAACTATTTTCTGGATCATTTATGCGATATTGTTCATTCTCGGTTTTTTCTTTGGGTCAAGATGTTATGATGATGGAAGCCTTTTTATATACTGGTATAATTTAGAGCTTTTCTATCATTATGTTGGGAGACATTATGTGGAAAACGGAATAGATTTTTTATGTGTAACCTTTTTTGCAATCATAGTACTTCTGCCGCCATTGGTGTTTTTTATCTGGAGAGCATTGGTTCGCAAAAGCTGTTCCCAGTCTACGCTTGTTCTGACAACGGAAAAGATCTACGGTGCACATAAATGGTTCCTGAAAGATGAACAGATCCTGATGCCGATGCCAAAGATCGATAACATCATCGTCCGCTATAATTTTATCGACCGGCTTTACGGCGGCGGTGGTCGTACTGTCCGCATTGCATCCAATTCCGGCTTTGTCAATTTCCCCTGTGTCCAGAATGCAGAGGACTTTGCTAACCTTGCCATGGAGCAGCTCGAAAAATACCGGAAGAGCCTGAATACTGACGCTGCATCTCCCGCTCCGGACAGTGCTATCGTCAACAAGCTCCAGTCCCTGCAAGCCCTGAAAGAACAGGGCATCCTCTCCGAAGAGGAGTTCAATGCCAAAAAAGCAGAATTGCTCTCCAAAATGTGAACCCCCGAATGCCCATGCAGCTGCGTGGGCATTTCTGTTTGTCTCCCCTTTTACTGAAGATAAGGCGCAGTCTCTATGGACTGCGCCCGTTTTTTGGATCTAATATACACGGCTCATCCTTCAAGAAGCATCAGCCGTTGGTCAGCAAACATTTCAGCATCGCCAGATCAAACACATCAATGACCGCATTTTCATCCATGTCCACATTCTGCCATCTCGTGAGGGTCCCGGCTTTGAGCAGCCATTTCTGGAGCATGACCACATCGGCGACCTCCACGTTCCCGTTGGCATCCGCATCGCCTTTCAGCGTTCCGGAAGTCACATTCGCTTTGGCAAATACTGTATAATTCACACAATAAGCCGACTGTCCGTTCGTGCCGAGCGTGACAGTATCGCCGGACTTCACGGTTTTTTTGTATGCCGTAAATGTCACATCTCCGTCATTGGCAAGGGTCAGCTCCGTTTTCTCCCAATCGGAGAGCCATTCCGGCAGCGGGTCAACACGGCTGTCCATTGCCACATACACCGTCATATCTGCCCCTGCCGTAAAGACCGCAAGGTCATTCTCGCTGAGTTTGGCATCGCAGGCAGTCCGGAGCAGTTCCGCACCGAGCAGTTCTTCCGGGATCACCGTATATGTCACCTCTCTGTCCCCGAACACAAGGTCGCCCACCTCTGCACTGCTGTCGATGCTCCAGTTCCGGTAGGTGTTCAGATCCTTGACGGTCAGATCCCGGAACAGTTTGCCGTTGAGGGGGTCGATCTTGACCGCAAGCGTCCATTTCTGGTTATCCGAGCCGTCACAAGCCCACTGCACGACATTCGCACCGCTTTCCGTGCTGCCCGCTTCAATGCCGAGACAGCTTGCATCGGCAGTCGCTTTGGTCGTGATGGTATAGGTGCTGTCGCCATTATCTACAAATTTGAACAGCTGCGCATCGCTTGCGGTATCGCCCCAGATGCCGATATTTGTGCCGTTATCCGTCTTGCCATAGTCGAGATCAAGGAGATAGCTCCTGCCGTCACCTGCTTCAGAATACAGCCGGTAATACCCGTTCCCGGCATCCTCAAAATACCAGCCGTCTGCACCGTTTCCGCCCTGCTGGACATTCGTGCCGTTGGCAGGTGTCTCCTCCGCCAGCGCAAGAGGCAGCCCGCTGCCCACGTTGGTGATCACATATTTATGCGCCGTGTCGATGACAGCGCCCGTCTTTCCGGCAGGACTGCCGTCATTGACCGTGCAGTCTGTCGGGCGTGCCGGCAGATCATAGCCCGTTCCGAGGAAGAAGCTCGTATGCGGCGGCTGGTTGTATGCCGTATTCTGCGCCGAGACCTGCATCCGGTACTGCGCATCGTGCATCAGTGTGGTGATCCTGTAGTCCGTGTCGTAGGGCGTTGCATAAATGCGGACAGACTTGCTGTCAGCGGCACGGACGATGAGTTCCTCACGCCAGTCCCCGAAAATATCCGCCGACAGGCAGGGCGTGCCCTTGGTCGTGTTGCAGGTGTAGTAACCGTCCGTGGAGAGGAGCGTGGTCAGCGTGCCGTCCTCTTTCATTTTGGTGATAGTCGCCGGAGAATCCGTGTAGCCGTCCAAAATTTCACGCTCCAGATCGCCGTCCCAGTAGCTCAGGAAATTGATAGCCGGTCTCCTGCATGAAAGCGTCTCACCGCTCACATTTTTGACAGGTGTCGAACCGTCCGCTTCCTTGTTTCCCCAGAGTTCTGCGCCGGGGTTTCCTGCCCAGACATTGTCGCCGCAGCATCTTCCCGTATCGCCGTCACCGTCATTGTGGAACAGAATTTTGCCCGTATCACAATCCACCAGTGAAACGCCATATGGCTTATCCTCGTGGCAGATCCAAGCCTCAATTCCTGGGTTTGTCGGGTCAAGGTCGCCTACGTGCATCGCATCACCGTGCCCCTTGTTCAGACACCAGAGCAGTGTTCCGTCATCGTCAATGCAGGTCGAACCGGTGATGATCTCCTGCCTGCCGTCACCGTCCACATCGGCAGGCATGGAATTATGGTTTCCGTCACCGTATCCCGGCGTACTGCTGCTGGTACCGGTATCGAACATCCAGAGCTTTTTGAGCTTCTTATTCTCGACCGTGTAGGCGACTGCCGTCATTCTCCCGTAATAGCCACGCCCGGCAACGACGCAGGGATGTACGCCGTCCAGATAGGCGACTGTCCCCCAGAACCGGTCTACACGGTTGGTCTTGTCGCTGGATTTGCCCCACTTGGTCGGATCGCCTCTGCCGGGTCCGTAGTCGATCGTATCGAGGGCTGCCCCTGTCTCACCGTCAAAGAGCGTGTAAAATTCATTGCCTGTGTAAATGAAACCGTTCCCGTCCCGGTAGGTCTGTGAAGCATCGCCGATGACTTTGCCCGTGCCGTCCACTGTACCGTCCGAGGTCTTGCAGGTCATTTCGCACTTGCCGTCCAGATCGAAATCGCCCACGAAAAATTGCGTATAATGCGCCCCCGCACGGATATTCCAGCCGAGGTCAATGCGCCAGAGCCTTGTGCCGTCCAGCCGCAGACAGTCTATGTAGACTTTGTCGGTCTTGCCTTTCTGAGAGTTGTCCTTGGAATTGGAGGGGTCCCATTTCAGGAAGAGTTCATACTGCCCGTCTCCGTCCACATCGCCGACGGACATATCATTCGGGCTGTAGGTCACGCCGGATGCGGTGGGCGGTTCGAGGGGAACGTCAAACCACGCATCCCCTGAGATCAGCTTGCAGGTCTCCGAGGAAACGACTTTTCCGCCCGAAAGCGTGTCCACCCGATACTTCGAGGCAGCCGTTCCCTGTGCATCGAGATAGCAGGTCGCCTGTCCGGCTTCACTGGTATAAATGAGTGTGCCGTCCCGGTAGAGCTCATAGACAGCATCGTCCGCATCGTTGGCAAGATACCGCCAGCTCACGAGCATCCCCGAACCTGTGCCGACAGCAGAAATGCCCCTGTCCAGATACTCCAGCACTTTCCCAGAGGCGGCATCTGCCCGCAGCTCTGTGTACGGCTTTCCGGGCATAGCAAGACCTGCCGCCCCGACGAGCAAAGCTGCCAATACCGCTGTGATACGTCTTTTCTTCATAACATCCTTCCTTTCTGTGTGTGATCTGGAAACCATATCTTTGTTGCGGTTTCCGGAAAATAATACCCATGCTTTTATTATATTACTTATTTGTGAATTTGTCAATAGGTCATGACTGTTAATTTATTAAAAAAACACGCCTGTCGGATGCCCTTCTCTGTGCCGTAAGCGGTGCGGAGAAGGGCAAATGCGGCGTGTCTCTGTTTTAGGGACCGGGCAGGAGCTGCTTGCAGCTATTGGATATAGGCAGCCGGGTCGATATACGTTTCCCCCTGCATCACCTCAAAGTGCAGGTGGGTCGCCTGTGAACTTTCCACATCCGCAGTATCACCGACCGCACCAATGGGCGAAGTATTGGTCACGCTGTCGCCCTCCGTTACGGTCACACCGGCATTGAGGCTGCAATAACGGCTATAGATACCGTTCTGGTGGTCGATCGTCACGCTGATGCCCCAGAGAGGATCGTCCTCGACCTTGAGGACGATCCCGTCGTCCATGGGATAGACGGCATCCCCCAAGGATGCGGCAATGTCAATGCCGTTGTGGGTCTGCCAGACACCGGTCGTGGGAGATTTGACAAGTTCTCCGCCGCTGAAACTCTGGATGATCTCACCGTCCACCGGAAAGCGGGACGGCTGGTGCGGGGGGGCTGTTGGTTCGGTCACAGCTTCGGTCACGGTCTCCGCATGGGGCTTGGCGGCAGGCAATGCGGCAGCGGCAGCGGCTGTCTCCGGTCTGGTCTCCGGCGGGACATAGGGCTTGGCGGCAGGCAGGGTCGCCTGTGCAGCGGGCGCTTCGGTGGCAGCGGGGCGGACAAGATCGGTCTCCGGCTTAGCAGCCGTGATCTCACGGTCAAGCACGGATCCCAGCTCCATCTCCAGATCCTGTGATGTCTGTGTATAAGCGAACCAGCAGGAAACGCCGATCATTGCCGCACACAGCAGCATGACCAGCCAGAAGCTCAGATGCCCGGTCTTCTGTTTTTTTGCATAATTGTATTCTTTCACGAATAACACCTCCGTTGATAGGTTTGTCCGAAAAAAATAAAATATACATGACCAGTTGCAAAAATCTTCGTTTTCTGGTATAATAATTCTATCACACCATACAAGGAGAAGGCTATGCAAAAATTATTTCGTTTTCTGAAGCCCTACCGCCGGGAGCTGATCATCGGTCCGCTGTTCAAGCTGTTGGAAGCGATCTTTGAGCTGATCGTTCCCGTTGTCATGGCAAAGATCATTGACAACGGCATCGTCCGGCAGGATACCGGGTATATCCTCCGGCACTGCGGGCTGATCGTTCTGCTCGGTATTTGCGGGTTGTGCTTTGCGCTGACCTGTCAGTACCTTGCCGCAAAATGCGCTTTCGGCTATGGCACAACGCTCCGGAAAGAGCTGTACCGTCATATCAACACGCTCTCCTGTACGGAACTGGACAGGCTCGGCACGTCTACCCTTGTTAACCGTATCACGAACGATGTGACCGCTTCGCTGTCGGGAGTGAATATGTTCATCCGCCTTGCATCCCGTGCGCCGTTCCTGATCATCGGTGCGGTCGTCATGGTGCTGATCATTGACTGGCGGCTGTCTCTGATCTTTCTGGCGATCGCGCCGATCGTGGCATTTCTGCTCTGGTTCGTCATGCACAAGACCATTCCCATGTACGGGGCAAATCAGAAGCGGCTGGACGGCATTGCCCGCCGCACGGGGGAAACGCTGGACGGGATGCGTGTCATCCGTGCCTTTTCCCGGCAGAAAGAGGAAGCAAAGCGATTTGCGGACGACTGTGCCGATCTGGAGCAGGCGATGCTTGCTGTCGGCAGGATCTCCGCTGTACTCAACCCGCTGACCTTTGTCATCATGGATCTGGGGATCGTTGCCGTACTCTGGTTCGGCGGGCTGCATGTTGATACAGGTTTGCTCAGTCAGGGAGACCTGACCGCCTTTGCTAATTACATGACACAGATCCTGCTGGCAATGGTCGCACTTGCCAACCTCATCCAGATCCTTACCAAGGCACAGGCTTCTTCTCTGCGTGTGGCAGAAGTGCTGGAAACGCCCGGTTCTATGCAGGACGGCACGGCAGTCCCCGACACTTCCGAGGAAGAGGCGATCGCTTTCGAGCATGTGAGCTTTACCTATCAGGGCGCAGGGGACACGGCGCTGGCAGACATCAGCTTTACGCTGCAAAAAGGGCAGACCCTCGGCATCATCGGCGGAACGGGCAGCGGCAAGTCAACACTGGCTTCTCTGATCTACCGTGCCTATGATGCTGTGGAGGGAGAAGTTCGCCTGTTCGGGAAAGACATCCGCACTTACAGCTTAGATGCGCTGCATCACTGCATCGGCACAGTCCCGCAGAAGGCTGTGCTTTTTACCGGAACGATCGCCGAAAATCTCCGCTGGGCAGATGCAAATGCCACAGAGGATGACCTGCATCGGGCATTGGAGACCGCACAGGCGGCGGACTTTGTGGATGCGCTGCCCTATCAGATGGAGACACACCTTGTGCAGGGCGGGCGCAATCTTTCGGGCGGACAGAAGCAGCGGCTGACGATCGCAAGGGCGCTTGCCGGAAAGCCGGCAATGCTGATCTTAGACGACAGCATGAGCGCATTGGACTATGCAACGGATGCGGCGCTCCGGAAAGCCCTTGCGGCGTGCAGGGACATGACGAAGGTCATCATTTCGCAGCGTGCGACTTCCATTGCGGATGCCGATCTGATCTTGGTGCTGGAGGACGGGGTCTGCGTGGGGCAGGGAACGCATACAGAATTACTGGAACGGTGTACGGTCTACAAGGAGATCTACGATTCTCAGATGCAGCAATAGGAGGAAGCCATGAAAAATACGATCTTGCGCATTTTGCGCTATACCAAGCCCTATTGGGCATATCTTGTGCTTACACTGTTCTGTACGCTGATCGGGGTGCTGCTGTCGCTGTTCGTGCCGATCCTGATCGGCGAGGCGGTCGATCTGGCACTGGGGGTCGGGGCAGTGGATCTTGCAGGGCTGGGACAGGTACTTGTGAAGCTGGTGGCATTCGTGATCGTGAGCGGCGTGTTCCAGTGGCTGGCAGGGCTGTTCGTGAACCGCCTTGCCTTCGGGGTCGTGCGGGAGCTGCGCACGGAGCTGACCGAAAAGCTGGGGAAAATGCCCATTTCCTACATTGACGGGCATGCAAGAGGCGACATCATGGCAAGGGTCGTGCCGGATATCGAGATCCTTTCGGACGGCTTGTTGCAAGGGTTCGCACAGTTGTTCACGGGGGTGGTGACGATCGGCGGGACGCTGTATTTCATGCTGACGAGAAATGTCCGCATCACGGCGATCGTCGTGCTGATGACACCGCTTTCGCTGCTGCTGGCTGCCAAGCTGACCACGCTGTCCCACAGCACGTTCCAGAAACAGACACAGCTCCGGGGCGACATTGGCGCTCTGACAGAAGAACTGGTCGGCAACCAGCGCATCGTCAAGGTGTTTGCCTACGAAAAACGGGCAGAGGAACGTTTCAGCGAAGTCAATGCTGCCCTCGGAGAAGCTGGCAGGAAGGCGACATTTTATTCCTCACTCAGCAACCCGTCTACCCGCTTTGTCAACGGGCTGATCTATGCGGCTGTCGGCACGGTGGGAGCGCTCGGGGCGATCGGGGTGCTGCCGTGGGTCGGGGTGATGAGTATCGGTATGCTGGCAAGTTTTCTCTCCTATGCCAATCAGTATACCAAGCCGTTCAATGAGATCTCGGGCGTTATCACGGAAT
Organism: uncultured Clostridia bacterium; assembly: GCA_947625155.1. GTDB lineage: Bacteria > Bacillota > Clostridia > Oscillospirales > Ruminococcaceae > UBA3855. Next base: position 29,177 of record CANQNG010000019.1, read on the forward strand.
TGCAGAACGCTGTGACCTGCGCCCAGCGGGTCTTTGCGGTGCTGGATGCCCCGCCTGAACCGGATGACAGTCACTGTCTGACACTGACGGACAGCAGAGGGCATATCGTGCTGCGGGATGTGAGCTTTTCCTATGTGCCGGAAAAGCCCCTCATCCGGCATTTCAGCATGGAGGCAAAGCCGGGGCAGCGGATCGCCATTGTCGGACCGACCGGGTGCGGCAAATCTACGATCATCAACCTGCTGCTGCGGTTTTATGAGATCGATGGCGGCGAGATCCTGCTGGACGGCAGAAGTACGAAGGAACTGACGAGGGACAGCCTGCGCAGTCAGTTCGGGATGGTCTTGCAGGAGACGTGGATCTTCACGGGGACGGTGGCGGAGAATATCGCCTACGGAAAGCCGGATGCGACCCCAGAGGAGATCGAACAGGCTGCCCGTGCCGTCCATGCGCACGGCTTTATCAAGCGTCTGCCGGAGGGCTATCAGACGGTCATCTCCGAGAACAGCGGCTTGTCACAGGGGCAGAAGCAGCTGCTGTGTATTGCCCGTATCATGCTGACAGACCCGCCAATGCTGATTTTAGACGAGGCGACAAGCAGCATTGACCTGCGCACGGAACACCGCATCCAGCGGGCGTTCGAGAAGCTGATGCGTGGGCGGACAAGTTTTATCATTGCGCACAGGCTTTCCACGATACGCAGTGCCGACCATATCCTTGTCATGCGGGACGGCAGTATCATCGAGCAGGGAGACCATGCTTCCCTGATCGCAGAGAACGGCTTCTATGCGGAGCTTTACAACAGTCAGTTCGCCGGAAGCGGCGAGACAGCATGACGGGAAAGGGAGGAAGATCATGTATCATTATCTGATCGTGGGGGCAGGACTGTATGGTGCTGTCTTTGCACAGCAGGCAAGGCAGGCGGGGAAAAGCGTGCTTGTCATCGACAAGCGGCCGCATATCGCCGGAAATGTATATACCGAGGAGATAGAGGGCATTGCGGTACACCGGTACGGGGCGCATATTTTCCACACGAATGACCGGCAGGTCTGGCAGTATATCACACAGTTCGGGGAATTCAACCGCTTTACGAATGCGCCGGTCGCTAACTACAAGGGGGAGCTGTATTCTTTGCCGTTCAATATGTACACATTCCACAAAATGTGGGGCGTGGTGACACCGGAGGAGGCTGCCGCAAAACTGGCGGAGCAGCGGCAGGAGATCACCGGTGAACCGAAAAACCTCGAAGAACAGGCGATCTCCCTTGTCGGTCGGGACATTTATGAAAGGCTTGTCAAGGGCTACACCGAAAAGCAGTGGGGACGGGACTGCCGGGAGCTGCCGGCGTTCATCATCCGGCGGCTCCCGGTGCGGCTGACCTTTGACAACAACTACTTCAACGCACGCTTTCAGGGGATCCCGGTCGATGGGTATACTGCCCTTGTGGAACACCTGCTTACGGGTGTGGAAGTGCGGCTCGGTGTGGATTATCTGGCAGACAAGGAGGCGCTGGATGCGCTTGCGGAACGGGTGATCTATACGGGGGCGATCGATGCGTATTTCGGGTATGCGCTGGGGGCGCTGGCATACCGGAGCGTGCGGTTTGAGACAAAGCTGCTGGATATGCCGAATTTTCAGGGCAATGCGGCAGTCAACTACACCGACCGGGAGACCCCGTGGACACGCATCATCGAGCATAAATGGTTTACGTTCGGCAAGGACAGGAACGGCTGCGACATCCCGAAAACCATGATCAGCTACGAATACAGCAGTGAATGGCAGCCCGGTGAGGAACCATATTACCCAGTCAATGACACGGAGAACAATGCTCGCTATGCCCGTTACAGGGAACTGGCTGCGGGGGAGGACAAGGTCCTTTTCGGGGGCAGGCTGGGAGAGTATCGGTATTACGATATGGATGCTGTCATTGCGGCTGCCCTGCAAAAAGCCGGACAGCTCCTGACATGAAAAACGCTCCCGGAAAGGGAGCGTTTTGTGCCGTATTGCCTTAGTCTGCCACATGGGTCAGGATGAGGTCGCCGACCGTTGTGAAAAATGTCTTGGGGTCGTCATAGCCGGAAGCAAGCGTGCCGTCATTGGATCGCAGGGTGGTGCTGATGTCCACATAGTGCAGACCCTTTTCATCTGCCAAGGTAAACAGCGCTGCGTTCCATGTGTCGATGCGCTTGTTTTCTTCCGGGTCGGCTGTCGGCGTTGCTGTCAGGAGATAGATCGGGATATCCGGTGCCTGCTCTGTGAGCTGCTCCGTCAGGGTCTGTAGGGAAGCGGCTGCCTTTTCGGTATCTTCCGGGCATTGATACCAGATGTACAGGGCAAGGGGCTTGGCATCCGCAAGGCTTCTGCCGATGCTGCGCATCCTCGATTCCGCAAGCCCGGTGATCGCATCCGTGAATACCATATTCTGGTTCGTCTCATAGTACCCTGCAAAGGTCGCTACGTCCCCCATGAACGCTGCCATGCTCATGCGGCTCTCGTCTGCCCGTTCTGAGGAAGGGACGGGGTTGACCACATCTGCCCGTTTGCTGCTGCTGTCTGTCTTGCCGTTATCCTCGAGCATGCTGGCAACGATCTCTTTTTCCCAGTAATCCTCCTGAGAAAGCGCCGATACCATATACCATGCAAAGCATCCGCCGAAGCAGAACAATACGATGATCACAATGACACCCGGCTTGAAGCGAAGCCTTGCCCGCTGCTGTCTTGCTTCTACCTTGCCGTGGCGCTGTCTTTTCCGTGCCATGTGCTGTGCCTCCGTTCGTTGTTTATAATATTATTATAACCGAAAGTCCTTTCTTTTGCAAGGGTTTTTCTGATGTTTTTCATAAATTTCGGAAAATTTGTTGCAAAATCCGAAGATCTATAGTATAATAAAATGGTGTGGGTGCAGCGGCGCAGTAACAGGTACTTCCCTGAAAGGCAAACGGGAGAGGCAGCCTGCCGCCGGGCATCACGGGTGCAGCGCCTCGCCGCATGGGAAGGAGTAACGGGTATGTGTGGTTTTGTGGGCTTTACAAATCAGATCGACAATGCTGGACAGGTCGTGGAGGCGATGATGGATGCGATCCGTCATAGAGGTCCGGACGCTTCCGGGAAATATGTGGACGGGGACATTGCCCTTGGGCACAGGCGGCTGAGTATCATTGACGTATCGGCACAGGGAGACCAGCCGCTGTACAGTGAGGACGGCAAGCTGGTGCTTTGCTTCAACGGGGAGATCTACAACTTCATGGACATCCGCAGGGAGCTGGAGGGAAAAGGCTATCGGTTCGCCACCAATACGGATTCCGAGGTGCTGATCTACGGCTATCGGGAGTACGGGACGAAGCTGCTGAACAAGCTCCGGGGGATGTTCGCATTTGTCATCTGGGATAAGGAGACAAAGACCCTGTTCGGGGCAAGGGATCTCTTCGGCATCAAGCCGCTGTATTATGCGCAGATGAACGGCACTTTCCTGTTTGGCTCGGAGATCAAGGCATTTCTGAAACATCCTGCCTTTGACAAGCAGCTCAACACGGCGGCGCTGGAGGAATATCTGACGTTCCAGTATTCGGCGATGGATGAGACGTTCTTCAAGGGCGTGTATAAGCTCCAGCCGGCGCATTATTTCCTTTACAAGGACGGGAAACTGGATATCCACCGCTACTGGGATGTGCATTTCCAGCCGGACGAAACGCCTACGCTTGACCAGTGGGTCAAGGCGATCTCTGAAGTGTTCCATGATTCGGTGAAGGCGCATAAGATCGCAGACGTGGAGGTCGGGTCGTTCCTGTCGTCCGGTGTGGATTCAAGCTATGTGGCTGCCATTGCGGATGTGGATAAGACCTTTACGGTCGGCTTCGGGAAAGAGGAACGGTACAACGAGATCGGGTGGGCGAAAAACTTCTCGAAGGCGATCGGCAAGAAGAATTACTCGAAAGTCATTGGACCGGAGGAATACTGGGGAGAGCTGGAACACATCCAGTATCAGATGGACGAACCGCTTGCCGACCCGGCTGCCATTGCGCTGTATTTTGTGTGCGGACTTGCGGCGGAACAGCTCAAGGTCGTGCTCTCCGGGGAGGGGGCAGACGAGATCTTCGGCGGGTACAATGTCTACAGCGAACCGAATGCGACTGCCTATGACAAGCTCCCACGTGGTGTGCGGCGCACGATCGGCAATGTGGCAGAACATCTTCCGGCAAAGCGGGGCGTGAATTTCTTCGTCCGCAAGGGGAAGGATCTGGAGGAACGCTTCATCGGCAATGCCTATATGTTCACCCCGGAACAGCGCAAGGCGCTCCTGAAGATCCGGACGGATGCACCCGACCCGCAGAAGCTGACAGCACACTACTACAAGCGGGTACAGGATGCGGATGATGTCACGAAAATGCAGTACCTTGATCTGCATATGTGGATGGCAGGTGATATTCTCCTGAAAGCGGATAAAATGAGCATGGCGCATTCACTGGAGCTGCGAGTGCCGTTCCTCGACAAGAAGGTCATGGAGCTGGCGGAGAAGATCCCGACACGCTTCCGGGTGACACGCAAGGATGTCACGGACGAACATACGCCCTATATCACGAAATATGCCATGCGCCTTGCGGCAAAGCAGGACACGCCGCAGGAAACGGCAAAGACGGCTGCCAAGAAAAAACTCGGCTTTCCGGTGCCGATCCGGGTATGGCTGAAAGAGGAAAAATACTATAACATCGTCCGGTCACGCTTCGAGAGCGAGGCTTCACAGCAGTTCTTCCATACGGAGCAGCTTGTCAAGCTGCTTGACGACCACAAGGACGGTAAGGCGGACAACAGCCGGAAGATCTGGACGGTGTTCATGTTCCTGACGTGGTATCATGTATATTTTGAGACGATGAAATAAAAGATAGGTCTTGTAAAAAATAAGGGAGGGCGCATATGGTTTCGGACTATCCGCATCTGATCGACTTGAATGACCACCCGGTGAGCTGGTGGAACGGGCTGCTGGACTTGGGACAGGAGATCTTGCAGAATCCTATGCTCTATGCCAATAGCTGCAAGGGGAAGATCATGGGTACGCTTTTCTATGAACCGTCTACCCGCACGCAGATGTCATTCCAGACGGCGATGCTCCGGCTGGGGGGGACGATCATCGGGTTTGACAATCCGCAGACTTCCTCGGTCGCAAAGGGCGAAAATCTTAAGGACACGACGAAGATCGTCAGCGGCTATTCGGATGTGCTTGTCATCCGTCATCCGACTGTCGGTGCTGCGAAGGCTGCGGCACTGACGGCGGACTGCCCGGTCATCAATGCGGGGGACGGGGGACACCTGCACCCGACACAGACACTGACGGACATGCTTACGCTGAAATGCGAAAAGGGCAGGCTTTCGGGCTTGACGATAGGGCTTTGCGGCGATCTGCTCAACGGGCGGACGGTGCATTCCCTCTGCAAGGCGTTGAGCTGCTATCCGGACAACCGGTTCGTGATGATCTCCACGAGGGAGCTTGCCATGCCGTCCTACATCAAGGACATCATCCGGGCGCATGGATGCAGCTTCACGGAGGTCACGAGCCTTGAGGAAGTCATGCCGGAGCTGGACATGCTGTACATGACACGCATCCAGCGGGAGCGGTTCGCTTCGGAGGAGGACTATCTGGCGCAGAAAGACACCTACATCCTCACGCCGCAGAAGATGAAGCTTGCCCGCCCGGATATGATCGTCCTGCATCCGCTGCCAAGGGTGGATGAGATCTCAGTCTCCGTAGACGACGACCCGAGGGCGCTGTATTTCAAGCAGGCAAAATACGGGATGTACGTGCGGATGGCACTGATCCTGACGATGTTACAGAGTACGAAGAAAACGGAGCTGCTGTCCGGGGCGGTACATCCGGGCGTGGTCTGCCGCAACCCGAAATGTATCACCCATGCCGAACCCTATTTGCCGAAGAGCTTTATCGGCAAGGGGACGATGCTCACGTGTGAATACTGCGATGAGCGCTTGTTATTAGAGCATTGAATGCGTTTATCTATCAAACCAATTCAGGAAAGGACGGGAATGCTATGGAACACCAGCTTGTAATTGTTCTGGATTTCGGAGGACAGTATGATCAGCTCATTGCACGCCGTGTGCGGGACTGCGGGGTCTACTGCGAGGTACGCAGCTACAAGACACCCATTGAGGAGATCAGACGGCTTTCGCCTGCTGGCATTATTTTTACGGGAGGTCCGAACAGTGTCTATGATGAAAGTTCTCCGCACATCGGGAAGGAGATCTTTGAACTGGGTATCCCGATCTTAGGGATCTGCTACGGGTGTCAGCTGATGGCATATACGCTCGGCGGCAAGGTCGCCGCTTGTGACAGATCGGAATACGGCAAGACGGAGACATATTACGACCGTTCCAGTGTGCTGTTCGGGGGTATCCACCTGCCGGAAACGGCGACAAGCTGGATGAGCCATACGGACTATGTGGCAGAGCTGCCGGAGGGGTTCCGGGTCACGGCACACACGGCTAACTGCCCGGCGGCAGCCTTTGAGTGCCCGGAGCGGAAACTGTATGCGGTGCAGTTCCACCCGGAGGTGAACCACACCTTTGCCGGGCAGGGGATGCTGGACAGCTTCTTGAAAAATGTCTGCGGGTGTATCGGCGACTGGACGATGGCAGGCTATGCGCAGACGGCGATCCAGCAGATCCGGGAAAAGGTCGGGGACGGGAAAGTCCTGCTGGCGCTTTCGGGCGGCGTGGACAGTTCGGTCGCTGCGGCACTGCTGGCAAAGGCTGTGGGGGAACAGCTGACCTGCATTTTCGTGGATCATGGGTTCATGCGCAAAAACGAGGGCGACGAGGTCGAGGCGGCATTCCAAGACAGCGGGATGCGGTTTATCCGGGTGAATGCCAAGGAACAGTTCATGGCGAGGATGCGTGGTGTTTCCGACCCGGAGACGAAGCGGAAGATCATCGGCGAGGAATTCATCCGGGTCTTTGAGCAGGAAGCCAAAAAGATCGGCAAGGTAGACTACCTTGTACAGGGGACGATCTATCCGGACGTGATCGAAAGCGGGCTGGGGGATTCGGCTGTCATCAAGAGCCACCACAATGTGGGGGGCTTGCCGGACTATGTGGATTTCAAGGAGATCATTGAGCCGCTGCGGATGCTGTTCAAGGACGAGGTGCGGAAACTCGGCACGGAGCTGGGGCTTTCGCCGGTGCTGGTGTGGCGGCAGCCGTTCCCGGGACCGGGGCTTGCGATCCGGATCATCGGGGAGATCACAGACGAGAAGCTGACGATCCTACAGGATGCCGATCTCATTTTCCGGCAGGAGATCGCAAAAGCCGGGCTTGACCGGGAGATCAACCAGTATTTTGCCGTGCTTACGAATATGCGCTCTGTGGGCGTGATGGGGGATTTTCGGACGTATGACTATACGGTAGCGCTCCGGGCTGTTACGACGAGCGATTTCATGACGGCGGATTTTGCGCAGATCCCTTATGAGACGCTTGCAGCTGCCGCTTCCCGGATCGTCAATGAGGTGCCTTCTGTTAATCGGATCGTTTATGATGTGACGACGAAACCACCGGCTACGATTGAGTGGGAATAATAAACAGCCCCTTGAAAATCCCTGATCACAGGGGTTTTCAGGGTACTGCACAAGCCCGTGATAACAAATTGATAACATTTCATCAGTATGCAGGGTGACTACAGAACAATGTGAAATGGAAATAATGGAGGTACTATAAATGTCAAAATTGAACATAGACCAGAAAACAATAGAATCGCTTTTCAGCGACCCGAAAACCGATTTTTTGATCCCGGATTATCAGCGCCCTTATGCTTGGTCGGAGACAGAATGCAGGACACTGTGGGACGATATATTTTCTTTTGCATTTCCTGATGACAATAGTGAGAAATTCAAAACGACGGATGAATATTTTCTCGGTCCGATCGTGACATTCAAGAATGATGACAATAAACAAGAGATCATTGACGGGCAGCAACGCCTGACAACGCTGATGCTTCTTTTAAGGGCATTTTATGCACGCTTCGGCAAAATGAAAGATTCAGATACAAAATTAGTGCAGGAACGTGTTGAAAAATGCATATGGAAAAAAGACGAACTTGGAGCGATCATCAAAACACAGCTGAAAATTGATTCTGAAGTTGCAACAGATGTACAGAAAGATGAATTTCTCAGTATTCTTAAAACAGGAGAAGCTCCTGAAAATATGAAAAGCCAATATGCTGTGAATTACCGTTTCTTTCAGGAAAAGATCAATGTTTTTTTGAATGACTATCCCACATATTTCGCCTATCTGCCGGCAAGGCTCATCAACAACTGCATCCTGCTCCCCATTGAAGCGGAATCACAGGATACAGCCCTGCGTATTTTCTCAACACTGAATGACAGAGGCATGCCGTTATCGGATTCCGATATTTTCAAGGCTCAGTTTTACAAATTCTTTTCCTCACAAGGCAAAAAAGATGATTTCATCAGAAAATGGAAAGAATTAGAAGAGCTTTGCAACAAGATCTTTCATCCGATCTCCGGCACCCCCATGGACGAACTGTTTACCCGGTATATGTATTATGAAAGGGCAAAACAGGGGATCAAAAGCTCCACTACGGAAGCTCTTCGCAAGTTTTATGAGAAAAATTCCTACGCCTTGCTGAAAAGCGAGGATACATTTGAAAATCTGCGAGATCTAGCGGATTTCTGGAATGATGTGTCGAATCAGAGTAAAGACAGATTTTCTGAAAATATATTGCGGAAATTGTTCGTTCTGAATTATGCGCCAAATGGTATGTGGTATTATTTTGTATCTGTATACTATCTGCACAACCGTGATGCGGAAGGTGATCTGGATGATGATGCATTTTCTGTCTTCCTTGAAAAAATAACTGCATTCATCTGGACATATGCTGTGACTAATCCTGGCGTTAATATGCTCCGTACCCCTGTGTATGCAGAGATGGTCAACATTGTCAATGATAAGCCTGTGTCCTTTGACGATTTTAAGTTTGATATAAGCTCAGTAAAGACTGCTTTCCTTAATTTCAGTTTCAATAATGCACGTCCGATCACTAAGGCAATGTTAGCTTGGTGGGCTTTCCTCGATGGATCACAGGGACTTCTTTCTTTAGAAACTGTATTTGAAATTGAGCATATCTATGCGAAAAATCGTCAGGATAAGGAAAAATCATTAACAGACGTAAAAAATCTTGAATCGCTCGGCAACAAGGCTATGCTTGAAAAGCGCATCAACATCCGTGCCTCCGACTATCGCTTTGAGGATAAGAAGAAATATTACAATGGATATATCAACAGCAGAAATCAGGAGAAAAAAGGGACAGGGATCAATGAACTCCTGAACCTTGCAAAAACAAAGGATGATTTCACTGAAAATGATATTATCATGCGTAAAAATGATATTATAGACAGGTTCATGCAGTATATTGCCGAAAACGGCTTGGTGAAATAATTATAAACACAATGGGGAAATTACGTTGATCTCCACGCTATAAAGCAAAAAAGCTGTCTGATAGATCCAGGCAGCTTTTTGTTGGATAATTTATTGGTACATTATGTACAAATCAAAACGCACTGACGGCGATGCAACAATTGAAGTTTCAGGCAGAGATCAGCCGGACAGGAAATTCACGATTTCCCGGAACAGGGAAATTCTCTGCTGGGATCTCAAGGGAGAACAGTCGCCAAATTACGCTGGACTGCCTGAACCTGTGCTTGAAATGATCGGAAATTTCATCAATGCGGACGGCTTGGGAGGGAACGGCTACCGAACTGATCGAAAAACTGGAGCTTGACATCAAGCCGAATACGCTGTCATTGAAACTGAATGTCAATGCAGGAAAACTGTACAATTTGTACTTTGTGAAGTACAGCAACAAGCGGACGCACAAGGCAAAGCTGATCCAATTCCGCTACGATGCAGATCATCCGATCGTGATCTCCCCTGAACCTGAAAAAGAGGAAACCGAAATCCCGGCAACGCTTTAGCGTGACGATGTGCGTCGATGCGTCGATGGTTTGAGGGTTGTGTAAAACATCGTCACCACCGACGCACATCGACACAGTCGGCTGCTCTGTCAGCCGTCAATGCCCCGCAGGGCGCAATAGATACTTTTGATAGACGGGCACTCGGCTGTCGAAAGTATCTTTGCGTTACTCTTGCCAAGAGTAACAGAAGCAAATTCGGCTCCTGCCGAATTTTTCGGAGCTGCGCTCCGATCATCTGCTGTGCAGGCTCATCCTATTTTCAGCCGCTATTGCGGCGTACTTATAAGGAGAGTGATCTTATTGTACAGAGAACTTTAAGCGGCTGTTTCGGTCGTGGAGACCTTAACCACAACAACCGTTCTATCATAACTGAAAATGTCAAAAAGGACAGAATCAATGATGATATTATCATCTGCCAACGATCTCTTAAACAACTCTATCATGAGCTGTTCGATGAAGCACTTGCAGAGTATAATGATAAACAGAAAAGGCGTGATCGAAAAATCACAAATTATCAGGAGCATATCCGCCACAGCCGACAGGAAAAAGAATTCTGCGAAGTAATATTTCAGGTCGGTAATCGTGATGATACTGGAGTGGATCCTGATGGTGTATAATAAAACTTGACACATCCGACTCAAAGAGATATAATCAATAAAAAAGAGAAAAGGAGTGTCAG
>CANQNG010000020.1 GCA_947625155.1 uncultured Clostridia bacterium
GACCATGCTCGTCGCTTAGTCACTTTGCATATTTTTTCTCTTAAAAGTTTGTCTAACTTTTTGGGGGCGGTTCATTTATTAGGTACCATCCTTTCCGCCCTTGGGCGGAAACGCAGCCGCAAAGGTCGGAATACGTTCAAAAACTCTTTGTCTACCCACTCCCACGTTTTTTCCCTATTGACAGGCATTGCAACCGGCAAGTGACAAATTGCCAAGCCTGATCGGTAGACAGCAACTGCCTTTTATGCTATACTAAAATTACAACAAGGCGGCACGCTGCCGTAAGATGGAGGTAATGATCATGATACTCGCAGACAAGATCATCGAGCTGAGGAAAAAGGAAGGGCTGTCTCAAGAAGAGCTTGCCGACAAACTGGGCGTGAGCAGACAGTCGGTCTCCAAGTGGGAAATGGCACAGTCCACCCCCGACCTGAACCGTATCCTGAAAATGTCGGAACTCTTCGGCGTTTCCACGGACTATCTGCTGAAAGAGGATGCAGAACTGCCAAAGCCCGCCTCGGCGGAAGATATGCCCTTTGCGGCAGAACAAGCCGAGACCGTTCCGCCCCTTACCCATGTTTCCCTGAAAGAGGCGAACGACTTCCTGCACAGTAACCGGCGGCACGCATTTCTCGTTGCCCTCGGCACGGCGCTTTGCATCGTTTCCGTGACGCCGCCGCTGTGCCTTGACCTGTTCAGCCCTGCGATCGCCAATTTGAGTACGGTGTTTCTGTTCCTGTTCATCGCTGCTGCGGTGGGGCTGTTTCTCTTTTCGGGCATGTCCATGAAACGATTTGACTATCTGTCTGAAAATTGCATTGATACAGAATATGGCATCGACGGCATGGTCAAGGAAAAAAAGAAACGCTATCAGCCCCGGCATACCGTGATGCTCATCGTCGGTGTGATGCTGTGCATTCTCTCTGTTGTACCGCCTATTGTCTGTTCCTCGCTGGTAAGCAGCGCATTTACGGACAGACTGGGTGCTGTATTGCTTTTTGTCCTGATCGCTGCCGGGGTATTTCTGCTTGTGGATACCGGGATCACAATGTCCGGATTTCATATTCTTCTGGAAGAGGAAAATTTCAGCCGTGAAGAAAAACAGAGCCGTACCCAGATGAGACTCATTTCCGCAGTATACTGGCTGATCATAACAGCCCTGTATCTTGGCTATAGTTTTATCAAGTGGGACTGGGAAAGAAGCTGGATCATTTGGCCTGTAGCAGGGGTATGCTTCCCCGTGGTCATCCTGATAGCGAAGGCGATACGTAAAAAAGCAGCATAAGCAGCGCCTCGCTGCTCCGCCCTTGGGCGGAAAGCATCACGCTGCCGGAAACACTTGACTTTTGCCCCTTTTTATGGTATGCTGGAGATAAGAGATACACGAGGGGGGACAGCCATGCCGGTGCAGACAGAGGAACAGGTCGTTCCGGAGGAGCTGACAGAGGAAGAACTCGAAGCCGAGGACGAACGCAAGGCGCAGCGTTTCGGGCGCTGCTGTCTGGCGGCTGCCGTTTGTATGGTGCTGCTGGGCGTGGACTTTGTTCTGGCAGAGCAGGCAGGCATCGGCATCGGCTATCTGCTGCCGCCGTACAGCTTGACGCTTGGCTGCCTGACAGCAAGCTGCCTGCTGCTGATGGTGACACTGTTTGCGGTGCGAAAAAATACGCTTGCCATGCTGATCATGATCATCAGCGTGTGGATGGGGATCTTTACATGGGGCATCTGCCGGGTGCAGGAACCTGCGACGGTCGTCACAAAGCTCCCCGGCATGGACAAGACCATGGTATTCACGCTGGTCTCCACACCCGGTTCGGCAGTCATGCGGATCGACGAGCCTATCCTAGGGGGCGTGCTTTCCAGACATTGGAAGATCCCTGTCCATGCGAAAAACCTGCCCTTTGATGAGCAGATCTCCCTGATGTGGAACGAGGCAGGACAGGAGGTACAATTGTATTTCAATGATAAGCTGTGGTCGGTCTACAGGGCAGAGACAGGGCAATGGGCAGCGGTCGTGGTGGATCCATAAAAAGTTTACAATTTCAGCCCGCAATTTTTCCCTGCTGCACCGTCAAATAGGATAGAAAGTAATACAAGTTCCCCTCAGGGGGCAAAACAGGAGGAGCATCCGGCAGGATGCTCCTTTGTTTTCGTTATAGGGGATGGACCGCCTTGGTCGGACAGACAGAAGCGCATGTGCCGCAGCCGGTGCATTTGCTGTAGTCAATGACGGCGTGGAGATCCTGCACGGTGATCGCCCCCTCCGGGCATTTCTTTTCGCAGAGTTTGCAGCCGATACAGCCCTTGTCACAGGCAGCTTTTGTCGCCTTGCCGCTGTCACGGGACGAGCAGGTGACGGCGATGGTCTTGCTCTTCGGTCGGAGGGAGAGCAGTTTGTTCGGGCAGACTTTAGCGCATTTGCCGCAGGCGATGCAGCGTTCGGGAATGACCCGTGCCAGCCCATCCTGAATGCAGATGGCATTTTCCTCACAGACCGCCGCACAGTCGCCAAGCCCCAGACACCCGAAGCTGCACAGCCCCGTGCCGCCGTAGCAAGCCTTTGCCCCTGCACAGGTGGCAATGCCCCCAAAATCAAAGAACGCCCTCGAAGACTTACAGTCGCCGCTGCAATGGACGACCATAACTTCCGGTTCGCTGAGGGAAACGGCTTTGCCGAGGATCTCGCCGATCTTTACAGCCGTATCAGCGCCGCCGGGCTTGCAGAGGTTCGGCTCTGCCCTGCCGGAGGCGATCGCTTCCGCATAGTCCGCACAGCCTGCAAAGCCGCAGCCGCCGCAGTTCGCACCCGGCAGGACTTCGGCGATCTTCTCTTGTGTCGGGTCAGTCTCGACCCGGAAAAACACGGAAGCCACCGTCAGCAAAATGCCGGCGATCAGTCCCATGCCCGCAAATAATAAAACAGGTATCAGTATGTTCATGCTGCCCTCCTTAGATCATGCCGGAAAAGGCAGTAAAGCTGACGGACACCAGTGCCGCAGCCACCAGCGTTGCCGGAATGCCTTTGAACGTCTCCGGGATGTCGGCAGCCTCGATCTTGCTGCGCACGCCGGAGAAAATGACCAGTGCCACCGTGAAGCCAATGCCGACGCAGACCGCATTCCAGACCGCCATGCCATAGCTGTAGCCATCGTCGATGTTGTTGAGCGTGACATTCAGCACGGCGCAGTTTGTCGTGATCAGCGGCAGATATACACCGAGCGCCTTGTACAGGGGCGGGAGCAGCTTCTTCATGACGATCTCCACAAGCTGCACAAACAGCGCAATGATGAGGATGAAAGCCACCGTCTGCAAATATTCCAGCCCCAGCATCGCTAACAGCTGATAGACCGGGTAAGTCGCTGCCGCAGCACAGCCCATGACGAAAATGACCGCAGCCCCCATGCCCAGACTGGACGAGAGCTTTTTGGACACGCCGAGGAACGGGCAGATACCGATGGAACGGGACAGCACATAGTTGTCCGTCAGCACCGCTGCCAGCATGGTCGTGATCAATGACTGAAACAGATTCATGCCTGCTCCTCCTTTCTGTCAGCGGAAGTGCAGCCTGCACAGTGTCCTGCCATAGGACAGCCGCCGCAGGCGATCTCAGCCGGGGGCTTTTTCTTGGTGAGGATACCGGCAAGTGCTACGAGCAGCCCCAGTGTCAGAAAGCCGCCTGCCGTTGAGGTAAAAATACTCAGCTTCGGGAAGCTTTCCGGGAAAATGATGGCAATGGGTGTCCCTGCCATCCACGAACCTGCGCCGAAAATTTCCCGGATCGTGCCAATGCACAGGAGCGACAGCGTAAAGCCGAGCCCCATGCCCAGACCGTCCAGCACGGATGGCAGCGGCTTGTTTTTGGAGGCGAACATTTCCGCACGTCCGAGAATGATGCAGTTGACCGTGATGAGCGACAGGAACGTGCCTAAATTCTCATGCAGCTCCGGCACAAAGCCGTGCAGCAGGAAGTCTACGATCGTCACAAAGCCCGCAATGATGACGATATAGCACGGCAGTTTGACTGTTGCCGGGATCACCTTGCGCAGGAGCGAGATCATCAGGTTCGAGCCGACCAGTACGAACAGAGTCGCCAGCCCCATGCCGAGCGCATTGAATGCCTGTGAGGTGACAGCCAGTGTCGGGCACATACCCAGCAAGCCCACGAGCGTGGGGTTTTCTTTCAGCAGTCCTTTGGTAAATTCATGCAGATAGCTGTTGTTCTTTGCCATTACTGTCCCTCCTTTTCGCATTGCAGGGCAAGGTCAACGGCTTTGCGCAGACCGTTCGAGGAGAAAGTCGCCCTCGAAATGATGTCCGGATAGCCGCTTTGATCTGTCGCACCGGTAAATTGCGCCAGATAGTCAGCGGCTGTGATCTTCGTGCCGACACCGGCAGTCTCCCCGCAGGAAACGATGCCCACGCCGGCGACCGCACCGTCCTCACCGATGCCGATGAGGGCACGGATACCGCCCTTGCTGTAGCCGTCGGCGGTGATGTCATAGATCGTCAGTCCGCTGGAACTGGAATACACCGCCGTCACGCCCTCGAAAGAAGCCCCCGTTTCGGTATAGGTGCCCTCCCCGAATACGGCGACGAGGCTTTTCTGTACCTTGTTTGCCTCTGCTTCGGCGATCTTGTCATAGGTCAGTGCATTGACGACTGCAAGCAGTCCGCAGACGACAGCGCATACCAGCGTCAGAACGACACCGGGCAGGATGTTTTCTTTTTTCATGCCTTGCTCCCTGCCTTTCTGATGCCGCCAAAGGGCTTTGTCATCGTGAATTTATCAATATAGGGCGTGAGGATGTTCATGAGCAGGATGGAGAAGCTCACACCCTCCGGATAATTCCCGAAGGCACGGATGAGGAACGTCAGAATGCCGCACCCCACGCCGAAGATCAGCTTGCCCTGCCACGTGATCGGGGTCGTGACATAGTCGGTCGCCATGAAGAACGCACCGAGCATCAGACCGCCCGCCAGCAGATGATAGAGCATAAAATGCACATCCCCGCCCGAATAGATCAGCGTGCAGACCGCCATCGTACCGAGGTAGGCAAAGGGGGTCACGGGTGAGATGATGCCCATGCCGATCAGGAAAATGCCCCCGAACAGCAGTGCCGCCGCACAGGTCTCCCCCAGACAGCCGCCCGTGCTGCCCCAGAACAGGTCCATGATATTGGCAGTCCCGGAAACCAGCGGCGTTGCTGAGGAAACGGCATCATAGGAAAAATCAGAGACTGCCGTGCGGGGCTGGATCCAGCGTGTCATGTCCTCCGTCAGGGAGAGCATGAGGATGATCCTTGCGGCAATGGCAGGATTGGCGAAATTCTGCCCCAGTCCGCCGAACAGCTGCTTGACGACGACGATCGCAATGAAGCAGCCGAGCGCAGCCTCCCAGAGGGGCAGCGTGACCGGCAGGTTCATGGCAAGCAGCAAGCCCGTCAGGGCAGCGCTGCCGTCCCGGATCGTCTGTTCCCGTTTCATGACGATGCGGCACAAGCCCTCGAATGCCACGCTGCAAACCATGCAGAACACCATCATCAGCAAAGCCAGCCATCCGAAATGGATGACTGCCGCAACGGCAGAGGGAACGAGTGCGGCGATCACGCAGAGCATGATCTTTTGGGTCGTCATATTGTCCCGGATGTGGGGGGACGGATCTACATGCAGTAATTTCATTTTGCCGCCTCCTTCTGCTGCCGGACAAATGCCTTTGCCAGTCCGTTGGTTTCCGCTAAAGGACGGTTGGCAGGGCATACATAGGAGCAGCACCCACAGAGCATACAGATCTGGAGCTTGAGTTCCTCCAGCCGTACTGCGTCCCGTTTCTGATACGCCTTTTCCAGTTCCGTCGGCATGAGCCTGTGCGGACACGCCTGGATGCACCGCCCGCAGCGGATGCAGGCAGTGGTGCGCCGTTTTTCGGCTTCGGAAAGCGCAAGCACGGCGTTCATGGTCTTAGTCACGGGGTGATGGATCCCGGGCAGACACTGTCCCATCATCGGACCGCCGCTGATGAGCCGGTCAAGCTTTTCATAGTCGCATTGTGCATAGTCAAGCACATTCCGGATCGGCGTGCCGATCGGGACTTGCAGACTGCACCGCTTGCCGATGCAGTCGCCGTCCACGGTCAGCCCCCGCTCAACAAGCGGCATGCCCGTGGAAAAATATTCCTCCACGAAAGCGATACTGGACACGTTCATGACGATCACGCCGCAGTCGGCAGGGAGTTTCCCCTCCTCTACCGTGCGCCCGGTGATGTGGTAGATCAGCACCTTTTCCGCACCCTGCGGATAGACAGGCGGCAGCGGTACGAGGGTGATCGCCGGGTCTTTTGCAGCGGCTTCGCTGATGATCTTCATGGCATCGGGCTTGTTTTCCTCCACACCGATAGCGCATTCCGGGATGTCCAGTACCTGCATGATGCGGCGGATGCCCTTGAGGATGGTGAGGGGCTTCTCCTGCATAGTGCGGTCGTCTGCGGTGATGTACGGTTCGCATTCGGCAGCGTTGATGAGGAGAAAGTCGATCTTCTTCGGGGGATCCAGCTTGATGTGGGTCGGCAGACCTGCGCCGCCCATGCCGACACCGCCGGATCTCCGGAGCGCCGCCAGGAACTCTTTCCGGTCGGAATAGGTCGGAACGGTCAGCCCGGCAAAGGGGGTCTGCAAGCCGTCCGGCTCGATCTCCACCGCCTTGCAGACGGTGCCGTTCATTAGCCGGAGATCGGTGACCGCCTGTACCGTCCCCGAAACGCTTGCGTGGATGTCCGCCGAAAAGGGGGCATCGCTCGTGCCGATACACTCCCCGACCGCAACGGTCTGTTTCGGCTTCACTGTGGGGGTGCAGGGCTTTCCCATATGCATGGACATGGGGATAACGACCTTTTCCGGAAGCGGAAGCGTCTCAAAAGCCATATCCGATGTCTGCTTGTAGTGGGGAAGCCTTACGCCATGTAGTCTTCGCATAGAATCGCTCCTTCTACTATATAATTGCATTCCTTGATCGCCCTGTCTGGCTGCTGCTGTTCAGCCAAATTTCCGGAAAGGGCTTTTCTTTTTCCGGAAAATGTGGTATACTATTCAATAGCGCCTTACGCATTGCGCTTCTTGTGGATGCTGTCCTCGCTGATCTTGACAAGATTCAGCAGGGAGGAGGAATATTCCGGGTAAGTCTGGGACAGAATGGCAGTAGTGAGGTAGAGCACATCCGGGTCCTTCACGCAGTCATTGTCCCCGATAGGGATCCCGCTGGAAGCCGCCTTGATGTTGGCTTCATTCATGCTGACGATGGCGCTGGCATCGTCATTGGCGACCACCTTGGGCACAGAAAAGAGTTTCTGGTCGTTACGGGGATTGGCATTGTAGACGATGCGGAACAGTTTGTAAACGTTCAGCATGAGGTAGGAGGAGATCTCCTTGATGAGGGTGATGCTGTTTGCCTTCTGGGCGAGGGAGAACAGCATGCTGATGGAGTTGTTGATGATCTTTCTGTTAAAGGCAACGACCTCCGGACTTGGCATACTGTTGTTGCCGTCATCGTCGGGGATATCCTCAATGGAGATCGTGCGTCCCTCCGGTTCGGGTGTCCTGCCGAGCAGGTAGTCGCAGGAGACTCCATAATAATCCGCTATTTTCACAAGAAAATCCAGACCGCATTCACGGATGCCCTTTTCGTAGTGAGACAGCAGAGCCTGCGAGATGCCCAGATCTGCGGCAGCCTGTTTCTGGCTGATCTGGCGTTCTTTGCGCTGGAGGGCGATGATGCGGGGGAAGTCGGAATTCATATGGTCATCAGCTCCTTTCTGTGGTCTGTACTGTGCCATGCACAGTCTGCATTTATTATTATAATACAAATTATACAGAAAGTAAAGTGTGTGATCCGTGGAATTACGGCGCAAGATCTTCCGAAAAGTTGTGAAAAAAAACAACAGTGACAAAAAAACGGCAGCGCATTTGTACATTTTTACGGCTTTGATGTATATTTTTACAAAAAAATGGGAGGATAGGTGTATGAAAGGGTATCATCTGAGTGTGTTCCGCCATGGCAGGACGAAAGCAAATGAGGAAGGGATCTACATCGGCAGCACGGATCTTCCGCTGACAGGGGCAGGCAGTGCGGAACTTGCCGGAAAGGCGGACTGTTACCAGTACCCAAGAGTACAGCGTGTATACAGCAGTCCCCTGACACGCTGCACGGAAACAGCAGAGATCCTGTTCCCGGATGTGCCGCTGTACCTTGCGGAAGATCTGCGGGAGCTGAATTTTGGTATCTTCGAGGGGAAGTCTGCCATGGAGCTGGTCGGGCGGGAGGACTACCGGACATGGCTGAAAGGCGGTTCGCCGGAAGTCCGTCCGCCGGAGGGGGAGAGCGCCGAGGAACTGTGCATCCGTACCTACCGGGCGCTCAAACGCATCCTGCTGGACATGATGGAGAACGACTTTGCGCACTGTGCGGTCATTACGCATGCAGGTGTCATCAGCAATATGCTTGCCTGCTTCGGGCTGCCGAAGATCCCAGCCAAGGAGCTTCGCTGCGAGCCGGGAGAGGGCTTTGAGCTGCTGTTCACGGCACAGATGTGGCAGCAGGCACAGGCGTTCGAGATCTTAGGCATGACACCGTATTCACTGGGATAGATCCTGTACATAACAGAACAGGAGGGACTTGCCGTGTATTTCCGGGAGCTGCATACCTTTGCCCGCACATCTTTGAAAGGCTATTACCGCCCTGCGCTGGGGGCTGCTTTGCTGCCGTCACTGCTGCGGGCGGTGATGCGGCTGTTTCCGGCAGCGCTGGCAGGGCTGCTGACCGTTTCCGGGAGGATGTCGCCGAAAGCGCTGTTCTTCGGGGAGAACGGACTGTGGGTGCTGTTTGCGCTGCTGTGGAGCTTGGTGAGTTTCACGGTACTGCTTCCCGTCACGTGCGGTGCATGGAGCTGGTTTTCCTGCCGGCTGGGACTGGAGAGCCGCAGACGGCGGTTCTTCACGAGCGTGAGAGCCTACGGGCGGGGGCTGTATTTCTTCGGCATGGCAGCGCTCCTGAAATGGATCGCCCTGCTCCCGGCAGCGGCAGCAGGGGTATTTGCGGCAATGGCATTTCAGGCGAGCGCCGGACAGACCGAGGGCGGACTGTGGCTGTTTGCCGGGGTGCAGGGCTTGGCGGCGGCATTCTGGGCGGCAATCGGGTATGTGCGGTTCGCAGTGAGCCTGACAGCGCTCCCTGTGCTGTATCTGGAAGACCCCGGTGCGCCGGTGCTTGCCTCTGTTCGGACAGCCCGGAGGATGCTGGCGGGGCATTACGGGACACTGGCAAGGATCATCCTGCACCGGATCCCGGCAATGCTCCCGGTCGTGACCGTTCCGTTCGTGCTGCCGTATCTCTGCACGGAAGTCACGCTGTTTTTGCAGCTGCGGCTGCGGGAGTATAGGGCAAAGGGAGATCGCGCTCAGATAAGATAACATAAAAGCGATCTATTACTTTCCTTTTTCTCCTATGCAGAAAAATAGAAAATGATTCCAGCCCCGCTCCCAAAACTGCGTCCGCAAATTTGTGCATGTCTACATTTTTTTGCGCCTGCTGCCGGAAATCTGTCGGCGGCGGGTTGATTTTTGCCGCCCGGTGTGCTATACTATTAACAGAATGGTTACAAAGGAGGTGCAGACATGGGTGATCGCACCGACCCCCGCAGGGAAAAGAAGAGCGCCGGAGAAGCGTTTGTCCGGCTTGGTATGATGACCTTGCACAGTATCTGGGCGCTGCTGCGGATCATCGGCTTTTTTGCGGGCGGTGTACTGCGGATGCTGTGGTATATGCTGCGGCAGTGCGGCAGGCTGTTCCGGTGGATCGGCAGCGTGCTGCGCTTTTCCTTTGCGGAGCATAACCGCCCGGCACAGGAGATCCTGCAGGACGTGCGCCATGCCCGCAAGGAGGGCGGCAGGCAGGTCTGGCATCAGTTCCTGCGCCTTTTGGGGAATTATATCTTCGGAGAACACGGCATCCTGCGGACGGGGTTCAATTATGTCCTGCCGGTCATTTCGGTGGTGTTCCTGATCGGTGTCGTTCATTATGCTTCGGGGCTGGACTATGCCATCAGCGTGGTCTGCAACGGCGAGGAGATCGGCTTGATCGAGGAGCAGAGCGACTTTGAGGAAGCCGAGGAAGAAGTCCGGCAGCGTGTCGCTATGGCGGGTGAGGAGCTGGAGATGGATCTCCACCCGGTCTATTCGCTGCGCATCGTTTCGGACAGCGACCGGTATCTTTCTAAGCAAAGCATTGCCGACAAGCTGCTTGCCGGTTCCGATGCAGATCTGACAGAAGCTTATGGTGTGTATGTGGACGGCGAATTTCTGGGGGCTGTAGAGGATACAGCAGCCATTTCCGACGGTATGGCTTCGGCGCTGGATGCCTATGCGACCGGGCTGGATGATCTGGTGGATGAGGTGTATTATACAAAGGAGATCGCCTATCAGGAAGGGATCTATTTGACGAAAAGCCTCTCCGACCCGAAAGAGATACTCAAGATCCTCACCGCAGAAACGCAGCAGGAGAGCCGCTACGCCGTGCAGAAGACTGATTCTCCGGAACTGGTGGCAGCCAAATATGATATGACGCTGGAAGAACTGACAAAACTCAACCCAGAGATCACAGAGCGCTTTGAGACGGGAATGCTGCTGCGTGTGACGACTGTTTCCCGGTATATCCCGATCGCTCATACCCGTGACCTGACCATGACGAGCTATATCGGCTACCCGACAGTCCGGGTGGAAACAGCAGCCCTGAATCTGGGGGTGGAGAAAGTGCTTTCCAAGGGTGTCATAGGGGAGCGTTCCAGTCAGGTGAAAGTGACCTACATCGACGGCGCAGAGAGCAGCCGTGAGGTGCTGCACACAGCCGTCATCCGTGAGCCGATCCCCGAACAGATCGGTGTGGGTACCTACAGCGCCCAGCCGGCAAGCACCTCGACAGTCCTGACCGGAACGGGGGAATTCGGCTGGCCTGTCAACGGCGGGTATATCAGCGATACGTTCATCAGCGACCGCAACCACAAAGGGCTTGACATCGCAGCGCCCATGGGAACGGAGATCTACGCCGGCGCAGCCGGAACGGTCTACACCGCAGGCTGGAATTCCGGGGGCTACGGGAATTATGTCATCATCGACCACCCGGACGGCTACCGGACGTATTATGCGCATTGCAGCCGGGTCGTCTGCTATGCCGGGCAGGAGGTCGAAAAGGGGCAGCTGATCGCCTATGTGGGTTCAACGGGGGATTCGACCGGACCGCACTGCCATTTTGAGGTGCGGGTCGATAATATCCCCGTTGACCCGGCAAGTTATCTCCGGGTGAATGCGGGGTAAGGGTGGATCCCAGCTCGTTCAAAAAAAATTTACAATTTTGTTCCCCGAACCGGTAAATTTTGCTTGACAGCGGGGAAAAAGTATGGTATACTATTAAAAGTCGGGCTGTGTCCGATAAAACGATATGCGAAGAAGCGAAAGGTTGCCGGCGGTCTGCCGGGGAATTTTCGTGGAGTATGTCCGATCTCAAACCGGGCGATAAGGAATGCTGACACGGTAGGTGGAACAGCCGGGGCTGCGGTCTCTCAGGGTATGGGAGGATGCGCCGTCCTGTGGAAGTTCTTGCCGTGCATTATGTCCGGGATCTGCGCTGCATGATCCCGTTTTGTGTCTCTGCGGGTGCGCAACGCCCGGAGGGGTGTCAGCATTTCTGAACACAAGCCCCCACATTAACACCGAGGAGGCGAAAGAACAATGGCAGTAAGCGAAAAGATCAGGATCAAGATCAAGGGCTATGAGCATGCAATGGTAGACTCTGCGGCTGCTAAGATCGTAGAGGCAGCAAAGCGCAGCGGCGCAAGCGTTTCCGGTCCGATCCCGTTGCCGACCGAAAAGGAGATCGTAACGATCCTCCGTGCCGTACACAAGTACAAGGACAGCCGTGAGCAGTTCGAGCAGCGCACCCACAAGCGCCTGATCGATGTGCTGCGTCCTACCCCTAAGACAATGGAAACGCTCCAGAAGCTGGAACTTCCGGCTGGCGTTGATATTGTGATGGAAACCAAGTAAGTTTCCACAAAACACGTCCTCTGCCATGTCGGGCGACCGACCGCTGACGGGGTCATGTCGGAGCGATCCGACCAATAACCAAGTAAGGAGGAAACAGTATGCAGAAAGGTATTATCGCCAAGAAGATCGGCATGACACAGATCTTCGATGAGACAGGCAAGGTGATCCCTGTGACCGTTGTAGAGGCTGGCCCGTGCGTTGTCGTTCAGGTCAAGACCGTGGAGAATGACGGTTATGCGGCAGTACAGCTTGGCTACGGCGACAAGAAAGCTGCCAGAGTCAACAAGCCCATGAAGGGACATTTTGACAAGGCAAATGCAGGCTACAAGAGAACGCTCAAGGAATTCCGGCTGGAGAACAGCACGCTCGAGGCAGGTGCGCTCGTAAAGGCAGACACATTCGCAGTGGGCGACATCGTGGATGTTTCTGGCACCAGCAAGGGCAAGGGCTTTCAGGGTGCGATCAAGCGCCACAACCAGCACAGACTGAAGGAAACACACGGTACAGGTCCTGTCCACAGACAGGCAGGCTCTATGGGCGCATGCTCCTCGCCTTCCAGAATTTACAAGGGCAAGGGCATGGCAGGTCATATGGGCGCAGAAAAGGTGACAGTCCAGAACCTTGAGATCGTCAAGGTAGACGCTGAAAATGATCTCATTGCCATCAAGGGCGCTATTCCGGGTCCTAAAGGCGGCATTGTTACAATTGTTGACAGTGTGAAAGCGTAAGGAAGGAGGAAACCGAAAATGGCAACAGTTAAAGTTTTTGATATGGCTGGCACGGAACTTTCCGAGACAGAGCTTGCTGACAGCGTGTTTGGCATCGAGCCGAATCAGGCAGTGATGCACATGGCAGTCGTCAACTATCTTGCCAACCAGCGTCAGGGCACACAGTCCACACTGACCCGCACCGAAGTGAGCGGCGGCGGCAGAAAGCCTTGGAGACAGAAAGGCACAGGTCATGCAAGACAGGGTTCGACCCGTGCGCCCCAGTGGACACACGGCGGCGTTGCGATCGGACCGAAGCCGAGAAGCTATCGGTATACACTGAACAAGAAGGTGCGCAGACTGGCTATGAAGTCCGCTCTTTCCGCAAAGGTGCAGGACGGTGATCTGATCGTACTGGATACCCTGACGGTAGACAGCTACAAGACCAAGACCATCGTAGCGATGCTCAAGGCACTTGGCGTGGAGAAGAAGGCGCTGATCGTGACCGCAGAAGCAGACCCGAAGGTCTACAGAAGCGCAGCCAATATCCCGGGCGTCAAGACCGCAGCGGTCAATACGCTCAATGTATATGATATTCTCAATGGCGGCAAGTTCATCGTTGCCAAGAATGCCATTGCCAGGATCGAGGAGGTGTACGCATAATGAAAGCAGCACAGGACATCATCATCCGCCCGATCATCACGGAGCAGTCCACGGACAATTTGCCGCTGAACAAGTACACCTTTGTGGTCGCAAAGGATGCGAACAAGATCGAGATCAAGGCTGCTGTCGAGGAGCTGTTCAACGTGGAGGTCGTAAAGGTCAACACACAGAACTGCCGTGGCAAGCAGAAGAGAATGGGCAGATTCGTCGGCACGACTGCTTCCTATAAGAAAGCCGTTGTGACCGTTGACCCGGAGCCTTCCAATGCAAAGGGTACCAAGAAGGCTGACAAGAAGAAGGGCAAGATCGAATTCTTCGAGGGCATGTTCTAAGAAAGACCCATTCAGGTATGGGAGCCATGCTCCCGCAAACAGCATGTAAGGAGTGAAAATCATGGCGATCAAAAGCTATAAGCCGACTTCTCCCTCCCGCCGTCAGATGACCGTGACGGATCATACCGCCCTGAGCAAGGACGGTCCGGAGAAGAGCCTGTTGGAACCGCTGAAGAAGAACAGCGGCAGAAACAGCTACGGCAGGATCACCGTCCGCCACAGAGGCGGCGGCAACAGAAGAAAGTACCGTATCATCGACTTCAAGCGTGATAAGGAAGGCATGAACGCTACCGTACTCACCCTGGAGTATGACCCGAACAGAAGCGCATTCATCGCACTCGTGCAGTATGAGGACGGCGAGAAGCGCTACATCCTCGCACCGCACGGTCTGGATAAGGGCGATGTGGTACGGGCAGGCGCAGATGCCGACATCAAGCCCGGCAATGCCCTGAAGCTGAACGATATCCCCGTAGGTACGTTCATCCACGCCATTGAGCTGTATCCCGGCAAGGGCGCACAGCTTGTCAGAAGCGCCGGCAATATGGCACAGCTCATGGGTAAGGAAGGCGCTTATGCGCTCATCCGTCTGCCCAGCGGCGAAATGAGAAAAGTCCCGATCAACTGCAAGGCTTCCATCGGGCAGGTATCCAACATCGACCACGAGAACGTCAACTACGGCAAAGCCGGCAGGAGACGTCACATGGGCTGGAGACCGACCGTTCGTGGTTCTGTCATGAACCCCTGCGATCACCCGCACGGCGGCGGTGAAGGTAAGGCACCTGTCGGCCGTCCCGGACCTGTTACCCCGTGGGGCAAGCCTGCTCTGGGTTACAAGACCAGAAAGACACATAACCGCACCGATAAGTATATCGTAAAGCGCCGCAACGGCAAGTGATCGGAAAGGAGGGACTGCAATTATGAGCAGAAGCGTAAAAAAAGGACCTTATGTACAAGAGGCGCTCCTGAAAAGAGTCATGGCTATGAACGAAGCAGGAGAGAAGAAGGTGCTCAAGACATGGAGCCGTTCTTCCACGATCTTCCCGGATTTTGTGGGACACACGTTCGCTGTGCATGACGGCAGGAAACATGTGCCGGTCTATGTCACAGAAGATATGGTAGGTCATAAGCTCGGCGAGTTTGCACCCACGAGAACGTTCAAGGGTCATGCAGGCTCCAAGACGTCCAACAACGGCAAGAAGTAATGGCGGAAGGAGGAAAACACAATGGAAGCAAGAGCGACCCTGCGTAATGTCCGTATTTCGCCCCGCAAGGTACAGATCGTACTGGATCTCATCCGGAACCAGCCTGTGGATAAGGCACTTGCCATGCTTCGCCTGACACCGAAGGCAGCAAGCCCGATCGTGGAGAAGCTTGTGAAGTCTGCCGCTGCCAATGCAGACAACAACCACAGTATGAACAAGGATGCCCTGTATGTTGCGGAGTGCTATGCCGCACCCGGTCCGATCATGAAGCGTATCATGCCGAGGGCACAGGGCAGAGCATACCGGATCCTGAAGAGAACATCGCACATTACCGTTGTGCTGAAAGAAAAAGAATAATCCCAGAGGAGGTTTAGTATGGGCCAGAAGGTGAATCCGCGCGGACTGCGTGTCGGCGTGATCAAGGAATGGGATTCTCGCTGGTATGCCAAAAAGGCTGACTTCGGTGATATGCTCGTGGAGGACTACAAGATCCGTGAGCTGATCCAGAAGAAGTACAAGGCAGCCGGTGTACCCCGTGTGGAGATCGAGCGTTTTGCTGAGGACAGAGTGAGGATCCACATCCATGTAGCCAAGCCCGGTCTTGTGATCGGTCAGAAGGGCGCAGAGATCGAGAAGCTGAGAGTTCAGCTCGAAAAGATCATGAAGAAGCAGGTTTCCATCAATATCGTGGAGGTCAAAGTCCCCGATATGGATGCACAGCTCGTGGCAGAGAAGATCGCTAAGGATCTGGAGGACAGAGTGTCTTTCCGCCGTGCGATGAAGCAGAGCATCGGCAGAGCCATGCGCCTGAATGCCAAGGGCATCAAGGTCACAGTCTCCGGCAGACTTGCCGGTGCGGAGATCGCTCGTTCCGAGAGCTATCACGAGGGCACGATCCCGCTCCAGACCATCCGTGCCGATATCGACTACGGCTTTGCAGAGGCAGATACGACCTACGGCAAGCTGGGCGTCAAGGTATGGATCTACAAGGGCGAAGTGCTCAAGGGCGATGCCGCTAAGGCTATGGCAGCAAGAGAAAGAAACGAGCGCAGACAGCGCAGAGAGGCAAGACCTGACAGAAAGCGCGGCGACCGTCGTGACGGCGGCAATAGACGCTCCGGCGGCAATAACCGTTCCGGTGCAAGGAGAGAAGGGGGTAACAAGTAATGCTGCTTCCGAAGAGAGTAAAGTACCGCAGAGTCCACAGAGGACGTCTGACCGGTAAGGCATACAGGGGCAACACAGTGACCTACGGCGATTACGGCTTACAGGCACTGGAGCCCGCATGGATCACTTCCAACCAGATCGAGGCTGCTCGTATCGCGATGACACGTTACATCAAGAGAGGCGGTCAGGTGTGGATCAAGATCTTCCCGGATAAGCCGATCACAGAAAAGCCGGCAGAAACACGAATGGGTTCCGGTAAGGGTTCCCCGGAGTACTGGGTAGCCGTTGTCAAGCCCGGCAGAGTGATGTTTGAGATCAAGGGTGTTTCTGAGGAGACGGCAAGAGAGGCGATGCGTCTTGCCATGCACAAGCTGCCGATCAAGTGCAGATTTGTGTCGAAAGAGACTGCCGAAGCTGCTGAGTAAAGGAGGGGAGTCGCTATGAAAGCAACAGAGATCAGAGAGATGACTGTCGAGGAGATGAACGAGAAGCTTGTCAGCCTCAAGGATGAGCTTTTCAGACTCCGCTTCCAGCTTGCTGTCAATAAGCTGGAGAACACAGCAAGAGTGAAGGCTGTCAAGAAAGACATTGCACGGGTCAAGACCTGCCTGCGTGAAGCAGAGCTGGCACAGAGTGCAGAGTAAGATAGGAGGAAAACGCTGTGGCTGAAAGAAATCTGAGAAAGACCAGAACTGGCATGGTCGTCAGCGACAAGATGGATAAGACTGTTGTTGTAGCAATTGCCGACAACGTCAAGCATCCGCTGTATAAGAAGATCATCAAGCGCACCGTTCGCCTCAAGGCTCATGACGAGAAGAATGAGTGCAGAGTAGGTGACCGTGTGCAGATAATGGAGACCCGCCCGCTTTCCAAGGATAAGAGATGGCGTGTCGTCAGCATCATCGAGAAGGCTAAGTAAGATAGGAGCCATACTGAGAGGAGGAAGCATCCATGATCCAGATGCAGACGTATCTGAAGGTCGCAGACAACACCGGCGCAAAGGAACTGATGTGTATCCGTGTGCTCGGCGGTACGCGCAGAAGATATGCGAATATCGGTGACGTTGTCGTGGCATCTGTTAAGAAAGCAACACCCGGCGGTGTGGTAAAGAAGGGCGACGTGGTAAAGGCTGTCATCGTCCGCTCCGCAAAGGGTCTGAGACGAGAGGACGGCACATATATCCGCTTTGACGAGAATGCTGCCGTTATCATCAAGGAAGACAAGAACCCGAGAGGTACCCGTATCTTCGGGCCGGTCGCAAGAGAGCTTCGTGAAAAGGACTACATGAAGATCCTCTCCCTTGCACCGGAAGTGCTGTGATGGAGGTGCGTCATGAGTAAGGTCCATGTAAAAACAGGCGACACCGTTGTTCTGAGAACAGGCAAGTTCGACGATAAGTTCAAGAACAAGGACAAGGATCGCAGGACTGGCAAGGTGCTGGAAGTCAGCCCCAAGGAGGGCAAGGTCATCGTTGAGGGCATCAACATGATCACCAAGCACCTCAAGCCCACCGCAATGGGTCAGTCCGGCAATATCGTAAGAGCAGAAGCTCCGGTCTATGCGTGCAAGGTACAGCTCGTATGCCCCCACTGCGGCAAGCCTACCAGAGTAGGTCATACGGTAGAGGGCGACAAGAAGCTGCGTGTATGCAAGAAGTGCGGCAAGACTTTCGAGTAAAGGAGAAACGAAATGGCAAGATTAAAAGAACAGTATGTCAGCACCGTTGCTCCCGCATTGATGCAGAAATTCGGGTATAAGAGCGTCATGCAGATCCCGAAGCTCGACAAGGTCGTCATCAACGTAGGTGCTGGTGAGGCAAAGGATAATGCAAAGGTCATTGATGCCATCATGACCGATATCGCTGCGATCACCGGACAGAAGCCGGTCGTGTGCCGTGCCAAGAAGTCCGTTGCGAACTTCAAGCTCCGTGAGGGGATGCCGATCGGCGTGAAGGTAACACTTCGTGGCGAGCGGATGTATGATTTCGTGGATAAGCTGTTCAACGTGGCTTTCCCCCGTGTACGTGACTTCCGTGGGATCAACGGCAACTCCTTTGACGGCAAGGGCAATTATTCCACCGGTATCCGTGAGCAGCTGATCTTCCCTGAGATCGAGTATGACAAGATCGACAAGGTACGTGGTATGGACATCAACTTCATCACCACGGCGCATACCGATGAGGAGGCAAAGGAGCTTCTGAAGCTTCTGGGCGCTCCGTTTGCTGATTAAGGAGGGAAGATCATGGCAAAGAAGGCAATGATTAACAAGCAGCAGAGGACTCCCAAGTTCTCCACAAGAGCTTACACCAGATGCAAGATCTGCGGCAGACCCCATGCCTATCTGAGAAAGTACGGTATCTGCCGTATCTGCTTCAGAGAGCTGGCAAATGACGGGCAGATCCCCGGTGTAAAGAAGGCAAGCTGGTAAAAATAGTAAGGAGGTCATTGGCATGCAAATTTCTGATACCATCGCAGATCTGCTGACGAGGATCCGCAATGCAAGTTCTGCGAAGCACGCCACGGTCGACATTCCCGCATCCAACGTGAAGAAAGCGATCACCCAGATCCTCGCAGACGAGGGCTACATCAAGGACTTCCAGATCGTGGATGACGGTAAGCAGGGCATCATCAGAGTTACTCTGAAATATACAGAGAACAGAACTCCGGTCATTTCCGGCTTACGCAGAGTGTCCAAGCCGGGTCTGCGTATCTACTCTAGCTGTGAGGATATGCCGAAAGTCCGCAAGGGACTGGGCATTGCGATCGTTTCCACATCCAAGGGCATTATGACCGATAAGAAGGCAAGAAGCCTGAATGTCGGCGGTGAAGTGCTCGCATATATCTGGTAAGGAGGGCAAGACAATGTCAAGAATTGGTAGAATGCCGATCGCCGTTCCTGCCGGTGTGGATGTCAAGGTCGCAGACAATCTTGTGACCGTAAAAGGACCGAAGGGTACACTTTCTCAGCAGTTTTCCAAGGAGCTGGAGATCAAGTGCGAGGACGGTACGATCACAGTGGCACGTCCTTCTGACGACAAGAAGCATAGATCGCTCCATGGTCTGACCAGAACGCTCATCCATAACATGGTAGAGGGCGTTGTGAACGGCTACAGCAAGACACTCGAGATCGACGGCGTCGGCTACCGTGCTGCCAAGCAGGGCAAAGATCTGGTCATGAACCTCGGTTTCTCTCATCAGGTGATCGTTCCGGAAACGGACGAGATCCAGATCGAGGTACCGCAGCCGAACCAGATCATCATCAAAGGCATCGATAAGCAGAAGGTAGGTCAGTTTGCCGCTGAGGTGCGTGAAAAGAGACTGCCTGAGCCTTACAAGGGCAAGGGTATCCATTATCTGGGCGAGCGTATCATCCGCAAGGAAGGCAAGGCCGGTAAGGGTAAGAAGTAAGGAAGGGAGTAAACGGCTATGATCAAAAAGTTTGACAGCAACAAGGCACGTCTCAGACGGCATGCCCGTGTGCGCAGAAAAATCTCCGGAACTCCTGAAGTTCCGAGACTGAATGTGTTCCGCAGCAGCAAGCACATCTATGCGCAGATCATCGACGATGTGCAGGGTGTGACCCTTGCAAGCGCTTCCAGCATGGCAAAGGACTTTGCGGGAAGCGGCAGCAATGTCGAGGGCGCAAAGAAAGTCGGCGAGATGATCGCTAAGGCTGCCGCCGAAAAGGGTATCACCAATGTCGTATTCGACAGAGGCGGCTATCTGTATCACGGCAGAGTACAGGCACTTGCTGAGGCTGCCCGTGAGAACGGCTTACAGTTCTAAGAAGAGGAGGGAACACGATTGGCTAATTTTGAAGCAAAAGAGAATGAGTACCTCGAAAGGGTCGTACACATCAACAGAGTTTCCAAGACCGTCAAGGGCGGACGTATCATGAAGTTCTCCGCACTGGTCGTTGTCGGCGACGGCAAGGGTCTGGTCGGCTTCGGTATGGGCAAGTCCGGAGAAGTGCCGGATGCCATCCGCAAGGGCATCGAGGATGCCAAGAAGAACATGGTGAGAGTACCGCTGAAGGGTACGACCATCCCTCACGAGATCGTAGGCAAGTTTGGTGCAGGCGAAGTCCTCATGCGTCCGGCTGCGCCCGGTACTGGTGTGATCGCCGGCGGTCCGGTGCGTGCCGTCATTGAAGTCTCCGGCATCAAGGACATCCGTACCAAGTCCCTGCGCTCCAATAATCCCTGCAACGTGGTAAGAGCTACGATCGCAGGACTGACCGGATGCACCACTGCTGAGGAAGTTGCTGCAAAGCGTGGCAAGACCGTCAAGGAAATCCTGGGCTAAGGAGGGCACTATGAAAAAAATCACACTCGTAAAAAGCCTGATCGGCTGCCAGAAGGACCAGATCGCTACGGCACAGTCCCTCGGTCTGCGGAAGATCGGTGATGTGACGACACAGCCCGACAACCCCTGTACCGCTGGCAAGATCCACAAGATCATCCACCTCATCAAGGTAGAAGAAGCATAAGCAAGGAGGTGTACACGATGCAGATTCATGAACTCGTACCGGCACCGGATTCCAACAAGCCCGCCAAGCGTGTGGGCAGAGGTCACGGCTCCGGCAATGGTAAGACCGCAGGCAAGGGACATAAGGGTCAGAAGGCTCGTTCCGGCGGCGGTGTCAGGATCGGTTTTGAAGGCGGTCAGATGCCGCTGGCAAGAAGGATCCCGAAGAGAGGCTTCCACAACATTTTCGCAGCAGAGTATGCGACTGTCAATGTCGGTGACCTGAACAAGTTTACCGAGGGCACGGTCGTGGATACCGAGCTGCTCTGCGCAAGCGGGCTGGTCAAGAAGGTCTGCGACGGCGTTAAAATTCTGGGCGACGGTGAGCTGGATACCAAGCTGACAGTAAAAGCAGCAAAATTCACCAGATCTGCGCTTGAAAAGATCGAAAAGGCAGGCGGGAAAGCTGAGGTGATCTGACTTGTTTCAGACTCTGCGAAACGCTTGGAGCGTGCCGGAGATCCGTAAGAAGTTCCTCTACACGCTCTTAATGATCATCATTTTCCGGCTGGGCAGTGCGGTAACGGTACCGTTCCTCATCCAGTCGAAGGTGCAGGCATGGGTGTCACAGGCAGCCACGGGCGGTAACTTTCTGGAATACCTCGATGTTATCTCCGGTGGTAACCTGTCAAAGGCAAGCGTGTTCTCCCTTTCTATCACGCCCTATATCAATGCGTCCATCATCATCCAGCTGCTCACCTATGCGCTCCCACCGCTGGAACGTTTGCAGGAAGAGGGCGAAGAAGGGCGCAAGGTCATCAACAAGATCATGTACTACGTGGCACTGGGGCTTGCGCTGTTCATGTCCGTTGGCTACTACTTCATCATGCGCAGACAGATAAATGCCGTGGAGTACACCGGAAACGATTTTGCAGGCTGGTTTTCAGCCATCGTCATCATTGTCTGCATGACCGCAGGGGCTTCCTTCGTGGTCTGGATGGGCAACCGCATCAGCGAAAAGGGTATTGGCAACGGTGTTTCCATGATCCTGTTCGCCGGCATCCTTGCCCGTTTCCCTACCGATGTAGGACACCTCATCACGCTGATATTCAGTGAGGAGGGCGGCAAGGTCTCTGCGAAGTATTTCTGGACATCGCTGGGTGTGCTGGTGCTGTTTGTGGTCATGATCGGCTTTATCGTATTCATGAACGAGTCCGAACGCCGTATCCCGATCCAGTACGCAAAGCGTGTGGTCGGCAGAAAGCAGTTCGGCGGGCAGAATACCCACATCCCGATCAAGGTCTGCATGAGCGGTGTTATGCCGATTATTTTTGCCATGGCATTCATGTCACTGCCGTCCACGATCGCGATGTTCGTGCATCCGGCAGCAACACTGGAACAGGCAGAAGGCTTCTGGGGAAGGTTCTATTTCAGATTCATCCAGTTCTTCTCCACAAGAAGCATCAGCTATGCGATCCTGTACCTGATCCTGATCGTGGCATTCAACTATTTCTACGTAGCAATGCAGTATAACCCCATTGAGATCGCGAACGGTCTGCGGCAGAACAATGGTGCAATCCCGGGCATCCGTCCCGGTAAGCCGACTTCGGACTACATCCAGAAGGTCCTGTCAAAGATCACGCTGGTAGGTGCTGTTTTCCTCGGTATCATCGCTATCCTGCCGATCTTCATCTCCAGAATGGATGAGAACCTTTCCTCCCTGTCCATGGGCGGTACTTCCATCCTGATCGTGGTCAGCGTGGCACTGGAAACGGCAAGAACACTGGAATCCCAGCTGATGATGCGTCATCACAAGGGCTTCCTAGGATAAGGAGGGGCAAGTATGAACCTGATTTTACTCGGTGCGCCCGGCGCAGGCAAGGGCACACAGGCGGAGGTCATCTCCGAGGCGCTGCACATTCCGCAGATCTCCACCGGCAACATGCTGCGTGAGGCTGTCAAGAACGGCACGGAGTACGGACTGAAAGCAAAGGCTGCTATGGAAAGCGGTGCGCTGGTCTCCGATGACATCGTGATCGGTATCCTGAAAGACCGCATCGCAGCAGACGACTGCAAGAATGGCTTTATCTTGGACGGATTTCCCAGAACTGTACCGCAGGCAGAGGCACTCGATGCCATGGGCGTGCGGATCGACAAGGTGCTGGAGATCTATGTGGATGATGAGACCATCAAAGACCGGGTATCCGGCAGACGGGTATGTGAGGGCTGCGGCGCTTCCTACCACGTTCAGTACAAGCCCTCCAAGGTCGAGGGCGTGTGCGACAAGTGCGGCGGCAAGACGGTGATCCGCAAGGACGACCAGCCTGAGACCGTACTGGAGCGTCTGGCTGTTTACCACAAGCAGACAGCACCGCTCAAGGACTACTACGAAAAGCAGGGCAAACTCGATACTGTTGTCGGACAGGAAGAGGTTGCTGATACGGTGAAGCTCACACTCAAGGCAGTGGGGGCAGCTACCGAATGAGTATTACGATTAAATCTAAGACAGATCTGCTGAAAATGCGTGAGGCGGGGCGGGTCGCCGCAAGGGCTTTGCAGCTTGCGGGACAGTCCCTCGAACCGGGCATGACGACGATGGACGTGGATAAGATCGTGCATGACTACATCGTCGGGCAGGGGGCTTACCCGTCTTTCCTCCATTACGGAGGGTTTCCGGGGAGCGCCTGTGTGTCCGTCAACGAGGAGGTCATCCATGGCATCCCCAGCCGTCACCGCAGGCTGAAGCCGGGTGATATCGTCAGCATTGATGTCGGTGCGAAGCTGAACGGCTTTCACGGCGATACCTGCGCTACCTTTCCGGTGGGCAGGATCTCCGGGGAGGCACAGGCGCTTCTGGATGTGACACAGGCTGCACTCTACGAGGGTATTGCGAAGGCAGTCGCCGGCGCAAGACTTCAGGAGGTGTGCGGCGCAGTCGAACGGTACTGCGCTTCCAGAGGCTATGGCATTGTCCGGGAGTACTGCGGCCACGGCATCGGCAGAGAACTGCACGAATCCCCCGAGGTCCCAAATTATGTACAGCAGGGTGCAAGAGATATGCATCTGAAATTACAGCCGGGCATGTGTATCTGCATCGAACCAATGATCAACCAGAAGGGTGATGCGATCCGTACCTGCCGGGACGGCTGGACAGTTCGCACCAAGAACGGCTCCCTGTCGGCGCACTTTGAACATGCCATCGCCATTACACCGGACGGTCCGGTCATTCTGACGGATCCGGACTGATGCAGGTGCAGGTGGGTATGGTGGTCCGTGCGACCGCCGGAAAGGAACAGGACGGCTTCTATGTCGTCACGAGGCTGGAGGACGGTTTCGTCTGGCTGGCTGACGGGAAGCATAGAACGCTGGAGAAACCAAAGCGCAAGAATATGCGGCATATCCGTCCGACACGCCATGTGTGGGAACTGGACGGAATGACCGACCGGGCGCTGCGCCGGAAGCTGCGGGATACGCTGCAAGGAGGTAATTGATTTGTCTAAGGAAGATTTGATTGAAGTAGAGGGCGTTGTACTGGAGGCACTCCCGAATGCAAATTTCCGGGTCGAGCTTCCGAACAAGCATGTGATACTCGCACATGTGTCGGGCAAGCTGCGGATGAATTATATCCGTATCGTCCCCGGCGATAAGGTGAAGATCGAAATGTCACCCTATGATCTGACAAAGGGACGCATTACGTGGCGTGCCAAGTAAGCGTGCCGCATAAGGAGGTAATCTCAATGAAAGTAAGACCTTCGGTAAAACCGATTTGCGAAAAGTGCAAGGTCATCAAGCGCAAGGGAAAAGTCATGGTCATCTGTGAGAATCCCAAGCACAAACAGCGTCAGGGCTAAGCCCAATGGAGGTGTGAATCATCAATGGCAAGAATTTCAGGTATTGATCTGCCCAAGGAAAAGAGAGTCGAGATCGGTCTGACCTATATCTACGGCATCGGCAGACCTACTGCCGGCAAGATCCTCGCTGCTACCGGTGTCGATCCCGATACCAGAGTCAAGGATCTGACGGAGCAGGATGTTGCCAAGCTGCGTGACTATATCGACGCCAATGTGACCGTAGAAGGCGACCTCCGCCGTGAGGTCTCCCTGAACATCAAGCGTCTGGTCGAGATCGGCTGCTACAGGGGCGTGCGCCACAGAAAGGGACTGCCCGTAAGAGGTCAGCGTACCAAGACCAATGCAAGGACACGCAAGGGCCCGGCTAAGACCATCGCTAACAAGAAGAAGTAAGGAGGGCGAATTTTTTTGGCACAGCAGAAGGGTAAGAAAGTAACGGCTGTTCGCCGCCGCAGAGAACGCAAGAATATCGAGAGCGGTGCGGTGCGCATCCAGTCCACATTCAATAACACCATCGTGACCATCACCGATACCCAGGGCAATGTCATTTCGTGGGCAAGTGCCGGCGAGCTGGGATTCCGTGGTTCGAGAAAGTCTACACCGTTTGCAGCACAGACTGCTGCCGAGACGGCTGCCAAGGCTGCTATGGAACATGGTCTGAAAACGGTAGAAGTGTATGTCAAGGGTCCCGGAAGCGGCAGAGAAGCTGCCATCCGTGCATTGCAGACTGTAGGTCTGACAGTCAGCATGATCAAGGATGTTACACCGATCCCGCACAATGGTTGCCGTCCGCCTAAGAGACGTCGTGTCTGATTTGGAGGTACATGTAGAATGGCAGTAAATAAAGAACCGATCCTGAAGAAGTGCCGTGCATTGGGCATCAGCCCTGCCGTAATGGGTGTCAACCCCAGAGTTCCGGACAATTTCAAGGAAAAGATGAAGGAAGACCGTGAGAAAGGCAAGAGGTTCGACTCCCGCAAGGAAGGCATCACGGACAGAGTGGAATTCAGAGACCCGACTGACGGCAGACGCAAGAAGGTATCTGAATACGGGACACAGCTCAAGGAAAAGCAGAAGCTCAAGTTCATCTACGGCATGATGGAGAAGCCTTTCCGCCACTATTTTGAGCTGGCTGAAAAGATGGAGGGCAAGGCTGGTGATAACCTCATCACTTTGCTGGAGTCCAGACTGGACAATGTAGCTTACCGCATGGGCATGGCACTGACCAGACGTGAGGCAAGACAGCTGGTAGGTCACGGACATTTTACCGTCAACGGCAAGAGAGTGGATATTCCTTCCTACCGTGTACACGTAGGAGATGTCATTGCTGTCAGCGAGAAGAGCCGTGCAAGCGAGAAGTTCAAGGGCATGGCAGAGCAGACCAACGGCAGAGTCGTTCCGCTGTGGCTGGAGGCAAACAAGGAGACTTTCTCTGCAAAGGTGACACGTCTGCCGAACCCGACTGATATTGATTACGAAGCAGAAACACATCTGATCGTCGAGCTGTACTCCAAGTAAGGCGTAATTGCTCACTGTACGCACACACGAACATTAGTAATTACGAAATAGGAGGGTTTATATGCTTGAGAAAATTGAGAAGCCGGAGATCGTTCCCGAAGACCTGAGACCCGACGGCAAGTATGGCAAATTCGTCCTTTCCCCGTTGGAACGGGGCTACGGTACGACCATCGGCAATAGTCTCAGACGGGTACTTCTCTCCTCCATTCCGGGTGTGGCAGTCAATTTCGTCAAGATCGACGGGATACACCATGAGCTGTCCACGATCCCGGGCGTAAAGGAAGATGTGACAGAGATCATTCTGAGTCTGAAAGGGCTGACCGCAAAGCTCTACGGTGACGGTCCGAAAACACTTGCGATCAATGCCGAGGGCGAGTGCGAGGTGACTGCCGGTGATATTGAGGCAGACTCTGAAGTTACTATTCTGAATCCGGGGATGCACATTGCAACTCTGGGCAAGGACGCCAAGCTTCACATGGAGATTACTATTGACCGGGGCAGAGGCTATGTATCTGCCGAGCGCAACAAGCAGCAGTTCAGTGATATGCCGATCGATGTGATCGCCGTGGACAGCATTTATACTCCTGTTTTGAAGGTGAACTATACCGTAGAGAACACACGTCTCGGACAGGTCACCGACTATGACAAGCTTACCATGGAAGTATGGACAGACGGAACCATTTCCGCAAAGGAGGCTCTGTCGCAGGCAGCCAATCTCCTCAACGAGCACCTGAAGCTGTTCGTCGATCTTTCTGACGAAGCATGCATTCCCGAGGTCCTGGTCGAAAAGGATGATAAGGGCAAGGAAAAGATCCTTGAGATGACCATTGAGGAACTTGACTTATCGGTTCGCTCTTTCAATTGCCTGAAGCGTGCCGGTATCAATACCGTGGATGATCTGATCAACAAGTCCGAGGAAGAAATGATGAAGGTGCGCAACCTCGGCAAGAAGTCCTTTGATGAGGTCAAGGAGAAGCTCCAGTCACTGGGCTTTGACCTCTCCTCGGAGGAGGACTGAGGGACTGCACCCGACCCTACCCCCGGCGGAAAGCACATGGCAGTCCGCTTTGGTTTGAAGAAAAGGAGTGAAATATAATGCCGGGTACAAGAAAGCTGGGCAGGACCTCTGCCCACAGAACCGCTATGCTCCGGGCAATGGTAACGTATCTGCTGGAAAACGGGCAGATCGAGACGACTGTCACCAGAGCTAAGGAGGTTCGCAGCGTAGCTGAAAAGATGATCACGCTGGGCAAGAATACCGATCTGCACAGCAAGCGTCAGGTATTCTCCTATATCACAAAGGAAGGCGTAGCGAAGAAGCTGTTTGACGAGATCGCGCCGAAGTATGCCGACCGCAAGGGCGGTTACACACAGATCATCAAGATCGGTCCCCGCCGCGGTGATGCCGCTGAAATGGCGGTCATCAAGCTGGTAGACTAATAGATGAAAATAGACCCCTGGCTTTGTGCCGGGGGTCTTGCTGTATGGATGAAAAAAGAGTGGATAAACAGGGGGCGGTCGGTGATCCATTCGGGCAAAGAGCAGTTCGCTTGTGGCTGACCGGCTTTGCCGCCGTGAAAAACTGCCGCAGATCTGCAATGATCGAACCATGAATTAAAATTTTTTGTAAATTTTTGATCTATTATTCAAAAAAGACTTGACAAATTTCTAAAATGTTGTATAATTTATAATAGGTACGTAAGCGCCCGGCAGGATCGCTGCAGCCGTGCGTCTGTCCTGTATCATTCAGTATAATTTACATAGGAGATGAGAAGTATGGGATTCATGGACACTTTGAGCGGTGCCGGCAGAGGCGTCAGCGAGAAAGCGAAGAATGTTTCCGAGGTCAACAACCTGAAGCGCAAGATTCTGTACGAGGAGGAGCGTATCGTTGAGGTGTTCGCCGACATCGGCAAAAAATATTACAAGAACCCTGACGAAGATCCTGCCGTGCTCAAGGCGCTGTGCGAGGACATTGATACACGCCGCCGCCGTATCAAGAAGATGCGTTTTGAACTGAACAGCATCCGGGGCTACAAGATCTGCCCGAAATGTGATGCCGAGGTCAACGAGAAGTTCCAGTTCTGCGGTGTCTGCGGCGCAAGACTGCCCGATGCGGACGATGAAGATCTCAACTCTCTGGAGTCGAACGACTACTACACCGAGAGCGACAGCTTCTTTAATGCCGATACCATTAAGAGTTATTGAGCAGGCTGCTCCGTCAGGCTGTTTCTGACGGAAAGCCCGTCAGCATACGATCACAAAGCACTCCCTTAGTGTGTTTCTAAGGGAGTGCTTTTTTGTCTGTTATACAGGCAGTTCGCTGATCAGATCGATCACAAAGCTCAAAATATTGAGCGCATCCATCGGGGTGAGCGTTTCATCCACGTCTACGTCGCCATTCTTTGCCTGCTGATCCTCCAGATCCGTGAGATTCAGCAGGAACTTGTTCAGCTCGACCACATCCGAAAGCGTTACCTTGCCGTCCAATGTCACATCACCGTATACGGTCTTCCCAGAGGGCGCTGTTGTCTCCGTCACATCGGGCTCAGTTGCCGGCTGCGTGGGCTTGACGACGGTCTCAGAGGGCGTGATCGGTTCCGTAGAGGGCACAGAACCGTCCGGTTCGATACCGCCGACCAGTACGCCGTCATCATACACGCAGATGTAGTCCGTCCGCACTTCATTGTTGTCCGCAAACATATCCGTATCGCTCAGCACAGGCAGCCCGTCATAGCTGTAGTCATTGGTAGGATCCCAGTTGTCGCCGTAGTACATACCCATGGAGAACTGATACTTCTTGCCGGAATTGGCGATCTTATAGCCGTCCCACGAGACCTCGACATAGTAGATATTGTCCGCCTTGTCGTACTTAAACGGTCCGGAACAGATACCGTCTGCGCCCTCGTCCGCCGCTTCGGCATTGGACTGGTCGTACAGTTCCTTACATTCCACAGAGCTGATATTGGAGATCTCATCCGCATTGAAGTAGTACCGGACTGAAATTTTATCGGAAGGCTTGTTGGAATCCGTGCGCACCATGAAGGAAATTTTTGTCACGCCTGCACCGTCATCATGCAGATCGTCCACCGCAAATGCTTCTACCCAGTAGCCGTTGCCGCCGCCTTCGTTACCGGAACTTTCCTCCACGGGCGGGAAATCCGCATCGATCTTGTCCGTAGGTTTGCCGTAGAAATGATACAGCCCCGCTGCCGCACCGACAAACGCCGCATTATAGTCAATGGTGACTTCATTATAGATGTAGTCGGCAGTGGTGTCCTTGTGGGAATCATCCCCATCCGGACCGCCGACCAGTGCGCCGTAGAGGACATGCCGCTGCGGAGAGGGATCCTCGCACTTCGTCAGACCGGAAGCTGCACGGTGATGCGGGAACTTGGCAGAATTTTCCTTATAGCCGACCACATAGCAGCGGCTGCCCGTTTCACCGGATTCGAGGAATTTCGTCTCGTTGTCGCCAAGCAGGTATTCCATCTGTCCCTTTGCCCAGTCGCCGTATGCGGAGGGCTTGTCATCGTTCTTGTACTTGTCATAGATCAGCGTGATAAACTGCATGGCAGT
Organism: uncultured Clostridia bacterium; assembly: GCA_947625155.1. Lineage (GTDB taxonomy): Bacteria > Bacillota > Clostridia > Oscillospirales > Ruminococcaceae > UBA3855. The sequence goes on from CANQNG010000020.1 coordinate 29,572, forward strand.
ATCGTAACGTGCCGAACCCCATGTACTCATGAATGCATAGCCCTGCGGGGTGGAATAATTCGTCTGCCATGTATGGATCGCCTTTTCGATCTGTAACCAGAAGTCTGCATCGTCGTACTGGTTCTTGCCCTGTGCATCCCGGTACATATTCTGCACATCCAGTTCCGGGTGCTGCAGATCGATGATACCCAGCAGCGTGTTTGCGCCGCTCCACATATCGTTCCAGCAGTAAGCCCATCCGGGCGGTGCATAGTAATCGACATAGGGCATGGCATTTTCGAGATATGACACATCTTCCGTGCAAATGTACATCCATGCGGAAGCCCACACATAGTCATCCTCCCACTTAGAGGACACATAGTACTGCTTCGGACCGTCCGCATTGTCGGAAAGTTCTTTCGGGTTGTCCTCCGCAAACTGGTAGAGGGCTTTCGCATAGGTCAGGGACTGTTCCGCATAGTCGGGGTCTGTGTCCTTGAAATTCAGGTAATTGATCGCCAAAGAAGCAGCAGCGGAGACGACATAATCCGTCTGCGGCTTTTCCGCCGTGAGGAAGAATGCCGGACGTGCCATCGCATCGACTTCCGGGGACTGCCAGTAGGCATGGTCAATATCACCGTCACCGACCTGATAGCAGTGGGCAACGACCTTGCCGCTGTCATCCAAGAACGTGCAGCGCATCAGGTAGTCATTGAAATACCGCAGTATCGTTTCGATATGACCGTCCAGTCCGTTCGTGGTGTAGGCATCCCGGAATTCATAGTACCCCCAGCCCAGTGTAGCAGCCGTGTAATTTTCGGGCATGCCAAATTCCACATGGTCGCCCGCATCGTGAAAGCCGCCGGACACATCCACGCAGCCGTCCCCGTCCGGGTCAAGCACATCCTTGTTGGCATCAATGAACGCCTGTGACAGGTTGGTGCCGTTGCCCTTTTCGTCCATAGGCTGAAGCGGTACCTGTGCATCGTAGGTGTGACAGTCGCCGCGCCACGAAAGCAGGGAATTTTCATCCACGCCCGTGCCGCACATATTGGCATCGTAAAATGTCATGGAGTGCTGCAAAAGCCTTGCAAAATTCTCCTCCTCTTCTGCTGCCGTGACAGGCACAGATGCAGAAAAGCTCGGCAGCATACCGGCAAGCATTGCCGCACTGACAGCCAGCGCCCGTATCCTGCCGCTGATCGAATGTTTCATATGCATTCCTCCTTGTTAAGATCCATGATCCGCACATATCTTTCTTCTATTATAGCGGATTTTTTACGCATTGTCAATAGTTTTTTCACGATATTGCCAAATCACACGGTACAGGCAAAAAAACAGCCGGGTCGTTACACCCGGCTGCGTATTGGTAAAAAAGGATAACTCAGACAACGCCCTGTGCCTTCATGGCTTCAGCGACCTTCAGGAAGCCTGCAATGTTTGCACCAGCCATGTAGTTGCCCTCCAGACCGAACTCCTTGGCAGCACTGTCGCAGGCAGCAAAGATGGACTTCATGATGCCCTTGAGCTTGCCGTCTACCTCTTCAAATGTCCAAGAGAGGCGCTCGCTGTTCTGGCTCATTTCCAGACCGGAAACAGCTACACCGCCGGCATTGGCAGCCTTTGCCGGACCGAACAGCATCTTGTTCTGGAAGTATACCTCGATGGCTTCCGGCGTGGAAGGCATATTTGCGCCCTCGGCAACGACCTTGCAGCCGTTCTTTGCGAGCAGGGCAGCGCTCTCGCCGTCAATTTCGTTCTGGGTAGCGCACGGCAGAGCAATGTCGCACGGGATAGACCAGATACCACGGCAGCCCTCATGGTATTCTGCTGTCGGAACGGCATCGAGATATTCCTTGATCCTGCCGCGTCTTACTTCCTTGATGTCCTTGACAACATCGAGGTCAATGCCGTTTGCATCATAGATATAGCCGTTGGAGTCGGAGAGTGCAACGACCTTTGCGCCCAGCTCAGTTGCCTTCTTTGTCGCATAAATTGCAACATTGCCCGAACCGGAGATGACTACGGTCTTGCCCTCAAAGCTCATGCCGTTGGCACGGAGCATTTCATCCGTGAAGTAGCACAGACCAAAGCCAGTAGCCTCTGTTCTTGCCAGAGAACCGCCGAAAGTCAGACCCTTGCCGGTGAGCACGCCGGAAAATTCGTTGCGCAGTCTCTTGTACTGCCCGAACATGTAGCCGATCTCTCTTGCGCCTGTGCCGATGTCGCCGGCAGGAACGTCGCAGTCCGGACCGATATGTCTGTACAGCTCTGTCATGAAGCTCTGGCAGAAGCGCATCACTTCGCCGTCGCTCTTGCCCTTGGGGTCAAAGTCAGAGCCGCCCTTGCCGCCGCCCATGGGGAGCGTGGTGAGGGAGTTCTTAAAGATCTGTTCAAAGCCGAGGAACTTGATGATACCCAGATAGACAGAGGGATGCAGGCGCAGACCGCCCTTGTACGGACCGATCGCCGAATTGAACTGCACACGGAAACCTCTGTTGACCTGTACCTTACCATTGTCATCCACCCACGGAACACGGAACATGATCTGACGTTCCGGCTCTACGATGCGGTCAAACACGCCAGCCTCAACGAGGTCGGGTCTGCGCTCTGCGACCGGTTCGAGGGATTCAAGGACTTCGGTCACTGCCTGAATGAATTCGGGTTCGCCCGGGTTTCTCTTCTTGACGGTCTCAAGAAGATCCACGAGATACTGATTCTTTAACGCCATTGTTAAAAAACCTCCTAAAGATAAAATTCCGTGACTGACAAACAACTGTATGCAGCACACGCTATTTCATAGTATAGCATACTTTTCCGAAAAAAGCAAGCCTTTCCGGAGATATTTTTTTATTTTTTTAAGTAATGTCATCTGTTGTCCGTTTTTGTCAGGGACAGCACAGGGCTTGACAAATCCGGGAAAATCATGTATACTATACATAGTGAGCAGACTATGCGGCAGCGGGAACGTTTTCAGGTCCACGAGGAAAGTCCGGGCATCACAGAGCAGGATAGCTGCTAACGGCAGCCGAGGGCGACCTTAGGGCAAGTGCAACAGAAAATAGACTTCCGCCCCTCTGCGGCGGTAAAGGTGGAATGGTGAGGCAAGAGCTCACCGGAGTGCAGGAGACTGCACTGCCGTGTAAACCCTATCCGATGCAACGCCTATTGGTGCTGACCGTCTTAACGCTGGCTCGGCGGACGGTACAGCAAGGGCGGCTCAAGCGATACGGCGACGTACCGCTTAGATAAATTGCCGCACACGACAGGACCCGGCTTATCGGTCTGGTCACGGCTGGCAGCGGAAGCTGTCAGCCTTTTTTCACAGGAGGCATATATGAAAGCATTACGGCTGTGCTGCCTTGCGGCAGCGGCAGTTTTCTGCCTGACAGGGTGCAGCGGCACACAGACACCTTCCGAAAATACACAGGAGACCCTTGTTGTGCATCAGGCGCTTCCCCTGCCGGATCTGTCTGTCAAGATCCCTGACACATTTGAAACGACATCCTCGGAGCACTATGAGGAATATTATATCTGTGACGATGCTAGTATCATCATCACGGAGGACACATCTGGAGCGCCCTACAATTCTGCCTATGACTATGCGGTCTCGGCTTTGGTACAGTACGAGGATATGGCACATTCTGTCACGGATGTCAAGGAGGATGTGGTCTATTCGGGCAAGTATGCGGTACAGACGCTGGAATTTACCTATACCCTCGACCAGAATGACGAATATCCGCTGCATTCGATCATCGGCTACATGACAGACAGCGCTTCCATGTACATCATCACCTGCAAGTCCTCGGCGGATACCTTTGAGAGCCACCGGGAAGAATTTCTTTCCGTGCTCCAGTCCGCCTACATCGTCAAATAATGGACAGGCAGACAAAGACACGCTGTGCGCTGCTGGACTGTCTGCGGGGCGTGACGGTCATCAGCATGGTGCTCTATCATGCGGCATGGGACTTGGTCTACCTGTTCGGGATGCGCTGGAGCTGGTATTTCGGGACGGGGGCGGAGATCTGGCAGAAAAGCATCTGCTGCACGTTCATTCTGCTGTCCGGTTTCTGTGCCGGTTTCGGGAAACACACATGGCAGCGTGGGCTCCTTGTGTTCGGGCTGGGAGCTGGTATCACGCTTGTGACGGCAGTCTGTATGCCCGATTCTCTGGTGCTGTTCGGGGTGCTGACGCTGCTCGGTTCGTGTATGCTGCTGGTCGGGCTGACGAAACGTTGGCTGGAAAAAGTCCCGGCACTTCTCGGCATTCCCGGAAGCCTTGCGCTGTTTTTTGTGACGTATTCCCTACCGGGCGGGACACTGTGCGGCATTCCCCTGCCGGACAGCCTCTACCGCAATTTGGTGACAGCGTATTTCGGTTTTCCGGCAGCAGGATTTTACTCGACGGACTATTTTCCGCTGCTGCCGTGGCTGTTCCTGTTCCTGTGCGGTTTTTATGTTTATCATCTCTGCGGGGAGCGCATCCTGCGAAACACATGGAAAGGTGTTGCCCCCCTGAACTTTGTCGGCAGGCAGGCACTGCTGATCTATGTGCTGCACCAGCCTGTGATCTACGGGGTGCTGACGGGGCTGCGGCTGCTGCAAATTATCTGAAAGGAAGTGACCGGCTTGCACGGTAAGATCATCATCATCGAGGGGCTGGACGGCTGCGGCAAGAGTACACAACTGGAACTGCTGCGAACACAGTTTCCGGCGTGCCGTTTCCTGACATTCCCAAATTACGATTCCCATGCCGGGGAGATCATCAGCGAATATCTTGCTGGGCGCATACCGGACACCGACCCGGTGCATAGTGCCTATTCCGCAAGCACTTTCTATGCGGCGGACAGGTATATCAGTTTCCGGAAAGACTGGTTTGTGGACTATGCGGCAGGACGGAACATTCTTTCTGCCCGCTACACCACCTCGAATGCGGTCTATCAGATGACAAAGCTCCCCCGTACAGAATGGGAGAGCTATTGCAAATGGCTGTATGATCTGGAATACGGGAAACTCGGCATTCCAAAGCCGGATGCGGTGCTGTTCTTGGACGTGCCGGTGGAAGTCTCCCAGAAGCTCCTGAACGCCCGCTACGGCGGCGATGCACGAAAAAAAGACATCCACGAGGCAGACCCGGCTTACCTGAAATGCTGCCGGGAAGCTGCCCTCTTTGCCGCTGAGACAGATCCTGTTCCGTGGACGTTCCTGCCCTGCTGTGAAAACGGCAGCCTGCTGCCCGTGGATGTCATTCAGGCAATGCTGACAGAAAAGATCAGTCAGCTCCTTGGATGAGAAACTGCTCCGCATATTTCTGGCGGCGTACATCTACCATGATGTCCACAAGCACGCCCCCGGCAGTGAACTCCTCGGAGAAGCACTTGCCCTCGTCCCGCAATGTCTGCAAGAAGCTGCCCTCACGGTAGGGGATGCAGAGCTGCATCCGCTTTGCGGTCTGCGGCAGCAGGCGGCTGATCGCCTGTAACAAGGCATCCAGCCCATCTCCGGTGCGGGCAGAGATCCAGACGGTGTCGGCGGTATCCTGTTTCGGGAGCATCACCAGATCTGCCTTGTTGAGTACCCGGAGCTGCGGTATTTCTGCGCAGCCGAGGTCGGCAAGGAGGCTCTGCGTGATCTCCATGCGCTCCCGCACATCCGGCTCGGAGGCATCCAGCACGTGCAAGATCAGGTCTGCCTGTGCAGTCTCCTCAAGCGTGGAGCGAAAGGCTTCCACAAGATGATGCGGCAGGCGGCGGATCAGTCCGACGGTATCGGACAGCAGCACACTGCGCCCGTCCGGCAATGCCAGCGCCCTTGCGGTGACATCGAGGGTGGCAAACAGCTTATCCTCAGCAAGTACACCGGCTCGGGTGAGCGCATTGAATAAGGTCGATTTTCCGGCATTCGTATAGCCGACAATGGCGGCTGTCAGGATGCCGTCTTTTTTGCGCCTGCCGGTGAGAAATTTCCGGTGCTTTTCTATGCCCCGGAGCTCCTCCCGGAGGGCTGCGATACGGCTGCGGATGTGGCGGCGATCGGTCTCCAGCTTGCTCTCGCCCGGTCCTCTTGTGCCGATGCCGCCGCCCAGCCGGGACAGGGCACTGCCCATCCCCGTCAGGCGGCTCAGGCGGTAGCGGTACTGGGCAAGTTCCACCTGTACCTTGCCCTCTGCCGTCCTTGCCCGCTGTGCAAAAATGTCCATGATCAGCATCGTCCGGTCAATGACTTTGCAGTCCGCCGCTTCTGCGATATTGCGCATCTGCATCCCGGTCAGCTCCGTGTCAAAGATCAGCAGCTCCGCATCCAGATCTCGCATTTGTTCCCGTATTTCGGCAAGCTTCCCTGTGCCGATACAGGTAGCTGCTTCGGGGGCAGGGCGGCTTTGCAGAACGGTGAGGACTGTTTCACAGCCGGCAGTTTCTGCCAGTTCCCGCAGTTCCTCCATAGAACGTTCTGCATCATATTCTCCCGTGTCAAGCCCGGCTAAAACAGCTCTGGTCAGGTTTTTCGGTTCGTTCATGTCGTTCCTCTCGATCGGCAGCGCTCCATGCTGCCCTGTGCTTGGGGTGACGTTTGTAGGCTTTCTTGTTTTCTGCCTGCCGGGTAGCGGGGTCAATACTGCCCCATGTGCTGCGCTTCTGCAAGTCAAGTACACGGCGGGCTTTTTTGCTCATTTTTTCATAGGGGACGAATTTTTCCATACGGGACACCTCATTTCAGTTCGGTGTGTTCTCCGTCACGTGAGATCGTCACGTCCCGAAAAATGTCGGTCAATACGTCCCGGTACTGCTCCGGGCAATGCTCTGCCGGGCTGTAATGCGTCAGCCAAAGGCGCTTTGCCTTGGCTTCGGCAGCCAGACGGCAGGCATCCTGCATCAGCATATGGCGCTTGCCATTCATGCTCTGCTTTTTGTCCGGGTCGCCGTACATACCCTCACAGACAAAGAGATCTGCCTCCGCTGCAAATCCCGCAATGTCTGCAAACGGCAGCGTATCTGTCGTGCAGACGATACGCACGGGCGGACGGTCTCTGCCCGTTACCTGTGTTGGCTGAATGACACGTCCGTCCGGCAGCGTGACAGTTTCGCCGCTGTGCAGGGGTTTCCAGAACTGTACCGGAATGTCCAGCGCCTTTGCCTGTTCCGGCTGAAATTCAGGCTTCTTGCGGAATTCGAGCCGATAGCCCAGACACGGCATGGAGTGCTTCAAAGGCAGCGTGGCGATCTGCAGCATCGGGTCGATCTGCACTGCCGGGAACGTGATACTTTCCCGTTCGGGCAGCGGACGGAGCTCCACCGGATAGGGAAGATGTCCGCAGACCTGCATCAGCCCCCGCAGCACCCCTTCCGCCGAGGAAGGCGCACAGATCGTCAACGGCTCACGGCGTTCCGTATTCCCCAACGACAGCAACAATCCCGGCAGTCCGGTCACATGGTCGGCATGGCAGTGCGTGATCAGCAGCAGCTCCAGACGGCTCAAGTGTGCCCCGTACTTCGCAAAGGCGACCTGTGTGCCCTCGCCGCAGTCGATGAGCACTGCCTTTCCGTTGTGCTCCACATACAGACTGGTCAGAAATCGGTTTTTCAGCGGCAGCATGCCGCCTGTGCCGAGCAAAGTGATCTCAGGCATGTGCTTTCCTCCTTTGGATCATTTCTTTCTCCACGGGGCTTCTTCCGAACCCGCCTTGAAGTTGTAGATCGGCTTGATCACGTCCAGAACTTCCGCTGTGGGCTGGATGTTTCCGGTAATATCTTCCATGCGCTTGTATGCCATGGGGCATTCATCAATGGTATCCATTCCGACCGAAGTCGTATAGATGCCCTGCATCTGCTTGCGGTATTCCGCAATGCTGCACGAGGATCTTGCCTCCGAACGGGACATCAGCCGTCCTGCCCCATGGGGTGCGGAGAAATTCCAGTCCGGATCTCCCTTGCCCCGGCAAAGCAGACTGCCGTCCCGCATATTGACGGGTATCAGCAGGATCTCGTCTTTCTGTGCGGAAACAGCGCCTTTACGGAGAATGCGCTGCTCCATGTCGATATAATTGTGAATGGTCGTGAACTGTCGGCGCACTTTCCAGTGCATCCCCCGCACAATGACATCCGTCATCGCCTGTCGGTTCTGGACGGCGAATCGCTGTACGATCGCCATGTCGTGCAGGTAGTGTGCAAACAGCTCTCCCTCGCAGTAGGCAAGGTGCTGGGGAATGTTGGTGCGCTTGACAGCTTTCAGCTTTTTCAGTTCGTCTTGGATGTGCTTCTGCTTTCCCTGTGCTTTCAGCTCGGCGATCAGCTTCTGTTGGGCAGCGGCATCCGAGCCGTTCAGGCGGGCATAGGCTTCCCGCTGATACCATTCAGCGACCTCACGCCCCAGATGCCTTGAGCCGGAGTGGATCACCAGATACAGTGTCCCGTCGCTTCCCTTGTCCACTTCGATGAAGTGGTTGCCGCCGCCCAATGTGCCGATACTCAGCTCCGCACGCAGGGCGTGGATGTGCGGAAAGCAATACAGCTCCGTGAGGTCGATGCGCTCGGCATAGCGGTGTGCGGTCTTGCGCACGTTAAAGCCGGACGGGATCTCCGCACGGATGAGCTTGTCAAGTTTCTGCGGTTCGATGAAGGTATCTTTCAAAATGGTGGTCTCCATGCCGCAGCCGATGTCCACGCCCACAAGGTTGGGGACGAGTTTGTCGGTGATGGTCATGGTCGTGCCGATCGTACAGCCTGCACCGGCGTGTACATCCGGCATGATGCGGATCTGTGAGCCCTTGGCAAAGGGCTGGCTGCACAGTTCGGTGATCTGTGCAATAGATTTTTTGTCTGCAGCGTCTGTAAAGACCTTGGCAGTGGCGAAAGCGCCTTGGATCTCAAACATAGTGCCTCCTGACTGCCGTGTTCCGGGAGCAAAAAAGGCGTTTCTGTATGCACAGAAACGCCACTGTTACCATCAGGTCTGCACGGGGACTACCCCCGCAGCTCTCCCGGAGAAAAAACGGCGATCCGTGTGATAGTTCGGTTGTCGGTCAGATAGAAATGTACGTGTTGGAACATGCCGTTCCCTCCTTTCTGAAAATACTGTTCTGCCGTATGTACTAGCAAAGAACAAGTTTATTATAGCACACTTTGCAGCGATCGTCAAGGGGTTTTTTGAGAAAATTTTCCTACCGTATCGCCATAAATGCTCCGGAGAATTTTTTGTGGTTCTCCGCAATGCCGGCATCGGGATCATACCGCTCCCCCGCAAGCGCTTGCAGGCGGGCAAGATAGTCTTCCCGTTCCAAGGAGCATGGGCGTTGGAGCGTGATCTGCCTGAGCAGCGGAACAGGGCTTTCTCCCATGCGGTGTACGTACATCAGCCCGGAAACGACACGATTTCTGCCGCTGTGCGCCATCCAGTACAGAGGGCGTTTATGGAAACGCCGGCAATGGTCGGCATAAAAGCCAGACTGATAATATTTCTCCAGATCGCCGAGTTGTGCGGTCAGCCATTGCAGATCTTCCGCAAGATGCGCTTTGCCATAGACCGTACACAGAAGCTCCCGCATCCGTTCGGAAAAGTGTTCCGGTGTGAGAAAATTTTCCGCAAGCACCGGAATGCCCTCCAGCCGATACCGCCCG
>CANQNG010000021.1 GCA_947625155.1 uncultured Clostridia bacterium
TCTGACACTCCTTTTCTCTTTTTTATTGATTATATCTCTTTGAGCCGGATGTGTCAAGTTTTATTATACACCATCATTCTTACGGTGGTAGAGCATGCGGCTGTTAACCGCAGGGTCGTTGGTTCGAGTCCAACAGGTGGCGCTGTGATCCTCCGAATGTCATTTCGGAGGATCATTTATTTGCTCGGGACAAGTGCGGAAAAGCATTGACATTTTCCGGAACTTGTGGTACAATAAAAGCGGGGAAAGCGTTCCCGCGCAAATTATGTGAATAGGAGGAATTCAAATGGACATTAAGGCAAAAATTGACGAGCTTGTCAACAAGGTGAAGAACGACAAGGACTTCGCCGCAAATTTCTCTGCCGACCCGGTAAAGGCAGTTGAGGGTGTGCTTGGTATAGACTTGCCGGACGATCAGGTGCGTACTATCGCAGACGGTGTGAAAGCACAGATCACCGGCGGTGATCTGCTTGGCAAGGTAGCCGGGATCTTTGGCAAGAAAGGCTGAAAAAAGCAGACCGCATTTTCGATCTCCGGAAATGCGGTCTGTTTTTATGTATGCGTTATTCATTCTGCTGTGTATCCTGCACACCAGCCTGTGCCTTGAGCAGATCACGGATCTCCGTGAGCAGCAATTCCTCTTTCGTGGGTTCCGGCGGTGCAGGGGGCGCTTCTTCTTCTTTCTTCTTGCCGAAACTCAACAGCTTGTTGATGCTTTTCATCATCAGGAAAATAATGAAAGCCATGATAATGAAATTGATGACTGCAGTGATGAAATCGCCATAATTGAGTGACATGCTCTGGATCTCATCCAGTGACATCCCCGCATAATCGACCCATGGAAGGCGGATCGAACCTGCGACTTCTGCGCCGCCTACAGATGAGATCAGCGGATTGATGAAATCAGCCGTCAGGGAAGTGACCAGACCTTGGAATGCGCCGCCAATGATGACACCGATCGCCAGATCCATGACATTGCCCTTGAGTGCAAATTCCTTGAATTCCTTCAGGAAACCGCCAGCGCTCTTGACACCTTTCAGGGCTGCATCTTTGGCAGCATCCGCTGCCTTGTGTTCGTGTTCGTTTGCCATTGTTGTTATCCTCCTGCTTTTCCATTATGGTATTTTTTAATGCGGCAGAGATGTCGTCACATCGGGCATATCCACAGCATTAGTAAGGTCGATCTCATCTAAACTTGCCGATCTCATGATGGAACGGTGCGCTTTTGTCCCGCCATTCATCGCATTGAGCTGTGCCACGAGCTGCTCATCGTTGAGCTTTTCCAACTCAGCCATGCCAAGCGTATCCCTGCCTTTGGGCTTATCGTCAAAGAATTCGTCCGGGGAAATGATCTTGACGGGAGGCTTTTTGGGGGCAGCTCCTTTTTTTCGGGAGGCAGGTTTTTTTTCACCCTTTTCTGTCTTTTCCGTTTTCTCAGCTTTTTCTGCTTTTTCCTCCTTGGACTTGGAGGCAGATCTTTTTGGCTTCGGCGGCGGAGTCTCCTCATCGGCAACGCTTGTCACCTCATCCGAACCGAGGCTGATCGAAAATACATGCTCAGACGGTGCCGTACCCTCGCTCATGGTGTAGCCCTTCGGCGCATCGCTGAAAATGCGGTCGAGCAGTTCCTGCTCATCGGGCATCTGTGGTCCAGCAGGTGCGGTATCCTCCACCGGTTCGTTCATCAGGGCATCTGCACTGAGGGGAATATCCTCGCTGCCGCTGACCTCCACCACATGCTCCACAGGGACTTCCGGCTGCGGTGCAGGCTGTGCATGAGTCTCCGGCTGCGGTGCAGGCTGTGCATGAGTCTCCGGCTGCGGCGCAGGCTGTGCATGAGCCTCCGGTTGCGGTGCAGACTGTGCATGAGTCTCCGGCTGCGGTGCAGGCTGTGCATATGCCTCTGGCTGCGGCGCAGGCTGTGTGTAAGCTTCCGTTTGTGGGACAGGCTGTGCATATGCTTCTGTCTGCGGTGCAGGATATGCGTAAGCTGTAGGCATAGGTGCAGGCTGCTGCACGACGGTATCTTGCGGCGGCTGCATCGGCAGAGGGATCACTGCCGGCTGCTGCGGGTTCAGCATCGGCATCTGACACGGCACAGCGACCATGGTGTACAGCGGATTTCCATAGGGGTCGTAACCGATCAGCTGCGGCATCATTTGTATATAAAGCGGATTCCCTGCAGTATCATATCCCGCAAGCTGTGGCATCCCGTACATCTGCGGCATCGCATAGCCCGCCATACCGCCATCCGTATCCATCACCGGCGGCACAGCACCCGGCATCATACCGGGCATCACGCCTATTTGCGGCTGCTGGGGCATCATATTTGGCATCATGCCCACTTGCTGCTGGGGCATCATGTTTGGCATCATACCCATTTGCTGCTGGGGCATCATGTTCGGCATCATGCCCATTTGCTGTTGGGGCATCATACCGGGCATCACGCCCATTTGCGGCTGCTGGGGCATCATGCCGGGCATCACACCCATTTGCGGCATCCCGTTCGGCATGACATTCATTTGCGGCTGCTGCGGCATGCCGTTCGGCATCATGCCCACCTGCGGAGGGGGCTGCTGCGGCATGGGCGCAGGCGCAGGTGCAGTCTGTGCGGCAGAAGCGGCATAGTCTTCTGCACGGGATGTGCCAGTTTCCTCGGATCTCGCAAAAAAGCCCCTGTTCTCGCCTTTCAGCGGATACCCGCAGAAATTGCAGAACGCAAGCTTCTCATTGCTGAGGACCTTTCCACAGTGCTGACAGATCATGGCTGCCGCCCTCCTTTCTCTTACCGATATAAATATTATACCATACCCATCTGGAAATGGCAAGATGTTTTTGCAAATTATACGATTTCGTTAGTTTTTGTGCGTCCAGTCTGTGCATTTTGACGGATTCAAACAGTCCCCTTGTAAAACCGTGCCGTAAACACAGCACCCCCGTCAGGCAAATTGCCGGCTTTGAGCGTGCCATTCTGGGAAGTGATGATCGTCCGGGCAAGCGCCAGCCCGATGCCGAAACTCCCAGCCCCGGCATCCTGTCCTTTATAGAACCGTTCAAAGATGTGCGGCAGATCTTTCTCAGAAATGCCCGTTCCTGTATCGGAAATGACGATCTCCACATAGAGGGGGTTCTCCGCAGCCCGTATGGTGATCGTTCCGCCGGCAGGTGTGTGTTCCATGCAGTTTTTGAGGATATTGCCAAGCGCTTCTGCCGTCCATGCCGCATCGCCGCAAAGTTCCCCGGTCGCTTCTATCGTCAGTGTCTGCTCCCGCAATTCCATCGGCAGCCGGAGCGGTCCGCAGGACTGATCCAGCAGTTCCGCAAGCGGCAGCGTATCCCGCCGCAGCTGCACCGTCTCTGCATCGAGCTTGGAGAGCTTCAGCAGCGCATTCACGAGCCAGTCGATGCGGGAGAGCATGCTGTGCAGTTCCCCCAGCAGTTCTGCCCGCCGGGTCTCTTCCAGTCCCGTGTCGCCCAGCATCGTCAGCAGCAGGTGCATCGAGGTCAGCGGTGTGCGCAGCTGATGGGAAATATCTGCCAGCGAATCCGCCAGCCGGCTTTTTTCAGTCGTGAGGTTTTCAGCCGTTTCCCGCAGGCGGACAGTCATTTTGTAGATCTCCGAATGCAGTACCGACAGTTCTCCCTCTGTACAGGCAGAAAGCCCCTCCGAGCCTTTCCCGTGCAGAATGCGGTCGAGTTCTGCCGAAAGCTGTGCGATCCGCCGATACCGTTTCAGCGTCACCAGCAGGTGTGCCCCAGTATAGACAATGCCCAGTACCAGCACAAGTACCCCGCAGGCTGTTCCGATAAAAAAACCGACCGCACTGCCGATCACGGTCATACCCAGAAACAACAGTAAAGAGCGCTGCACTTCCGGGTTGCGCAAATAGCCCGTCATGGCAGCTTGTACCCAAGCCCCCGCACCGTCAGGATCAGCTTCGGGTCTTGCGGATCATCTTCTAGCTTGTCCCGCAGCCGCTTGATGTAGACGGTAAGGGTATTGTCGTTGACGAATTCCCCCGCAATGTCCCAGATGGATTCCAGCAGCATGGTACGGGAAAGCACTGCGCCCCGGTGGTTGAGGAACACCAGCAGCAGGCGGTATTCGAGGGCGGAAAGATTGAGGTCACAACCGTTTTTGGCGGCAGTGCCACGCATGGTATCGATGCAGATGTCCCCGAGCTTCGTCACTGCCCCTGCCCCGGAAGTCAGCCGCAGGACATTGCGGATACGGGAGACCAGTTCCCGGGGGCGGAACGGTTTGGCAATGTAATCATCCGCCCCCAGATCGAACCCGGCTACCGTGCTGTATTCATCCGAGGAAGCCGTCAGGAAAATGACAGGCAGCCCATACTCCGCCTTGATCTCCCGGCAGACGGAAAATCCGTTCCCGTCTGCCAGAGAAATATCCAGCAGCACCAGCGCAAATGTCCGCCTTTGCAGCAGCTCCGCAGCGCCTTGCTGTCCGGGCGCACAGGTCACGTCAAAGTCCTCCGTTTTCAGGAAAGCGGTCAGATTTTCGCAGATACTGCGGTCATCCTCCACAAGCAGGATCGGTGTCATGGCACAGTCTCCTTATCCGATAGAAACGAGGTGTTTCAGGAGGGCAAGGTCATAGACATCCGTTGCCCCGTCCTCACAAAGTTCCGCCAGTTCCGGCTTGCCCAATTCCGCCTGACCGAGGAGGTATTTTTGCAGCAGCACCACATCCGCCAAGTTGACCGCACCGTCTCCATTTACATCGCCGGCAAGGGCTTCCGGATCCGGCTCTGTTCCGGGCTGCGGCGTGTCCTCTGCGGTATAGACCCGTTCATACATGGTCTCCGCCCAGATACGGCGCATTTCGGCATAGCCGGTGTCGTTCGGGTGTACGCCGTCGCCGCTGAGCATATCCGGGTTTTCGGCAAAGAAGGCATCAAAGTCCGGACCGGGAATGACTTCCGGGTAGTCCTCATAAATTTTCCGCACCATGTCATTGTAGTCATCCAGATAATTGGCAACATCCGGGTTAGTGGAATGCGGAATGGTCGGCAGGACGGGGATCTTCCCGGCTGCCAAGATCTGTTTGATCATGTAGACGGTGTTCTCATAATAGCCCGCAGCGCCGGTCTGGTTGCCCCATGCATCATTTGTGCCGTAGGCAATGCTCACGAAATGCGCCTTGCAGTCAGAGAGCCAGCGGTCGATGTTTTCCTTGCCGTCTTTGCTGGTAATGCCGCCGATGCCGCCGTTTTCCTGAATGGGGAAATACGCCTCGTCCAGCGAATGGACATGCGTCGCAAAGCCCGTGCCGTAGCAGTTGTTCATCCCGCCGAACGTAATGGAATCCCCATAGAACATCCAAGAATCGCTCACGCCCTCCGACACGTCATGCACGTCAAAATTCAGGGTGACATTGCCGCCCTCTTTGCCGTCTGCCCCGGTGATGGACAGGCGGATCCAGTTATATCCGGCAAAATCTACAATGTGCTGCCGGGAAGAATAGGTGCAGTCCCTGACCGTTTCCACAACTTCCCAGCCGTCCTCCGGATACGTGCCGCCGGGGGCAGCATTGACCTCTACGGTATAGTCCGAGGGCTGCATATTGCGCATGACATACAAGCCAAGCACATCGTAGGAGCTGGTGTTGTACCACACGGCATCAATGACCTGCCGATTTTCCTCCGGGACACCGGAAAGATCATAGGCGATGTAGTCGGGGGCGCTGCCGCTCCAGAACGTGAAATAGTGTTCATCATTGGCAGCCGTGGCAGTGGCAGGATCACTGCCGGAATAGGCAGGGCAGTTCCGGCTGATGACGGGGTCAGGGGTGACGGCAGCAGAAGCCGTCAGCGCCGGGAAAGCGCCCGCTGCCGGCAATGCCAGCGCAAAGAACAAGGCGATCGTTTTTCGGAAGTGCATAAGATCATACCCTTTCTGTAAAATATCTCTGTATTTCTATTATACTGCATTCCGGCGGATTTGTAAAGAGTTTCAAAAAAATTGAAGTGGATAATTGCAGTCATTATGTGCATTCAATACGCTTCCGCCCAAGGGCGGAAGGGATAGTTCGGAAAAAAGGAAAGAGGGGGGCACTTTTTTGCCAAAAGTGTCCCCTGTTTTCAGCTAAGATAAAAGTAGCAGTCAAGCAAGCCGACCTTTGCCGCTGTAAAGCGGCATTGGGAGGCACAACGGAGGCGGCAGCCTGCCGCCGCTGCTGGAGAGGGTCGTCTGTTTATGTAGCATAGTAACAATACAGCTGACAGGAGATCATGCCGTTGTACAGTTTTCTGCGTTTGTCGGCTTTTCTGCCGAACGCATTCTCAAATCCGCTGTCTCCGCAGATGACATACAGCGGCGGGCGGAGCACGTTGCCCATAGTGCGGTAGATCCTGCGGGCGGATTCCTGTTCGAGCATCCGTTCCCCGTAGGGCGGATCGCAGAATATCACAGCGCCCGGCATATTCCGGAATGCGGTAATATCCTGCTGCTGCACATGGATGTATTTTTCCACGCCGGCTTTTTTGGCATTTTCCGCTGTCAGGCGAATGGCTTCGGGGTCGCAGTCATAGCCATACCCCTCAAATGCCACATCCCTGTCGATCCTGTCCAGTGCCTCTGCACGGGCAAGCCGCCATGCCTCCTGCGGCATACAGCCCCACTGTTCGGCGATAAAGCGCCTGTCCAGTCCGGGGGCGATATGACAAGCCCGCCGTGCCGCCTCGATGAGGAATGTGCCGCTGCCGCAGAACGGGTCGCAGACGAGGGTATCGCTCCGCACCCGCCCCAGATCAAGGATCCCTGCGGCAAGCGTCTCCCGGATGGGGGCAAGGTTGGCATTGCGCCGGTAGCCCCGCTTGTGCAGCCCTTCTCCGGTCGTGTCGAGGTAGAGCGTGACCTGATCTTTCAGGATGGTGAACTGTAACTGATGCAGACTGCCGGTCTCCGGCAGAAAGCCCGTGGTCTTGTAAGCTTTCTGCAAGCGCTTCACGGCAGCTTTTTTGAGGATCTTCTGACAGGCAGGGATGCTGTGCAGCACGGAATCCACGGAGTGTCCCTTGACCGGGAAAGCGTCCTCCCGCCCGATAAAGCGCTCCAGCGGCGCATGGTACATCCCGTCAAACAATTCCTCAAACGTCTGTGCCTTGTATGCGGCAAGCACGATCTGCACCCGTTCCGCCACGGAAAGTTCTAAATTCGCATGGGCAAGCGTGTCCCATCCGCCCGACCAGTTCACTCTGCCGTCCTGCACGGCAATATCCTCACCGCCGATCCTTGTCACCTCAAACCGGAGCACTTTCTCCAGCCCGAAATGACAAGGGGCAGAAAGCCGTATGCGTTCCATCAGGGCGTTACCTCCGGTGCAGGCGGTGTTACCGGGTTTGGCGGTTCGACCGGATCCTGCGGTACGACTGGTACATCGGGTGTGTCCGGTACATCCGGCGTATCCGGTGTGTCAGGGGTATCATTGCCGCCGGACGATGGCGAAACTGTACTGCTGGTGGTCGGCTTCGGCGGCGTATCACCGCCTTCTTCTTCCCCGCCTTCACCGGTCTCATCAGAAGCCCCGGTCGGTTTGGTCGATCTGCAGCCGGTGCATACGGGGGCATTGGTGGATTTCCAGTAGCCTACCGGACCCTTCGGGCAGCTCTTACCGGCGATCAGTCCGGTGTTGGTACAAATGGGGGCTTCGATGACAGACTCACAGGTCGGGTATTCGGCTTCGGAATCAATGGAATTGGCATATTCGCCGATGGCATTCTTCCACAGCCTTGCGGAGCTGATGGAGGTATCCAGCTTTTCACGCTGTACATAGCCGATCCACACGCCTGAAACAAAGTCCTCCGTCAGTCCCACGAACCAGAGGTCGTCCCAGTTCTGTGTCGTACCGGTCTTGCCGACGACTTCCTTGTTGGAGAGCTGTGCCGCACCGGCAGTACCTTCCGAGGAAACAACGTTCTTCATAAGGCGATTCATGACGTAGGCAGTTTCGGGATCTACGGCTTCATACGGTTCGCCGTCGTTCTCGTATACCAGTTCATGGTTGCCCTGTTCCAGCCGGGAAACGATATGTGCCTTGTACATCGTGCCGCCGTTGCCGTAGGGAACATAGCCGTTGACGAGATCCTCAAGGGTGACACCGTAGGTCAGCGCACCGACAGACAGCGGCGAAAGTGCCATGTCTGTATTGCCTTTGCCGTCCATTTCGGTCAGCTCCAGCCCCATTTTCTTGGTGCTGAAATTATAGACCGCTTCCGGTGTCAGGGCATCGACCAGCCGTGCAGAAATGGTATTCAGCGATTTCATCAGACCATAGTAGAGGTTCAGGTCGTTGCCGGAGTAGTTGGTCGCTGTGGAATTGGAGCTGTAGTTGTGCGGCCAGAGAGAGCCGTCCGGCATTTCCAGACCGTAGTCCTTGATCATAGAACCCCAGTGGAACTGATCGCTGTAAATGCCGTAGCCGTACCCGGCAAGGGGCTTGATGGTCGAGCCGGGCTGCCGGGGTTCCATGGTGGCATAGTTGGTGATGAGGGCATCTTTCTTTTCGCCGAGCGCACCGATGCAGGCGAGGATCTCACCCTGATAATTCATGGCAATGAACGTACACTGCGGGTAGATCACACCATCCAGTTCATCAATGTTCCCGTCACCGTTGGTGTCGTTATAGCGTGCGGAATTCTTGGTGCTGATGAGGTTGTTGAGGTCAAGGTATTTCTCCTCAACATATGCCTGCATGTTCGGGTCAACGGTCGTATAGACCTGATAGCCGCCGTCATTGAATTTTGACAGTGCATCGTCAAAGTCAAGACTATAAGTTTCCATGAGGTAGTCCACGACTTCCCGGATAGCGGCATCCACGACCCAGCTTGTGACAGCCTCTTCGGGGTCGTACTCCTCCACTTCCAGCTCCGGGTGGAGCTGCTTGTACTCGTCCGTGTCCGTAAAGACCAGATGCTCATTCAGGGCAGCCTGATAATCGTCATAGGTCAATGCACCGTGCTGGTACATCTGCCAGAGGACGTATTCCTGACGTTCCCGGTTGCGTGTCCTGCCGGACATGACTTTTTCTCCTGTCTCATCGTCGATGTAGTAGGCAAAGGGGTTGATCGTCTCCGGAGACTGCGGGATCGCCGCAAGGCAGGCAGATTCCGCAACGGTAAGATCCCCCACGTTCTTGCCGAAATACTTGATGGCAGCCGCTTCGATGCCGTTGGTCGGACCGCCAAAGCCGATGTAATTCAGGTATGTTTCCATGATCTCATCCTTGGAGTAATTTTTCTCCAGTGTCATGGCACGGAAGATCTCCCGGATCTTACGGGACGGAGATTCTTCATCGTCACCAGTCACGTTCTTGATGAGCTGCTGTGTGATGGTCGAACCGCCACGCTCGGAATCCCAGAAGTGCAGCACCAAGTTGATACAGGCGGCAATGGTATTCTTGTAGTCCACGCCGTCATGGGTGTAGAAACGCTCATCCTCCGTGTAGACAAAGGCATCCACAGTATGCTGCGGAATATCCTCCAGCGATACCGGGATACGCTGTTCCGGCTGCTGTACCTCGTAGAGGGTGACGAGTTTGCCCTCCGTGTCATAGCCGTAGACATCGGTGTTATAGTGCATCTCCATTTCCTCAAGGGTGACGCTCGAAGCTTCATCCATGAAGTCCATGACGTAAACAGCCGCCGCCGTTCCGACGATCGTTCCTGTAATGATACAGATCAGGAAAATGGAAAGCAGCGTGGAAAAGAGAATGGACAAGAGCTTTCGGGCAATACGCCATCCCCGTGAGGGGCGCTTCTTCTGCGTTCCTCGTTCGCTGGGACGGGAGCGCCGGGTATTTCTGTGTTCTTCCATGTCATGATACCTCCTATTTATCAGCAGGCTGCCTGCCACAGTGCAGGAGCAGCATCCGAAGTGACACATTTACTTTATTATACCACAAGTTTTTGATTTTGTTAAGACCTTTTCCGCATCTTCTGTAATTTTTTATAAAATTTTGAGGGATCATGGGCACAGATCTGCCTCTGGATCAGCAAAATAGACAGATCCGCTGCATAGATCTTCCGAAAACGGGCAGACTTTCTGTAAAAGGAAAGGGAGTGCTGCTATGGACCGTTACCGCTGTATGATGCTGTTGCTGACAGCAATGACCATTTCTGCCGTGTTGATCCTTGTTTCCGCCGGAAAGGGCGTGGAACGCCGGAAATCTGCTGCCGCTGCCCGGCAGGCAGGGATGCAGGAGCGTGCCCCTGTCGGCTATGTGCTCCGGGAATATGAGGGGCATCTGGCACTTTACCGGGAAAACGGCATCCGCCCTTACCGGGTGCTGGACACAGAGGTGTGGCTGCTGCCGGAGGAGGACAGAGCAGCACTGGAGAACGGCATCTTGCTGGAAACGGAGCAGGAACTGAGGCAGATGCTGGAGGATTGGGATAGCTGAACAAAAAATGACGGATCTTGTTTTCAAATATTGTTCATAAAGACTGTAGACATCCGGACAAAAATGTGTTAGAATAAAATCATATCGGATAGATCCGTTTTATTTGATGACAGGAGGACATGAAAGATGAAAAAACTTGCACTTATCTGTGCCGCAGCTGCTGCCGCAGTCGGCTGCATGGGTCTGACAACGAATGTATTGGCAGATGCCGATCCCATCCAGAAAGTCACCGATGCCAACCGCACCGCACTGCTCGGCGTGAAAGATCCGGATGCTTATTTTCTGGGGATCGCTTCGACATTTTCCGTATTTGTGCAGGAGGACTTCACCGCAGACGGCTCTGACTGCGAGGGCAGGCTCGGTGCAGGCGGCAATGCTAATTTAGGGGAAATGACCCCGAACTACTCCGTCGGCGCAAAGCTGGAAGAGGATGTGAACTATGCCAAGGTCGTGATCGGCGGCGATACGCTTGTCAATTTCCAGCCGGACGGCAAGAAATTTGTTGTCGGTACTGCCACGAATGTCGGACAGACCATTCTGGACTATGCCAAAAATGGACAGGCTGAAATATATGAGGGACAGCTCATCGACTTTGACAAGGAATTTGAGCTGCTGACACAGCGCAGCGAGGAAATGGCTTCCCTTGAGGACAATGCGACTTTGGAGATGGATCCGGATTTCAAGGAAGAATGGATCATCCGCGGTGAAAATGAATATCTCAATGTCCTCACACTGAACGATGAGGAACTGGAGATGTTCAACGGCGGCTATCTCCAGATGGAGATCTACATGCCGGAGGGTGCATCTCTGGTCATCAATGCCGGCGGAAAAAATGTCGAAATGCCGACCAATACCATTGTCGGCTATGACCTTGACGGCAATGAACTTTACACATCTGATGAAAATATGCCGGTCCTGTTCAATCTCCCGGAGGCAGAGACGATGCACTACACGGGTTCTATCTTCGGTTCGACCCTTGCACCGCATGCCGATGCATCCGGTGAGGAGGGCGGACATGTAGCAGGTGCGACCTTTGCGAAGTCATTCACGGGCGGTATTGAGTTCGGGTATTCCATGTTTGACCCGACCGATCTGGCTTTTGAGGATACGCCCTCTGAAACAACAACTGCCCCGGCAACGACTGTGGCTGCGGCAGCAGAAACGACTGTTGTTACGGAGGATACTGCCAATGATACGCAGACCACTACCACTGCCGCATCCGATGACAGCGCCAACGACAGCCAGACAACGGCGGCAGCTTCGACAACTGTTGCTGGTTCCACAGATACCAACACCACCACAGCAAGCACGACAGTGACCACATCCAGTACTTCTACGACCAGCTCTCCGGGGACGGGGGATGCTGCATCCGGCGGTATCTTTGTAGCAGCCGGTGCTGCACTGTTCCTGTCCTGCGCACTGAGAAAGAAGAAGTAAGCCGAGGACTAACATTCACGATACAAAAGAGGAGCAGAGCGAGAGCCGCTGCACCTCTTTTTGTTGTCTGTCTCTCTGATCCCAGCTATGTATATTTTCCCGCACCGCCGCATAGAGATACAACAGGTCCATCCCAAAATCCAAATAGGTGGTGTGTGTACATGATACTAAATGCGAGAAGCCTGCTGCTGCGGGTGGGGGCAGTGACGGCTGCTGTTGCCCTGACGATCTGCGGTTCTCTGTATGCGGCAAAACGTGCCGGGCAGAATACCATACAGACAAGCACGGGCGAGACGGAAAAACAGGTGATCATCCTTGATGCCGGACACGGCGGCATTGACGGCGGCTGCTCATCGGCAAACGGGGATGTGGAGAAAAACATCAACCTTGCCATCCTGCTGGATCTGCAGGCACTGCTGCGGGCTTCGGGCTATGAGGTGATCGCCACACGGGAAACGGATGTGTCCATTCACGATGCCGGTGTAGAGGGCATCGCCAACCAGAAAAGCTCCGACATGGACAATCGGCTTGCCCTGTTCAACAGCGTGGACGATGCGATCTGTCTGTCCATCCACCAGAACCAGTTCACTGACCCGAAATACAGCGGTGCGCAGATGTTTTATTCCGACACCAATTCGGAAAGCGCTGTCCTTGCGCAGGAGCTGCAGGATCAGTTCGCAGCATTCCTCCAGCCGGACAACAAGCGGGAGATCAAGCTCTGCGGCAAGGAGCTGTTCCTCTGTTATTTCAGCAACAACCCGACTGTCATGGCAGAATGCGGTTTCCTCTCCAACCCGGAAGAAGCTGCCCTGCTCGTGACAGAGGAGTATCAACGGAAAGTTGCCTTTACCCTCTATGCCGCCATCGTGCAGCACTGTGCAGGGGTGTAAGACACAGACCGCAGCAGGGCAGGGAGCAGTTGTTCTCCGCCCTGCTGCTTTCTACTTTATGTATAACATCAGGGTGAACAGGTGCTTTTTCATTGCTTTTTTGCCGCCGAAAATATACTTTTTGTAATAAAAAATAGAGAAAATTACCTTTTGCATAGAAAAAAAGCCCTTTTTTGAAAAAAATTCATAAAAAACCCATTGACTTTTCAGAATATTGGTGCTATGATAATAATAACGGAACACAAAGTTCTGCAAAAAAAATATTTTCAGAAAAAGGGGGTTGCTTGTATGCTGCATAGTAATCGTTTAAGGAAGGTGATCGCTGCCGCCGCCGCTGGTGCAGTCGGGCTGATGCAGCTTGCCATGTTTCCTGTTGCTGCGGATGAGGAATTGGTCATTCCGGATTTCTCTGAGCTGGGTGCGATCGGCACTTTGACAGAGGAACAGACACAGATGGTAGCTGCAAGCATTTACAAGGGTCTGGCGGAACATGCTGAGACTGCCGAATTCGACACCAGTTCGGACGATGCGCTCATCCGTCCGGATGCGGACGCATTCCAGTCGATCATGAATGTCTATTCCACGATCACAGCCGGGTGGGATGTCGGCGTGCTTTCCGTGCGCAATTCCACCAATATGCTCCTGACCAAGAGCGCCTCACGGGGCAGCTTCGTCCGTGGCATGATGCTGTACTATCTGGTCGAGCCGGAAGAATTCGATACTGCCTATGCGGACACCATTGACAAGCTCGATGCCATTTCCGCAGGGGTGCAGGATAACTGGTCTCCGGCAGAAAAAGCGCTCTATCTCCATGAATATATTGCCATTCATTACAATTATGACAACGGTGCCGCTTCGTATGAGACCAAAGAGGAAGAATATCTCTGCCATACAGCCTACGGTATGCTCAGCCGGGGCAAGGGCGTGTGCGATGCCTATGCGTGGCTGTACAATTTGCTGCTCCGCCGGGAGGGCATCGATTCCCTGATGGTGACGAGCCTGAAGAAAGCACACGCATGGAACGTGGTGCAGATCGGGGATGCGTGGTATCATGTGGACATCACTTGGGATGACTCCTACCAAAATCATGCGGGGCTTGTGGTACACAAGAATTTCCTGAAAGACCGCAGTGCCATGTCGGATACCGGGCATAATTCGGACGACTGGACACTCAGCACCGGCAAGCCGGAATCTACCTTGCAGGTATCTTCGCTTTACAACAATGCTTTCTGGACAGAGAGCAGCGCAGCCGTGCAGCCCTATCAGGGCAAATGGCTGGCAGTTGTGCCCGGTGAGTATGACAAGACGACAGGTTGGTTCAATGTATACACATTTGACCCTGCTACGGGGCTTTCGGAAAGTCAGTCCCTGTTCTCCCTGAATGAGCGCTGGACAGTGGTCGGCATGCCGAACAAGTACTATTCGTCTACGTTCATCGTGCCTTCTGCTTATGAGGGAACTGTCTACTACTCCACACCGACCACGGTGTTTGCACTGCGCAACGGTATCATCATCTGGCTGTTCAACCTCACCGAGGAGCAAAAGCAGATGGGCTGCATTTACGGCATGTATGTCAAGGACGGTATGCTGTACTATGACATTTCTGCCACTTCCACGGGTGCTGTTACCGAATTTGCCGTACCGCTTGCTGAGTACGAAGCACAGATCGAGGCAGTCGCAGGACCTGTCAGCACGGGGATCATTCCTGTCCAGACAACGGCTGCAACGACGACTACGCTCCCGGAAACCACGACGACAACGGCTGCAACGACAACAACAAATGCCCCTGCTGCAACGACTGCTGCACCGGCAGAGACAGAGACCGCACAGGTGATCACACTTCCGGCAACAGAGCCTCCGGTCGATGCACGTGCGATTCCGGATGAATCATTCCCGGAGAGTTCTTCTACAGAGACGACTACCACTGCGGTTGCTGTTGTGACGACTACCACAGCTACGACCACAACAACAACTACTACGACTACCACGACCACGGCAATAGAAGCGCCTGCTACAGAAGCAGAGACGATACCGCCGGCTATCCCGGGTGATCTCAATGGGGATCAGGGCGTGACACTGATCGATCTGGTGACGCTGAACCGGTATCTTACCGGGACGATCAAGCTCTCCGGGGAAGAAGCTGCAAAGTGCGATCTGGTCAAGGATGGTGTGATCGATGTATTTGATCTTGCCGTACTCAAGTACATGCTGATCCTCAGTCAGCAAGCGGCTGAGATCGTTGCCCCGCAGGCAGTTAGCTGAATCCAAAGAGCCTGAGAAATATCTCAGGCTCTTTTTTGTTTGTTCTGTCGGTGCAGGGCTTTCAGTTCCATGAGGACATACTTCCGGCGGACGGTCATGCCCCGGAGCAGCCGGAGCAGCCATGCCGCAGGGAGCAGCAGTCTATGACGGTAGCAAAACGGGTACTGCGCCTTGTAAAAGGCAAGCCCCGGAAACAGGCGCTTCCAAAAGTATTTCCACCCCGTGCCGAGCGTTTCGGTGCGGTGTTGGACGGCTTGTTCCATTGTGCCATACGTGCCGGAATGCAGATAGAAGCGCAGCAGTGCCTGCTGTTCTTCCGTCAGGGGCGCTTCGGGGTCGGTAAAGACCTGACAGGCAAGCGTTCCCATTTTTTCCGCAAAGCTGTGAATGCCAAGCGTTTTCAGCTCCCGTTCCAGATATGCCCGGTCAATGTCAGGGTGTACCCGCAGGAACACATAGCAGTCGAGCAGTGTCCGCAGCCCGGTTCCGGCATGGCTGGCGTGTTTATACGCATGCGCCAGAAAATAAAGGAAAAGATCCTCGTCCGTAAAATGATAGCTGTAAGCTTTGTCCGCATCCTGCACGAGCCGTTCTTTCACGTCTGCATAGTAGCTGTGGAATTCGCTGTCCTGCCCGAACAGCATCGTGTGCAGTTCAAAATTGTAGATCGGTTCTTTCAGGTAGGTGTCATGGTGGGATTTTCCGATACTTTCCGGGGTGTAGCCGGAGGTTTGCATAAAGGCAAGCACGTCCTGCTGGAATGCGGCATCGTAGAGGATGTCATTATCTGCCATCTGCCGCAGACCGACACCGGGGTACAGTTCCTTGAGGATGACCCCTTTGAGGGGCATATACCAGATACCATGTTCTTCCAGAAAGCTGCAGATCCGGCTGCGTTCCGCATCGAGGAGAAGATCCTTGCGGATCGCCTTTGCCTTATCCTGCCGGAAATCATCTGGTACCTCTGCCCCGGAAGCCTCCAGCGCTGTGCAGACCAGTGCCGACAGACTGTGAGACCGGCTCATCGCCAGCAGTGCCTGCATATCCGTCCCTGCAAGCTTTGCCTTGTCAGGGGCTTTATTCTGTATGCCGCATGCTGTCAGATACAGCAGGGCTTCCTGTGTCTGCATAATTGATCTCCACTCCATTTTCGTGCATGTGAATGATCGTATCACAAATGCCCAGCGCCGCCGGGCGGTGTGTGACAAGGATGACCGTCTTATCCGTGAGCTGCCGCAAATTGCACAGCAGGCGCTGTTCCGTTTCGCTGTCAAGGGCGCTCGTCGATTCGTCAAGCAGCAGAACCGGGTTGTCCGAATAGATCGCCCTTGCAATGGCAAGCCGCTGCAGCTGCCCTTCCGAAAGCCCCTGCCCCCGTTCGCCGAGCTGTGTTTCCGTGCCAAGCGTTTCTGCAAAATCGGCACAGGCAATGTGCAGCGCCCTTGCAAGACGTTCCGCATCCGGTGCTTTCTCCGAGAAGCTCACGGCATCCCGTATCGAGCCACTCAGGAGCTGACTGCCCTGCGGCACATAGGCGAACAGCCTGTGCCACTGCGCCGTCAGGGGCAGGCGTGTGCCATCCCTGCCGATGAGAAAACGTTCACCGCTTTGCAGCGGATACAGGCACATGAGCAGCTTCAGGAGTGTCGATTTACCGCATCCGGAATGTCCTGTGATCGCCGTGAATGAGCCTTTTTTCAGGGTGACGGAGATGTTTTCAAGTACCCGTTCTCCCTCTCTGCCCCGGTAGGCAAAGCCTGCCCCTGCAAAGCCAAGCCCGGCAAATTTGTTTTCATAGAATGCCCGGATCTCTTCATCAGTTTTTGCTCCCTCCGGACGATCCTCCGCAAAAGCTTCCGCTTCGGATAGCCGTTCGGCACTTGCTGTCATGGCATAGAATTTCGGGAGAAAGCCCGTAATGCCCGCCAGCGGCATCTGGAGCTGTCCGATGAGCTGTAACACTGCCATCAGCGTACCGTAGGAATATTTTCCCTGTAGAATGCCATACCCGCAGTACCCCAGCCCCAGCAGGTACATACCGTTCATGGCTGCGGAGAAACCGGAATTGCACAGGTTAGAAAACCGGACACGAGCCATCCGGGCAGACTTGTGTACATCCATGCGTTCCTCTGCGCCAGCAAGTGTCCGCTGTTCTGCGGAGAAAGAACGGACGATCAGCAGGCTTTCAAGGTGTTCCTGCAAAAACATACGCACTTTGCCGTCTGCTGTCTGCATTTTTTTGTGCAGAGCTTTTAGAGTTTTCCGGAACAGGCAGGTCAGCAGCAGCAATACCGCCCCGCCCGGCAGAAGCAGATACACAAACCCCGGTTCGAGGACGAGCATCATCGAAAGTGCTGCCAGCAGTTTTACCGCCATGCCTGCTGCCCCCGGCAGGATGTCCACAGCCCCCGCCGCACAGACCGCCGTGTCCGAGGTCAGGCGGTTGAGCCATTCGCCGGAGTGGACAGCCGTCACCGAGGCATAGTCCTTGTGCAGCAGCACCCCGAACAGCCGGCGCTTGCAGGCGTTTTCCAGATCTGCACGGGTGCGTTCCTCCCAGTGCCGGATCACGGTCCGCAAAAGGATCTGCCCCGCTGCGATGCCTGCCGCCCCCAAAAGCCCGTACCCGAAGCCTTTGGGGTCTCCGGCAGCCGCCGCATCGATGACCTCCCGCAGTGCCAGCGCAAAGGCAACACCGCTCACACCGAGTACCATTTGCAGCACCGTCAGCCCTGCAATGGCAGCTTTCTGCTTTCCCGTGACCTGCCAGAGCCACCGGACAGCCGTTTGTCTCACCGTTTCCACCGCCCTTTCCGGAAATACTTTACCCGCAGCACACAAGCCCGAACCCAGAAAAGATCGCACCAGATATGGGCATACAGCCGCAGCCGCCAGTCTTTCACGGAAATGGTCTTTCCGTCCCGCACCAAGCCCGTCAGCACCCCGATGATATGTTCGTCCGTGATGCCGGACTCCCGCTGCCAGCGGTTGTCACCGCAGAGCATATAGTCCGTCTTCCGCACTTTCAGGACACGATGCAGCACATACTGCCCGGAATCCCGCTTGTAGAGGGGAATATCCAGCCGATGCAGCCTGCCCTGCGGCGGTTCGAGGATCAGCAGGTCACGTTTTTCCCGAATGAGGGGCATCATGCTGTCGCCGACATTCGTGTAGACCAGTTTCCCCGTCCGTGCCAGTTCCGCTTCAAAGCTGGACTCAGCCATGAATTGCATCAATGCTGCGCAGGATCTCCACGATACGGTGGACATCTGCGGCGGCGGTAGCTTCGGGGACATCGTATTTTTCCAGCAGGCGGGCAGTGATCTCCGCTTCGGTCGTTTCGGTTTTCAGGCAGTTGACAATGAAAGCAGCCGTCGGATTGCTGCGTACAATGCCGCTGAAAGCAGTTCCGGCGGCGACTAAGATCTGTTCGCCGTCCGCTTCGTAGGTCAGAAATTCAGGGTTCAGTTGCATGGGTTTTCTCCTTTCATGCCCGCATAGGCGATCTTTGCCGCCGACAGTTTCCGGTCACATTGCAGGCGGTACAGCTTTACTCCGGCAGAAAGCTGGGATACCAGTGCAAGTGTGCGTTGCAGCAGCGCCGGATCAGAAGGGCGGTAGCTTTGTTGTAACAGCAGGGGAAACGCTTCGTGCCGGTCAAGGGGGGTAATACGGTTTTCCCTGCCCCGTTCCAGAACGCAGACCGCTTTCAGCGGAACAGAGGTGTTCGTGCTGCGGTGATGTTTCCCGTCCCACGGCGTACCGTAAACGATCACGCCGCCATCCGTGCAGCGCAGAAGCGGCTTGTCATCATTGACCATGAAAGCCCGCTCCCCGAAATACGTCATCCACAGGCTGGTGTGGGTGGATTTGCCTGTGCCGCTTTTCGCCGTGAACAGATAGCCCTCTCCGTCCACTGCCACGGCAGACCCGTGAAACAGCAGAATATCCGAGGGTATGAGCTTTTCAGCCAGTTTCCGGTAGACTGCCAACGTCTCCAGATACCCGTCCGGAAATGTCCGCACAGGCTTGCCCTCCTGCTTGTCCGTCAGGGCAGACCGTTCCCGTTCGGCAGCAATATCAGCAGGGGAGATCTCTATGGAAATTTCCGGCTGTGCCTCTGTCCGGTAATTCCGGCAGAGTGCATGAACATCCGGGAACAGAGACCGGATGCCGATGTTGGCTTCGGCTATGCGATAGATCCCATACATAGCAGCTCCTTTCCGGAAATAGGCTGCCCCCTGCACCACAGGCGCAAGGGGCAGCACGCCGTTTATTGGAATACGTCCGTATAGGCGACCGTTTCCGGTACACCGTCTGCGCCGCCATCGGTCAGCTCACCACTGGTGGTGATAACATCCTCCGTGTCAAATGTGCAAACATCCATGACCGGCGTGATATAGGGTTCTTTTGTCATACGATCTCCTCCTTCTGTGCCTCAGGCAGCTTGTATGTTTTTTTCGGCAGTTCGGCTGTTTCTTTTTTCAGTTCTGTCAGCCTTGGGATGGCTGCGGCAGTTCTGGCAGCATCTGCGGGAATGCCCGTCACGCCGAGCGCCAGCAGATACTTACCGCCAAATTCTTCCGCTGTGTAGGTCTTGTCACCGATGATCACAGACTGATAGACCGTATTGGTTTCCCACGCATAGGTCTTGCCATCTGCTGCGATCGTCAGCCCTGCACGGCTGTAATTTAGTGAATCGACTGCATAGAGCAGATACATATCTGTCAGACCATCTTCCGGCGGGAGCAGAACTTTGGATGCCGTCTTACCGGGCGTACCGGGAATGGTCTCCACAGAAGGCGTGGTGGTCGTGGTCGGCGCAGTTGTCGTTGTCGTCGCTGCGGTAGTCGTCGTCGTTGCTGCGGTGGTAGTTGTTGTGGTGGTCGTTGTGGTCACTGTGGTGGTCGTCGCAGCTGTAGAAGACGTTGTTACAACGGCTGTGGTTTCGGGAAGTGTAGTGGCAGCGGCGGTCGTGGCAGGTGCTTCTGTGGTGGTCTCCGCAGGTTCAGTGGCAGGTGGTGTGGTCTCACCGGGCTTGTCGGGCGCTGCTACCAGATTGCCCGCGGGGGCAGCTTCTGCCTCGGCATCGACCGGGATAGGCGTTTCACCCTTGGCAGCTTCTGCTTCTGCGACAGCAGCAGGAGCAAACTTCACATCCACGATACTGCTGTTTCCGTCAATATCCGCATAGCTCAGCGTCAGCGGCATACCGGATGCATCCGTGATCTCTGTGAGCTTGCCGCCAACGGAAACGGAATCAATGACATAGCCCTCGTCCGGCTGGAGGAACACGGTCACGCTCTCTCCCTCGGCAAGGGTGACGATACCGTCACAGGAGACGGAACCGCCCTTGGAGGCAGATGCTACGACAGACTTGGCAGCACTTTCCGTGCCGTCATCCTCAACTGCTGCGACCATGTACGGGCTGAAGCTCATGCAGGTCACGACCAGACCGTATTCTGTGATGACACAGGGGATCTCCTCTACCCCGGTGCAGTTGCCTGCTGCATCCTTGATGAAGTGGTAGACTTTGAACGTCACCCCGGCATCTTCCGGACCGTAGCCGTCCGGGAAGCCGAGCATCACACGCACGCCGTCACCGGTGCTTGCCACCTGTGCCTTGCAGATGGACAGGCTGATCTCAAAGCTCTTGCTTTCGAGAACGGTATCCTCTGTCTGGGTATCGACCAGTTCTGCCATCTGATCCTGTTCCTTGTGGGACGGAGCACTTGCCACGAGCACCATGCGGTCACGGAGCTTGTCACTGACGGTAGAACCATCGGTGGTTTTCCAGTCGTTCATGGAAATATCGGAATTGTCAAGCAGTCTCGGCTGTGCAAAGACGTTCCACTGGATGCCCTGCGAACGGTAAGCGCAGACATAGCTCTGGAACTTGGCTTCATAGGTGATGTCCATGGGAGCTTTGCCGCTGCGGGCACTCTTGAGTCCCTTGATAGAGAACGTGTACGCTGCACGGTCGTCAGCCCACATCTTGCTTGGCGTGAAGTCGAACGAAATGGTCGAAACGCCGTCCCACTGTGCCTTTGTCATGGTGCTGTTGACCTGACCGGACGGGGAGCTGCACGTCATAACGACCTCAAACTCCTCCCCTTCGATGGGAACGAGGACTTCATCAAAGGTGGCACTCACGTGCTGTGTACCCCGTTCGATGACGAGGTAGCCGCTGTTCCGGGGCGTGAGGTTTCTTGCATAGGGAGCGGGCATATAGTAGCCATTTTCGTTGTGGATCACATTGCTCTGTTCGAGCATGACCGGTTCTTCATCAAAGACAAGATCCGGGATGCCGTATTCATTCATTGTCGGCGGAATATCCGTGACGGCAAACTGCACATTCTGCGCAGAGGCAAGTGTCAGTGTCAATTCTGTGTCCGTATCTTCTATGCCGGGGTAGTATTGCGGTTCGATATAGCACCAGCCGCTGTCAACAGTTTCGTCATTTTCTTCATAGTAATTGATGAAGCGGACGATGATGTACTTGCCCTGTTCGGCAGCCTTGGCGTAGCCCATGCCGTTGTAGCTGACGATGAAGTCGCCTGCCGGAACACCTTCCATTTCGGAATCTGCCTTATAATTTACCACAAGCCCGCCGGAATCGGTGAGGGTCTCCACGCCGAGCGCATTGATCTCCGGATCCGGGTAGGTGAAGGGATAATTGGCTTCCGAGAGGATATTGCTGGGGGTGTGGTGACGGTTCAGGATGTCCTCACCGACGAGGAGATATTCCTCGTTCTCACCGCCGTCCACGCCGCCTTCCGAGGGATTTTGGGTGATCGGGTCGTCCATGGTGGGGTCAACGCCGTACCAGCCGCCATTGATCTGCACAAGTGTCCACATATGCAGCTCTGGCTGGTTTTCCGTCACATTGTAGACACCGCTGACGAGGACGCATGGGATGCCCAGCTCGTCCAGCACTGCCTTGAAGGCACGGGA
The DNA here is from genome assembly GCA_947625155.1 of uncultured Clostridia bacterium. GTDB lineage: Bacteria > Bacillota > Clostridia > Oscillospirales > Ruminococcaceae > UBA3855. The sequence continues at coordinate 21,964 of CANQNG010000021.1, forward strand.
GTAGCCCTCACAGACACCCTCTTCCCGGAGCAGAGGACCATAAGCATTCCGGATAAAGCCGATATTGGCAGGATCGCAGGCATCCTCTAACCGATAGGAGGTGTGGTGGGTGATATAGTCATGCACATAGCGCACCTGTTCGGCTGCGGCATCCTTGCCCTCCTCCACGGGAGCAGCTTTGGCAGCAGCGGCGATCTCTGCAACGGCTTCGTGATACTGTCCGAGAGCGCTTTCCACATCCGCTGCACTGGTGAAGCCTTCTGCATAGTAATTATCCCGCCTGAATGCGCCTAAGTACACATGATAGCCGTCCTCACCGGTCGTCACACGGATGGAGAGTGCGGAGAGATCGACATAGAACGTGTCCATGTGATCCATGTAAAAGGCATCCCTTGCCGCACCGAATGCAGTCAGCACACCGGGACCGCCGTCAGCGTATCCCGCTGCTTCTTCCTGCGTGAGCAGACCATTGGCGGTCAGGTCGAAACTTTCCGTGCCAGTCTTGAGCATGCCCGTGGTGTACATGGTGTTGATAGCATCGTAAAAGACCTTGGACTCGGCAGAGAGCTGCTGGCAGAAATAACCTTCCGTGTCATGCACGGCTGCGGCATCGGCAGCAAAGGTCTGTACGACATGGACTGTCTGCGTGGCAGATCCGGCTGTGAGCTGTGTGGCTGCAAGCGAGACGGCGAGCAGAGAGGCAAGTGCTTTTCTGAAATTCATAAATGTCATCCTTCCTTTCCTGTGTCTACCCTTGCTTGGGTGTTGTACCTTAATTATACAGTAACTGTCCAAAAAAGTCAAGAAAAATAAAAAACTGTCAAAAGTATTTTACGCTTCGTTAAAAATTACTGCCCGGCTTATGGTACAATTGCACGAAGAAACAGGGGCTGGATCGACAGCCCCTGTTATTTCTTCTTTCGCCGTACAGAGTATCCGAAATCTCCGCATTTGCGCCCCAGTGCAAAATACTCCCCGTGTGCATAGGCAAGCAGACCAGCCTGCCGGAGATCCAGCTTGCCTTTGCTGTCGAGCAGGCGCTCCTCGACCTGTACGCCGACGATCTCCGCTAGGAACATGGTGTGCGTGCCGAGGGCTTTCTGCTCCGTGACACGGCATTCCAGACTGACCGGACAAGAGGCGATGATGGGTGCGGCGACCTGTTCGCCCGGCAGCAGTTCCAGATGGCAGTGCTGTGCCTTGTTGAGCTTTGCGCCGGTCTTCATGCCGCAGAAGTCCACGGTCTTTGCCATGGATGCGGTGGGCAGATTGATGACGAATTCGCCGCTTTCCGCAATGATCCGGTAGGAGAACCGTTCCGGGCGCACAGAAATATAAGTCATGGGCGGATGGGTGCAGACGATGCCTGTCCATGCGACTGTCAGGATATTGGGCTGTTCCAGTGTGCCGCAGCTCACGAGCGCAGGCGGCACAGGCGCAAGCAGGGCGCTGCCTTTCCAACTGACCTTGCTCATGTTTGGCTCATCAGATCCCACTCCATAAAGATCCCTCCCGATCTCAAATAAAATGCAGATGCTGGCTTCTCCCCGATACTACTATTATACTTTACCCAAAAGAAAAAGTCAACAGATCTTGAGAGAAAAAGCTGCCGCAAGGCAGTGTGGCTGCCGTGGAAAATTCCTATAATAGGGTAGACAAATGCGTGATCTTATGGTATAATAGATATGCTGCCCCGCAAGCAGCCGATCTTTGCACCGGGGACAAAACGCAGGTGCAGAGGGAGGATGAACGGTGACGGCAGTCTGCCGCTATGGTATGATCGGTCAGTACTGTGCATATACCTCAAGTGCGCAGATGATCTTTAAGTTGAAGGGGGTATCCGTCTTATGTCGATCGCACTTGCTGCTATCAATGCCGCATTGCAGAAAGATCCAGCTGCCTATGTGCAGTCTGTCAACGAAAACTACCACGCCCAGCTCCATGCCATTGCTGAGGACATCAAGGAGCACCGCCACGAGCGCCCGATCATTTTGCTCTGCGGTCCGTCCGGTTCGGGGAAAACGACATCGGCTCTGATGATCGAGAAATATCTGGACGAGGGGGGCTTTGAGACACATACGCTGTCTCTGGATAACTATTTCAGCCCGCTCTCCGATGCGGAGAAGGCACTGTTCGCCGCAGGAAAGCTTGATCTCGAATCGCCGAGCCGTATCGACAGCGATTTCCTGACCCGGCAGCTCACAGCTATCTACAATTGTGAGCCGGTCGTGCTGCCGGAGTATGATTTCAAGCACTCCCTGCGCACCTTCCCGGGCAAGATCCTGCACCGCAAGCCGGGGGAACTGGTCATTTTAGAGGGCATCCATAGCCTGAACCCGGACATTATCAGCTTTCCGGATGAAAAAAGCGCTAAAATTTACGTTTCTGTCCGCACCCGCATCATGCAGGACGACACGGAACTGCATCCGTCCAAGATCCGCCTCATGCGCCGTCTGGTGCGGGATAAGATCTTCCGTGACCGGTCGTTCCACGATACGCTGATGATGTTCTCCAGCGTGGAAGAGGGCGAAAACAAATACATCATGCCCTACAAATACCGCTCTACTTATGATGTCGACACGTTCCATGCGTATGAGATCTGCGCCTACCGTCCGTTTTTGCTGGAGGCGTTTCGGGAAATGCCGGAAAGCCCTTTGGTAAGCGATATGCTGACATATCTGGAAAAGACTGCCCCGCTGGATGCGGCTTGTATCCCGAAGGATTCTCTCATCTGTGAATTCATCGGGAACGGACAGTTCAATTCCTGAAAATCCCCATTTCCGGCTGAAAAAACCAGTTGTTGTGCAAAATGTACAATAAAACGACTTTGCGTTAGGTGAGAATGCGGATAGACTTTTCGTTTTTTATGTGTTATAATATTGTCAGGCATGTAAACCAGTGCAACTTTTTCCTGATGACTGGTTTACCGAAGCACCGGCTCATGCGGTGCCATGCAATACATACTGGGAGGTTACACAATGGCTGAAACAACAAAGAAAACGGTCCCCTTCAGCGGCACCCCCGAACAGGAACAGCAGCTCCGTGCTGTCATTGCCGCACATAAGGACAGCCAGGGCGCATTGATGCCCGTGCTTCAGAAAGCACAGGACATTTATGGGTATCTGCCGATCGAGGTGCAGAAGATCATCTCGGATGAAATGAGCATCCCGCTGGAAAAGATCTACGGCGTTGTGACATTCTATGCACAGTTCTCGCTGTATCCGAAGGGCAAGTATAATATTTCTGTCTGTCTCGGTACGGCTTGCTATGTAAAAGGCTCCGGTGACATTTTCAACAAGCTCCAAGAAGTGCTCCAGATCGGCAGCGGCGAATGTACGGCTGACGGAAAGTTCTCGCTGGAAGCCTGCCGCTGCATCGGTGCATGCGGTCTTGCACCTGTCATGACGGTGAACGAGGACGTTTACGGTCGTCTGACAGTGGATGATGTTGCCGATATTCTGGCTAAATACGAGTAATGCCCGCTGCCCGGGACATCTGCTTTCCCGGACAGGACCTACATAACAAGGAGGAAAATATACATGAAATCGTTGCAGGAGATCCAGGCGATCCGTGAGGCTATGCACCCGGAGCTTGAGCTGCGGCATGAAGGCTCTCAGGAAGCCTCCAGCAAGTACGAGAAGCATGTCCTCATCTGCGGCGGTACCGGCTGTACATCTTCCGGTTCTGCTGCCATTGAGGCTGCACTGCATACAGAGATCGACAAGGCAGGGCTGCATGACAAGGTACAGGTCGTTAAGACCGGATGCTTTGGTCTGTGCGCACTTGGTCCGATCATGATCGTGTACCCGGAGGGTACGTTCTATTCCCGCATCAAGGCGGAGGATATCCCGAAAGTCGTGGAGAGCCACATCGTCAACGGCGAACCTGTCAAGGAACTGCTGTACGAGGAGACCGTGACCGATGCCGGTATCGAGTCCCTGAATGAGACGAGCTTCTACAAGAAGCAGCATCGTGTCGCACTGCGCAACTGCGGCAACATCAACCCGGAGTGCATCGATGAGTACATCGGTAAGGACGGCTACAAGGCACTTGCCAAAGTCCTGAAGGAAATGACACCGGAAGAGGTCATCAAGACTGTTCTCGATTCCGGGCTGCGTGGTCGTGGCGGCGGCGGCTTCCCGACCGGCAGAAAGTGGCAGCTTGCCCGTGACATCGTACCGGATGCTGACCAGAAATATGTATGCTGCAACGCCGATGAGGGCGACCCCGGCGCATTTATGGATCGTTCCGTGCTGGAGGGCGACCCGCATGTCGTTCTGGAAGCTATGGCGATCGCTGGCTATGCGATCGGTGCGACACAGGGCTATATCTACGTCCGTGCAGAGTACCCGATCGCTGTTGAGCGTCTGCGCATCGCTATCGGGCAGGCAAGAGAGTATGGCGTGCTTGGCAAAAACATCTTCGGTACAGGCTTTGACTTTGACATTGACCTGAGACTGGGCGCTGGTGCGTTCGTCTGCGGTGAGGAAACGGCACTGATGACATCTATCGAGGGCAACCGTGGTGAACCTCGTCCGAGACCGCCGTTCCCGGCTGAAAAGGGTCTGTATCAGAAGCCGACCATCCTCAACAACGTGGAAACGTATGCAAATATCCCGCAGATCATCCTCAACGGGGCAGAGTGGTTCGCTTCCATGGGTACGGAAAAGTCCAAGGGTACTAAGGTATTCGCCCTCGGCGGCAAGATCAAGAATACGGGTCTGGTAGAAGTACCGATGGGTACTACCCTGCGTGAGGTCGTAGAGGAGATCGGCGGCGGCATCCCGAATGGCAAGAAGTTCAAGGCTGCCCAGACCGGCGGACCTTCCGGCGGCTGCATCTCTGCGGAGAATTTTGACATCCCGATCGACTATGACAACCTGATCTCTATCGGTTCGATGATGGGTTCCGGCGGTCTGATCGTTATGGATGAGGACAACTGCATGGTCGATATTGCCAAATTCTTCCTCGAATTCACCGTTGACGAGTCCTGCGGCAAGTGTACGCCCTGCCGTATCGGTACGAAGAGAATGTACGAAATGCTTGACAAGATCACCAAGGGCAAGGCTACCCTCGAAGATCTCGACAAGCTCGAAGAACTGTGCTATTACATCAAGGCGAACTCCCTCTGCGGTCTGGGTCAGACAGCCCCGAACCCGGTCCTGTCTACGCTCAAGAATTTCCGCAATGAATATGAGGCGCATGTTGTTGACAAGAAGTGCCCTGCCGGTGTCTGCAAAGATCTGCTGATGTTCTCCATTGATCCGGAGAAGTGCGTTGGCTGCGGTCTGTGCGCAAAGAACTGCCCGGTCGGTGCCATTTCTCAGGGTGACTATACTGCCCCCGGCAAGAAGCGTGCCGCTTACGTCATTGACACCACGAAGTGCGTGAAGTGCGGTGCATGTATGGACAACTGCCGCCCGAAAGCAATTTCCAAAGGTTAAGGAGGAACTTTGAGATGGCAGATATCAATGTAAAGATCAATGGCATTGCAGTTTCTGTTCCCAAGGGTACGACCATTCTCGAAGCTGCACACAAAGCAGGTGTCACCATTCCGACATTCTGCTATATGAAAGAGATCAACGAGATCGGCGCATGCCGCATCTGTATGGCAGAGATCAACGAGGGCAGAGGTTTCCGGCTGGTAGCTGCCTGCGTGTATCCGCTTGCCTTTGACGGCACGGAAGTACGCACCAACTCCCCGAAGGTGCTCGATTCCAGAAGAAAGACCCTCGAACTCATCTTGTCCACCCACGACAAGAAGTGCCTCTCCTGCGTGAGAAGCGGTCACTGCGAATTGCAGGCGCTCTGCAACGAGATGGGCATTGAAGATGAGGAGACCTATGCAGGCGAGAAGCCGTCCTATGCGATCGACGATTCCGCTGTGCATATGTATCGTGACAATAACAAGTGCATCCTGTGCCGCCGCTGCGTAGCAGCTTGCTCCAAATGGCAGGGTATCGGTGTCATCGGACCGAACGAGCGTGGTTTCAAGACCAATATCGGCTCTGCCTTTGAAATGGGGCTGGGCGAGACAAGCTGCGTTTCCTGCGGTCAGTGTATCGCTGTCTGCCCAGTAGGTGCACTGTCTGAAAAGGACTTCACCGAGCAGGTATTTGCTGCCATTGCCGATGGATCCAAGCACGTGATCGTGCAGACGGCTCCGGCTGTCCGTGCAGCACTTGGCGAGGAATTCGGCTACCCGATCGGCACGAATGTAGAGGGCAAGATGGTTGCTGCACTGCGCCGTCTGGGCTTTGATGATGTATTTGACACCGACTGGGGCGCAGACCTGACGATCATGGAAGAAGCTACCGAGTTTGTGGACAGATTCCAGAACGGCGGCAAGCTGCCGATGATCACATCTTGCTCTCCCGGCTGGGTAAAATACTGCGAGCACTATTTCCCGGAGATGACCGACAACCTCTCCACCTGCAAGTCCCCGCATCAGATGCTGGGTGCTGTTGCTAAGACCTACTATGCGGAGAAGCTTGGCATCAAGGCTGAGGATATTGTCGTTGTCAGCGTAATGCCCTGCACTGCCAAGAAGTTTGAGATCGGCAGAGCAGACGAGAATGCCGCAGGCGTTCCGGACGTAGATTATGTTCTCACCACCCGTGAGCTGGCAAGAATGATCCGCCGTGCAGGCTTGAACTTCACAGCACTGCCGGATGAGGACTTTGACGATCCGCTGGGTCTGTCTGCTGGTGCAGGCGACATCTTCGGTGCGACCGGCGGTGTTATGGAAGCTGCTCTGCGTACCGCTTACTGCTGGCTGTCCGGCAATAACGAGGAAGTGGTAGAGTTCCATGAAGTCCGTGGCACGGACGGCATCAAGCGTTCGACCATTGACATCAACGGCACACAGATCCGGGTCGCTGTCGCAAGCGGTCTGGCAAATGCCGGTGAGCTGCTTCGGAAGGTACAGAGCGGCGAGGAGCAGGTCGACTTCATTGAGATCATGGGCTGCCCCGGCGGCTGTGTCAACGGCGGTGGTCAGCCGCAGCAGCCGGCAAGTGTCCGCAACTTTGAGGACATCCGGGCACTGCGTGCCAAGGCGCTCTACGCTGAGGATGCTGCAAAGTCGCTTCGTCTGTCTCACCTGAATGCCGACGTTCAGAAGCTCTACGAGGAGTATCTGGAGAAGCCCGGCAGTCACAAGGCACACGAACTGCTGCATACTTCCTATGTAAAGCGCTCCGTGAACTAAGATAATGTAAAACCCCTTGCCGGTCTGGCAAGGGGTTTTTGTGTCTCAGCCGGCAGTCTGGAATTTCTGCCTTACTTGCTGCAGCTTGGTCTGCTCCGCATTGTCAGCGGAATACCACCCTTTCGAGGACATCTCGGAGTAAATGCGTCCCTGCATGCCAAGCGACTCATTCAGGGCAGTCTTGAAGGACTGCTGTACGTCCGGTGTACTTGCCTCGATCGTACCGTGCAGGTACAGATCGCAGACACCTTTTTCCACCAGCAGCAGGTTCTCCATCAGATTCTGGTCGTTCATGTGTTTCCCTCCTTACAGCAGTCCGTACAGGCTCGTGAAGATCTGCTGGTGCTTCTGTGCCATCTGCTGCACACAGCTTCGCAGGCTCTCGTCCTGTAACTGGTTCATGGTCTCGTTGCATTTGCTCTGGAAAAACTGCTCGTGTCCGAGTGCGTCTTCCACATACTGCAATTCTTTGGATGTCATATCCATCACCTCCGACTATAGTATGGACGGTGTTCCGGAAGAATATACAGCGGAAGAAAAGGGGGGAAGAAAGAATTTTGAAAATATTACGCCCTTTGCGCTGAAGGCACAAAGGGCGAATACTTTCAGGTAAGATAAAGTAACAGTCGGGCAAGCCAACCTAAATTGCACTACCAGTTGAGCAAGCCGACCTTTGCCGCCGTAAGGCGGCATTGGGAAGCACAACGGGAGCGCAGGCTCTGCGCTACTGTACCGGCATCGGCGGCGGTTCGAGGTCGGGAACATCCGGCACATCAGGCAGATCCGGCGGTGCAGGTGGGTCAGTCAGCGGCGGCGGATCGGTAGCCGGTGGGATATAGGGGGTCGTTGGTTCGTCCGGGACTGTCGGTACATCCGGTTCGGCAGGGTCGGTGATCGGCGGAACTTCCTCCGGAGGCAGGGTCTCCTCACCCGGTCCAGAAGTATCCAACGTTTCTTCGACCGTAGGCAGGGGCGCACCGGACCAGCCTCCCGTGCTGATGACCTGACTGGCTGTGCCGATGCTGACCGTCAGCCAGACTTCCGTTCCAACTGCAACCAGCGAATTGGCTGCTACGTTCTGCGACAGCACACAGTCCATGACATAGTCCCCGTTGGACACATAGCAGAGCACACACTTCAAGCCGGCTGCTTCCAGCACACTTTTCGCCGTGCCTGCGCCCATCAGCTTGACACTGGGCACACGGGTCATCTGCACACCGAGACTGACTTTCATTTGGATGGTCGTTCCCTGCGGAACGCTTTCTCCCTCGGCAATGTCCTGTTCAATGATGACTCCGGCTGGGACTTCCGGGTCGTAGACGGTCTCGATCTGCAGGGCATAGAGGAAAATTTCCGAAAGCTGTGCCTTTGCTTCCTCAAACTGCATGCCCACATAATTGCCGACCTTTTCCAGCTTGTTGATGTCCAGATCCTCCCGCCCGAGCGAAACAGTCAGGCGGATCGTGCTGTCCCGTTCGAGAAGTGTTTCCGGGTCAACATCCTGCGCAATGACCGTGCCGGGCGCATCTCCGATACTGGAAACTTCCTCATATTCGACCACAAAGCCCAGATCTTCAAGCTTTTTCTGTGCATCGGCAAGCAGCAGATCGCACACATCCGGTACATAATTCGTCCACCCGTCACTGATGCCGAGCATGACCGTATCGCCTGCCCGGACGATCGAACCGGCAGCAGGCTGCTGCGTTGCTACCGCATTTTCCGGGACGGTCGGGTTGTCCGCGCGGGAGGCAAGGATCATTTCCAGTCCCATCTCCTCCAACAAAGCGGCAGCTTCCTCCTGCGGCAGATCCAGCAGCTCCGGCAGCTGCATTTCCCCCTCTGAAAGCGCATATGCCACGTCCGGCAGGCGTTTTTTCTCTTCGGTGGGGCGGTTTTCGCAGTGTGTCCGGTAGAGTACCGGCACTGCCAGACATACCACACAGAACAGCACAGCCAACCACGGCAGCAGGGCAGCCGCTTTCCCTACCTGCTGCACCCGGCGGACATGTCTTGCAGTGTGAAGCTGTTCCCAGAGAGTGTCAATGTGCATTTCCGGGTCGTGAATGCCGTTGTACAGGGCATTGCGGATACCGGCAGGGAGTTTAGCGGCTGCTTTGTCACGGTAGACGGTCTCACCCGTCATCATTTCGTAAAGCAGCTGACTGACAGCACACACATCCGCTGTGGATCCTTCCGTGCAGCCAAGCCAGTCCCGCAGAATACAGCCGTTTTCTGTCAGGCGGATCGCGCCGGCAGTCAGTGCGCCGTGCGTGATGCCCTGCCCGTGCAGCCCTGCGAGCGTATCCAGTACGGGCAGCAGGAGTTCCAGTGCTTCTTCCGGGGAGAGCGTTCCGCTGTCCATGACCGAACGCAGCGATGCCGCAGCCTGCAAGGGCATGGTGTACCATAGTGTGCCTTTCTCTTCAAAAACATCGGAGATCTCCGGGAGTGCCGCTTCTTCCGACAGAGACCGCAGTATATCGAGCCTTGCCGCAGCGGCAGCACGGGCGGCATTCCATTGCAGTTCAGACTGCGCATGATAGGGGACAAAGCTGCCTTCTGCCGCATAGCACCAGCGCAGGGGAAGCATTTCACTCAGCAGGACCTCCCCGTCTGCCCCTGCTGCCCGGTAGTACAGCTCCGAACCGCTGACGTATAGCACTTCCTGTATCGTGTAACCTCCGGCTTGCGTACCGGGGCGGCACATTGCCTGTGTCACGGCGGCGGGCAATTGCGCCGCAGCTTCTGTATACCAGTGCATTGCCTACCTCCTTGTTTGTAGGGCGGTGCTGTCGAATGTGACCTGTTTCAGCGGTTTTAGCTCGGAGTGCAGATCTTCCGCCGCCTGTAAAGCCGATATATGCAGCGGCAGTGTGCCATAATGCTCCACGAACAGGATATTCTGTGCTTCTTCCGTCAGCAGATATTGCAGCCAGAGCATACCCACACGCTGACTGTTCGGGGGGCAATTTGCATTGACCGTGCAGTAAAGCTCATATTGCAGCGGCACTTTGCCGTCCACAGTGACCGGTCGGAGGCAGACATCCCCGGCACGCATACTGTCCGCAGACAGTACGGAGAGACAGTCAGAACTGCCCAGCACGGGCAGCGTGCTGTCCTCTGGGAATGCTTCTTCGGTCTTGGCATCCGGTTCATATACGGCTAAAAATGCCTGTGCGCTTTCGTCAAACAGTGTCCCGTCCGGCAGGGTGTCGGGGGTGACAGCTTCCGGCAAGTTATCCCGGTGCAGGCTTCCGTACAGCACGGGCACACTGCACCCCAGCGGGATCACATTCCCGAATGCTGTCATATCTGCCGCATAGACATCGTTCAGGGCTTCTGTCATGGACGACAGGTCTGCCGCATGTTCCAGTACGGGGGGCGCAAGGGTGTCCATGTATACGACAGGCGGTTCGATACCGTCCATGGTCAGGGCTTCCTCAAAGGAATTGTCCGCATAGATGCGGATATTGACGCCACAGCCCGGATTCTGCCGTTCAAAGCCTGCGGCAAGGCGTTCGTACATGGCAGCGGTCGCTCTTTCGTCGGCAGTTTCGGCAAGGGGCAGCCATACGGAAATGACCTCCGGGGTGATGTGCCCCGTTTCCAGCCCGTCTGAAAGCGGTTCGTAGGCTTTTTTGACCTGCTGCACGCCTAAGATACTTGCCGCAAGGCAGAGAACGCACAGCGGCAGCAGCAACAGCCCGACAGGTCTCCGGGTGCGCCGGGGCGCATTGCCGATCAGAGCGGAGCGCAGTATCTTGGCATCCGCATAGGAAAAGCGCAGGGCTTCCCGGACGGTCACAGCCGGGGCATCCTCTGCATCCGGCGGCAGGAGAGATCTCAGAAAGGCTGACAGGATATGGACATCTTCTGCCAGTCCGGGCTTTTCGTACAGGCAGTCCGGCACGAGGTACAGACTGCCCTTTTCCCCGAAACGCAGGGCATCTTCCCGGATCACAGCACCGTATCCCTCTTTATGCAGTGCCGCAAGGCATTCACACAGGCGGATGCCAAGGCTCTGCACATAGGCAGCCGTGATCTGCGGCACGGCAGCATAAAGCCTTCCCTCCGGCAGAGGGCGGCTGACGATGTAGCTGGTATTATTTTCAGAAAAGCTGTCCATTTCTGGCAGAAGTAAGGGGATATGCTTTTGGTAAATGGCACTGCTGTGCAGAAATTGTTTTGCGCCCTCCCGGAACGCTTTGCCGTCCGCTTCTGCTGTGCCGTCCTCGTCATAGAACACAGCCGTTCCCTCACGGGTGCAGAAAGCGGGGCAGTATTCCCGTATCGTGACTGTACTGCCGTTCGCTACGTCTGCACCCAGATAGAGAAAGCTGTCCTCTTCTGCTGCCAAAACAGCAATGACCCGCCATTTCCCGTGCAGGACAGTGCCCTCTGCAAGCGGCGGGCAGACAGCCGCAGTTTGCAATTGTTCGTCCATAGTCTGTTCCTGTGACCTTTCACATTAGTAACTATAGTATAGCACATTTTTGTGAAAATGTCAAATGGTATCCAGTGGTGAGCACGGAAATCAATTTTTCCCAATCACCCTTGAGATCATCATTGGATCCATAAGGCACTCGAACATAATATTTGAGA
>CANQNG010000022.1 GCA_947625155.1 uncultured Clostridia bacterium
TTTTGTCCAGCTTTTTGTGCATTTTGTAATGAAATTGTGACTTTTTTACTCCTGATTTTGAAAATTGATTTCCGTGAGTGGTGAGGAGCAGCGTTACGCTGCTCCGCCCAAGGGCGGAGCGGATAGTTCAGAAAAGAGGAGAGAAGGGGGCGCTTTTTTGCCAAAAGCGCCCCCTCGTCAAAAAACAGCATACTATGCTGGTTTTTGACTTCACCCCCTGAAAAGGGCGAAGTATAGAAGTGTTTCGCCGCCTGCGGGCGGCGACCAGAGGGCGCTGCCCTCTGGACACCCGCCAGCTTTTTTGATAAAAAGCTGGATCAAAAAACTTTTGTTTTTCCTCCCAATGCGGCTACGCCGCAAAGGTCGGCTTGCTTGACTGCTAATTTTATCTTACCTGAGAGCAGCCGCCCTTTGCGCCGTCAGGCGCATTGGGCGACACAACGGGAGCAGCGTGGATGCACATAATGATCGCAATTTATTCACTTCCCAATGGCACCGGCACCGCCTCAAAGTAAAAGGCGCGGACTTTTCGCTTGAGCAGGGCAAGGTCGAACACATCGACCACGCCGTCTCCGTTCATATCGGCATTCCAGAAGATGCAGTCTGACGGCTTGCCCAGCAGCCAGCCCTGCAAAAGTTTCACGTCTGTGCTGTCTATGGAACGGTCTGCATTTACATCTCCGGATCCTATGGTGATACCGGGTGCTGCAAAGGCAAGCTCATCATTCACGTCAAATCGTGATGTCTCGCTGTTTTTCGTTACACCGTTGAAATCCACGGTATCTAAGCCGAATTGCAGCGTACCCGCAGAATCCGGGCGGATGACAGTCACAACATACCGTCCCCATCCTTCCATCATGGTATCATCAAGCAGTATGACTTTGCGGTCGCTGATGATGGTGTATTCTGCTGTCGAGCCTCTGTCATTCAGTTCATAGTGCGTCGGCGTGCCTGCGGGGCTGCTATAGCAGTAGACCAGATAACTCACCCCGTCATCGTCCTGCACGATGCACGGAGAACCGTGCTCGTCGGCAAAGTTGCTGGCTTCATAGTAGCCGTCCGGCACATACCCGAAAATATCCGTTTCCTTTAAGCCATCGTCTGTCATGCGGAACTCCCATGTACCGACCAATTCCACAAGGTCATACACTTCATTCTCGATAGGCATAGACGTAAGGATGTAGCTGCACGCCAGCGTCAGCTGCTCTTTCAGAGGTGTTACCAGATATGCCACGCCGCACAGTGGGTAAGTGCTAGTGCTATCCGCATAATACACCTGCTTTTCTGCGATCTCGAAGGTGAGTGCATCTGACGTATCGGTAGAATACAGCGAAAAGGAAACATCTTTCCCCTCTGCGGCGGCATAGATCAGGATCCCTTCATCCACGATCTGCACATTGCCGTATTCGTTGATACGGTTGACCAGTTCCGTATAATTTGCCGGCAGCAGTTCTTCACACGGGATCGGTTCGGGTAAGGTCGGTATGGACGGCATATCCTCCACGGATGCTGCCGGAAATGCAGAGAGCGGCAGCATTGCCCCTGCGAAACAGACAGTGGCAAGACGGTCCAAAAATTTCATAAAAATTCTCCTTTCATGGCTTAGCTGCCAATTTGCTGTAAAATGTTCTGTGCATCGTAAGAGCTTGGGGCATATAGCGCCCCGGTGTAAGCCCCATACGGCACATCGGACGGGATATTCGGGGTCAGCACAAAGAGCTGCTCCGTACCGGTGCGGGGAATGTTCCCGAACTCTGCGGCTGCACTTTGCTGAAGCGCCGCATCCGGATATTCGAAGCCATCTTCCCGTTCCGGGTGCAGTGTCAGGTAATCCGCAAGCGACATATAGCCGCCTTTCAGATAGACCGAAATTTTGTCACCCGTCTGGTAGCTGCTCCGGTAGGACTGCGTAATGGTGATATCGAGCTGCATCCACGCTTCTCCGCCGCTTTGCGTGTACCAGATCGTATCGATGCGCCCCATGACGACAAGGGCATTGGCGGGAACGATGCTTGACGGTGGGAGAGCCGAATGATCGTTCGGAGGCGGTGTATACTCTAAGACCTCATCTGGAACAGTGTAGCTGCTGTAGGGTGTCACCCGTTCGTCCCGGAAAGCAGTCACCGGAGGAGGCTCATATGAAAAACCGGGGGCGGTCGGTTCTGGCTCTTTTGGCGAGGGGACGGTCGGTTCGGGCGTATCTACCTGCGGAATATCGCCTGTCTGCGGCAATTGGGTCGCCTGCGGAACGGTTTCATCCAGGGGCGGTGCAGTCTGTACGGCATCTGTGCCCGGTGTGGGAACGCTGTCTGTCTGCACAAAGGGCATCGTACCGGAGACAGGTGCTTCTGTTTCGGAGATGCCGGGCTGTGCGGCAGTGTCCTCTGTGGTGTTTGTCCGTTCGGTCGCTGCGGGCGGTTCTGTGACAGTTTCATTTCCGGTGTTCTCTGTGACAGTCACCGTTTCCGTGGGTGTCAGCACAGGTACTTTCCGGTCGCTGACATTGCGGTAGACCCCTGTTCCGGCAGTGATGAGCAGTACAGCTATCACAGCAGCAGGAATGCCGTAATACAGCGGTTTCCCTGACATATGCAGAAAGGGGACGGCTATTTTTTTCTCTGGGTACTGCCGGGGCAGGCTGCCGAGAAATTTCGCTTCCCGCAGCGGGTCGGGCTTCGGGAAGGTCGTGTGGAGCGCCTTGAGTGCCTTCCTGAATTTCCGGCTCATACTGACCCCTCCTTTTCAAAATCTCTCCGCATCTGCGCAAGGATGTGTTGTATCCTGCGGTTCATGGCGAACCAGCTCACCCCGAAGATATGGCTGATCTCCCTGACAGAAAGTTCTGCAACATAGCGAAGCACGATGATCTCTCGTTCCTCCTCCGGCAGACCGTCTAAAATTTCCCGGACGGCAAGGCGGTCGAGCCAACCCTCTGCCTGCCGGTCTGCCTGTAATGGTTCGCCCTTTGCCTCGTCAGGCGCTTTCCGGTATTCGTCAATACACAGATTGCGGGCGATCGTATACAAATACTGCATTTCCTTGCCGTTTTCCTGATATTCCGGATGTTCCAGAAAGCGAAGGAAGGTCTCTTGCGTCAGATCCTCGGCAGTTTCAGGACTGGCGATCCGGCTGGAGCAGTATTCGAATACTTTTCGATACTGTTCTTGTATATCCATGGATGTAAATTTTACCCTCCTCACTTGGTATGACGGATGGGGAGACAAAAATTGCGGATGACCTTGTAAATTTTTTGTGAACGAAAACAAGGGGGCACTTTTGACAAAAAAGTGCCCCCTTCTTCCAATTATTGGGTACTATCCTTTCCGCCCAAGGGCGGAAACGCAGACTGCTACCCCCATCCCCCAACCCCCTTCCCAAGGGGAAGGGGGCTATGTTGCGTGGGCTTCGCCCCCTGCTGTCCCTTTTTTTGCACTATCAGTTGTGCAAGCCGACCTTTGCCGCCGTAGGCGGCATTGGGAGGCACAACGGAGCCGGCAGCCTGCCGCCAGCGTCACGCTGCTATTTTTTTCGCACGGTAAACAGCACCAGCAGCGGGTAAATTTCCAGTCTGCCCAGCAGCATATCCACCGAAAGCAGGAGCTTTGCCCATGCCGAGAAGCCGGCAAAATTGCCGGACGGTCCGACTTCATTCAAGCCCGGTCCGACATTGTTCATGCACGTGATGACGGCAGAGACTGTAGTCGGCACATCATGCCCGTCCAGTGAAAGCAGCAGCGCCGAACCTGCTAACAGCAGCATGAACACCACGAAATAATTGCACACGCCCCGCACCATTTCCTTGTCCAGTGCCCTGCCGTCACACTTGACCGTGACGACGGCACGGGGGCAGAGGGTACGCTTGACCTCACGCACCGCACTCTTGAACAGCACGATGATACGCATGACTTTCAGACCGCCGCCCGTCGAACCGGCACAACCGCCGACAAACATCAGCGACAATAAGATCATCTGTGAGAAAGCAGGCCATTCCGTGTAATCTGCCGTTCCGAAACCTGCCGTAGAGATGATGGTCAGCACCTGAAATCCTGCATACCGAAGCGCTTTCAGGATACTGCCGTAGATCGGCACGATATTGCCCGTAATGAGGAGGATGCTCACGGCGCAGATGCCGAGAAACGTCCGCAGCTCCTCGTTTTTGAACACCTGCATGAATTTTTTGGAGAGCAGCAGGTAGTACAGGGTGAAATTCACGGAGAACAGCCCCATGAACAGTGTCACGATGAAGTCCACATAGGCGCTGTTATAGTCCGCAATGCTTCCCGCCTTGACGGAAAAGCCGCCTGTGCCTGCCGTGGCAAAGGCAGTTGTAATGGCATCAAAGAACGGCATCCCCCCGAACAGCAGGAAGAGCATTTCTGCCATCGTCAGCGTGATGTAAATGCCGTACAGGATGCGCACCGAAATGCTCATCTTCGCCACCAGTTTGCCGGCGGTCGGTCCTGCCGATTCTGCCCGGACAAGGTGCATCGTGCGGGTGTCTGCCTGCGGCAGGATCGCCAGCATGAAGATCAGAACGCCCATGCCCCCGATGAAATGCGTGAACGCCCGCCAGAACAGGCACGCCTTTGACATGCCCTCAATATCGTTCAGGATCGTTGAGCCAGTGGTCGTCAGTCCGGATGCCGTTTCAAAAATGGCATCCGCAAGGGACGGGATGTCACCGGAAAACACATACGGCAGTGCGCCCAGCACCGAAACAGCGATCCACGCACAGGCGACGACTGCCATGCCCTCACGGGTGTAGACGGCTTTGTTTGCAGGTTTTTTGAGGGTGAACAGTGTGCCGAGCAAGATCATGCCCACCGCTGTTGCCAGAAAAGCAAAGAAGCTCGCCCGTTCGGCAAAGACGGCTGCTACGATCAGCGGCACCAGCAGCAGCCACCCGACAGCCCGTATGATCTGCGCTGTCAGATATACGATCATCCGATAATTCATGCTGTACCCCCGTTACTGTGCGAACATTTCGTCAAGGCTGGTGATCTTCCGGTTAGTCGTGACAACGACCACGCTGTCATTGACCTTGAGAACATCCTCACCGGACGGGATGATGCGCTTGTTGCCCCGGATAATGCCGGCGATCAGGAAGCCGGAATTGACGTGCAGTTCTTTCAGCGGCTTGCCGACAAATTTGGCATCGCCCCGCACGATGAATTCGATCGCTTCCAGCTTGTCCTCTACGAGGCGGTAGAGGGTGATGATGTTGCTGTTGACGGAATTCTGCTTGGCACGGACGTATTGCAGGATGAGTTCTGCTGTTGTCTTTTTCGGGGAAACGATATTTTCCAGCCCCACGCTGTCGGAGATGGACAGCAGAGAAGTGCGGTTGATCTTAGTGACGATCTTTTCCACGCCGATGGTCTTGGCATAGAGGGAGAGGATGATATTCTCCTCATCAATACCCGTGAGCATGATGCAGGCATCTGCCTTGGCAAGTCCCTCTTCTTCGAGGACATTCTGGTCGGTGCCGTCATCGTGGATGACGGTCGCTTTCGGGAACCATTCACTGAGCTGTTCGCAGCGGGCAAGATCCTGCTCGATGATCTTGACCTGAAAGCCCAGTTCGAGCAGCTGCCGGACCAGATAGTACCCGATCTTGCCGCCGCCGACAATGATACACGAGCGCACCCGTGCTTTGTGATCCCCGACCGCCTTATAGAACCGGGAAAGGTCGCCGTGTGCAGCGGTGATGTAGATATTGTCCCCGTCTTGTAATACAAAGCTGCCGTCTGGGATGGTGATATCCTGTCCCCGCTTGACGGCACACACCAGCAGGTGGAGCTTGAGCCGGGTCGAGAGGGAAGAGAGCGCCAGCCCGTCCAGTACGCCGCCGGCAGTGACTTTCATCTCCGCCAAGTCCATGCGCCCCTTGGCAAAGGTCTCCACGTGGATCGCGTTCGGATAGCGGAGCATACGGGCAATGTCATTGGCGGTCTGGAATTCGGGGTTGATCATCATGCTGATGCCCAATTCCTCACGCATAAAGACCATTTGTTCGGAATACTGCGGATTGCGCACACGGGCAATGCTGTGCTTCGCCTTGTTCTTGCGTGCCATCAGACAACAGAGGATGTTGGTCTCGTCGGAGTCGGTCATGGCGATCAGGATATTCGCCTGATCAACGCCTGCCTCCTGTAAGTCCCGGATAATGAGGGCATTGCCCACAACGCCTTGTACATCGTTATTGTCCACAAGGCTGCGTACCACATCGGCATTGGTGTCCATGACGGTGATGTCATGTCCCTCTTTACAGAGCGTTTCTGCAAGGATCGTTCCTGCCTTGCCGCAGCCTACGATGAGAATATTCACGGTACTGTGCTCCTTTTTCAAAAAATCAAGTCGCCAATACTATTATAGAACGTTTTTCAGGTTTTGTCAACTACTTCCGGAAAAAAAGACGCAAAGGGCAGACTGCCCTTTGCTTACGAGATCATGTGATCTCTTCATGATGCGCTTGCAGAGATTTGACACCGAAATGGCGGTTTTCTTTGATCGCCCGAATGCCCTCAGCGGATGCTTTGGCGGCTGCCATGGTGGTGATATAGGGAATGCGGTGCTTGATAGCAGCCTTGCGGATGTAGCTGTCATCGTGCATGCTTTCCTTGCCGACAGGGGTGTTGATGATGAGCTGGATCTCTCCGTTGGCAATGAGATCGCCGATATTGGGTCTGCCCTCGTACATCTTGAACACACGCTCGCAGGGGATGCCCTCTGCCTGCAACAGCTTGCAGCACTTGTGGGTCGCTAAGATGCGGAATCCCAGCGCATGGAATGCCCTTGCGATCTCCGGGAGTTCCGGCTTGTCCCGTTCACAGACACTCAGCAGGACAGTACCCTCCTGCGGCAGGCGCACTTGTGTGGCTTCCTGCGCCTTGTAATATGCCTCCCCGAACGATCCCGAAATGCCCAGCACCTCACCGGTCGAGCGCATTTCCGGACCGAGTAACGGATCGACCTCCGGGAACATATTGAACGGGAACACCGCTTCTTTCACACCGTAGTGCTGTATTTTCCGGTCATGCAGCGCCGGGACGGGGGAAGGATTTCCGGTCAGGCTTGCCGTGATGATCTCCGTGGCGATCTGCACCATATTGATACTGCACACCTTCGAGACCAGTGGTACAGTGCGGGAGGCTCTCGGGTTCGCTTCCAGCACATACACTGTGTCGCCCTCAATGGCATACTGCATGTTCATCAGCCCGCACACGCCCATTTCCACGGCGATGCGGCGGGTGTAGTCCTTGATGGTCGTGATCTGCTGTTCCGTGAGATCCTTCGCCGGCAGGATGCAGGCAGAATCGCCCGAATGCACCCCGGCAAGCTCGATATGTTCCATGACCGCCGGCACAAAGCAGTGCGTACCGTCCGAAATGGCATCCGCTTCGCATTCCGTTGCATGGTTGAGGAAGCGGTCGATCAGGATCGGTCTGTCCGGTGTGACACCGACAGCGGCAGCCATGTAGACTTTCATCATTTCGTCATCATGTACGATCTCCATGCCTCTGCCGCCCAGCACATAGGACGGGCGCACCATGACCGGATAGCCGATCTTGTTGGCGATGTGCAGCGCTTCTTCCACGCTGACTGCCATGCCGGATTCCGGCATGGGGATGCCGAGCTTTTCCATCATTGCCCGGAAATGATCTCTGTCCTCAGCAAGGTCGATGGTCTCCGGGGATGTACCGAGGATGTTCACGCCGTATTTTTTCAGGTCGTTGGCAAGATTCAGAGGTGTCTGTCCACCGAACTGTGCAATGACACCGAGGGGCTTTTCCTTATCGTGGATGGCAAGCACATCTTCGAGCGTCAGCGGCTCGAAATAGAGCTTGTCGGACGTGTCATAGTCGGTGGAAACGGTCTCCGGGTTGCAGTTGACAATGATGGACTCAAAGCCCAGCTTCTTGAGCGCCAAAGCCGCATGGACACAGCAATAGTCGAACTCAATGCCCTGTCCGATCCGATTCGGACCGCCGCCAAGGATCATGATCTTCGGCTTGTCCGAACAAGGACTTGTGTCCTCTGT
Source organism: uncultured Clostridia bacterium (assembly GCA_947625155.1). Classification (GTDB taxonomy): domain Bacteria; phylum Bacillota; class Clostridia; order Oscillospirales; family Ruminococcaceae; genus UBA3855. The sequence continues at coordinate 8,042 of CANQNG010000022.1, forward strand.
CAGGTGATACGTCGAGTAGTAGTAGGCAGCATCCTGCGTGCCGCTGACATGGACACCCTCCCACGCTTCCCGGATGCCGTATTGCAGACGGGTATTGCGGATCTGTTCTTCCGGAACGGCAAGCAGGCTGCTCAGATACCGGTCAGAGAAGCCGTCCAGCTTCGCCTGCCGCAGGATCGCTTCTTCCGGAACGCTGCCTTTCAGGGTGAGCAGGTGTTCTTCCTCATTCACGAGGTCGAGCATTTCGTTCAGGAAGTAGTGCTTGATCTTGGTCAGCTCATAGATCTCTTCCACGGTCGCCCCCTTGCGGAGCGCTTCATAGATGATGAACTGCCGTTCGCTGGTGGGTACGTGCAGCATGCGGAGCAGCTCTTCCTTTGTCTTTTCGTGGAAGTCCTTGGCAAAGCCTAGTCCGCTCCTGCCGGTCTCGAGGGAACGGATGGCTTTCTGGAAAGCTTCTTTGTAGGTCTTGCCGATGCTCATGACCTCGCCGACAGCCCGCATCTGTGTGCCGAGCTTGTCCTCTGCGCCCTTGAATTTCTCAAACGCCCACCGTGCAAATTTGATGACAACATATTCGCCGTCCGGGACATACTTGTCCAGTGTGCCGTACTTGCCGCAGGGGATCTCCTTAAGGGTCAGACCGCAGGCAAGCATGGCGGAGACCAGTGCGATCGGGAATCCGGTCGCTTTGGAGGCAAGCGCCGAGGAACGGGATGTCCGGGGGTTGATCTCGATGACCACGATCCGTCCCGAGACCGGGTCATGCGCAAACTGACAGTTGCACCCGCCGATGACTTCGATCGCTTCTACAATGCGGTAGGAGTATTCCTGCAATTTTTTCTGCACGTCCTCTGCAATGGTCAGCATCGGTGCAGAGCAGAACGAATCGCCCGTATGCACCCCGATGGGGTCGATGTTCTCGATGAAGCAGACGGTGATGATGTTGTTTTCGGCATCCCGTACCACTTCCAGTTCCAGTTCTTCCCAGCCGCCAATGCTCTCCTCTACGAGTACCTGCCCGACAAGGGAAGCCTGCAAGCCACGGGCACAGACGACTTTCAGCTCGTCCACGTTGTAGACCATGCCGCCGCCGGCACCGCCCATGGTGTATGCCGGGCGCAGAACGACCGGGTAGTGCAGTTCTTCGGCGATCTTGACGGCTTCCTCCACGGAATAGGCGACTTGGCTCCGGGGCATTTCGATGCCAAGGCGTGCCATGGTGTTCTTGAATTCGATCCTGTCCTCGCCCCGTTCGATGGCATCGACCTGAACGCCGATGACCTGTACATTGTACTGTTCCAGCACGCCTGCATTGGAAAGCTCCGAGCAGAGGTTCAGACCGGACTGCCCGCCGAGGTTCGGGAGCAGGGCATCCGGGCGTTCCTTTTCGATGATCTGTGTCAGCCGTTCGAGGTCAAGCGGCTCGATGTAGGTGATGTCGGCAACGTCCGGGTCTGTCATGATAGTGGCAGGATTGGAATTGACGAGCACGATCTCGTAGCCGAGTTTCCGCAGTGCCTTGCAAGCCTGTGTGCCGGAATAGTCAAATTCGCAAGCCTGCCCGATGATGATCGGTCCTGAACCGATAATGAGTATCTTGTGGATATTTTGTTTTTTTGGCATAAACGACTCCTGACCCGTGCATGATGCACGTAAAAGATTACGGCGGCGGTCTGCCCCGGCAGGGGCAGCCTGTTCGCCGGATAGTACCCATACAAACTATCCTGTTTTATTATACCATACCATGACCGAAATTGCAAGGATCTTTTTGCAGGAACACACAAAAACTGCCCTCTTGCAGCAGAGGGCGTTCTTATTCCTGATGGGTCTCTTGGCAGGAATGGGATCCCAGTGCGAATTGGATGCACTGGTTCACGAGCTGATTGAAAGAAATATTGTTTTCAGCAGCCAGTTTGTCGAGTTGTTGTGCGACCGGTTCCGGGATGCGGATGGTTTTGGTGACATGTTCATATCCTTTGGCAATGATAAACATAGAGATCCCTCTCTTTTTATATACTTATATTTATGATTAGTACTAAAAAGTACTAATACAAAAATTATATCATCATTTTGTGGTATAGTCAATAGTACTGAAAAGTATTAGTTCTCAAAATCGGGATAGTGCCCAAAACAAGAGGTGATTTTTTGTGTATTTTCAACGGCTCAGAGATCTCCGTGAGGACAGGGATATGAACCAGACACAGGTGGCTGCGCTGCTGTTCACCAGTCAGACGGTGTATTCACGCTATGAACGGGGCTTTCAGACCATTCCGGTCGAACATTTGCTGGTGCTTGCGGATTTTTATGATGTGTCCGTAGATTATATTCTCGGTCGTACCAACATCAAGGAATTGAACCGGGGAAAATAAACTGCCCCCGCCTTTCGGCAGGAGCAGACCTTGGTGACAGTATGTATGCAGAAAAGCAGTGAGCCCGTCATTCGTTCAACCCGCTCACCCCCCTGATCATCGATCCCGGTGCGTTTATTGTACGTCGTCCCGGTCATCTTGTGAGTTGAGTGCGAATTGGATGCACTGGTTCACAAGCTGATTGAAAGAAATATTGTTTTCAGCGGCAAGCCTGTCTAGCTGTTCCGCCACGGGTTCCGGGATACGTATGGTTTTTGTCACCTGCTCGTACCCTTTCGCAATTCTGAACATACGATATGCCTGATACACAGCCAATATTGCATTGCCGGAGCAGACTGCCATATCAGGCTGCTGTCACCTCCGGGTCAGTTTCTCCGGCATTCAGGCAACACCTATGCGGTGTTACTTATAGCATATCACATTTTCCCGAAAAAGTCCAGTCCTTTTTCGGAAAGATCTGCCGTTTGTTCCGGCTCTGCCTATTCAGTATAGCACATTTCCGGAAAAAAGGATAGAGGCATTTCTGGATCACTTTTGCATACAGATGTGATCACCTATTCCGGGTAGGTGTACGGCTCACCGGCAAGCATTACCTCTGCCGTGCAGTCGGTCAGTTCCATTTGCGGGTAGGTGTACGGCTCACCGCCGATCATTACCTCTGCCGTGCAGTCGGTCAGTTCCATTTCTGCGCTGCCGCTGCCGACAAAAGCACCGCCGGATGCCACACTGCCCTGTACATGAACATTTTGCAGCGTGATGGTGCTCGGGTACCGGGTATTTCCCACGAGAATGCCGGCGTTCCGCCCCGTAACATCCGCATCGGTAAAGGTAACATCATGGACAGAGAGATCATCGCTGATCTGATCGGCAAAGCCGCCTGTAACGGTCATGTGGCTGATCGTGTGTCCGCCGCCGTCCAGTTCTTTCAGACCGTCTGAAACCGGCGACCATGTGTAGCCGGACAGATCCAGATCTGCCACAAGGACGATCTTGTAACGATGCCCCGGCAGGATGTGTTCTATCGACTGCGTGGCGTTGATGTAGTAGATAGCACTTGCGAGTTCCGACACACTGGAAACGGTGAACGTGCTGTTGGCAAGGTTTTCCTTTGCCCAGTTCTTGTCGGCAAGCTGTAACAGATCGCCGCAAGCCCCGGAACGCTCCCAGTCAGACGTATACTGCGTGATGTCGTCCACCTCGTAGGGCATACCCTTGCTGACTTTGCCGAAGCACTTGCAGGTATACGCATCCGCCAACAGGAAATAGCCCTCCTGATCCGTGGTAAAGGTCAGCGTGTTGGCTTCGGTGTCCCGTTTCAGGTCGGTGATCTCCTGAAAGATCTGTACCCCCTCATCCCGGTAGGCAAGGACGATGAGGTTTCCTTCCGGTACCCACCGGAGTTCGTCCTCGTTGTAGTGCAGCGTCACGGTGTATGCCCCGATACTGTCTTTCTTCGTCACCTGAAATGCCGTTCCCACGATGCCGACCGCATTGTTGACCATCCAGTGCCCGGAGCGGGTAACGTTCATTTTCCGCTCAATATCCCCGTAGCAGTCCGTTGCAATGTCCACTGAGCTGATCTCCGGGGCTTCCTCAAAGTTAAGCGGTTCGGTAAATTGCTGCGGCACACGTGTTCTGTCCGGGTAGTTCAGTTTTTCCACCGGAAAGCCGTCATTCGTGGGCAGTTCGGGCGGGAGCTGTACATAGACGGCATCTTCTTTCCACCCGATCGCATAATTCCCGTCCCCGAACGTGAAGTCGTTCAGCCATGTGCCCTCTCCGGAAATTGCCGCACCATTGTAGGAGAAGTGGTCTGTTTGTTCCGGGTCGCCGTCCGGGTCGTACCATGTGACGGTGACAGCGGTCTGCTGTTTGTAGTTTGTTTTCATGGAAAAGACCATCCGGTAACTGCCGTCCGGTGATACAAATTCTGCCTTGCTGTAAATGCTCTGCTGTTCGAGGATCGCCTGTTTCAGCAGGGCAAGGTCAAAAATATCCACCGTCCCGTCAAAGTCCATGTCCGCAAGCAGCATCTGCTCCGGTGTCAGTTCGACCTGTCCGAGCAGATATTGCTGAAGCAGAACAGAGTCGGCAATGTTGAGCTGACCGTCCATAGTGACATCGCCGGGTCCATACCAGATGTCCGGAAAGACATCCGGCGGCAGCGGTTCGAGCGCACCTGTGTGCAGTGGTGCTGTGCAGAGGACAGCCGCAAGGGCTGCCGCCAAGAAAATCGATTTGCGCATAGAAATATCCTCCTTTATTTTATATGACGTGCGGGTGCGGAACAATTGCGGGCGGAATTGTAAAGTTTTTGTGAACTTTCCGCTTTCTTCCGGATGCCGGAAAAGCGCCGTCTATTTGTATAACAACGTTTTGGCAAAAATATTGGAAAGGCTATCTAACATTTACAAAATATTCAAAATTTATCCATATCCAGAGTACAAGAAAAAAATCCGAAAAACCCCTTGACAAAACGGGGAAGATGTGGTATAATAAATATCGCAGTCATGCGGGTGTAGTTCAATGGTAGAATTCCAGCCTTCCAAGCTGGTTACGTGGGTTCGATTCCCATCACCCGCTTCTTTTTGCGGATGTAGTTTAGTGGTAGAGCATCAGCTTCCCAAGCTGAGTATGCGGGTTCGATTCCCGTCATCCGCTCCATATGCGCCTTTAACTCAGCTGGATAGAGTAACTGCCTTCTAAGCAGTAAGCCATTGGTTCGAGTCCAATAAGGCGCGCCAACAAAAAGCCCATATCCCGTTTAGCGGCGGGATATGGGCTTTTGCTTTATCCGGAAGTGGTGTCCGATTTTTTCTCTTTATCCAGAAACGATAGTATCGCCGCTATGATCACACAGATCAGGCATAGGACAAGCCCGAACTGGTTTTCGACCTCGACATATTTTGCATACTCCTCCAGCTCGTCAAAATGGTAGTAGATCTTGAACGTTGCCATGAACAGGAGCAGCGACACGGCGGAAACAGAGCTGAGAATGCCCGGTACTTTACCCTTTATTTTGGCGAGCAGGAGCACTAGAGCCAAAGCACTGCCTGCAAAGGCAGCGATCAGGAACACATTGACACTGTAGTCGTCTGCGTCTGCCTCTCCGCTTTCGAGCAATTCATCATCGTCCGCACCGATCTTGGTCATCAGCTCAAAGCCGCTGTAGGTAGATCTGGTCTCTTCCCCGCCATATGTACAGGAGACTGTCACGAACGGGAAGAAGAAGCAGATCAGCGACACCAGCAATGCGATCTTAGCGATCAGCCGCTTGGTGACACCGCCCGCAGCCGACTGGGCAGCAGGAACACCCGGCTGAACGGCAGGAACATCCTGCAAAGGCTCGACCCCCAATTGTTGTCTGGACTGTGTGAGATCTGCACCGCATTGGGTACAGTGCGCACTGCCGTCCGGGATCTGTGCACCGCACTTGGTACAAAACATAAAAACGCCCCTTTCGGTAAAATAAGATACTTTATTGTACCATATTCTGCGCATATTGTCAAGGGATTTCCGGTATTTTGGCGAAAAAAGCGGCGTGACGCTGCCGGGAGCAGCCTCTAATTCAGTATTTTTTTCAGGAGCGCTGTCATCAGCTCCATGTCTATGGGCTTTGCAAGATGCCCGTCCATGCCGGATGCCATGGCTTTGCGCTTGTCCTCCTCAAAGGCATTGGCAGTCATGGCGATGATCGGTACACGGCTGTGCACTGTATCTTCCAGAGAGCGTATTTTTTGGGTCGCTTCATAGCCGTCCATGACCGGCATCTGGACATCCATGAGGATCAGATCATACCGTCCCGGCTCGGCATCCCGCACCATTTCGTATGCCTCCCTGCCGTTTTCCGCTGTTTCCACGGTGAAGCCCAGACTGCTCAGCAGTTCAATGGCGATCTCACGGTTGAGCTCATTGTCCTCCGCCAGCAGGAGCCGTTTCCCCTCAAAGTTCTGCTCCGCTGTTTCGTCCGTTTCCTCCTGTACTTGTCCGGTAGTGCGTGCCAGTGCTTGGTGCAGATCGGAGGCAAACAACGGCTTGCTGATCAGATCCGTGACCCCGGCAGCCCGTGCCTCGTGCTCAATATCCGACCAGTCATATGCCGAAAGCAGTATGATGGGTGCATCCTGTCCGATCACACGCCGGATCTGCCGGACCGTCTCGATCCCGTTCATGTCGGGCATCGACCAGTCAATGATGTATACCTCATAGGGATCGCCGATGTCCAATGCTTCCTCTGCCCGGACAACAGCCTCCTTGCCGTACATGGTCCATTCAGACCGCAGTCCGAACTGCCGCAGCATTTTTGACACGCTCTGGCAGCTTATGACATCATCATCCACCACGAGCCCACGTTTCCCTTTCAATTCGGTAATGACCGAAAGCACCTGCGTTTCGCCGCCGATCTTGAATTCCAGCTCGATGATGAATTCCGTACCCTTGCCCGGCTGACTGTGGACCTCGATCGTGCCGTGCATCATATCGACGATATTTTTGGTGATGGACATGCCCAGACCAGTCCCCTGTATCCCGCTGACCGTAGAGGTCCTTTCACGGGTGAAGGGTTCAAAGATCGTCTTGGCAAATTCCGGGCTCATGCCGATACCGGTATCTTTGACACGAAATTCATAAGTCCCGCAGCCCTCATGCGGGGAGGGCTTTTGGGTAACACGAAGAGAGACTGTCCCGCCCGGGTCGGTGAACTTGATAGAGTTGGAGAGCAGATTCAGCAGGATCTGGTTCAGCCGCAGCTTGTCACAGCGGATATTTTCCTCGGTCACGTCTACCGTGTCAATGAACAGTTCCAGCTGTTTGGCATGCACATCTGCCTGAATGATGTTCCGCAGCCCGTGCAGGATCTCGGCAAGATCTTCCGGCTTTTCCTCAATGGTCACATTGCCGGATTCGATACGGCTCATGTCCAGCACGTCATTGATCAGAGAAAGCAGGTGATCGGATGACTGGGCGATCTTGGAAAGATAATCCTTTGTGCGCTCCGTGTTGTCAAGATGTGCCGATGCCAGCGCTGTGAAGCCGATAATGGCATTCATCGGCGTGCGGATGTCGTGGGACATATTGTTCAGGAAAACGGTCTTTGCCCTGTTTGCCTGATCTGCTAAGTCGAGCGCATCAGAGAGTTCCTGCTCCTTGATCTTGTACTGCTCGCTGATCTCCTGTATCCGCTTTTCCAAGAGTTTTTGAGAGTGCATCCTGAACAGCAGTACGAGGCAGACAATGGCGAACAGGCAAACAAACAGCAGCACTGCCATTCCATATCCGGGATTTGCATACAGGAACGCCGCCAGCGTTTTGCTGCTTTCAGAGCCGTGCAGATCGGCTTCCGCTATGATGATAGCGGAAAGCTTTTCATCACTGAGTCCTGCGATCTCCTTGTTGAGCACAGAAAGCAGGAGATGACTTTCGCTGGCTTTCACGCCCATGCAGTAGGAAACGGCAAGGTCTCCCAAGATCACAAAGCTGTATTTGTTTTTCACATCGTTCTGGATGATACGTTCCGTTGTATAGGAAAAGAGGATCGCCGCATCGGCACTGCCGTCGCCGACCGCCTTGACACACGCATCAACGCTGTTATAATAGGTGATCGTATCCGGGTCGTACATGTCCGCAGCATAGCCGGACGGAACGACAGGCTGTTCGACGGCGGCGATCGTCTTGATCTCATTATCATGGAGTTTCCGGGTCAGGCGGGCAAGGCTGCAATCCATATATGGGTCGGTGAGCTTATAGCCCTCCTTTTCCGCTTCGTAATAGGACGTGGAAAGATCCAGCACGATGTCTGCTCCCTGACTTTCCCGGATGCGGTAGTATTCCGTACTGTTGGCTGTTTCCACAAATTCATACCGGATATTGTTTTTGTCTGCGAACTCCCGGAATATTGCCGGGAAGATCCCCTTGGCTTCGCCGTTTTCAAAATAGGAATATGGTGACAGATCGGGGTCGGTCAGCACTTTCAGCGTTCTTCCGGTATCCGCCAGTGACTGGAGATAGCTTCTCTCAGCGGCATCGAGCATCACGATCCCCTCGGCATCGAGAGAATAATATTTCTGGTGCAGCAGGTTCCGCCAGTCAGGTTCCTTGAGATCCAATTCATGAATGGCATCGTTGATCCGATCCATGAGCTGCGTATCGTTTTTGTTTACAGCAACGTAGAAGTCGGCTGCATCCATGGACTCGATCAGCCATTCATTGTTCAGCCGGCGCAGGCTCCCGGAGACCAGACCGTCAATGCTGCCGTCCTGAAGCGCATCCGACATTTCGCTTTCTGTTTCAAAATATACGGGGATGTAGGTAAAAGCATGACTTTCGGAAAAGCGGCGGAAATTTTCGTTCTTGGAATTTCCTTCCAGCATCCCGATCTTCAGACCGTCGTAAGTGGCGCAGTCTCCCGCAGTGACCGCCATGTTGCCGGCTTTCACCGTGAAAATGGTCTCATTCGTACCGATCGGTTCATCGGAAAAGAGAAACAGCTTTTCCCGTTCCGGTGTCTTGGACACGGAGGTGACAACATCCAGTTCCCCCTTTTCCAGCATAGCCAGCGAATCGGAATACGAAAGGTCATAGCCCAGATAATCGAATGTCCAGTCGTCCAGCACGCCGATCTTCTGGAAAAAGTCATAGCCGTAGCCGCTTCTTGTGCCGTCATCGGAGATCTCATGATAGCCTGAAAACTCAAAAAAGCCGACCTTGATCCGTTCCTCTGCCGCCCCGGATGAGACAGCGGAGATCTGCGGGAGCAGCAGTGCTGCCATGGTGCAGACAAGAACTGATCGGCGGAAAAAGCCGGAGATCCATTTTTTTGTCATATGCCATTTCTCCTTTGTCATGTCTTTTTCCGGAAATACATAGCATAGAGGCGAGATGGATCTCCGGCGTGTTTCATTTGGGGCGGATGTCTTATATCCATTCTACCATATTTTCACCGGTTTGTAAAGACTTTTGCTGAAAAAAGCACCCGTTCCTTTGCAAGGAACAGGTGCTTGGGGGAAGTCGTTTTCTCTTTGCTTTTTGGTCAGTCTACTGCCCGCAGCTGTTCTGCGAGCGGCTCTTTCCGCATCTGCCAGAGCGGCAGGAACGATGCCGCCGCTGCCACGAAAAATGCCGCTGTCATCACAAGCCCGATGCAAACGACCGGCTGTGTGTAGGAAATATAGCCCGTCACTTCCGGCATTTCCATCACATTGTACAGGAATATTTCTGTTCCTGCCAGTATCGCTTCGCTCAGGAACAGGGCTGCCACACCGGATGTCAGGCAGTATTGCAGGCATTCTAAGACTGTCATGCCGCAGAGCTGCCGTTTCGTCATACCGATGCTTTGCAGGGCAGCAAGTTCCCGCTTGCGGTCGAGGATGCCTGTGGAGATGATGTTGATCATGTTCACCGCTGCGATCAGTGCCAGCATGCCCGTCAGGAACTGGATGCCAACACGCAGCACCATGAAGATGCCCTCTATTATCTTTTGCAGGGAGATGAGATCTGTATAGGAGATCATATGCTTCCTGCCATTGTCCAGATAGTCCCTGACTTCCCAGTATTGCGAAAGATCCTTGAGTTTGCAGGATGCGTAGCAGTGCACAGCCGTATCCCCGTACAGCGCTTCAGCGGTCTGTAGGTAGGTATCTATCGTCCCATACAGGATCACAAGATGATCCATGACTACGCCCTCTTTCTGGATACGTCCTGCGATGGTAAATCCTTCCGTGTGCACCTCTTCTGTCTGATAGAGCGTTTCCCCGTACCATGACATCACGTCACATGCTGCCTGTTCTTCCGGGGAGAGAGCATTATATCCTGCCTCGGTCAAGTCGTGCTTCCGGGTGATCTCCAGACGGCATGCCCCGTCCGAGACCAGATCGTCTTGGTCTGTCATTACTACGAACTCGCCGCTTTCTGCAAGTTCCTGATAGGGGACAGGCGGTTCTCCTTCACAAAGCTGGTCATAGGCATATTCTGTAAGGTAGTTGATGATGACGTACTGTTCCGGGTCGGATGCCTCTATACGACCCCTGTTGCCGACCGTAAAGTCAATGTCCGTAAAATAGCCGCTGTTCTCCAGATCATGCAGGGGCTCGGCGAAGCAGACCGCTCGGGGGACCGTCACACCGGGCGTATCCTCACGGTATTGCAGCTGTATTTCCAGATCCGGTGTATGTTCCGGGTCTGCTGCATCCCAGTAACCGGATAATTCCTTCTGTGTCTGTGACTGCAGCGCACGCATCGTACCCGGAAAGACCGCCAGCAATGTCATAGAGATCGTCAGCGCCAGTATCGTCACCACATAGCGTTTCGGCTGCCGGTGGTTATTCAGGGAGGCAAGACTGCCTTTCCAGCCGAACAGTTTTCCGTAGAGGTACGCTTTCCTGACCTTTTTCACTGTATCGCTCCGGGCAGTGAGCGCCTGCATGGGGGATCTGCGGATGGCACGCATCCCCGTGCCGTATGCCGACAGCAGTACCCACACCAGCCCCGTCACCATGCTGATACCGATGAACAGAGGACTGACGGAGAAGTGGAGCTGCTCCACGATAGACTTCGGGATCAGGTAAGTCTCTGTCAGCGGCAGACCTTTCACAGAACGGAATGCCAGATAGGCAAGCCCGATGCCTGCCCCCGTGCCGAGCGGTACGCCGAGCAGAGACAGGAACAGCCCCTCTGCCGTGAGGATCCCTGCCGTCTGCCGGGGCGTTGCACCGATGGAACGCAGCATGCCGAACTGCCGCTCCCGTTCCTTGGACGATACCTCAAAGGCTGTGTCGATGATCAGCCGCAGAGAAACGGCAAGGAAGATCACCAAAATGTAGAACAGGGAAAAGATCTCCGCCGCATTCGCACGGGCTTGCAGCGTGATCCCGTCCAGATCGACGAGCATGGTATTGCAGTCATATGCCATGGGGTCGCCCGTGTACTGCGCTGCCAGACCGGAAATATAGGCATCCAGATCGTCATAGATGTCGCCCATGTACTGGTCGTAGAAAAGTTCGATCCGGTAAGCCTCTTCCTGTTCTGTGATCAGGCAGGAGGCATAGTCCTTGTTTTCCGCTGCAATGGCAGCAGCATCTTCTTTTGCCAGCCCGGTCAGGCAATAGTGATAATTCCCGTTGAGCAGTGCCAGACTGCGGAGACAGCCTGCTGTCGTGGAAAACACCGTGAACAGGAACGCCATCATCGCCAGCGCAGCCGCAATGCTGCCTATCGTCAAAGCGGAATGCCGTTTTTGGGTGCGGATGTACCGCCATGCCAGCAGTCCCTCAAACATGCGGTTCACCTCCCTTGTCCGGTCAGCACATCGTTCACGATATGCCCGTCCGCCAGTGTGAGGATGCGGTCGCATTGCAGGGCAATGTTCTCGTCGTGGGTGATGATGAGCATGGTCTGTTCCAGTTCCCGGTTGGACTTGCGCAGGAGCGCAATGATCTCGGCACTGTTTTTGCTGTCGAGATTGCCGGTCGGCTCATCGGCTAAAATGACCCCCGGCGAGGTGAACAGCGCCCGCCCGATGGAGACACGCTGCTGCTGCCCGCCCGAAAGCTGTGACGGCAGGTGGTGCCGCCGATCCGTCAGCCCCATGAGCGCCAGCATTTCCGCCACACGTTTCGGGTCGGGCTTTCTGCCGTCCATGATGAGGGGGAGCGTCATGTTCTCCTCGGCATCGAGCACGGGAATGAGATTGTAGAACTGGTAGATCAGCCCTACCTGTCTGCGCCGGAAAATGGCTAAGTGATGATCATTCTGCGCATAGACATCCTGCCCGTCCAGAAACACTTTGCCCGCTGTCGGACGGTCAACGCCGCCCAGAATGTGCAGCAGTGTCGATTTCCCCGAACCGGACGGACCGATGACAGCCGTCATCTGTCCCTTGGGAACGCTGAAACTTACCTTGTCAAGGGCTTTCACTTCGTTTTCACCTTTGCCGTATGTTTTGCAAAGGTCTTTGATCTCCAGTAATTCCATACAGGATCCCTCCTTTGTATCCAGTATAGCACACGAAAGTGACGATCTCATTTCTCCTGCCTTACAATATTGTAATTTTTCCGGAGAGCCTTGTCATACTGCAAATTTTATGGTATAATAGAGCATTGTAAGGGGGGATCGTATGCCACATATCCTATTTGTGGAGGATGACGAAGCACTTGCCCGGCATCTTTCCGGATTTCTTGCCGCAGAGGGCTTTTCCGTGAGCTGTGCCGCCGGAGAAAGCGAAGCGCTGCGCCTGTTTGGCAGAGGACGGACAGACTGTGTGCTGCTCGATGTGTCACTTGCAGACGGGAACGGTTTCTCGGTATGCAGGGCGATCCGGGCAGTTTCGGATGTGCCGGTCATTTTCCTGACTGCCTCGGCAGATGAGAGCTGCACGGTGGCAGGTCTTGAAATGGGGGCAGATGACTATATCAGCAAGCCTTTCCGTCCCCGGGAACTTGCCGCACGCATCCGCAATAGCCTGCGCCGCAGCCGGGATCCATCCTCTTTTCTGCTCCGGTGCGGCAATGTCTGTATCGACCCGGCTAAGGGTCTTGTTACCAAAAACGGAAAGGAGCTGTTCCTTTCGGCACTGGAGTACCGTTTGCTGCTGCTGTTTTTCTCCAATGCGGGCATCCTGCTGACACGGGAGCAGATGGCGGAGGAGCTGTGGACGGTCTCCGGGGAATTTGTGGGGGACAACACCCTGAACGTCTATATCAAACGCCTGCGGGATAAGATCGAGGACGATCCCCAGCATCCGGCTATCCTGAAAACGGTCCGGGGGCTTGGCTATAAGGCGGTGGACACATGAGATACAGCCCACAGGAGCGCAGGGCATGGCTGCTCCAGCTCGGCATGGCAGGGGCAGGGGGCATCGTCTGCCTGTGGTTTGACTGGCGGGCAGCTTGTGTATCGATGCTGGCGGCGGCGGGCATGCTTGTCGTGCAGCAGCAGAGCCGCCGAAAGACCCAGCGGCAGCTGACAGCTCTGTGCGACCGGCTGGATGAGATCTTACACGGTGTGGAAACGGTGCAGCTTGCTGAATTTGAAGAGGGGGCGCTGAGTATCCTTGCCTCAGAGATCCGGAAAATGACCATCCGCCTGCGGGAGCAAAACAAAGCGCTGGACCGGGACAAAGTCTTTATGAAAGAGGCACTGGAGGATATGTCCCACCAGCTCCGCACACCGCTGACAACGATGCAGGTCATTACCGGTATGCTCCGCAAGCCGGAACTGGATAAACAGCAGCGTATTGCCTATGTGCAGGAACTGACAGGGCTGCTGTCCCGGATGCAGTGGATGCTGGAGACATTGTTGCAGACCGCAAGGCTGGAGGCAGGGGCGGTGACGTTCCGGAAAGAGCAGTCGCAGGTCGTGGCGCTGATCCAAGCGGCACTTTCGCCGCTTTCCATTTCCATGGAGCTGAAAGGCATCACGCTGCACACGGAGGTCGAGGGGCAGCCGATGCTCATAGGGGACAGGCAGTTCTATACGGAAGCCCTCGGCAATCTCCTCAAAAACTGCATGGAGCATACGCCGCCGGGCGGGGAGATCGCCATCCGTGCCGGGCAGAACAGTTTGTATACTTGGATACGCATCACGGATCCCGGAGAGGGGATCGCCCCGGAGGATCTGCCGCATGTGTTTGAGCGGTTCTACCGGAGCGGTACATTCTCGAAAAAGGGCTATGGCATCGGGCTTTCCTTTGCGCAAAAAGTCTTTGCCGCACAGGGCGGGAGCATTCAGGTGCGCAATGCTGTCCCGCACGGGGCAGAATTCGAGATACGTTCCTACACTGCTGCGCAGGTATGAAAAAAGGCTCTGGATCGATGTTCAGAGCCTTTTTTTGCGGGAGGATCATTTTCTGCCTGCTCTTGCAAGATGCCGCAGATCCTCAAAGCGGGGTTTAAATCTGTGGTAGACGACCTTGGCACGCTGTCCGTCATGGTAATAGCGGGCAAGGGCATTGTTGAAGTCTACCAGCGTATCGGAAACGGAGATCATTTCACAGACACGGCTGACCGTTTCCTCGTCCGCCGACTTGCCCAGCAGGTTGCGGACGGTGTTGAAATACTGCACGGTAAACAGGGGGGCTTCCTCTGCCGGCTCGGGGAAAAGGGGTATCTTTTCCGTCACGGTCTCCGGTACTTCCGGCTTGGCGTAAAGGTCGCAGATCGCTGCAAAGCTGGGTACGTCCAGTTCTCTTTGCAGTGCATCGGTCAGTCCGGGATATTCCCGTATCTCGGGGGGAATATCCGGTACAGGAGCAGTCTCCGTCTCCTCCGGTCCAGCCGGAGTGAGGGATGCTTCGATAGAGGGAACGATCTGCAATGTGATCCCCTCCTGCCGGATGAAGCGCTCGTAAAATTCAGTCCCCAATAGGAAATCCTTATCCTTGCTGACAATATAGAGCGCATCCGCCTCCTTGGCACCGATGAGGTAGCCGGTGAACATCATGAGCTGGATGTCCAGCGCATTCTTGACCGGGTCGCTGTTTTTCAGACTGACGGCGACTTCGTTGAGCTGTACCTGTGCCTGACAGGCGATCAGTTGTTCATACAGTCCGAAAGTCAGTCCGCAGCGGTTCTGGGTATAGAAGATATGGAGTTTGTCCGTTCCGGTCAGCCGTTCCATACCCTGTAAGCCCTCGATGTAGACATTTTCGTAGTCCACCAGATAGATCGACATGGTTTTTCACCTCCTTTTCAGTATTCCGGCGGCATGTCCGCCTATCTACAGTATAACACATTCCGCCGGAAATGTCAATATAGCGGTGTACTGCGGGAGCGGGGAAACAGGGGTTTTTTGAAAGTATTCCGACCTTTGCCGCCGTAAGGTGGCATTGGGAGGAAAAACAAAAGTTTTTTGCGCCAGTTTTTTTCAAAAAAGCTGGCAGGAGTCCAGAGGGCAGCGGCGGCAGGCTGCCGCTTCCGTTGTGCCTCCCAATGCCGGGCTATGCCCGGCAAAGGTCGGCTTGCTCAGATGATACTTTTATCCTACCTGAGAGCAGTCGCCCTTTGCGCCGTCAGGCATTGGGCGACACCACGGGTGCAGCGTCACGCTGCCGGCAAAGGTCGGCTTGCTTTTGTTAAATTGTATAAATACAGGAGCATCCGCTTCCCAAAATTTGGACAGTTCGTCACTTGCACTTTTTGGAAAAATCGTGTATGCTAAGTATAACAGCGCTTATCACTTGAGATCTAACAGAAAGAAAGGGTCACGGATATGAAAGCAAAGCACTATCTTGCCTATTTACTGGCTGCTACGCTGCTGTGCGGACTGACCGGATGCAGCGGTGCGGCGGACTCTGACAGCGAAACAGCTGCGGAGACTTCTGCTGCGGAAACGGCAGAAAATACCGAAGCCATCTCGGAGGAAGAGGGACAGGAGATCACACAGGCGGAGACGATAGCGTTTGAGGAAGCCATGGATGCCGAGCCGGGACAGGCATATCTGGCGATCGTGGACAAGCAGTGGTGGATCCAATACTGGGGTTCTTCCACGGATGACGGTCACATGCTTGCCTATGATGCAGGCATTGCGGACATCACCGGAAACGGGCAGTACACGGTCAGCGTCACAGCAGATACCAACGGTTTCCGCTATGACACGACAACGGATCCGAACGGGAAATGCACACCGGGCGGACTGAGCTTTCTGGCGGTCATGATCAAGGACGGCGAAACGCTCTACCCGGGCGCAGTCATCACGGTGGACAGCATTCTGGTGGACGGCAAGGAGATCACCATGTCTGCCAAAAACTACACATCTTCCGATGACGGCATCGAGACACGCACCAACCTCTACAACGGCTATATCGATGCGCCTGCCGAGGATGCCCGCAGCACGGAGGGCGCATTGTATGATGCGGACGGCAATGCACTGGACATCTGCGCCGACTATTCCCCGCAGGTGGTAAGCCCGGATGATTTTTCCACGTGGACGACTGTTGAGGTCAATTTCACCATATCCGGTATCGGAGAGGACGGTACTGCTGCCGGGGAAGAGACTTCTGCCCTCGAAGAGGAAACTGCCCCCGAAGAGGAAAGCACATCGGTTTCTGCCGAAAGCTCTGCGGAATAAGCCGTTTTCATCGGCATTGCGCATGATCTCAGGAAAAAATGGAACACTGCATATCGTAGGAGGGATAACATGATCACAACACTGACAGAGGAAAATTTTGAGGCGTTCATCGGCAGCGATGAGCCGGTACTGGTAGATTTTTGGGCGACATGGTGCGGACCATGCATGATGCAGGGCGAGATCCTCCACACCATGACCGAAGCACACCCGGCAGCCAGTGTCGGAAAGGTGAATGTTGACGAGTGCGGCGGACTTGCGGCACGTTTCGGGATCGAAGACATTCCGACCATGATCATTTTCAAGGAAGGCAAGGCGCTGGAAACGCTTGTCGGGATGCGGCAGGCTGAAGAATTGCTTTCCCTGCTCCGGAAGTATGGGGCTGGTGTCTGATGGTACGCTTGAACGAGGACAAGAACATGGTGCAGAAAGTCCGGGAGGGGCTGAAACGCACCGGCGGTTACTGCCCGTGTCGGCTTGCCCGGACGGAGGAGAATCGGTGTATGTGCAAGGAATTCCGGGAGCAGATCGCCGACCCGGATTTTGAGGGCTACTGCCACTGTATGCTTTACTATAAGTCCAAAGAATAAAGGCAGCACCGCCTGACGGCTTTGTGCGGTGTCGTCAAAAAAATACCCCCTGCACTGTGCAGGGGGTAATTGTTTAGCCGAAATAGCGCTTGAGCAGACCCTCGAAAGCCTTGCCGTGTCTTGCCTCGTCTCTTGCCATTTCATGAACGGTGTCATGGATAGCGTCAAGATCCAGCTCCTTGGCACGCTTGGCGAGCTGGAGCTTGCCGTCTGTCGCACCGTGTTCGGCAGCGACACGCTTTTCGAGATTCTCCTTGGTAGAGGGGGAAACGACCTCACCGAGCAGTTCCGCAAACTTGGCAGCGTGTTCTGCTTCTTCGTAGGCAGCCTTTTCCCAGTACATACCGATCTCCGGATAGCCCTCACGGAAAGCCACTCTTGCCATTGCCAGATACATGCCGACCTCAGTGCATTCGCCGTTGAAATTGGAGCGCAGCCCCTCAAGGATCTCCTGATCGGTCACAGCCTTGGCAACGCCGACTTCATGCTCGCAGGCAAAGACCAGCTTCTCGCCGTCATTTTTCTCGATAAACTTAGAACCGGGCACACCGCACTGGGGACATTTTTCCGGCGGTTCGTCACCCTCATGTACATAGCCGCAGACAGGACATACATATTTTTTCATTGCAAACTCCTCCTTATTCCGTGATGCGAAGCACCACAAGTGATAGTTCTATTTTAGCATTTTTCCCGCAAAAAGTCAAGCTGTTTTTGTGCAGTTTGTAGAATTCTGCCAATTTTCAAACGTAAAAAATAGCTACTCTGCCGAGGCGCATAAAATTTCCTCTTTTTTTGCAAATATTTGTATAATATTACTAAATGGGAATAATAAAATTTGTATCATATACCAATTGTAAAATTATGAATAATTTGTTATAATGTAAGCATAAATATTATAGATAGAAAGGGGTTCATTTTTCTATGAAGATGAACACAATGAGGAAAGCGATCGCTGCCTTTCTGGCAGCAGCCATGGTCGTTGGCGGTACAGCAGGCGCAGGTGTGCAGGCTGTTTACCTGAACGGTCAGACATCCGGTATTGCCGCCAAGGACAGCACTGCATCCGTGGAAGTTTCCGCTTCCGCAGGGTACTTTGAGGGTGCGTATGCAGAGTGGGCAGCCGTAAGCGGTGCAGACGGGTACAATGTCTACGCTGATGGCACACAGCTTGACACGATGCTTGTCCGGCAGTATGCCACCTGTTTCCGTGTGGATGCAGTCGGTCTGAAAGCGGGCAGTCATACCCTGAAGATCGTTCCTGTCAGCGGCGGCAAGGAAGATACTTCCAAGGCAGCAGAAGTCAAGGTCGATGTCAAGGCGCATGACCGTTCCGGTTTTGGCTTTGTGAACGGCACGTCCTCCGGTGCGTACAACGAGGACGGCACGCTGAAAAACGATGCAACAGTGATCTACGTGACCGAAGCGACCAAGGACAGCGTGAAAGTCACACTGCCCGACAAGAAGGGCAATGCGACGGAATATACCGGTGTGCAGAACATCGTGACAGCTCTCAAGAGCAATGAAAAATGCGGTCCGGTCTGCATCCGGCTGATCGGTAACATCACAGACCCCGGCGACATGCCCAAAGGCGACCTGCTGGTCGATACGGCTGTCTGCGGTCTGACGATCGAGGGCATTGGCACGGACACCACGTTCAACGGCTTCGGGCTGGTCATCAAGAACAGCTCCAATGTCGAGGTGCGCAACATCGGCTTCATGAACTGCAACTCCGACGAGGGCGACAATGTGGGGCTCCAGCAGAAGAATGATCATATATGGGTACATAACTGCGATATGTTCTATGGCGATGCCGGCAGCGATGCCGATCAGGTCAAGGGCGACGGCGCACTGGATACCAAGACTTCGACCTATATCACGCACTCCTACAACCATTTCTGGGACAACGGCAAGTGCAATTTACAGGGCATGAAGTCCGAGTCCACCGAGAACTATATCACCTACCACCATAACTGGTACGACCACTCCGACTCCCGTCATCCGAGGATCCGTACCTGCACGGTGCATACGTATAATAACTACTTTGACGGCAATGCCAAGTATGGTGTCGGCGTGACGATGGGCGCTTCCTGCTTTGTGGAAAACAACTATTTCCGCAACTGCAAGTACCCGATGCTGATCTCCATGCAGGGTTCAGACATTGCCGAGGGCGAGGGCACTTTCTCTGGTGAGGACGGCGGTATCATCAAGTCGTTCGGGAACTACATCACCGGCGGCAAGACCTATGTGACCTATCAGCAGGACGGCACGGAATTTGATGCCTATGAGGCTTCTTCCCGTGATGAAAAAGTGCCGGATGCCGTCAAGGCTAAGCAGGGCGGCACGGCTTACAATAACTTTGATACCGACAGCAGCCTGATGTACAGCTATACCCCCGACAAGGCAGAGGATGTCCCTGCCATCGTCAAGGCAGGTGCAGGCCGTGTACAGGGCGGCGACTTCCAGTGGACATTCACCGAGGCAGACGATGAGAGTTATGCCGTTGATCAGGCGCTCAAGGATGCGATCGTTGCTTACGATGATAAGATCGTAGCCATTGGCAGCGGTTTCACAGACTCCACGGAGACACCCGAACCGACTGAACCGCAGCCGACTGAACCGCAGCCGACCGAGCCGCAGCCGACTGAACCCCAGCCGACTGATCCTCAACCGACTGAGCCACAGCCGACTGATCCGCAGCCGCAGCCGAACTATACGGAGATCATCTACGCTTCTCCGGACGGTAAGGGTTCTGGTGCAACGCAGGATGATCCCACGGACGTACTCACGGCGATCGGTGCTGTTCCGGCAGGTGGTGCGATCTATCTGCTGGAGGGTACATACAAATACACGGATACTATTCTTATCGACCAGAACAATTCCGGTGAAGCTGGCAAGTATAAGACGATCACCTCCTACAACGGTGCAAAGGTAGTCTTTGACTTCACCGGACAGGAAGTCAGCTCCACGGCAAGAGGTTTTGTGCTCGATGGAAATTACTGGCATTTCTACGGCTTTGAGATCACGCAGGCAGGCGACAATGGTATGCTCCTGTCCGGTAACAACAACATCATCGAAATGATGGTATTCAACGACAACGAGGACACCGGACTTCAGCTCTCCCGCTACCGCATGGATGCGGCTTCCATTCCGGAATGGCCGACCAACAACCTCGTCAAGAACTGCACTTCCAAGAACAACTGCGATGAAGCAACTATGGAGAATGCAGACGGCTTTGCTGCCAAGCTGACCTGCGGTGAGGGCAATGTCTTTGACGGCTGTCTGTCTTACAACAACTCCGATGACGGCTGGGATCTCTATGCTAAGGAAGAAACCGGACCGATCGGCGTGGTCACCATCAAGAATTGCGTTGCATTCCGCAACGGCTATACGGAGGACGGCAGAGGCTACGGTGATGCAGACGGCAACGGCTTCAAGCTTGGCGGCGGCGGTATCGGTACACGTCATGTACTGGACAACTGCCTTGCTTTCGAGAACCTGAACTGCGGCTTCACGGATAACAACAATCCGGAATTTGGCGATATGAAGAACTGCACCGCCTACAACAATGGCGTGGGCGGCAACGGCAAGCCGAATTTCAGCATTTACCGCAATTCCCCGACCGCTGCCTTTGAGAATATGCTGACATACATCAACACCGACCGTGTTTCCAAGTCCAATGCGCCCGGCATCAAGGTGTCGAATGACAAGTATGTCGGCACGCTGTCCAATTCTGTTTACTACAACAGCAAGTACTATCAGGTCGTCAAGGAGACTATGGAGAACGGCTCTAAGCTGGGCGAAGTGGTGACACCGGCGGATACCGATTTCATCACGCTCGAAGTTCCGGCAATGGGTACGGATCTCCATACTGCATGGAGAAATGCAGACGGCTCGGTCTATACCGGAGGTTTTGCAGAAACGGCTGAGAACAGCAGCTTCTACACAATGGGCTGCCACTTCACAAAGGTAACCGCTCCCGAACCGACTGGACCTGCGCCGACAGGACCCGATCCGACCGAGCCTGCTCCGACCGAAACAGAAGAGGCAAGCGGCGAGGAGCCGGGCGAGATCGTGTATGGCGACCTGACACTGGATAACCATGTAAAGCTGGACGATGTCGTTGCCCTGAACAGGTATCTCCTGAACATCGACGGCGAATTGAGTGAACAGGCGTACCAGAATGCGGATGTAGACAGGAGTGGTGCTGTTGCACCGCTGGATGCTCTGTACATCCTGCAATATGTGATCGAACTGATCGACACACTTCCCGTGTAAAATACCTCAACTCTCTCTATATAATAGAAGCAGCACCCTGCCTCCTGCGGGGTGCTGCTTCATTGGTTTGGCTTATATGTCCATGTCCATGGTGATCTGAAATGTGAGATCCGGATAGGCTTCCTGTACGTCTTCCTTGATATGCAGATACAGAGCCTGCCGGTCACGAAGGGCATAGTCGATGATGACATCGAAATGCACTGTTTTTTCTTTCAGGTCGGCAAAAAAACCATGTATCTGCAAAACGCCCTGATGTTCCGTGACGATATTGGCGATCTCCCGGCGCATGGCAGCGATCTCATCGTTTTCCGTGTTCAGTGCATAGATGCCGATACCCGTCAGCAGTACGCCGTGCCGTTCCAGAACAGATGCCGCAATGCGGCGCTGCATCCGGTCGATCTCGGCGGCGGTCAGGGTATCATCGACCTCTACGTGGACAGAACCGATATACCGTTCCGGTCCGTAGCTGTGCAGGATGAGGTCATATGCCCCGTGTACGAGCGGATCTTCACAAATGGTCTCTCGGATCTCGGAAAGGTATTCGCTGTCAAAGCGCTTGCCTAACAGGTCGTCGAGCGCATCGCCCAGCATGCCGACCCCTGCCCGAATAATGACGGCAGAGATCAGCAGACCGACGATCCCTTCGGAATTGAAGCCCGTGAGCAGGAAAATGCCTGCCGCTAGCAGCACCGAAAGCGAAACTGCCGCATCAAAGAGCGCATCCGCCCCCGAAGCCGTCAGCGCTCCGGAGTTGACACGTTTTCCTACGTTCCGCACGTAGGACCCCAGCAGCAGTTTGACGGCGACAGCCGCTGCCATGACACCGAAAGTCACGCCGGTGTACTGCGGATCTTCCGGGTGCAGGAGCTTTCCAAAAGCTTCCCATGCGGCAGCGATGCCTGCATAGAGCACGACCGCAGCTACCAGCATGGCGCTGACGTATTCCATTCTGCCATGCCCGAGGGGATGCTTTTTGTCCGGCATTTTGCCCGCAAGGTGTGTGCCGATGATCGTAATGACGGATGAGAGCACATCGCTGACATTGTTCACGGCATCCAGAACGATCGCGATAGAGTGGGAGAGCAGTCCGACAGCAGCCTTTGCGCCTGCCAGCAGCAGGTTGGCAGCAATGCCGACCACACTGGTGCGGACGATGATACGGTCACGGCGGGAGATCTCTGTCTGATCCATATAAGACTCCTTTGTGTGGCAGGGGGCAGAAAAGAGGTCAGGATCCGTCTTGCGTTCTGACCTCTTGCGTATCTATGACTTCCTGTTGTGTGAGCCGCCTTACATCTGGGCATTGAAAAGCGCACCGAGCTTGTAAACCACGTCCTCGGAATCCGCATCGATGGTCGCTGCCTCATTGATCGCCGACAGCTCACCGAGTTCTTCCAGATCAGCATTGTAACCGATCGTATAGACCGGGATGTCCAGTGCCGATACGATGTCGGTGATCTCACCGAGTTTGCTGCCCATATTCACTTCACCGTCACTGAGCACAAACAGCATCAGCTTGGCATCCGGGATCGTCTTGCCAGCCTCCCGGAGCATTTTCACACCCTGCAAGACCGCATCATAGGTACACGTTGCCCCCGATGCTGTCAGATCCTGTACAGCACCTGCAAAATAGGAGCGCTGGTCAAGATCAAACTGTGCGATCGGCAGGTTGATCTGCACATCGTTGCTGTAGGAGATCATGCCGATGTAGTTGTTGCTGTTGATATACTGTGAAGCGCTCATCAGGGAGATCTTCAGGCGGGACAGCGGATCGCCTGCCATACTGCCGGACACGTCAGCCACAAATACTGCCACGACCGGCTTGCCGGAGTCTTTCTCCTGTTTCCAGAGCTGCTGTGCATTCAGGAGCGTGGCAGCATCAAATTCCGGTTCTGTGCTCTTGTAGTCCTCTAACTGGTTGAATCCGCATTGTTCAGCGAGTTTTTGTTCCTCATCGCTCAGGCAGAATTCTGTGAATGCCTCCAGCACTTCTTCCTTTTCGCTGCCGATGCTGCCGACCTCATAGATCGGGTTGTCATGGCGTACACCGAACGGATAGAATCCATATTCCTTCTGGAGGGCGGGATCGTTGACGTAGGTTTGGTACTCCATGATGCAGGCATTGAGCGAACCGCTGCTCATAGCGCCCCGCATCTGCTGTGTGGTGTAGCAGACGAACGGTACGTTTGCCTGAAATTTCTGGAAAGCGCTCACGGCTGCATCGCTCAGCGGATCATCGCTGTCAAAGCTGTACAGTGAAGAAACGAGGAAATTCAAGCCTGTAGAGCTGGTGTAGGGGTAGGTGTAGCCCATGGAGACTTTGCCGTCCATGGCAGCCTGCGTAATGGTCTCAATGGAAATTTCGCCGTGATCGGCTGTCAAAGTCTTGACCATATTGTCTGCCAGCATGATGCCAGCCACATTGCCCACAAGGCGTTCCGCACCGTGTTCCAGACTGAGCTGCGCACCGTTGGAAACTGCCATTGTGCCCCACATGGTGTTCGAGGGGGAGAAGGCATCCGGCAGGTACTTCCCGGACACGATATAGTCCGAACCCATGCCCGATGTGATGTTGCGGACGGAAACAGCCATGGTCTTTCCTGTTGTGGTACGATTGTGCTGGTCGTTGAATGCTTTAGCGGCTTCGTTCATCCAGCCGTCCGTGCCGGTACCGGCTTTTTCGGGGGAGGCGAAAATTTCAATTGTCACATCGCCCTGTCCCTCTACTGTAAGCGGATACTGGCTGATGTCTGGCAGGGAGGCTGCCAAGTCGCTCCCGGAAAAATCGACCGGGGCTTTGCGTGGCTCGACTTCGGTAACGCTGACGTTCCGCAGGAGCTTGTCGAGCTTGCGGGTCGCATCCTCCTCGGAGATCTCGTAGGAGGTCTTGCCCATCTGGTTCGTGAGCATCACGCCGGCAATGATGACTGCCAGCACCACGATGCCGATGATAACGATCCCGCCAAAGATCTTGCCATTGTTTTTTCCTTCCATATCTGCCATCCTTTCTGCGGCTCAGGCTTCTTCCTGTGCGCTCTGCTGTACCGTGCCGCTTTCCGGGTGCTGCTCATCCCGCAGTTCCCGGAGCGCTTCGGTGATATTTTCCAGATCTAAGCTCCCGAGATCCTTCGAGTCGCCGATCTGGGAAATTTCAATGATCAGGTTATCATACTGGGAAAGCAATTGCTTGTTCTGTGACAGGATATGCTGGATATATTCATTGTGCATCGGGATGCGGGAATGATCTGCCATGTCCATGATCGTCATGCGGTTGAGGAGTTTTTTCATATTGGAAAAAAGGAAATCCTGCACATCGCTGCTCACGGAGAGAAAGGGGTTTTCTGCCTTGCCTTCCTCACCGAGCAGGGCTTTCAGGGCTGTCTTTTTCTGGTAGAACAGGTCAAGCTGATGGATCGCCTGCCGTAACTCGTTGTTGAACGGGTTCTGCTTGCTCTCCCAGCTTTCCAATGCTTCCCGGTAGTCCTGCGCATCTTTGAGCTTGCTGGTGCGGACGGGCTTTCGTCTGCCGACAAAGGTGAAAATGCAGTAATTCACTGCCACGAACACGGCAAAGCTGATGACCCCGGCAAGCAGAGAAGCGGCTGGCTTTGCGCCGCTGTCCCGCAGTGCCGAAAACAGGATGATCTCTGCCGCAGCAAAGAGCAGATTGAACCCCGCAAGCCCGATGACTGTTTCCTTTTTCAAACCAAGCACCTCCTGTTTTTGAGCAGTATCTGTCTCAGATCCTTCTTTTTATTATAGCACATTCCGCCTGCCCTGTCAAGGTGATTTTAAGCGGATCCACGGAAATCAATTTTTCCCAATCACCCTTGAGATCATCATTGGATCCATAAGGCACTCGAACATAATATTTGAGAT
>CANQNG010000023.1 GCA_947625155.1 uncultured Clostridia bacterium
ACCACTTCGACCACGGAAACCACCACCACAACTTACACAACTCCCGAAACGACCACTTCGACCACAGAAACCACCACAACTTACACGACACCGGAAACGACCACTTCGACCACAGAAACCACCACCACAACTTACACAACTCCTGAAACGACCACTTCGACCACAGAAACCACCACCACAACTTACACAACTCCAGAAACGACCACTTCGACCACAGAAACCACCACCACAACTTACACAACTCCCGAAACGACCACTTTGACCACGGAAACCACCACCACAACTTACATAACTCCCGAAACGACCACTTCGACCACGGAAACCACCACCACAACTGCAACCACAGCCGAAACCACCGCAACATCTGCTACAACTACCACGCCATCCACAACAACACCCGAAACGACACCGCAGCCTGCATCCGGCGATGTC
Organism: uncultured Clostridia bacterium; assembly: GCA_947625155.1. Taxonomy (GTDB): domain Bacteria; phylum Bacillota; class Clostridia; order Oscillospirales; family Ruminococcaceae; genus UBA3855. The sequence continues at coordinate 433 of CANQNG010000023.1, forward strand.
AACAATGACGGCATACTTACGGTCGATGATGTTACTATGCTTCTGAAAGAACTGAGCGAAAAACTGTTTGGCACAAGTCACTTTACAGACTGGCAGTTCGCCGCTGCGGACGCTGACGAGAGCGGTGATCTGACAGTGGATGATGCCACTGCTTTCCTGAAAGAAATTGTATCGTCCCTATTCTAAAAAAATGCCCGGTGCGAACTTGCACCGGGCAATTTTTCAGGCTTCCAACCCTTTGTCTTTCATGATCTGCACAATACCGTTGACGACTTCCTCGCAGAGGGCTTTGGTTTCTGCCTCCGCCATGACACGCACCAGCGGTTCTGTACCGGAGCAGCGGACAAGCACTCGTCCTCTATCGCCAAGCGAAGCCTCTGCTGCTGCAACTGCTTTCTGCACATCCGCATCCGACATGGCTGCTTCCTTGTCCCTGACACGAACATTGACGAGGAGCTGCGGATAGATCGTGACCGGCGCAGCAAGCTCGCTCATCTTCTTCTTTTCGGCAAGCATGACTTCCATCATTTTCAGGCTTGTCAGGATGCCGTCACCGGTCGTGGCATATTTCGAGAAAATGATATGCCCCGACTGTTCCCCGCCAAGCCGACAGGCATTGTTTGACATATATTCATACACGTATTTATCACCGACAGCGGTCTTGACATAGCTAATACCTGCCTTGTCAAATGCCTTGTACAAGCCGATATTGCTCATCACGGTCGTCACGACGGTGTTGCCGTTCAGCATTCCGTTTTCCTGCATATATCTGCCGCAGATGTAGAGAATATGGTCGCCGGACAGCAGTTCGCCCTTTTCGTCTACGCACAGGCAGCGGTCGGCATCCCCGTCATAGGCAAAGCCCACGTCAAGCCCGTTTTCGGCTACAAATTTCTGCAAGCCTGCAATATGGGTCGAGCCTGCATTGAGGTTGATATTCGTGCCGTTGGGCTGTGCGTTGATGACGTGCGTTTCTGCGCCGAGGGCATCGAACACGGACTTGGCAACATTCCACGATGCGCCGTTTGCGCAGTCCAGCCCCACTTTCACGCCCCGGAACGAAAACTGTCCGAGGGAGATGAGATAGCCGATGTAACGGTTCCTGCCCGAAACATAGTCCACCGTACACCCGATCTGCTCCCTTGTCGCAAAGGGCAGCTCCGTGTAACGTTCCCCGAACACCTCTAACTTCCCGTCAATGTAGTCCTCGACCAGAGAAATGGTCTCCTCCTCCATCTTTTCACCGTCGGCATTGATGAGCTTGATGCCGTTGTCATAGTAGGGATTATGGCTGGCAGAGATCATGATACCGCAGTCAAATCCATCGATCCTTGTCACATAGGCAACGGAGGGGGTCGGGGTAACGTGCAGCAGGTATGCATCCGCACCGGAAGCTGTCAGACCGCTGACAAGGGAGTACTCAAACATATAACTGGAACGCCGTGTGTCCTTGCCGATGACAATGCGGGCAGGCTCGTCTCTGCCCTTGCGGCGTTTGAGTTCGCCGTAGTACCAGCCGAGAAAACGCCCGACCTGATAGGCATGATCGGCAGTCAGCTCCTTATTGGCTTCCCCCCGGAAGCCGTCTGTACCAAAATATTTACTCATATGCGCTCTCCTTATCATTCAGGATGTGCCGGAACAGCACTACATTCATTATACAGCGATATAGCAAATTTGTCAATACCCTTTCCGGGGCGGAAAGACCCCATGTATGAAAACGCTTCCATTTTCATACATGGGGACATGTGATCAGAGTAATTAAAGGAACAGGCTCGAGATGCCTTTTTTCTTGCGGCGATCGTTCATCCTTTTGTGACCTTGTGGAAAACCTTTTTGCCCTTTTTGAGGATCAGTTCGCCGTCTATGGCGATCATCGCCTTGGGGTCGGTGATCTTTTCGCCGTTGATGCTGATACCGCCCTGCTGGACAAGCCGCCGTGCCTCGGACTTGGTCGGGGCAAGGGCGCATTCTGTCAGCAGTGACAGGACATCGACCGCACCGTCCGTCAGCTGCTCCGCCGGGATCTCCGTGGAGGGCATGTTCTCGGAAGAACCGCTGCCGCCGAATACGGCTCTTGCGGCTTCGAGTGCCTTATCCGCCTCCGCCTTGCCGTGTACCAGCGCCGTCAGTTCATGGGCAAGCAGTTCCTTTGCCTTGTTGAACTCCGCACCTTCCATGTGCTGTTCCATCTCCTCGATCTGTTCGATCGGAACAAAGGTCAGCATTTTCAGGCACTTGATGACATCGGCATCTGCCACATTCCGCCAATACTGGAAGAAGTCATAGGGGCTGGTCTTTTCGGGGTCAAGCCAGACAGCGCCCTTTTCGGTCTTGCCCATTTTCTTGCCCTCGGAATTGAGCAGCAGTGTGATCGTCATGGCATAGGCATCCTTGCCGAGCTTGCGGCGGATCAGCTCCGTGCCGCCGAGCATATTTGCCCACTGGTCATCCCCGCCGAACTGCATATTGCAGCCATAGTCCAGATACAGCCGATAAAAATCGTAGCTCTGCATGATCATATAATTCAGCTCGAAGAAAGTCAGACCCTTTTCCCAGCGCTGCTTATAACATTCATGCGACAGCATCCGGTTGACGGAAAAATGCACACCTACCTCACGCAGCAGGTCGATATAATTCAGGTCAAGCAGCCAGTCGGCATTGTTGACGGCGACCGCCTTGCCCTCGGAAAAATCGATGAAGCGGCTCATCTGCTTTTTGAAGCAGGCTACATTGTGCTGAATGGTCTCGGGAGCCAGCATCTTGCGCATATCGCTTTTGCCGGACGGGTCGCCGATCATGCCCGTACCGCCGCCCAGCAGCACAATGGGCTTGTTCCCTGCCATTTGCAGGCGCTTCATCAGGCACAGTGCCATGAAATGCCCCACATGCAGGCTGTCAGCGGTCGGGTCAAAGCCGATATAGAAAGTCGCCTTGCCCTCGTTGATCAGGTTTTTGATCTCTTCCTCATCTGTCAGCTGGGCGATCAGCCCTCGTCTTTGCAATTCTTCAAATACGGTCATGACAGTTTACTCCTTTTCATTTCAAACAGTATCCTTATGATAGCATCTCCCTTACGGTCTGGCAAGCAGAGTTATAGGAGATCCGAGATCGTTACGAACGGGTCAAAGAGTTTTGCGGCAATGTATTTCAGGATGATCGTTGCATCATCGACCGTCAGAGATCCGTCACCGTTCACGTCGGCAGCCTTGGACTGGGCTTCTGTCAACTGGCTGTCCCCGAAAAGCTGTGCGGAAATGTCTTTCAGGATGGCGGTCGTATCGTCGATCGTGATCTCTCCATCGCCGTCTACATCGGCGGTGTCGTGGGTCGGCTCGGTGGGTGTGGTCGTGCTGGGGGTAGTTGTGGTGGATCCGGTCTCGGTCGTTGTCTCCGGTGTGGTCGTGGTGGTCTCGGTCGTGGTCGTGGTGGTTTCGGTCGTGGTTGTGGTGGTTTCGGGTGTGGTCGTGGTGGTTACTGTGGTCGGCTCTGTCGCTCCGGGGGCTGTGCCTAAGCTCTCGAACGTGTAGCCGTACTTCTCCGCATATGCCTGTGCCGTAGAATTTTCATAGCCGCAGATCGTGCCGGAGAAAGTGCCATGATCATTGCAAATTGTGTATGGACTATCAGCTATCTCACAATCCGGATCTTCTATCGTCACAGAAGTCAGGGATTCACAGTAATCAATGGCGGAACCATCAATGCTTGTCACGCTGTCCGGAATTGTCACGGAAGTCAGGGAGCCACAGAACGCAAATGCTCCCACTCCAATGCTTGTCACACTATCCGGGATCATCACGGATGTCAAGGAAGAACAACCATAAAATACACCCCGTTCGATACTTGTCACAGCATCCGGAATCGTCACAGAAGTCAGGGAAGAACAGCCTCTAAATGCCTCATCTCCGATGCTTGTCAAACTGTCCGGGAGCGTCACTGCTGTCAGGGATCCACATTCATAAAACGCCTGAGCTTCAATGCTTGTCATGCTATCCGGAATTGTCACAGATGTCAGGGATCCACAGAACATAAATGCACCATACTCGATGCTTGTCACACTCTCCGGGATCGTCACGGAAGTCAAGGAAGTACACTCATAAAACGCCTGATTTCCGACATTTGTCACCCCGTCCTCGATCACGACAGAAGTGAACTCCAGTCCGTCCCACGAACCATCGCTCATCTCCCCCGTCCCACTGATCGTCAGCGTTCCGGTCGCTTCATCAAAGCTCCACTTCACATTTTCTTCATTGCCTTTTGCACCGCACGTACCGGATGTAGGCTGTTCCTCCCCGTCCTGCACCTGCACCACACTTTCCGGCAGAGCGACCTCCACCGCCGACACGGGCAGACTTACCGTGCCCACACAGAGGAACAGCACTGCCGCAAGTAATTTTTTTATACGCATTACTTTTTCTCCCGCAATTCATAAATTTCATGCACAGCATGATACTGGTATTATAGCATAATTTCCGGAAAATGTCAAGTTTTTTTAGCTTTATAGCGGTATCTCCTTAAATTTCAAAAATGATTTGTTAAATAGTTGACAAATTCTGCGAAATATTGTATAATAGTACTATGGGCTGTCATGTCCAGATAAATCGAAAGGATGATGTAACATGGGTTTAACACTCACAGAAAAAATTCTCCGTGCGCACCTTGTGGACGGTGAACCTGTCAAGGGACAGGAGATCGGTATCCGCATCGACCAGACGCTCACACAGGATGCGACTGGCACAATGGCTTATCTTGAATTTGAGGCTATGGGTGTGCCCCGTGTCCGCACGGAACGCAGCGTGGCATACATCGACCACAACACCCTCCAGAACGGCTTTGAAAATGCCGACGATCACCGCTTTATCGGCTCGGTAGCCAAGAAACACGGCATTTATTTCTCCCGTCCGGGCAATGGTATCTGTCATCAGGTACATCTGGAGCGGTTCGGCATCCCCGGCAAGACCCTCATCGGGTCGGACAGCCATACCCCCACGGGCGGCGGCATCGGGATGATCGCCATTGGCGCAGGCGGTCTGGATGTGGCAGTTGCCATGGGCGGCGGTGCTTACTACATCACCTACCCCAAAATCGTTAAAGTCGAACTCACCGGAAAACTTTCCCCGTGGGTGTCTGCCAAGGATGTCATCCTCGAAGTGCTCCGCCGGCTTTCCGTCAAGGGCGGCGTGGGCAAGGTCATCGAGTACGTGGGCGAAGGTGTCAAGACACTGAGCGTTCCGGAACGTGCGACCATCACCAACATGGGTGCAGAACTGGGTGCGACCACTTCCATTTTCCCGTCCGATGAGATCACCAAGCAGTTCCTCGAGGCACAGGGACGGGGCGAAGTCTGGACAGAACAGAAAGCGGACGATGATGCCGTCTATGACGAGGAAGTCAACATCGACCTTTCCGCCCTCGAACCGCTCGCAGCTTGTCCGCATTCTCCGGACAATGTCAAGACTGTTGCCGAGATCGGCAAGCTGAAGATCGATCAGGTCTGCATTGGTTCGTGTACCAATTCTTCTTTGCTCGATATGATGAAAGTCGCACACATCCTCAAGGGCAAGACCGTACATCCGGATGTTTCCCTTGCCATTGCACCCGGCTCAAAGCAGGTGCTGAATATGATGGCAGATATGGGGCTGCTCTCCATTATGATCGATGCCGGCGCAAGGATCCTCGAAAGCGCCTGCGGTCCGTGCATCGGCATGGGACAAAGCCCGAATTCCGGCGGTATTTCCCTGCGTACCTTTAACCGCAACTTCCTCGGGCGTTCCGGGACAAAGGACGGACAGATCTACCTCGTTTCGCCGGAACTGGCTGCCATTTCCGCTGTCAACGGCTGCCTGACCGACCCACGGGAGATCGGCGAAATGCCGGCATTTACGCTCCCGGAGAAATTCAAGGTCAACGACAATATGGTAACACCGCCCGCCTCCGAAGCCGAAGCGGCAGACGTGCAGATCCTTAGAGGTCCGAACATCAAATCCTACCCGGACACCGCACCGCTTGAAATGTCCATCACAGCGCCAGTCTCCCTCAAGGTAGGCGACAATATCACGACCGACCATATCATGCCTGCCGGAGCGAAGATCCTGCCGCTGCGTTCCAATATTCCGGCAATTTCCCAGTACTGCTTCACGGTCTGCGATGAAAGCTTCCCGGCACGGGCAAAAGCACTTGGCAAGAGCATCATCGTCGGCGGCTCGAATTACGGGCAGGGTTCTTCCCGTGAACACGCTGCACTTGCGCCGCTGTATCTGGGCATCAAGGCAGTGCTTGTAAAGTCCTTTGCACGTATCCACCGTGCGAACCTCATCAACGCCGGGATCCTGCCGCTGACTTTCGTCAACGAGGCGGACTATGACAGCATTTCCGAGGGCGACGTCCTGAAACTCGCCAAGGTGCGGGACAAGATCGCTGCCGGAGAGCAGGAACTTGTTGTGGTCAATACCACCACCGGAAAGGAGATCCCTGTCCTCTGCGAACTGACCGGACGGACGAAGGATATTATCCTTGCCGGCGGTCTGCTGGACTATACACGGGAGAACCTGAAATAAACGGGTCTGCCATGAAAAGGAGAACTATCGTATGCTGAATAGGATGCAAGTATTACAGGGAGAACTTGCCCGCCGGATCCATTTCCGGTCGTGGAAAGATGTGATATTATTTGTCGTGCTGTGCGTGTTGTATGCCATTGCCGACAGCCTTATGGAAAAGTACGTACCTGCTGTCGGTGAAAAGACCCGGCGGGTGATCTTGTTTATCATCTTTCTGATCATCTGCGTTGCGGCGATCTTTATGATCGGGGACTGACATACATTTTCTGGTCCGCCACACACAGAAGTCTGTTTTCACGCCAAAAACGCAGCAGCACCATGCAGCCGCAGCATATTCGTCAACTGGCAGGAGATCGTCTATCCCCTGTTTGAGGGGCAATTAGACGATCCCTGCCGGAAACCATGCAAGTCATATGCGCCGACCCCAAGTGAGGCGGCAAAGGAGGAATTTTTATGGAAAAGATCAAAATGACCACCCCCCTCGTCGAAATGGATGGCGACGAGATGACACGTATCCTCTGGCAGTGGATCAAGGACATCCTCATCCTGCCCTATGTGGAGCTGAATACGGAATACTATGACCTCGGTCTGGAACACCGTGAGGCGACCAAAGATCAGGTGACTTTCGATTCCGCCGAAGCGACCAAAAAATACGGCGTGGCTGTCAAGTGTGCGACCATTACGCCTAACGCTGCCCGTATGCCCGAATACCACCTCACGCAGATGTGGAAGTCCCCGAACGGCACGATCCGGGCAATTCTGGACGGCACAGTTTTCCGCACGCCTATCCTCGTCAAGGGCATTCATCCCTACATTCCCACATGGACGAAGCCGATCACGATCGCCCGGCATGCTTACGGTGATGTGTACAAAAATACCGAAATGCAGGTCAAAGGCGGCGGCAAGGCGGAGCTGGTGTTCACTGACAAGGACGGCAACGAGACCCGTGAGCTGATCTACGATTTCGCCGGGGACGGTATCATTCAGGGACTGCATAACCGGGACGACAGCATTGCGGGCTTTGCACGGGCTTGTTTCAATTTTGCACTCGACAGCAGGCAGGATCTCTGGTTTGCGACCAAGGACACCATTTCCAAGAAGTACGATCATCGGTTCAAGGACATTTTTCAGGAGATCTTTGATGCGGAATACAAGGAAAAATTTGCCGCTGCCGGCATCGAATACTTCTACACGCTCATTGATGATGCAGTCGCACGGGTCATTCGCTCGAACGGCGGGTTCATCTGGGCTTGCAAGAACTATGACGGCGATGTGATGAGCGACATGGTCTCCACCGCTTACGGATCGCTGGCAATGATGAGCAGTGTCCTCGTTTCGCCGGACGGCATCTACGAGTACGAGGCTGCCCACGGGACGGTGCAGCGGCACTACTACAAGTACCTTAAGGGTGAGGAAACTTCGACTAATTCCGTTGCGACCATTTTTGCATGGAGCGGCGCACTGCGCAAGCGTGGCGAACTGGACAACATCCCGGCACTTGTGGACTATGCGGACAAGCTCGAACAGGCGACCATTCAGACCATTGAGGAGGGCGTGATGACGGGCGACCTCTACCTGCTGTCCTCTCTGGAGAACAAGCGGAAGGTCAACTCCCGTGAATTTCTGGAGGAGATCAACCTCCGGCTGTCTGCCCTCATGCGCTAAGGAGGCACAGGTCTTATGGCAAAACAAGTCATCTCGACCCCCGTCATACGCCGTCTGCCCCGGTATTACCGTTTCCTCGGCGATCTGGAACGGGAGCATGTGGAGCGCATCTCCTCACGGGAACTGGCACAGCGTATGGGGCTTTCCGCTTCCCAGATCAGACAAGATTTCAACTGCTTCGGCGGCTTCGGACAGCAGGGCTACGGCTATCACGTGAAAGAGCTGCGTGAGATCATTGGCAATATTCTTGGTGTACACGGCAGAACAGGTGTCATACTCATCGGCGCAGGCAATCTTGGAAAAGCTATTGCAGCCCATGTGGATTTCCGCAAACGGGGGTGCGAGCTGATCGGTATTTTTGACAATGATCCTCTGATCCAAGGCACGACGACGGCAAAACTTCCGATCATGCCTATGGAATCTCTTGAAACTTTCTGCAAGCAGTATCACCCTCTGGTCGCTGTCCTCTGCATCCCCAAGGATGCCGCACAGCAGCTTGCGGATCAGCTCATTTCGCTTGGCATCAGTGGTTTCTGGAATTTCAGCCACTTTGATCTGCGTATCAATAACCCGGATATTATTGTGGAAAATGTTCATCTCGGCGACAGTCTTCTGACACTTTCCTACTGTATGCACCGCCACCTGAACGATCGAGAAAATTCCCTCCTCTAGGGAGGGAATTTTGTTATCCTGATCGTCCTGCGGACATTTCCCGAATATAGAAAAAGCCTCTCCGTTTCCGGAGAGACTTTTTTAACATGCAGCTATTCCAAAGAATTAGTCATTCTTCTTCTTAGCGACCAGAGCAACACCGCCCAGAACTGCTACAGCAGCAGCAGCGCCTGCGATCGGCAGAACATCGGAAGAACCGGTCTGCGGAGAACCAGTGCTGGAAGCAACTGTCGTTGTGCCAGTGCCGCCTGCGCCAGCAGCAGTCGATGCGGATGTGTTAGAAGCATTGCCAGCATCAGCCGTTGTTGCGGCAGTTGTAGTGCCAGCCGGAACTGTCGTAGTATCAGCAGGAGCCTCTGTTGTAGTGGTAGCAGGAGCCTCTGTTGTGGTGGTAGCTACCGGAGTTGTGGTAGTATCGACCGGATCTGCTATGATCTCGATCCAACCGTCATCGGAAATTACATCATAAAGCGCACTTTCTTCATCATTGGACCAGACGTTTGCCAGACCGGAAGGACCCTTTTCCATATACTTGATCTCAAACTTCTCACCAACCTCAATATCATCCGGGAGCGTTACATGCACAACCGCAAAGCTCTCCTTCAGATTCTTAGGACTAGCAGCTGCCCATGATGCACCGCTGGCACTGAAATTTGAAGGCTGCACGATCACAGCACTTTCCAAGAGTCCATTTGCCTCAGTGTCGAATGCGAAATCACGTGTAACTCTACCGCCTTCAGCTGAATCCTGGACATCGATAACGATCGAGAAGCCCGTCAGTGCCGGAGCATTGATCGTGATCGGGATGTCGACTGTAGCACCCTTTGCTTCGCTTACTGTCAATTCCTTTTTGCCAATTGTAAGCTCAACCGCTGTATCAGATGCGGAGGTAGGAACTGCTGCCATGCATGCAACAATGGAAAGCGCTGCTACAGAAGCGGCAACCTTCTTAAAGTTAAACCTTACCATTTTGAATCTTTTCCTTTCAAGATAAATTTATATGCAGGCACCGCACCAAAATGCGGTGCCACATATGCATTCGGGAACACTGATCAGTCGATCAGCTTTTCTGCCTTGGCGATAGCCTCGGCGTACTTCGGATACGGTGCGTTCAGAACATCCGGGATCCAATTCACTTCGCCGAACAGTGCCTTGGAATTGTACTTCAGAATGCCCGTAGCATCATCGACATTCAACAGGGATGTTTCCTCGCCATTTGCGGTAGTTGCACCATGGTCAATGGACTCACCATTTACATCAGCCAAGAAGTATGCAAAGTTCTCAAGCTGCGAACTCGAAGCTTCTGACGAGTAGAGATAAGCATCACCGAAGAGCGATTCGGAATTGTATTTCAGAATTGTCGTAGCATCATCGACTGTAACAGACCCGTCGAGGTTTGCATCGCCCTTCACACCGATATAGACTGTCGCTGCATCGGTATTGACAAGCTCGCCCTTGTAGTAGATGTTGAGCTGTGCTACGATATACGGAACTTCGTCCTTGTTATCCTCATAGACATCCTTCGGAGACAGACCCTCTACAGAACCGGTCAGTGTTGTACCGAATGTAAAGTTCTCGATGCCCAGCTCGTCGAGCGTCATGGTCTTTTCCTCGCCGTTCTCGTCCAGAACAGGGTCACCATTTGTGTCCTTGACTACACCGGAAGCGGAAACGATCAGCTCTGCCGGGTCAAATGCGATGCTGTCATGCGAGAAGTAGAATGCTCTGCCGCCGTCAGCGACAACATCCACGATAGAATCAGCAACTGGCTCCTGTGTCGGAGTTTCTGTGGATTCTGTTTCGCCTGTAGTACCTTCCGTACCTTCCGGATTTTCTGTGGATTCCGTTTCGCCAGTGGTACCTTCCGGATTTTCTGTGGATTCCGTTTCGCCTGTAGTACCTTCCGGATTTTCTGTGGATTCGGTTTCACCAGTGGTATCTTCCGAAGCATCAGAGCTGTCCGTCTCAGTCTCAGTCGGATTGGACTCGGTGGTCTCTTCCTCAGTTTCCTTGACAGTGTAGTAGATCACACGATATACATCCAAAGTGCCATCGCCATTCAGTCCATTAGCATTTGCATTGCCTTCGACCTCAACGCACTTTACATGCTCGATCGTGCCGTCCCACTCATAGGCAACGCCTTCCTCGGCAGCCTCGTTCATAGCATCGACCTGCTCCTGAACGAATGCCTTGTAAGCAGCCTCATCATAGTCAGCGCCCTCATCCGGCAGATAAGCGAATGCGTCACCACTTACAGCGTAATTTACGCAAGAACCATTCACTTCGATGTCATAAACGTCCTTAGCAAGATCAGTCAGATCCGGCAAAGTCATATCGATCTTGGTAACTTCCGTCTGCTCATTGATCTGGTTTACCACTTCATTGAAGATCTTCTGCAGTGTCGTGTAAGGATCGCTTGCAATTGCCTCGTCAAGCGTGTCCGGGATCCTCTGGCTCTTGTTCGGAGCTTTCTTCTCAGCGAATGCTCTTGCCTTCTCCCACAGCTCATCAGCATCAGCAGCCTTGACAGATCTGTTGAAGTTCGTGCTCAGACGATCCAGATAGTTCTTGGCACGATCCAGCTGTCCCTGATACGTATCGAACATCTTGTCCAGCTCTTCGTTAGCCAGTGCCTCTGCATCATCCAGATCCTTAGAAGCCTGTTCAAGCTTTGCACTTGCTTCTTCCAGTTCAGCGATCTTGTCCTCCAGCTCTTGCTTCTTCTGCTCAAATTCAGCATAAGCTGTATCATAATCATCCTGTGCCTTCTTGTACTCATCTGTATCCTTCAGGCTTTCATCCATAGCATCCAGTTCAGCCTTCTTCTCAGCAAAAGTTGCCTCAGCGGCATCCCTGTCCTTAATAGCCTGATCTCTTGCAGCCTCAGCCTCAGCCTTCTGCTGATAAGCAGTAGCTTCATCAGCCTCGTACTTTTCAACGACCGTGTTCAGAGTTTCCAGAGCCTTAGCCTTTGTTTCATCCAGAAGATCCTGAACATACTGTACGATGCCTTCAACAGATACAGAGCCATCATTGTTTGTACCATCGATATCTGTTTCGACCGTGAACTGAACATTCTTGTTAGCCAGATCAGCCATATCAGCTGTGATAATAACAGAGCCCGTGATCCTGCCTTCCAGAGCCAGTTCGTCCTCGTTGATGATCCCCGGATACTTTGCATTGAGCTTGTCGAACAGCGTCTTCCGTGCGCTCTCTACATAATCGTAGTCGATCTTCAGCGTGATCGTCACTTTATCTGCTTCAACAGAAGCAAACGCCTTGGTGTTTGGATCCAGCAGAACGTCTTTAGCCATGTCCACATAAGTGCCCTGACTTGCAATGCTTTCTGCCAGTTTTGCCGGATCCAGCTCGATCTCCTTGTCGCCTACACCCTTCAAAGCAACTTCCAGCTTATCATTCCAAGTGCTCTTCTGTACCCATGCAAAGGTAGTTACTTTGTCCTTAGTTACTTTGTCCTCAGCAGCTTCTTTAGCCTTGACGTTTGCTTCACTGCCGCTGACGAGCTTTTCGATCGTTGCTTCAGTAGCAACATCCGTAAATGTGTTTACGTCAACAGTCTTGCCGCCATCAGCGGTATCATCTACGGCAAAAGAAGGAAACAGTACGGTCTGTGTCAGAGCAACAGGAACTGCGACCGCAGCAGCCATTACTCTTTTCAGAAATGACTTCTTCATTGTTTCAATTACCTCTCTCTTCTTTAATGATTCAGAATTACCTGATGCAGGGAGCAGGAACGTTCACCGCCGTAGCGATACACAAACTGCCTTATGTATACGTCTGTTCCCATGCGTATGCAAACGCCCAGCCGTCAGGGCTATGACGCTTTCATAATCCTATTTTAGCATATTATCAGATAATTGTCAACCCCCAATTCTTTTTTCTTTATAAAAAATCGTATAAATTTTCTTGCCGTTTTTATGCATCATGCACAATGCACACGTCATTTTTTCCCATTTTCGCCTTAGAATTTCCATTTCCGGCAACATTATGCACAATACAGCTCCCTGCACACGGGGTGCAGAGAGCTGTTTTTTGTCAGCCTTCCTGCTGTGTTTCCTGTAGAACGAGCTGCACATCCATGCTCTCCCCTGCCCGATAGACCGTCAGGGTGATGGTCTCTCCGGCTTTGTGCTTGTTCTTCTCCTCGGTCAGTTCATCCTGTGTCGTGATCTCCACGCCGTCAACGGCGGTGATGATGTCGCCCTGACGGATGCCTGCCTTGTAAGCAGCGGAGCTTTCATCGGCAGCGATCACATACACGCCCTGCGGCAGCCCGAAACGCTGTGCATCCGACTCCGTGACATCCTGCCCGGTAATGCCGATCTGCGGTCTGCCCGTCACGTAGCCATTATTGATCAGGTCGTTGATGATGTCCTTGGCGCTGGTGATCGGGATGGCGAACCCAAGCCCCTCGACCGTTGCCTCGGACGAGCCGTAGGAACTGCTCAGCTTTGCGGAATTGATACCGATGACCTGTCCGTAGCCGTTGAGCAGCGGTCCGCCGGAGTTGCCGTTGTTGATAGTGGTATCCGTCTGGATCATCGTCATTTTCCTGTCCTCAATGGTGATCTCCCGGTTCAGGGCGGAAACGATCCCGCAGGTCGTCGTCCCGAACAGCTCGAAACCGAGCGGATTGCCGATCGCCACGACCAGCTCCCCGACTGCCAGCTTGTCGCTGTCCCCGAATTCTGCCGGGGTCAGCCCGTTCGCCTCAATTTTCAGCACGGCAAGGTCGGACTGAAGATCGTAGCCGACGATCTGGGCTTCGTACTCCGTTTCGTCCTCATCGCCCATGACAACGCTCACACTGACGGCTTTTCCTGCCTTATACTGGGAATCGTTGTCGTAGATGCAGTGTGCATTGGTGATGACATAACCGTCCTCGGACATGACGATGCCCGTACCTGTGCCGGTCAGCTGCTTTTTCTGACCCTCACCGCCGTAGTTATAGAACCCGAACCCGAACCCGAAGAAGTCATTCGCCTGTCCTTCATATTCAAAAGTAGAGCTGATGCCGACCACGGACGGCAGCGCCTTGTCCACGATCTCCGGGATCGTCAGCGAACCCGCCGGGGCTGCCATGTTGATCCAGCTTGCGGAGGAGTTCTGCGCTTTTCCGTCAGAAGCGCTGTCCTCCGGTGCATCCTCCTCGCTGCTGTCGTCCTCGGAGGTGTCAAGAGCGGCTTCGCTCTTTGCTTCGGAAGTCCAACGGGATGTGTTTTCCTTCCCGAAAGCCTTGTACAGCTCGATGGACGATACGGAAACGACTGCCAGTGCTGCCACAGCTGCTACGACCTTGAGGAATTTTTTTCCGCCCGACTTCTTCGGGGGCTTGCTGGGGTCGGAGTAGAGATTGACATAGCTGCTCTCCGGTGTACCGGGGGCATCATAATAATTGGTATATTCCGGCTCATTGCGGCGGGATGTCCCGTACTCATTTTCATTTTTCTCAAACATGATAACGCATCCTTTCTATTGCTTGCCTGCCTCCTGTGCAGGTATGGTTTTCTGCCTTACAAGTATTATTATACTCTGCTTTGTGAAAATTACATGACAGGAAACCAAAAAAGTGATCAAAAGACTGCGTTCGTTTCCGGCGTATCCGGAAAGCATCTGTCCGCACAGTGAGAGCTGCAAGATATTTTTTCTTGCAGCTCCTCCTTTTCTTTCTGTGTTACTTTGCCAGACATTCCGACCAGTCCGGATCTTCAAACATACTCATGGCAATATATTTCAGGATCATGGTAGCATCCGATACCCCCAGCTCAGAACCATCCGCACCATGGTCAACGGACTCCCCGTCCACATCGGCAAGGCAGTAGGAAAGCCCCTCCAACTGCGCATCCTCTGCCGCATCGGAATAGACATATCCCTCCCCGAACAGAGACATGGAAACGTATTTCAACACAGCCGTAGCATCGTTCACGCTCACCTGACCGTCCAGATCGGCATCGCCCTTTTTGCCGATCATGACCGGGCATTCCCCGCTGACAGGCTGCCCGTCATATGCCGCAGTCACGCTGCCTATATAATAAGGTGCAGTATACGACCCTGCCGGGCTTGCCTCTTTGCCGTCCACGCTGAATGCAAAGCGGTCTGCGCCCATGTCTGCCGGCTTTTGCAGGGTCGCCTGACCCGTTGCCGCATCCGTGACTTTCACCGCACCGATCAGCTTTTCCGCAGAAAAGGCAGCATCCTCTGCCAAGCAGTATGGGCAGCCCTGCTCTGCGATCTCATACGTAAAGCTCTCCTGCGGCTCTGCGGTCAGGATGGCAGGATCAAGCACCTCCTCCACCGCAGCAGCAAGCCACGCATGCCCCGCCGCATTGGGATCGACTTCCATTTCATCCAAATTGGTATACTGATACGCAAGCCCTGCAAAGGCGGTATACGCATCCACGATCTCAAACCCGTAAGTACCGGCGATCTCCGTATATGCCGCATTCACATAGTCTTTCAGCACCGTGCCGATGGGGTTCTTGATGGAATTGTAGCCAAGCTTCCGGTTGGGGCTAAGGGAGCTGAAATTCTCAATGGTGTCCATGCTGTTGTAAACATTCACGGCGATCAGCTGCGCATCGTATCCGGAGAGCTTCTCACCGATCTGCAAGATATTGTCCCGGCAGCTTTCCTGATAGGTCTCCACGCTTCTGGACAGCGCCAGAGACATATCGATCAGCTGTGGATCTGTAGCCCCCAGATCTTCCTGACTCATGGTGTAGAGGTCGGAGAACTTCTCCACCCCATATTTGTCCTTATACTGATACGCAAGATCCATGAAATCGTCCATGATATCATGGATACCCGCCGTCACGATGATCGCATCCGCATCCGCTAAAGTGCCCTGCACCGCCGTGTCATCCAGCAGATCCAGAACATCTCCCGTGGTGTAGCCGTCCTCTGCATATACGGTAAACACAGCTCCTGCCGGCAGGTCAGCCTGCAGTATGTCCGCAAAGGACTGCTCTCCCTCTCCCAAGAAAGCACCGCTGACGATGCCGTCACCGATCACCACCACAGACGGGCGCTCTGCCGAGGCATTGACCGTGGAAAGGCAGACAGGCGCTGTTACACCTGCTGCAAGTAAAAACGCTAACGTGTATGCTGCCATTTTCTTCATTTCATTACCTCCTGTGATCTTGGCTTTTCAGCCTTTCCTTTATTATAATAGAGAAACTGAAAAAAGTCAATACAAAATTATTCCCATTTGCAAAATGGAAAACAATTTTCCTATTTGTATTTGCTGTTTTTCAGCATGATGAAAGCTGCCGCTAAAGTCGGCACGACCGACACCAGCAGCGCAAACCAAGTATGCGGCACGGGCAGTCCGTCCGTGTTCATGCCGTAAAAGCTGAAGATCATGGTCGGGATCGACATGATGATCGTAATGACCGTCAGCCGCCACATGACCATGTTCAGGTTGTTGGAAATGACCGAGCCGAACGCCTCGACCATGCTTGACAGGATGCCGGAGTAGATATTGCTCATCTCGATCGCCTGCCGCACCTCGATGAGGACATCCTCCAGCAGATCCTGATCCTCGTCATAGAGCTTGATGGTACGTCCCCGGAGCAGTTTTTCGATGGTGACTTCATTTGCCTTGAGGGAGGTGGAGAAGTACACAAGGGACTTTTCCAGCTCCAGCATCTGGATCAGCTCCTTGTTTTTCATCGCACCGCTCAATTTCTGTTCCATGACGTAGGATGTCTTGTCGATCTGTTTCAGGTCCTGCAGATAGATCGCTGTGATGCGCAGCAAGAGCTGCATGACGAAACGGGTCTTCATGCGGGTCTGGATGCCCTTGACAACACCCTCTGCCATATCCCGCAGCACCCGGTTGTCCCGGAGGGAAATGGTAAATACATGATCATCCGTGATGATGATGCCCAACGGCACTGTAAAAAACAGGATCGTCTCCTCTGTTTGCAGCTCGGAAACTGCCGTGTCCACGATGATGAGCGTCTGATCGTCCTCACGCTCGATACGGGAGGATTCCTCTTCATCAAGGGAAGAACGGACAAAGCCGCTGTCCAGTCCATAAGTCTCGATCAGCTGCTGTATCTCCTGTGCGGTCGGGTCAATGACGGAGATCCAGCACCCCTGTGCGGGGGCAGAGATCTCCCGGACACAGTTTCCCTGTGTCTGGTAGAAATGGATCATAATGATGCCGCCTTTCTGTCCCGGCAGCATGACGGACACGTGCCGGGGGTATCAGTTGTTTCGCTCGCCCATACGGGTCCGTACTCATGATGTTCACCTCACCTTTATGACAGCGTATGCGGCAGACAGGGATCCTGCCTGCCGCTGCCTTTACTATTATAACATGATTTCGTGTGATTAGCAAGCTTTTTTTCAAAATATTCCCGGCATCGACAGATCTCCCCTTGCAATTTCGGCAAAGGCATGGTATAATAGTAAACAGCTGCGGCACATTTGCCGCCAAAGGAGCGCAAAGGAGAAGAAAAGCATGGGGATCATAGATATTTTTGCACAGATCGAACAAAACAGCCGCACCGCCGGCAAGCCGCAGTGGCTGATCACCGGGCTTGGCAATCCGGGCATGGTCTACGAGAATACCCGGCACAATGCCGGCTTTATGGCGCTGGATACCCTTGCCGCACAGGAACAGGTGAAGATCGACCGCATGAAATTTAAGGGCTATGTCGGGGATGTGACACTTGCCGGACAGCGCTGTCTGCTCCTGAAACCTGCGACCTATATGAACAACAGCGGCGAAGCGGTCGTGCAGGCGATGCAGTTTTACAAGCTGGACATTTCACAGCTCATTGTGGTCTTTGATGATATTTCCCTGCCCCCCGGCAAGCTGCGCATCCGCCGGAAAGGTTCGGCAGGCGGCCATAACGGCATCAAGAGCATTATCGAACTGACCGGGTCGGAAGAGTTTGCCCGTATTAAATTAGGTGTCGGCGCAAAGCCGCACCGGGAAATGTCCCTTGCCGACTGGGTACTCAGCAAATTCCGCCCGGAGGAACTGGAAAAAATGGAACAGTCCTGCACCCATGCCGCCGAATGTCTGCGCCTGATGGTCAATGACAAAACGGACGAAGCCATGAACCGCTTCAATGCATAACGAGGTATACTATGGATTTCTTTACACAGACATTTGCGGAGCTGCCGGACTACGGGCGGCTCTGTTCTGCGCTTGACAGCGGAGAAGTGCCTGTCTGCGTGACGGGGCTGTCTCCCGTGCACAAGGCACAGCTTGCCCTGACGCTTGCAGAACGGGAGAACGCTCCCCTGCTCCTGCTGACCGGAACGGAAGCCGAGGCACTGCGCCTCAGTGCTGACATCAATGCCATGGCAGGAAAGACCGTTTCGCTCCACTTCCCCGCCAAGGAACTGCTGTTCACCGCCGCCGAGAGCAAGTCCTCTGCCTATGAACAGGAACGGCTGCACGTGCTTTCGGCGATCTTAGAAAACAGCGTGCGCATCGTCACCGCCGGAATAGAAGCCCTCATGCAGCCGACCATTCCCCCGGACGTGCTGAAACAGGCACATATCGCACTGCACAAGGACAGCACGGTCGACCTCAAAGTCCTGACTGCCCGCCTCATTCAGGCGGGCTATGTCCGTTGTGAAACGGTCGAAGGAAAGGGACAATTCGCCGTGCGGGGGGCGATCGTGGATATCTTCCCGGTGCAGTCGGAATTTCCCGTCCGGATGGAGCTTTGGGGGGATGCGGTGGATTCCCTGAACTACTTCGACACCGAGTCACAGCGCCGCACAGAAGCGATCGACAGCATTACGATCTCCCCTGCTGCGGAGCTGCTCGCTTCCCCGGAGGAACTGAAAGCCAAGATCCTTGCCTTTTCTGCGAAAGTGCGGGGCAAGCACACCGCTGCCGTCCGGGAAAAGCTCGAACACGACATAGCACGTCTGGATGCAGGGCTATGGCTTGCGAATGCGGACAAATACTACACACTGCTCTATAAGCCGACCTACCTGACTGCCTACCTGAATGGGGCCATCCTGATCAGTGAAGCGGCTGACGTACACCGGCAGGCACAGGGGGTCACGGCACAGATGCGTGAGGACTTGCAGCTCCTCTTTGAGGACGGCACGCTCTGCCGGGGGCTGGACGGCGGTGTGCTTGATCATGCCGGAACGCAGGAACTGCTTGCCGAGCGGAACTGCGTGTATCTCAGCCATTTTTTACAGGGCAGTGAACGCATCCCGTTCCGGAAGATCATTTCCATTCAGGCAGAACAAAATGCCCCATGGGGCGGTGAGATCCGGCAGCTGCTCGAAGACTTGCAGGACTACATCCATGACCATTACCGCATCGTATTGGCTGCCGGCAGTGAAAAAACGCTGCCCATCCTCGTGAATGACTTGCAGGAAAGCGGCATCCGCTGTTCCATTGCACAGGAGGACGACCTCTGTCCGCCGGGCGCTGTCCTTGTCACGGCAAGGCGCATCAGCAGCGGCTTTTCCTACCCGGACAACAAGACTGCCCTCATTGTGCAGACCGGTGTGAATACTTCCCGGAAGCACAAGACCCGCCACAAGGCAGGCATGGAGCTGCAAAGCCTTTCCGACCTGCATCCGGGCGATCTGGTCGTCCATGCCATGCACGGCGTGGGACGGTTTTTGGGCATTCACAAGCTCGAAATGGAGGGCATTGCCAAGGACTACATCACCATTCAGTATGCCGGAACGGAAAAACTATACGTACCCGTCACACAGCTGGACATGGTGAGCCGCTACATCGGCGCAGGGGATGAAAATGCCGTTCGCCTGAACAAACTCTCCTCTCCCCAGTGGCAAAAGACCTGCAATAACGTCCGCCGTGCCGTCAAGGATATGGCAGAGGAGCTGATGCAGCTCTATGCCAAGCGGGAAAAGAGCGAGGGATATGCCTTTTTCCCGGATGATGAATTGCAGCGGGAATTTGAGAGCCGTTTCCCCTATGTGGAAACAGACGACCAGCTCCAGAGCATTGAAGAGATCAAAGCCGATATGCAGCGCACACGCCCTATGGACAGACTGCTCTGCGGCGATGTGGGCTTCGGGAAAACGGAAGTCGCTTTCCGGGCTGCTATGAAATGCGTACTTTCCGACCGGCAATGCGCCATTCTTGCGCCGACCACGGTGCTTGCCCTACAGCATTATCGGACAGCAGTGCAGCGGTTCGACCGGATGCCGGTGCGCATTGAAATGCTCTCCCGTTTCCGCTCCCCAAAGGAACAGAAAAAAATTTTAGAGGACACTGCCAAGGGCAAGATCGACATTCTCATCGGTACGCACAGGATCGTTCAGAAGGATGTGAAGTTCCATGCCTTGGGGCTTGCGGTCATTGACGAGGAGCAGCGGTTCGGGGTGGCGCACAAGGAACGCTTCAAGGAAATGTTTGCCGGCATCGACGTGCTGACGCTTTCGGCGACGCCCATTCCGAGAACGCTGAACATGGCGCTTTCCGGTATCCGGGATATGTCCGTCCTGAGTGAACCGCCGCAGGACAGATACCCCGTACAGACCTATGTTGCCGAGTATCAGGACGGCGTTGTCGCACAGGCGATCTCCCGTGAACTGAAACGGGGCGGACAGGTCTACTATATCCATAACCGCATTGACACCATCATGAACTGTGCTGCCCGGTTACAGGCACTTGTGCCGGATGCCCGGATCGCCGTAGCACACGGAAGGCTGACCGAGGAGGAAATTTCCGACATCTGGCAGCAGGTCGTGGACGGCGAGGTGGATATCCTCATCTGCACGACCATCATTGAAACAGGCGTGGATGTGGCAAATGTCAATACCCTCATCATTGAGGATGCCGATCGGCTGGGGCTTTCACAGCTCTATCAGCTCCGGGGGCGTGTGGGGCGTTCTAACCGGCGTGCCTATGCATATTTCCTCTTCAAGCGGGACAAGGTGCTCACAGAGATCGCTGCCAAACGGCTCGAAGCCATGCGGGAGTTCACGCAGTTCGGGTCGGGTTTCCGCATTGCCATGCGGGACTTGGAAATACGGGGGGCAGGCAGCATTCTCGGCGGCAGACAGCATGGGCACATGGAAACTGTCGGCTACGATATGTATATGCAGATGCTCTCCGAAGCGATCGCCGAAGTCAAGGGCGAAAAGATCCAGACCGCCAGCAGCTGCACGGTCGATATCCGCATTGAAGCCTACATCCCTGAGACCTATATCAGCGACTCTCCGTCCCGGATCGCCATGTACCGGAAGATCGCTGCTGTGCGGGATGCGGCGGATGAGTCGGAGCTGATCGACGAGCTGATCGACCGTTACGGCGAACCCCCAAAAGCGATCTTAGGGCTGATACAGGTCTCCCTGCTGCGCAATTCGGCAGCTTCTCTGGGTATCACGGAGATCACCCAACGCTCCGGCAGCCTGCAATTCTACATTCAGCAGCCCGAACCGGAACAGATCGCTGCCCTCTCCGCAAAATACGGACGGCGCATTCTCTTTTCCTGCGTGGATAAGCCCTATATCGGGGTGAAACTGCTCCCTGATCAGGAACCTGCGGCACTCATGCAGGAAGTCATCGGCACAATGACGGAGGCAAACCATGTGGAAGCCTGAACCCATCGGCGGCGGTATCTTCGTCTGCACTTCAGAGGAACACCGTTTCGGGACGGATGCTTTCCTGCTGACACATTTTTCACGATACAAGGAAAAGGACACCGCAGCAGAACTGGGGACAGGGTGCGGCATCATCCCCCTGCTCATGCAGAAGCACCGGCCGCCGAAATGCATCTATGCCGTGGACGTACAGGCAAACGCCATCGCACAGCTGAAAGAGGGCATCCGTCTCAGCGGCGTGACGGGTATTATTCCGGTGTGTGCGGATATGCGGGAACTCTGGGCGGGCGCACCGCTGGGGCAGTGCAGTCTGGTGCTGTGCAATCCGCCCTATCAACCACCGGGTTCGGGGAAAGAGGCAGCGAACGCCTCACAGCGGCTGGCACGGCACGGCATCGTCTGCACACCGGAGGACGTGTGCAGGGCTGCTGCAAAACTCCTGAATGCGGGCGGACGGCTCTGTGTCTGCGGCAGACCGGAACGCCTGCCGGATTATATCTGCGCCATGCGGTCTGAAAAGCTCGAACCGAAACGCCTGCAATTTGTCTCGAGAACAGCCGTGGACAGACCGTGGCTTTTTCTGCTCGAGGGGAAACGGGGTGCAAAGCCGTTCCTGCAAACCGAAAAGCCCTTTATCATGTATGAAAACGGCATACTCACCGGAGAAGCTGCCGCACTCTACACACAGGAGGAACAGCCATGAGCGGAACACTTTACATCACCGGAACGCCCATCGGGAATTTAGAGGACATCACCCTGCGGCAGCTCCGCATCCTGAAAGAGGTGGACTTCATTGCCGCTGAGGACACCCGTGTGACGAGGAAACTCCTGCTGCATTACGAGATACGCACGGAACTGGTGAGCTGCCATGAACACAGCCGCCGTCAGGACGTTGCTGCCATTGCCGACCGCATTGCCGCCGGGGAAAACTGTGCTGTTGTGACAGATGCGGGAATGCCGTGCATTTCCGACCCCGGTGCAGTACTCCTTCAATGCTGCCGGGAACGGGGTGTCCGTGTAGAGACCGTACCCGGTCCGAGTGCGGTAGTGACAGCGCTGTCCGTTTCGGGGGCGGATACAAGGGCGTTTGCGTTTTACGGATTTCTGCCGGTCGAAACAGCTCCCCGTGCGGCAATGCTGGATGCGCTCTCCCGGGAGCACAAGACATGTGTCCTCTACGAAGCACCTCACAAGCTGAAAAAGACCCTCTCCGACCTCTGCAAAACGCTTGGCGGGGGGCGGGTGCTCTCCCTCTGCCGGGAGCTGACAAAGCTCCATGAGGAAGTGCTGCGCATGACACTGGACGAGGCACTCGCCTATTATGCGGAGCGGACGGTCCAAGGGGAATTTGTGCTGGTCATCGACGGCGCACCGGAGGACGAACAGCAGCTCACGCTCGAGGATGCGGTCAGCATGGCACGGGCTGCGGCGGCACAGGGGCTTTCTGCCTCGGCTGCTGCAAGACAGGCAGCAAAGGAAAGCGGTTTCCCGAAGTCGGAGATCTACCGGGCGTTCTGTGGGAGTGGATGATCAGGAAGTTTTTAATGTATTCCTCCCAATGCGGCTACGCCGCAAATGTCGGCTTGCCCGACTGGTAGTACTGCTTAATTCGGCTTGCTCGAATGCTACTTAAACTTACCTGAAAGCAGTCGCCCTTTGTGCCGCAAGGCACATTGGGCGACAAGACGGGTGCAGCGTCACGCTGCCTTTCTGCCTCGGCTGCTGCAAGACAGGCAGCAAAGGAAAGCGGTTTCCCGAAGTCGGAGATCTACCGGGCGTTCTGTGGGAGTGGATGATCAGGAAGTTTTTAATGTATTCCTCCCAATGCGGCTACGCCGCAAATGTCGGCTTGCCCGACTGGTAGTACTGCTTAATTCGGCTTGCTCGAATGCTACTTAAACTTACCTGAAAGCAGTCGCCCTTTGTGCCGCAAGGCACATTGGGCGACAAGACGGGTGCAGCGTCACGCTGCCTTTCTGCCTCGGCTGCTGCAAGACAGGCAGCAAAGGAAAGCGGTCTCCCGAAGTCGGAAATTTACCGGGCGCTTTGTGAAAAGTAAGGACATTTTCTTTGCCAAAAAGAAATTTACAGTTGACAAATCTTCTGTGATATTGTATAATGAAATAAGAATTGGGGATACCGAAACAGAAGTTTCCCCATAAAGATCCAACGATCGAAAAGAGGGACAACACATGGATCAGAAAGAATTCAATGCACTGATGAAGCGGGCAAGGTGGGACAGGATCGGCGGTGCGTTCGCCGCATTGGTCATCCTTATCGTCCTGATCGTCTGTATCGCATCTGCCTGCGGCAAGAAAAAGGAAACAGAACCAGCGGACGCCAATTCCGTTATCCCGCCCGTTTCCACAGAAGCCGTCACCGAACCGCCTGTGGACAATTCCATGGCAGTCTATCTCAGCCCGTCCACGCAGATCGACAATGTATATGCCTGTGACGAGACCGTGACGGAAAGATCTGCCATGTTCGACCTCGCCAACAAGGTAAAGACACTTCTGGAGACGGACGGCTTCACGGTGTACATGTGCGGTGAGGACGACAATGTGAAAAGCAAGGTCGAGCAGGGCAATGAGCTGAAATGCGGCGCTTATGTCGCCCTGCATTCCAATGCCGGCGGCGAAAGCGGCGACGGACAGGGGACGGAATGCTACTACAATGCCGGCGTACCCGGCAGTCAGGCACTGGCTGAAAATGTCTACAACCGTGTTGCCGATGCGACCCCGACTGAGGATAGAGGTCTGAAAGATCAGACACAGCGTGACTTGTATGAGATCCTCAAAAACGAGTCGCCCTGCTGCCTGATCGAGGTGGAATTCCACAACCAGACCGACCTTTCCCAATGGATCCTTGACAATCAGGACACGCTTGCCAAGGCTGTCAAGGATGGCATTGAAGCGTATCTCAACGGCACGGTCACTGCCCCAGCGGAGACTGTTTCCACCGAAGCAGTCCCCGGAACGGAAACTGCCGGGGAGGATCTTGCAGAATGATCCAGGATCACCAGCTTGCTATGGACAAGCTTCTGGATGCGGCAGAGACCCTGCCGCATGTTCTTTTACATGTGTGCTGTGCGCCCTGCTCCAGCGCCGTGCTGGAGCGCATCAGCGCAAGGACAAGGCTGACACTGTTTTTCTACGACCCGAACATTTTGCCGGAAACAGAATATGATCTCCGGCTTGCCGAGCTGAAACGGCTGCTTACGCAAATGCCGCTGCCGGGGGAGATCTCCCTGATCGAGGGGAACTATGAGCCGGAGCGCTTTCTGGCATTTGCCGAAGCGTTGGCAGATGAGCCGGAACGGGGACTGCGCTGTCAGAAATGCATCCGCCTGCGCCTTTCGGAAACCGCAGCAAAGGCACGGGAGATGGGGGCAGACTATTTCGCCACGACCCTCACTGTCAGTCCGCACAAGGATGCCGCTTTCATCAATGCGGCAGGCTATGAGATCGCAGAACAGACCGGGATCGCATGGCTGCCGTCCGACTTCAAGAAAAAGGACGGCTACAAGCGTTCGATCGCTCTGTCCGCAGAATACTGCCTGTACCGGCAGAACTACTGCGGCTGTCCGTTCAGCCGTCAGAACGCCCGTCACCTCGCCCGGTAAGACTGCATAGGCTGTAGTATTACCATATGAAGGGGTGATACTATGCTTTGTAAAGCGGTTTTGCCGTCGGAGACCTATGCGTACAAGGCGCAGCGGGTGCTGGCTGCAAACGGCTATCCAAGTGAAATGATCCGCAGCACCGGACAAAAAGAGGGCTGCGGCTTCGGCTTGCGCATCGCAGGCAATTGTGAACAGATACACGCCCTGCTCATCCGGGAGGGCATCCCTGTGCAGCTTGTCAGAAAAGAGCGTGGGGACGGATGACAGTCAATTTTGACAATGCTGCCACGACTTTCCCCAAGCCGCCGGAAGTGCGGCTTGCCGTGGAAAAGGCACTCGTGCGCTGCGGCAGTGCCGGCAGGGGCGGACATCCCCTTGCCGCACGCAGCTCGGAACTGGTGTATGCGGCACGGGAAGAGGCAGCTTCTTTTTTCGGGGCAGAGCCGGAGCAGGTGGTGTTCACGTCCAACTGCACCCATGCCCTCAATATTGCCATTCAGGGGCTTGCCAAGGGCGGCGGACACGTCATTATCAGCCGCATCGAGCATAATTCCGTGCTTCGCCCCGTCTATGCACAGGCAAAAGCCGGAAAGCTCCGCTACAGCATTGCGGACGTGTACCCGTCCCCTGCCGATACCCTTGAAAGTTTTGCACGGCTGATCCGTCCCGATACACGGGCGGTCATCTGCACCCTTGCCGGCAATGTCACCGGACAGATCCTGCCGTGGAAGGAGATCGCTGCGCTCTGCCGGGAAAAGGGGCTTTGCTTCGTGGCAGACGGAGCGCAGGCTTGCGGCGTGCTGCCGGTGAAATTAACGGACGGCATCAATATCCTCTGCACTGCCGGGCACAAGGGGCTGTACGGCATCACGGGAACGGGACTGCTGCTCTCAGACGGGGAATTCGACATCCCGCCGCTGATGCAGGGCGGTTCGGGCAGTCTGTCCAATCTGCCGGAAATGCCGCCGTTTCTGCCTGACTCCCTTGAAAGCGGCACGGTGAATGTCATCGGGGCTGCTTCGCTCCGGGCAGGTATCCGCTTCGTGAGAAACAAGGGAACGGACAATATTTTCCGCCATGAGACTGCCCTCTGTGACCAGCTCATCCAGCGGCTGCAAAAGCTGCCCGCTGTCAAGATCTACCGGGAGGCAGGCGCTTCGTATGCGCCTATCGTTTCGTTCAATATCGGGACGCTCCCCTCGGAGGAGATCGCCGCAAAGCTTGCGGAAAAGGGCTTCTGCCTGCGGGCAGGTCTGCACTGTGCACCGCTGGCGCATCAGGCACTTGGCACAAAGTCCGGGGCAGTACGGTTCTCACCGTCTGTCTTTTCCAGAATGCAGGACACGGAGCATCTGGCGGATGCTATACGGGAATTATGTGAAAAGGAAAAGGTAATTTTGTGAAATGTGAATTTTTTTGTCCTTATTTTCAGAAAGGCACTTGCAAAGCCGGATAGATCGTGTTATAATGAAATAGGATGTGTCCTCCGGGTAACACCGGAGGACGAAAGCACATAAGAAAGGATGTGAGCCGATGCATTTTCCTTCTCTGCATGACATGTGGGAAGCTGTTTTCAGTGTGTTGCAGACCATGACAGTCGTTGATGTTCTGGACATTATTTTGTTGTCCTATGTCATCTACTATTTCAGTAAGCTGATACGGGAGACCAGAGCCGGACAGCTGCTCAAGGGCATCGCTTTTCTGGTCGTTGTCTATGTGCTTGGCAAATTTGTCCAGCTGAAAGCCATTCCCTTTATTCTGGAACGGCTGTTTGACATCGGTCTGCTGGCGATCCTCATCGTCTTTCAGCCGGAAGTGCGGCGCACCGTGGAAAAGCTCGGTCACTCGCAGTTCGGTCTGAAAGCACTTGGTCTGGTCGGTCCAAGTGACGAGGTCTCCGCCAGATGGGCATATGCCATTGAGGAGATCTGTGATGCCTGCGTGGAGCTGAGTTCTACCTGCACGGGTGCGCTCATCGTCATTGAGCAGCAGACGCACCTCGGAGAACAGATCGAAAACGGCACGATCCTGAATGCCTCACCCAGTAAGGAGCTGTTCGGGAACATCTTCTACCCGAAAACGCCCCTGCATGACGGTGCGGTCATCATGCGGGACGGCATGATCCTTGCCGCTGCCTGCTTCCTGCCCAAGCCCCAGAAAGAGGAGCTTATCAACAAAAAGCTCGGTTCACGCCACCGTGCCGCCATTGGCATGAGTGAAAATTCGGATGCCATCGTCATTGTCGTATCCGAGGAAACAGGGCAGATCTCCGTAGCGGAGAACGGTGCGCTCACCCGGAATTTTACCCGTGAGGATCTGCATCACCTGCTGACCGAACGGCTGCTGCCTGCACCGTCAGAAAACAAGCTCCGTCTGCCCCGGCACCGTGGAAAGGAGAAGCGTACAAAGGATGAAAAATCTGCATGAATTCCGCAGCCATGTCGTTGCACTGCTGAACCGGAAGCCTGTCACGATCCTCCTTTCGGTATTCTTTGCCGTCATCATCTGGTTTGCGATCGTTGTGAACGTCTATCCCAGCACCCCGGTAAGCTTTTACCAAGTGCCGCTGGAGATCGACCTGACGGGAACGGCTGCGGAACAGAACGGGCTGAGTCTGGTCTCGTGTGATGTGGAAGCCGTTAATGTAGAGCTGACCGGGAACCGTTCTCAGATCGGTATCCTGACAGCAGAGGATCTGACCGCTACGGCAGATCTCGGCACGATCAATGCCGCAGGGGAATACCCGGTGAGCCTGACCGTCAAGGCAAGCAATGGCATTTCGTTTCAGGTGGATTCCATTACGCCGGCAACTGCGACCGTGCAGCTCGATAAGATCGAGACACGGAGCTATCCAGTCGAGCCGTCTTTTCCGGGCGTGGTGGTGACTGCCGGGCATGCCCTGAACAAGGACGAGGTCCTTTGCGACCCGTCCGAGATCGAGATCACCGGTCCCGCTGCACAGCTTGACGAGATCAGCAAAGTAGAGGTCTATTCGGACAAAAAGCTGGAGATCGACAGTGCGTACCTGCTGTACACCAGCGATGTCCGGCTGTATTCCCAAAGCGGCGCACAGATCGATGATGCGGCGCTGGAGATCCCGAAAGTGGATTTTCAGATCGATCTCCCTGTACTCACACAGCGGGAATTGCAGCTCACCTACCGGGTGACAGGCGCACCGCAGGATTTCGATCTGCCGTGGCTCCAAGAACGGCTGAAGCTCTCGGAGGATACCATCACCATGGCTTCCCAGAATAGTTCCGCCTTTACGGGTGTGGACACATGGGATGCCGGCTTTGTGCGGCTGAGTGATATTGATCTCGACTATACCGGCACGCTGAAGATCGCCGAAGAGGAGGGCTGCATCAACGAAAGCGGCATTCAGGAAGTCACGCTGTCCCTCGACAATGAAGGACTGGATAAACGGACTTTCCGGGTGACGAGCGACAACATTTCGATCATCAATGCACCTACGACCTATGATTTCAGGATCGTGACAAAGCAGCTTGAGGTAACAGTCGTCGGCGAAGCATCACAGTTAGAGGAATTGCAGGCAGAGGATATTTTCATTACAGTCAACCTGATGAATTATGCCAATGCAGAGCAGAGTGCATCTTTCCCGTGGTCGCCGTCCATTTCGTTCCACCAGAAAGATCACCTCTGGGCGATCGGGTCATACAACATCTCCCTTGAACGCTCAGAACCGGAGACCAGCACAACGGACACCAGTCTGGAAGAATAAAAAGGCAGCACCGCACGGGTCTTGTGCGGTGCTGTTCATTTTTTTTGGAAATACATCAGCCGTTCCATGATCTCAGACCAATCGGTAACGAATGTCCCCTCTATATATGCATTGTATGGATGCCTGAAAATAAGCACATCTGTCATTTTCTGCAATTTGAGGATCGTGTCCGGCTTGTCCTCTACCATAACAGTAACACCGAGCGATCTTACGGCATTCCCCTTATCCTTGCAGTAATAGACCGGCAATGCGATCCCATAGGATGTTGTCCATACCTTGGTGATCTGTGCAAGTGTCATGTCATGAAATGTTCTCTGCTTGTCCCGTGCGGTAATATAGCAGGCATCCATATCGTGTTCTTTCAGATAGTCTATCGTTTCCCGCACGTCAGGCAGCGGCGGTGCTGTGTATATCGCATACCCGTATTTTTGCCAAAATGCCTCATAGGTCGGCTCTGGTGCATTTTGAAATATCTCCCTGAGGTAATATCCGCCTTCGTTGAAAACGACAGGGATACCGGAAAAGAACTTCTTTCCGAAACGTATGATATCCTCTTTGATCCCGTTCACGCAGCCGTCAATATCAAAGGCGATCATTCCTCGGCTCCCGTCTGCAAATAGGCAATACATGCCTCGACTGCGCTCCGGATATACCTTTCATGGGAATCCAGATCATGCGTTGCACAGTGGGGAGACATGACGACATTGTGCAGTGTTTCAAACGGATAGTCGGAAGGCATCGTTTTTTCTGTCCTATCAGTCTTATTGGCTTTATGATACCAGACATCGCTTGCATACCCTGCCAGATAATTTTGGGACAGTGCCTCAAACAAGGCTTTTTCATTGCATATTTCTGCTCTGGCAATGTTGATGAGATAGGCATTTTTCATTCTGCGCAGTACTGTTTCATCAAACAGATCTGTCGTTTCCTCTGTTTTTGGGACACAGATGAACAGCAGGCCGCATTTTTCTGTCATTTCTGCAAAGGATGCCGCACTTTCTACCTGTTCCGGGTATTTCCCGCTTTTATTCAGCACGAGGATGCGCCGGCTCAATGGCAAAAGCTTTTGATAAAGGCATTTGCCGATGTGTCCAAATCCAAGGATCCCGATGCAAAACGAGCTGATACTTCTCCAATGATAATGCAGACCGTCAGAATACCATATCCCTTTGCACAGATCGTTGTGGAATTCCGGTACTCTGTGTAAAAGTGCCAATGCCAAAGATAGGGCATGTTCTGCGATCACATCCGCATTTGCATGGGAACATACCACTGAAATGTTTCTTTTCTGCAGCTCGTCAAGAGGAAGTCCGTCCATCCCGGTCTTAAACAGAAAAATTTTCTTCAATGCCGGAAAATAGGATAAGGTTTCCCGGCTGAGGTTCGTTGTGATCATGACTTCCACATCCTGAAAAACGGGGATGGGATCCTGATCATAGAGCAGGCACGTATCTGCCTCCGCTTTTAATTTCTTCAAATAGATATCCCAGACCGGATCTGGTCTTCTCAATTTTACGACCACTCTCATATATGATGCTCCTACCTGATGATCTTTCTGGCGATCACACCGGTGAAGATCGTCAGAATGATAACACCGACGATCTGTTCTGCTGTATCAAAATGTTCTAAAATGGAGATCGGATCGACTTCATTTGCATTAAAAAAACGGTTGACAGATGCCATCAGGCTGACCTGTATACATTGACCGACATTACTTATGGAGTCCTACGGTAAAATGTCAATAGGCAAAAAGTAGAAAAACAAGTAAGAAATCCATGCATTCTGCCTAAGA
>CANQNG010000024.1 GCA_947625155.1 uncultured Clostridia bacterium
GTGGACGGCAACATCGTTGTCATGACGGACGACTATGCAAAGCCGGACATTTCCGTGACGATCTCCAAGCAGGACATTACTGGCGAAGAGATCGAGGGCGCAAAGCTGACCGTAACAGATACAGACGGCAAGGAGATCGACCGCTGGACATCCGAAGCAGGCACAAGCCATGAAGTCACCGGTCTGGAAGCTGGCAAGGTCTACATCCTGACCGAGACCACCGCACCCGACGGCTATGAAAAGGCAGAGGATCTCTACTTCATGATCGACAGCGAAGGACAGATCTGGACATCCACATCCGGCGATATTGACTCGTTCCAGACAGCAAAGGAACTTGTCATGGTAGACGACTACGCAAAGCAGGATGTAACGATCTCCAAGCAGGACATCACCGGCGAAGAGATCGAGGGCGCAGAGCTGACTGTAACTGACAAGGACGGCAATGTCATCGACAGCTGGACATCCGAAGCTGGCAAGCCTCATGACATTGTTGGTAAGATCGAAGTCGGCGAGGTATACCAGTTGACCGAGATCACCGCACCGGACGGCTACGAACAGGCGGAGGACATCTATTTCACCGTTGACAAGGACGGCAATGTACAGGTATCCGAGGACGGCAAGACTTTCGTTCCGGCAGACAGCAACATCGTTGTCATGGTAGATAAGCCGGAAGCCACACCGGAAACCACGACCACTACCACCACCACAGAGACTACCACTACTACTACAACAACCACCACAACGACAGAAACCACTACCACCACCGAAGCTACCACCACAGAAACCACTACAACAACGGAAGCAACCACCACGGAAACCACCACAACAACGGAAGCCACCACTCCGGAAACCACCACAACAACCGAAGCCACAACTCCGGAAACGACTACAACAACCGAAGCAACCACTCCGGAAACGACTACAACAACCGAAGCAACCACTCCGGAAACCACAGCAACCGAAGCTACCACACCGGAAACCACGACAACAGCAACCACAACGACCACAGAAACGACAACAACGACCACGACCACCACCACAACGACTGCGACCACCACCACAAATGCCACTACTACGACAAAAGCTGCCACTACCACAAAAGCCACCACTACCACGACAACAGCAGCTGCCACTACGACAAAGGAAACGACTACCACAGCAATGACCACCCATATCGCTGGTCTGGATACGCCGGCAGTAACGGATGATCAGCAGACAGACAGCAATTCTACCACCACAACGACCGACCCGACCGCTGGCGACAGCGCAAATGACAGCAACACCACCACAGTTGTTACCGACACAGAAAATTCCACAGAGACCGAGGTCACCAATACCGAAGCATCCACTACAACGATCGTTACATCCGACACAGCCACCACTACAACAGCTACGACCACAAGTACAGGCACCAGCACAGGTACTGGCTCACCGCAAACCGGTGACAGCAGGAATGTTGTTGTTCCGGTCATGTTGCTTACCATTTCGCTCCTGACATCTGCGATCGCATTTTCGGGCAAGCGGAAAGACGAAGAATAACCCCTAAAACGAGATCCCGCACCCCCTGAAAGGGTGCGGGATCTTTGTGTGTATGATACCAAAAAAGCTGCACCCCCGAAAGGGTACAGCCATCAGAATTTCTTGCTCTCCGCCGTTGCAAGGCGGTCGCAGCGTTCGTTTTCGGGGTGTCCGGCATGTCCCTTGACCCAGACGAACGTCACCCGGTGTTTGTTCAGCAGGGGGAGCAAGATCTCCCACAGGTCTACATTCAGGGCAGGTTTTCTGTCGGACTTCACCCAGCCCCGTTTCTGCCAGCCGTAGACCCAGCCCATGTTGATGCTGTCGCAGACATATTTGCTGTCAGTCGTGAGCGTGACCTCGCAGGGTTCTTTCAGCGCCTGCAATCCGGCAATGACGGCAGTCAGTTCCATGCGGTTGTTGGTCGTGTCCGCTTCACCGCCGGAAAGCTCCTTCTCATGCGCCCCGAACCGCAGCACGACCCCCCAGCCGCCCGGACCGGGGTTGCCGCTGCATGCCCCGTCCGTGAAAATTTCCACGTGCTTCATGCAAGCCCTCACACATTGAACCGGAATTCCACAATATCCCCGTCCTGCATGATATAGTCCTTGCCCTCCAGCCGGAGCAGACCTGCCTCACGGGCAGCCGTCATGCTGCCACAGCGTTTCAGATCGTCAAAAGCAACGATCTCTGCCCGGATAAAGCCTTTCTCAAAGTCGGTGTGGATCTTTCCGGCAGCCTGTGGGGCTTTTGTGCCTTTCGTGATCGTCCACGCCCGGACTTCCTGCTTCCCGGCAGTCAGGAACGAAATGTACCCCAGCAGATCATACCCCGTCCGGATGATCCGGTTCAGCCCGGATTCCTCCAGCCCCATATCGGCAAGGAACATTGCCTTGTCCTCGTCGCTCATGTCAGAGATCTCAGCCTCCGTCTGCGCACAGATCGGCAGTACGGCAGCGTGTTCCTCCTCCGCAATGGCTTTGACCGCCTGAAAATGGGCATGCTCGTCCAGACTGCCCGCAAGATCAGCCTCGGAGAGATTTGCCGCATAGATCACAGGCTTTGCCGAGAGCAAGGGCGTATCGTGCAGAAATGCCTGCTCGTCCTCCGTCACCGCAAAGCTCCGGGCGGGCTTGCCCTCCTCGAGATGGGCAAGCAGCCGTTCAAAGAAATTGACCTGTACAGCAGCTTTCTTGTCGCCCTTGAGGAGCTTTTTCGCCCGGTCGATCCGCCGTTGTACCATTTCTGTGTCGGAGATGATCAGCTCCAAGTTGATGGTCTCGATATCCCTTGCCGGGTCGATACTGCCGTCCACATGGATGATGTCCATATCCTCAAAGCACCGCACGACATGGACGATCGCATCCACTTCCCGGATATCCGCAAGGAACTTGTTCCCCAGTCCCTCACCCTTAGAAGCGCCCCGCACCAGTCCGGCAATATCCACAAATTCCAGCACGGCAGGCTTGAAACTGTTGGGGTCGTACATCTTCGCAAGGTAGTCGAGCCGACTGTCCGGAACAGACACCACGCCCACATTTTTCTCGATCGTGCAAAACGGATAATTGGCTGACTGTGCGCCCGCATTCGTCAGCGCATTGAACAGTGTGCTTTTTCCGACATTCGGAAGTCCCACCATACCAAGCTTCATAGAAATAACTCCTTTATTCTGTTGTATCGTTGTGCTGTTCGTTGATGTCCGCCGTAATGGTACTGCTGCGCATGGTGAGCTGACCGCCCCGTGAACCGGCTTCCCTTGGCTTGGAAGCGGAGATGTAGGCTTTCAGCTCCGTGTGGTCGAGCAGCACATCGCCCGAACCTTTGGGATCGCCGATGCCGGTGATCTCGCCGCCCTCTGCATTGACAGCGACGGCAGTATTTTTGACAGTGATCTCCACATCGCCGCCGATCGCACCGATGCAGGTACCGTAATTCACACGCAGGAAGAAATGCAGCTTCGCATCCGAGACGGTGATCGTTCCCGTCCCCTTGTTGAGTACACCGATGCCCACGACCTTGTTGCCGCCGCCGCTGAAATGGATATCGGAACAGCACTGGATGCTGGTCTGCCCGACCAGTGAGCCGATGCCCACACTGCTGATACCGTTGACCTCCATGCTGAGTTGGCAGTCAGGCTGTGTGCGGACGATGGAATTGCCGTCCATGCAGCCAATGCCGAGCGCATTCGGAGAACCGACCGTCACATGGATATCCCCAGAAACCAGATCAATATCCGAGTCATCCGGATTCGAGCCGCCGCCGATGCCGATGCCCTTGTCGCTGTTGCAGATGATCTCGACTTTTCCGGCAGACTCTATCATGATACACCCGTAGCTGCTGTCACAGTCGCCGCCGATGCCGTAGCCGAATTTCGAGTAGCAGTCCACTTTCAGGCTGCCGCTGCCGATCAGGTGGAAGTATGCGCCCTCCGGCACACGGATGCCGTTGTAATTGCAGGTGTTCTCCCCTTCGGCGATGAGGGTGAGCTGTGCATAATTCCCCACCGCAAGGCAGGGCTTGTCCTGCGAGATCATATTCACATTGCGCAGTGTCAGCTCACAGCTATGGTTGTCCATGATGGCGATGTGCATGGGCACGGATTTTTCGGGATCGCCGACAATGGTGAGCTGATGCTGGTAGATATGGATATCCGTGTAATTCTGCAATGCCAGCTCCACGAGGTCAAGCGTTTTCTCGCTGCGGGCATTGAAGATCTTCTTATGTCCGGTAGCCGCTTCAAGGTTCGTGGTGACGATAATGTCACGCACCTCCTTGGAGATCTCCTCTAAGAGATAGGGTGTCGGTCTTGCCGTATAATATCCTTGGAACAGGTCAACGCCCATGCGGATGAGGGCTTTGAGGTCTGCTTCTTCCTCGACCCCCTCGGCAAGTACGGTGATCTGGTTGTCATGCGCATAGTTGATGATCATGGCAACGAGCTGCTGCTTCTGTGAGCTGCGGCAGATGCCGTCGATGAGTTCCCGGTCGATCTTCACGAAATTGGGGGCATTTTTCAGCAGCGTAGCGGTATTGGCATAGCCGCTGCCGTAGTCGTCCACGGCGATCCTTGCGCCGACCTCTTTGCACCTTGCTTTCAGGGCAGCGAGGACATCCGCCGAGCCTTCCGACTGTTCGGTGATCTCCACCACGATCTTCCGCAGCAGTTCCTCATAGGTGAGCCGCAGTTCCGTGAAATCGCTTTCCGTGAGGATGCTTGCCGGGATGCAGTTGATGAACAGCAGCTTGTCCGAGAAATTGCTCTGGTGTTCGCTCAGGAAACGCATACAGTTGAAGAACGTAGCCCGTTCGATATCGTAGAGCCGCCCCAGTTTTTCAGCCAGTTCGAGCAGTTTATCCGGCGTGAAATGCTCCGACCGCATCAGCGCTTCATACCCGACGATCACGCCCGTATGGGCATCGACGATCGGCTGGAAGTGATAGGTCAAACGGTTTTCATGGATCACGAGATCAAATAGCTGTTCTGCCTTATATTCGTCCTTTTTGCGGTCGTAGTCGTCCGGGGAAAACCGGGCGATAAAATTCTGGCTGTCGTGCCGTGTTTCAAAGAGCGCAAATTCCGCCGCCGAGATCAGTCCCCGCAGCGTGTTCGTTTCTCCGGGATAGGCAGCAAGCCCTGCATACAGCTCCAAGCTGTGTACATGCTCTTCGGGGAGCGCCTGTCCCAGATCGTCGGAGATCACACAAGCTGCGACCGCTTTCCGCATGGCTTGGATCTGCATCCGGACATGCTGTTCTTCCATGCCGAAAAAGGCAGCATAGAGATCCTGAGATCCCTTTGCGGTCAGCAGGATCTGTTCTCCCGAGAAACGTCCGAGCACCTCTGCCACAGAAGCCATGCAGTCCTCGCTGCTCACTGCAAGATCCGACACCTTGTTCACGCCGGAAATGTGGATCGCCGCAAGCCACATGCTGCTGCTTTCCTGCAATTTCCGCTGTACCAGATGCAGAAAAGCAGGGAACTTTGGCAGACCGGTCACTTCGTCAAGGGAACCCGCATCGTCCTGCCGCTGCATCCGTTGGGTGACTTCCTCCACAAAGCCCAGCTCCCCATCCTTGCGGGGGGTGATGAACAGTTTCAGGCAGCGCTTTTCCTCTCCGGAGCGCACGAAATACAGGTTCTGCGCCCCCTTGACCGGTTCAGCGGTGAGCTTTTCCAGAAATTTCTGATAGTCCTCGAGCGTCATGGATCTGTCCACATGCAGGATACGCTGTGCATTTTCGTCAAAAAACACCGTCTGCGTGGATCCCCGGCAGATATACGCACCGATATGATGAAACAGGTCTGTAAACAGTTTCCAGTCGTCCGAAAACTGTACCTTATCCTGTCTGGTAAAACGATAAATACCCATAGTCTTACCCTTTCCGTAAGCTGGAGGCAAGCTGCTGCACGGTGAGCTTAAACCCCCTCACCATACATTATACCATATTCCGGGAGGCTTTGTCAATCGTTTTTCAGGATCTGCTGCAAAAAAACCCCTCCGGGCAGCGACGGCAAAGGTCGGTTTGCTCGACTGCTACTTTTATCTTATCTAAATGCAGAGGGGGCACTTTTGGCAAAAAAGTGCCCCCTTCTTCCAATTATTAGGTACTATCCTTTCCGCCCTTGGGCGAAAACAGAGTGGATGCACATACCGCAATTTATCCACTCCCCAAAAAACCCCTCCGATACCCGGAGGGGCTGAAAGCAATTACTGGAACAGATCCTTGATCTTGTCAAAGAAGCTGTGCCGTTTGGCATAATTCTTATCGGAAAGCGAATTTTCAAACTCCTTGAGCAGTTCTTTCTGCTTTTTGGTGAGGTTTTTGGGGACTTCGATGTAAAGCTTGACATACTGGTCGCCCCGTCTGTCCTGCTGGAGGTATTTGATACCTTTCCCCTTGAGACGGTGCTTTGCGCCGTTCTGTGTTCCTTCCGGGATGGAGAATTTCACATTCCCGTCAATGGTCGGCACAGTGATCTCATCGCCCATGACAGCCTGTGCATAGGTGATCGGGATCTCGCAGTGCACATCATAGCCGTCCCGGACAAACAGCGGGTGCGGGCGGACAGTCACGCTGACATTGAGGTTCCCGGCAGGTCCGCCGTTGATGCCGCAGTCGCCCTCTCCGGAAATACGAAGTGTCTGCCCGTTGTCGATGCCTGCCGGCACGGTGATCGTGACCCGTTTCTGGACTTTGGCTCTGCCGACACCACGGCATTTCTGGCAGGGGCTTTTGATGACCGTACCCTTGCCGCCGCAGTGCGGACAGGGTCTTGTCGAAGAGATCGCCCCCAGCGGTGTCTGCTGTGTGACCTTGATGCTGCCTCTGCCGTGGCAGTCCGGGCAGACTTCGGTCGAAGTGCCGGGTTCTGCGCCCGTGCCACTGCAGGCAGTGCAGACCTCTTGGTGCGTGATGCTGATGTCCTGCGACTTGCCCGTACATGCCTCCATGAAGCTGATGTTGATGCCGTAGTGGATGTCCCTGCCCCTGCGGGGCGCATTGGCAGAATTGGTGCGGACACCACCGCCGCCGCCGAAAATATTTCCGAACAGACTGTCGAAAATATCCCCCACATCGCCCCCGGTAAAGCCGGAAAATCCATTGAAACCGCCAAAGCCTTCTGCGCCGTCCATTCCCTCATGACCGAACTGGTCATACCGCTGACGCTTCTCCGGGTCGGACAGGACACTGTAAGCCTCGTTGATCTCTTTCATTTTTTCTTCGCATTCCTCGACTTTATCGGGGTGCAGATCGGGGTGGTTCTCACGTGCCATTTTGCGGTATGCCTTCTTGATCTCGTCCTCACTTGCGGTTTTAGACACACCCAGCACGTCATAATAATCACGCTTGTCAGCCATATTCCCATCGCCGCCCGCAAGCGGCACTCCTTTCCCTCAGAGAAGTTAAGTGTATATCCGGCGATAGGGGCAGAAAGTTCTGCCCCTTCGCAAATGCTTATGCTTCTGTGAAATCTGCGTCGATCACGTCATCGTCGCCGCCGCTGCCGCCGTCCTGCGGTGCAGATGCGCCGGCATCCATGCCGCCCTGCGGCGCACCCTGCTGGTAGATCTTAGAACCCACATCCATCAGGGTCTTTTGCAGTTCTTCCATCTTCTGCTTCATGGCATTCGTGTCATTGGCATCAATGGCATTCTGCAATTCAGAAGCCTTGGTACGGACAGCCGTCTGGTCAGCTTCCGGCACTTTATCGCCCAGCTCCTTGAGCGTATTCTCGGACTGGAGCACCATGTTCTCAGCGGAGTTCTTGGTATCGACTTCCTCACGGCGCTTCTTGTCCTCTTCTGCGTAAGCCTCAGCCTCCTTGACAGCCTTGTCAATGTCCTCCTTGGACATGTTGGTGGAAGCGGTGATAGAGATCGTCTGCTCCTTGCCCGTGCCGAGATCCTTGGCAGAAACGTGTACGATACCGTTTCTGTCGATGTCGAAGGTGACCTCGATCCTCGGAACACCTCTCGGAGCAGGTGCGATGCCGCTGAGCTGGAACGTGCCGAGCTGCTTGTTATCCCGTGCGAACTCACGCTCACCCTGCAAGACGTTGATGTCCACAGCCGGCTGATTGTCGGCATAGGTGGAGAAAACTTCCGTCTTTTTGGTCGGGATGGTCGTATTTCTGGGGATCATCTTCGTGCAGACACCGCCAGCTGTCTCAATGCCGAGGGACAGCGGCGTAACATCGAGGAGCATCAGACCTTCCTTGACATCGCCGCCGAGCACACCGCCCTGCAAAGCCGCACCGAGCGCTACACATTCATCCGGGTTGATGCCCTTGAACGGATCCTTGCCGATGAGCTTCTTGACAGCCTCCTGCACAGCCGGGATCCTTGAAGAACCGCCGACCATCAGCACCTTATCCAGTTCGGAAGCGCTCATGCCGCTGTCCTCCAGTGCCTGACGGACAGGTCCCATGGTGGACTGTACGAGGTCTGCGGTCAGCTCGTTGAACTTTGCCTGTGTCAGAGTCAGATCAAGGTGCTTCGGACCGTTGGCATCTGCCGTGATGAACGGGAGATTGATGCTCGTGGTCGGGGTAGCGGACAGCTCGATCTTTGCCTTTTCTGCGGCATCTTTCAGGCGCTGCATGACCATTTTGTCGGTGGAAAGGTCAATGCCATGTTCCTTGCGGAATTCATCGACCATCCAGTTGATGATCCTCTGGTCGAAATCATCACCGCCAAGGTGGTTGTTCCCGGCAGTAGCGACTACCTGCTGGAAACCTTCGCCCATTTCGATAATGGACACATCGAACGTACCGCCGCCGAGGTCATAGACCATGACTTTCTGGTCTTCCTCTTTGTCGATACCGTAGGACAGCGCAGCGGCAGTCGGCTCGTTGATGATACGCTTGACGACCAGACCTGCGATCTGTCCGGCATCTTTCGTAGCCTGACGCTGTGCATCCGTGAAGTAAGCCGGAACGGTGATAACAGCCTCGTTCACAGTCTCACCGAGGTAAGCTTCCGCATCTGCCTTCAGCTTCTGAAGGATCATCGCAGAAATTTCCTGCGGTGTGTACTTCTTGCCGTCAATATCTACCTTATAGCTCGAACCCATATGGCGCTTGATAGACGAGATCGTCCTGTCGGGGTTGGTGATCGCCTGATTCTTAGCGACCTTGCCGACCAGACGTTCTCCGGTCTTGGAGAATGCAACGACAGAGGGGGTCGTTCTTGCGCCCTCTGCATTCGGGATGACAACAGCGTTACCGCCCTCTACGACAGCAACACAGGAATTCGTTGTTCCCAAGTCGATACCAATGATCTTTCCCATAACAGATCTCTTCCTTTCACTCTCTCACATTTCTTTGTTTACCCTGCCACGGCGACCATAGCAGGACGGATCAGGCGGTCTTGGAGCATATAGCCTTTCTGAAAGACCTCGCAGACGGTGTTTTCGGGGAATTCCTCCGAAGTCTCTGCCTGCTTGATAGCATTGTGTACCTTCGGGTCGAACGGTTCACCCAGTGCAGCAATTTCCGTTACGCCGAGCTTTTCGAGAAAGTTTCTCAGCTGCCCCGAGATCATCACCATGCCGGAATGGTATTTCTCATCGCTGCACGGCGCATCGACAGCCCGTTCAAAGTTGTCCACGACCGGCAGGAGCTGCTCCACACAGGAAGCAACGGCATTGTTGTAAGCCTCCAGCTTTTCCCGCTGTGTGCGCTTGCGGAAATTGTCAAATTCCGCATACAGCCGCAGGTAGCGTTCCCGTTCCTCCTCCAGTGCTTCGGAAGCATCCGCTGGCAGTTCCTCTTCCTCCGGTGCATCTTCCTCCGCAGGGGATACATCGGCTTCGTCGGTCTCCTCTGTTCCGGCTTCTGTTTCCGGTCTTTCTGCTGTCTCTTCCGGCAGGTCGTCCAGCATTTCCTCTGTGTCGTTCATTGGATCCACCCCCTATCCGTTTGGCGGTGCTTTCTGCCCCGCATCCGTATCACTGCCCGACCCCGGAGCGCTTTCGCCCTCTTCTGAGATCAGGTCGGTGATCTTCTGTGAAAAATATT
The DNA here is from genome assembly GCA_947625155.1 of uncultured Clostridia bacterium. Lineage (GTDB taxonomy): Bacteria > Bacillota > Clostridia > Oscillospirales > Ruminococcaceae > UBA3855. The sequence goes on from CANQNG010000024.1 coordinate 10,040, forward strand.
CGATATATGGTATCACCTTCGCATAATCCAGCCGCATCGGACCGATTATGCCAAGAGAACCGACATCATGATCTCCCTTGCGGTACTTGGAGACGATCATGGAGGAATTGCCGATGACAAAGTTGTTGGGGTCTTCCCCGAACATCACCCGGATGCCGCTGAAAGAAGCATCCAGCAGGCTGACCAGTTCATCCTTGTGCTCAATAAAGCGCACGATCTCCATTTTGTCCAGTTCTTCGCAAGAAAAGAGGTTCTTCTCCCCCCGGAACGTCAGTGCATGCTGCCGCAGATCGCGGGACAGCTCACAAATACCCTCCACAAGGGGTGCCATCGTCATCATATAGGCACTCATCGCAGCCGTAAGGTCTTCCATCCGTTCGTCCGACAGGTCGGCGACCGAAACGCCCTCCAGATTTTCCGCAAGGAAACCGGAGAACAGGTCGAGCTGTTCGTTCGTCAGGTCAAATTCCAGCCGGCACGACTTGTTCTTGATCGCACCCCCGGAAGTGATGAGCAAGACCACATAGACCCGCTTGCCTGCCGGAATGACCTCTACCTTGGAGATCACCGAGAATTTCGGGGAGAGATCCGACACGACCGCAGCGCACTTTGTCAGTTCCGCCAAGGCGGTGGTGGCATTTTCGATCAGAAGCTCTTCCGTCATAGGACCCTGACTGGCAAGCATCTCATCCAGCCGCTGCCGTTCCTCACCGGGCAGCGCAGGCGGAGACATCAGCTCCTCGATATACAGGCGGTAGCCCTTGATCGTGGGCACTCTGCCTGCGGAGGTATGGGGCTGTTCCAGAAAACCGAGCTGCTCCAGCATTGCCATATCGTTCCGGACAGTTGCGGCAGAAACGCCGATCCCCGGCAGGCTGGCAATTACCTTCGAGCCGACCGGCTCTCCGGTTCGCACATACTCCTCCACTACGGCAGCCAGTATTTTCAGCTTCCGTTCATTCAAAGGAATACGCTCCTTTCTGGCAGTAGTCTTTTTGAGTGTTAGCACTCAAACTCCCTGAGTGCTAATATTAGTCTACCACGAAATCCGCCCCATGTCAAGCGCATTTGATATTTTTGTAGATTTGCACAAAAACGAGAAGAAATTCCGACATGTTCTATATGGTAATGTCAAAATGGGGAAATTGGGAAAACCTTGCATCCCCCCCTTGACATTTCCCCGCATATCGTATATAATAAATAGTAGGGCATCCGCCCGTATCGCAAAACAGGCGTAGCAGTCAGAGTAGTCCGGGAAATGCTTTCCAGAGAGTGCCGGGTCGGTGGAACGGCATGAGCACCCCCGATGAAGTGCGGCTGTCAGCCCTGTCGGGGAAGCTGCGGCATGCAGTGCGTATCCGGCAGCGCAGGTCTGCGTTATGGACACGTAAGTTTTCAGAGTGGAACGCGTTTTGCAACGTCTCTCTTGCGGAAAGGCAAGGGAGATCTTTTTATAGGAGGCGATGTTGTGTTTGACAGGCTGAAGGAGGATATACAGGCAGTCCGGGAACGTGACCCGGCTGCACGGAGTACCTTTGAGATCCTTCTGACCTATTCCGGGCTTCATGCCATACACCATTACAGGATCTCCCACTGGCTGTACCAACACCGGATGTTCACCGCTGCCCGTATCATTTCACAGGTGTCCCGGTTTTTCACGGGCATCGAGATCCATCCCGGCGCAACGATCGGGAGGCGGTTTTTTATTGACCACGGCATGGGCGTTGTCATCGGGGAAACGGCAGTCATCGGCGATGATTGTCTGCTCTATCAGGGCGTGACCCTCGGCGGCACGGGCAAGGACAAGGGCAAGCGCCACCCGACGCTCGGGAACAATGTTATGGTCGGTTCGGGGGCGAAAGTGCTTGGACCGTTCACGGTCGGCAACAATGTGAAGATCGCTGCCGGAGCGGTCGTGCTCGAAGCACTGCCCGATAACTGTACCGCCGTCGGCGTTCCGGCTCGGGTCGTCCGCTGTGACGGCAAGAAAGTGGAACATCCCGTGAGAGATCTCGATCAGGTACACATCCCCGACCCCATGGAGATCGAGATCTGTCAGCTCCGCAAGCAGATCCGGGAATTGCAGGCGGAATTGGACATGATCAGAAAAAACGCTCTCCCCGCCGGGGAGAGCTGCCTAGAGGAGGAGAACAGATGATACAGGTTTTCAACACACTCACCGACCGGAAAGAGGAATTCCGGACGCTTGTACCCCACAAGGTGCGCATGTATGTCTGCGGACCGACGGTCTATAATTATATCCACATCGGCAATGCCCGTCCGATCTGTGTGTTTGACGTGTTCCGGCGGTTTCTGGAATACCGGGGGTACGAGGTGACGTTCGTGCAGAATTACACGGATGTCAATGACAAGATCATCCGGCAGAGCGAAAAAGAGGGTCTCACCCCCGAAGCGACTGCCGAAAAGTATATCGCCGAATACGAAAGAGATGCGAAGGGGCTGAACGTGCGTCCTGCGACCGTACACCCGAAGGTTTCCTGCTATATGGAGAAAATTATCCACTTTATTGAAACACTTGTGGAAAAAGGCTATGCCTACCCGGCGGGCGGGGATGTGTATTACCGTACCCGGCAGTTTGCGGACTATGGCAAGCTGTCCGGGCAGTCTCTCGATGATCTGATCGCCGGCGCTCGGGTAGAGGTCAACGATGTCAAGGAAGACCCCCTCGATTTTGCCCTCTGGAAAGGCTGCTCCCCGACCGAACAGCACTGGGATTCGCCGTGGGGACCGGGCAGACCGGGCTGGCATATCGAGTGTTCTGCCATGGCAAAGGATACGCTCGGCGACACGATCGACCTGCACTGCGGCGGGCATGATCTGATATTCCCGCACCACGAAAATGAGATCGCACAGTCCGAAGCTGCCAACGGTGTGCCGTTCTCGCATTATTGGATGCATAACGGGCATATCAATGTAGACCACAAGAAAATGTCGAAATCCCTCGGCAATTTCTTTCTCACCCGTGAGGTGGCAGAGCAGTATGGCTACGAGGTCATCCGCTACTTGATGATACAGGCGCAGTACCGTGCGCCCATGAATTATTCTGCGGAGCTGCTCGATGCGTGCAAGGCTTCCCTCGACCGGCTGTATGAATGCCGGGATACCGTGAAACGTGCGCTTTCCGCTGCCCCGTCCGGTGAGATCACCCCCGAAGCTCAGGCAGCCTTTGACAAGGCAAGGGCAGACTTCATTGCAGCCTTGGAAGACGACCTCAATACCGCAGACGGGCTTGCGGCAGTGTTCACGCTGGTGCGTTTCCTCAACAGCATGGCGGCAGAGGGGGCTTCTAAGGAACAGCTTGCGGCAGGGCTGCAGGTGTTCACGGAGCTGACTGATGTGCTCGGTCTGCTGTATGAGCGCAGGGAGCAGGAGATCCCGCAGGAAGTCCTGACACTGGCAGAGCAAAGAGCTGCCGCACGAAAGGCGAAGAACTACGCCGAAGCCGACCGCCTGCGTGACGAGATCACCGCCCTTGGCTATGCGATCCGGGAGACGAAGCAGGGCGTGGAGATCAAGAAGCTGTAAAGGAGCAGACCATGCACACAAAAAACAAGCGGCTTTCCGTACTGGGCATCTTCCTCATCGGGATGTCGGTGTTGAGTTTTCTGGTGTTTTACCTCATCGTCATGGTGTCGAGCAAAGATTATCACTACATCGATCCCGACACGCTGGAGCTGGTGCAGACAGAGGAGATCCAAGAGGGCGAACCGACTGCCATCATCACGACCACTCTGGGGGAGATACGGGTCGTGCTGTATCCGGACTATGCGCCGGAAACGGTGGCGCAGTTCATCAAGCTCGCCGAAAGCGGACACTATGACAATACCTGCATCTTTGACGTGGAGCAGGATGTTCTTTTCGCCGCCGGGAGCAATGCGCCGGACGGCAGTCTGACAAACGTCACCGAAGCGCAGGAACGTGTGCCGCAGGAGCTGCACCAGAATTTGTGGCCTTTCCGGGGGGCAGTCTGCGCCATGGATACGGCATCCGAGGGCGGCTTTTTCAAGCGGCTGTTCGGGAATGCGGTGCAGTACACGGGAACTCGCTTCATGATACTGGATACGGTAGATTTTTCGGATGAAGCATTCGCTGCGGAATTTAAGGAAGCGACCGAGAGCGAGGCACTGGGCAATGTGTTCCTGCAATGGGGCGGTATCCCGAATTTTTCGCAGCAGGTGACGGTGTTCGGGCAGACCTATGCGGGATTTGACGTGATCGATGCGATCTGTGCCGCCGGGACAAAGCCCCCTGCCGAAACGGGCGGCTACAACATGCCGGAGGACGAGCTGTATATCTTGTCCGTGGAAATTTCTGCCTACGGGGAGGAAGATGCCACCCTGAACGAACTGCCGGAGATCGAGCCGCCTGCCGAAACACAGGCAGCGGAAACCAATAATTAAGGAAATATTAAACAAGTATCTTCCTGCCGGAAAATCGTTTTTATCCATTTTCCCTAAACCATTCCGAAAAAACAGGCATTTGACTTTACAAACGGCAGAGAATGTTGTATAATGAATATACGTATGCAGATAGAAAGCAGGGGAGCTGCCCCTGTTCCAGAAAGGAAGTACGTTCCATGAAGAAGATCCTTGCGGCGGGCGCTGCTGCTGTGCTGTTGTGTGCCTCCCTGACAGGCTGTGCCAAGCACGTGGAGCTGGAAGAACTGCCGGTGCTGAATTATACTGCCCCTGCCGAGGGGGAAGATATTGTTGTCATCCACGTCCGGGACAGAGGGGATATTAAGATCAAGCTCTTCCCCGACCTGCTGCCGGAAGCGTGTGAGAATTTCACGGAGCTGGCAAAGTCCGGCTATTATGATGAGCTGATCTTTCATAGAACGAGCGCCAACTTCATGATCCAAGGCGGCGACCCGAAAGGGGACGGCACGGGCGGCGAAAGCACGTGGGGCGGCTCGTTTGACGGCGGCTATACGCCGCAGCTGATCCATGTGCCCGGTGCAGTCGCCTATGCCAACAGCAACGGTACAGCGACGGACGGCAGTCAGTTTTACATCGTGACGGGCGACAGCGTGGACGATGCGTACCTGAACATGATCACGGAGAGATCCGGTACGTATTTCACGGAAGAAGCCAAAGGGCTGTACAAGCAGTATGGCGGTACGCCGCATCTGGACGGCGGCAATTATACGGTGTTCGGGCAGGTCATTGACGGGCTGGATATTGTGTATGACATTTCGATGGTAAAGACAGATGCAAACGACAAACCGCTCGATGCGGTGTATATGGACAGCGTAACGGTAGAACAATATGACGGCAGTGAGATACGCTGGTATCCCACGGACTATGCCGCAGACGGGGCGCAGTAAAGAGAAAAGAAGCTGCACCTCTGCAAAGAGGAGAGAAGGATTTGAATAAATTTGTGATCGAGGGCGGCAGACGGCTGACCGGGGATGTTTCCATTTCCGGGGCGAAAAATTCCGTGATCGCCCTGCTTCCGGCGACTTTGCTGCTCGATGTGCCTGTCATTATCGAAAATGTGCCGGACATCAGCGATGTGCAGATATGCCTGACCATTCTGCGGGCGCTTGGTGCAGAGGTGGAACGGCTGAAAGAGGATACTTACCGCATCTTCTGCCCGAAATTGCTGACCCATACCGTCCCGGAAGAACAGGCACGGAAAATGCGTGGTTCTTACTATTTTCTGGGAGCGCTGCTCGGCAGATGCGGCAAGGCAAAGGCTGCCATGCCGGGCGGGTGCTATCTGGGAGAGCGGCCCATTGACCAGCATCTTCTGGCGTTTGAAACGCTCGGGGCGGAGTCCCTGCTCATCAAGGGCTACGATGTCAAGGGCGACCCGTTCATTGATGCGGTGGAACTGCGGGCGGACGAGCTGACGGGCAGAAATATCAGCCTGAATGTCGTCAGCGTGGGTGCGACCATGAATGCCATTCTGGCTGCCGTGCGGGCGAACGGCATCACGACCATCGAGAACTGCGCAAGAGAGCCGCACATCGTTGACCTTGCGAATTTCCTGAATTATATGGGCGCACACATTTCCGGGGCAGGTACGCACAAGATCACCATTGAGGGTGTCCAAGAACTGCGGGGGAATATCGCAGAGGGTTCGGAGGAAACTCGGGTGTACTCGGTCGTTCCCGACCAGATAGAGGCGGGGACATATATGGTCGCTGCGGCAGCAACACGGGGCGATGTGATGATCCACGGTGTCATCCCGCATCACCTCAAGGAAATATCCGACCGCCTGAAAGAATGCGGTGTCCGGGTGGATGTCATCGAGAATGAGGACATCGTGCGTGTCCATGCGGACGGCAGCAGGCGTTTCCGACCGAATAACATCAAGACAGAGCCGTATCCGGGTTTCCCGACCGATATGCAGCCGCAAATGGCTGTGCTGCTGACTTTGGCAGAGGGGCAGAGCAATATCACGGAGGGCATCTGGGAGGACAGATTCAAGTACGTGGCAGAACTGCGGAAAATGGGCGCAAACATCGACCTGACGAGGGACGGTGCGATCCTTTGGGGCGTTGCAGGACTGCACGGTGCGGAAGTAAGAGCCTGTGACCTGCGGGCAGGTGCGGCAATGGTGATCGCCGGTCTTGCGGCAGAGGGCAGGACGGAAATTACCGAGATACAGCACATCGAACGGGGGTATTCCCATATCGTGGAAAAGCTCCGGGGGATCGGTGCGGAGATACAGAGGGTCTGAAAAAATATTACCGCCCTGTGCAGGCAGGGCGGTCCTCTTTTGAGGTGAGGCAGTATATGGCTAAATTTTACCCGTTATTTTCATCGAGCAGTGGGAATGCGCACTTTATTGGGAGCGAAAAGGGCGGTATCCTGATCGATGCAGGCGTGAGCTGCAAACGCATCCTGAGCGCCCTGCAGAGCAACGGCATCCCGGAAAAGGCGGTGCGGGGCATTTTCATCACGCATACCCATTCCGACCATATCAGCGGCTTGCGGGTGCTTGCCGGAAAGCTGAAAGCCCCCGTCATTGCCACGCCCGGAACGCTTGCGGGGCTTGCGGACAAGCTCCCGGAGGGGCTGTACCGCATCCCTTTGCAGGGGAGCATGGCTTGCGGGGGCATGGAAGTCACGGCATTCCCGACCATGCACGATGCGCCGGGGAGCTGTGGTTTCCGGGTACATACGGCGGATGATAAATATTGCGCTGTCTGCACGGATCTAGGGGTCGTGACGGAGGAAGTGCGGCAAGCCGTCAAGGGCTGTGACATGGTGCTGCTCGAAGCGAATTACGACCCGGAAATGCTCGTGAACGGTCCGTATCCCCCGCCCCTGAAAGGTCGCATTATGTCGGATCATGGGCATCTTTCCAATGGGGACAGCGGCGCATTTGCGGCGGAGCTGGTGCAGTCCGGCACGACAAGGGTGCTGCTCGGGCATTTAAGTCCGCACAACAATACGCCTTTGCTTGCGGCGCAGACCGTCAAGGCGGCGCTTGCGGGTCTCACGGAGGGCGTGGACTATCTGCTTGGCATTGCACCGGCGGCTTCGGAAGGCGGGGCGGTGATCTTCTGATGCAGATACAGTTGCTGACCGTTGGCAAGCAGAAAGAACCGCACCTGACGGCAGCACAGGAGGTCTACCGGAAACGCCTTGCGCCGTTCTGCAAATTCACGTTCACGCAGCTCCCGGCTGTGCGGCTGTCGGACAAGCCCTCAGAACGGGAGATCGCCCGAGCGCTTGCGCAGGAGGCGGAGGACATCCGCCGGAATGCAAAGGGCTTGCTGATCGCCTTGTGCATCGAGGGGGAGCAGATGACGAGCGAAGCCTTTGCGGCGCTGCTGACGGGGACACTGCCGCAGCAGACAGGGGCGGTGACGTTTGTGATCGGCAGTTCGTTCGGGCTGGAGGAAGCCCTGAAACGGGAAGCCTTCCGGCGGCTTTCGCTGTCGGAGATGACCTTTCCCCATGCGCTGGCATCGGTGATGCTGATGGAACAGCTTTACCGGGCGTATCAGATCGAGAGGGGGACGGGGTATCACAAGTGAGCACCGGCAGCCGTTATTTACCTAACCCCCAACCCCCTTCCCTTTCAGGGAAGGGGGCTTTCTTGCGGGGGTTTCACCCCCTGCTCCCCCTTTTGCATTTTCCGTCATACGATCCTACATACATTGTATATAATGCTATATTTTACAAAAAAAATTATGCACAATGCCAAATTTTATCCCGAAGTGTCAGATCTTATCCATAAAACCGTACTTGTATAGTGTAGACAAAATACAAATGTCAAACATACAAGGAGGTCGTCATGAAAAAAATCACTTTACTACTTGCGGTGCTGCTCGTCACGCTGACCGGATGCCAGAGCGCTCCCAAGACCAGACCGGATGCTGCCCCTGCGGAAACGGCTGACCTGAAAGCTGCCTATACCGGAGAAAAAACAGAGGACGGTGACATCATCCTGTACTATGCCGTGGGCGGCTGGACGGATGCGGACGGAAGTAAACAGGTCATGCTTTCCGATGTGGAGAACGAAGCGATCACCCGCTTCAACGAGGCGGACAACGGCTACCACCTCGAAACGGTCGTCTATGACCAGAACGTGGGCGGCACGGTCGATACCCCGGAATTTGAACAGAAGAACGAGGATTTTCAGCTTCAACAGGATATTTTACAGGGGAATCTTGTGGATATTGTGAGCGATGGTTCTTTTGCCCGAATGGCACGGTATGAAATTCTGTCCGAAAAGGGTGCATTTGCTGACCTGTACGGGTTTTTGGATGGGGGAACAGGGCTGTCACGGTCTGACCTGATGGAACACGTGCTGTCGGTGTTTGAAACAAAGGACGGCAAACTCTGCCAGATGCCGGCAAGATTCATGATCGATACGATGATCGGCAGGGAGAGCCTTGTCGGGACAAAGGAAAACTGGACCCTCGATGACCTGATCTCCCACTGGGATGCGGTAGACCCGGAGGAGATCTGGTTCTGTTCGGAGAATACGACGTACTATGTTTATATCAATTTACTGCGGAATATGCTGCCGGAGTTCGTGGACTATGACACTTTGACCTGTTCTTTCGATTCCCCGGAATTTATCAGTCTGCTGGAATTTTGCGGACAGTTCCCGGAAACGGTCGAAAAGAGCGGTGTGTGGAACGAGAAGCAATTTTTAAGGCAGGGCACGATGTTCGGGAATTTTATGGGCTATCATGATATTCTGACAGACAATGCGGAACAAGACCCCTATGTCATCGTCGGCTATCCCTCTACGGATGGGTGCGGTTCTTTTCTGGATGCGGACTATGAGCGGTACAGTATCTGTGCGACTTCCGACCCGGTGAAACAGGAGGGGGCTTGGGAGTTCCTGAGCGTGCTGCTCGGTGAGGATATGCAGTACAGCGCCAATACCGACAATGGGGAAGACACGATGCTGGAAACGCTCCTGCCGTACAGCGGTTTCCCGATCAACAAGGCAGCCTTTGAGGCAGAGGCGGCACAGTATTATGACCGGGAGGGAGAAACAGTCGTGGAGACCGGCACTGCGAGCGGGAATTTCTTCTCCAGAACGATCACCTTTCCCAGCCGGGCAGAATATGAACGATTGCTGGACTACATCAACAGCATAACCAAGAAAGGCGGTTTTCTGGACAGGGAGCTGGTATTCACGATCATTGAGGAAGAAGTCGGGATGTACTTTGCCGGCGACCACACAGCCCAACAGGCAGCCGAAGCCATTCAGGGACGGGTGGAGATCATGTTGGCGGAGAAAGCGTGACCGTCACGCTGCTTTTTTCACAAAACCCCTTGCAATTTCTGAAATAATGTTGTATAATAAATATAACCATACATTTGGTCAGATAGAGGGTATGCGGAAATTATTTCAGAAAGAAGGCAGAAAGGATGAAATTCTGGAAAAGAGCTGCCGCTGCGGCGGTCAGCATGACGCTCCTTTGCTCCTGCGTGGTCGTTCCGGGAACGGTCGTACAGGCAGCAACGGAAAACATCGAAAGCTCCTATGATTGGGGCACGCTGAAAATTGGCGGCGGTGGATTTGTTTCGGGCATCGTGACCGGACAAAAAGAAATGTACCTGCGCACGGATGTGGGCGGTGCGTACAAGTACAACTACGAGACGAAACAGTGGGATCAGCTGTTCGGCTTCCTGACGGATGCGGACAGAGGGCTGTTGAGCTGTAAGGGTATTGCCATCGACCCGACAGACGATGACACGGTGTATTTCCTGTGCGGGTGTGCGTACTTCTCCGATGCAAGGACGGTCATCTTCAAGACCACGGACGGCGGCAAGACCTTCACGGAAGCAGACGTGACCGAACACATTCAGGTACACGGCAACGGCGACGGACGGGAATGCATCGAGCCGATCGCTGTTGACCCTGACGACCCCGACATCATCTATGCGGGCGGCGATGTCACCGCAGGCAAGTCCGCCCTCATCAAGTCCACGGACGGCGGCGCAACATGGTCTCCGGTGGAGGGGTACGATGCGCTCGAGCTTTTCTCCGGGGAACTGAAATATCCGATGTGGACAGACAACATGGTAAGAGGCACAGAACCGACAAAGGAATACAACCAGCAGAACGGTATCGGCTGCATCCTCATCGAGGGCGGTAAGGTCTATGTCGGGACATCTGTCACCGGGCAGACGAATATCCACGTAGCCGATGTGGATACGGACGAATTCACGGCGCTGAGTGCTGACCTGCCGACCGCAAATTATCCGCTGTCCATTACAAGCGACCATCACGGCAGCCTGTTTTTCACGTATATTGCCGGGCTTGCCTTTGCGGGTACATCCGGCGGGGCTTACAAGTACGATACCGCAAGCGGTAAGATAACAGAGCTTCCGATCAAAAATTCCAGCGGCGGGATAAATGCCATCGGCATGATCGAAGCGGATGAGGATGACCCCAACAAGCTGCTGGCAAGGACCTGCGGCGTGTGGGCTGACCAGTGGTACGGGGAAGAGTGGGTAGATGATGACCCTTCTACCCCCGAAAACGAAGGTACAGTCGCATGGGGCGACCATTTCTACCGTTCCACGGACGGCGGTGCTACATGGCAGGATATCACCCCCGGCGCAGGGGAAACGATCTATGATCAGGACGGCGGTTCGCATAAGGAATTTGTCTCCCTGCCGATGGAAATGAACGGCTATGACTGGATCTACGGCAAGGCTTGTCACTGGGGCAGCGGCATCCTCCTTGACCCCCGTGACCCGGACAGGATCTTGCTGACATCCGGTAACGGTGTCTTTGCGTGTGACAATGTGTGGGACGAGAGCGGGGTGCAGTTCTACTTCCAGCCGGACGGTGTGGAGGAAGTCGTTTCGCTGGACGGCGTGAGCGTGCCGGGCGGTGCGTTCTATTCCGCAATTGGCGACTATGACGGCTTTATCCATGAAAACCCCTATGACATTCCGCCGCAGTATACGCCGAATATGGGTTCGACCTCTGCCATCGCCTACTGCCCGTCTGACCCGGATGTGATGGCACGTATCTCCGAAAATGATGCGACCGGCTACTACAGCATGGACGGCGGCAAGTCGTGGACGGGGATGCAGTTTGACGGCAGCAGCGGAAAGCTCTCTATCACGGAAGTAGAGGACGGTGTGTACCGTATTTTCCATTCCGGCAGCAGTGGTGCAGTTTCCTATACGGATGATTTTGGCGGAACATGGAGCAACAGCACCGGCATCAGCGGCACGAAGGCGACCTACACACTGGTTGACCCGACCGACCCGTCTGTTGTATACGGTTCGGGTATCAATTATAATGACTACTGGGCTTCCACACCCGGCAAGACAGAACCGACACTGGACGAATCGCATTATGCGTTCTATATCAGTACGGACTACGGCGAGACATTCACGCAGACGCAGATGTTCCGGTATGATATGTGTGACCACACGGGCGACCTTGCCTATGTGGCAGAGGATACCCTTGCCATGGCTGGCGGCTGGGAAGGGCTGTATCTGGTGACGGATGCCGGCGAGACCCTGACCAAGCTCGATGTCAACTATGCAAAATGTGTCGGCTACGGTGCGCCGGAAAAGGCTGGCGACCCGAATACACTGTTCATTTATGGTAAGATCGAAGCGGATGATGCGGAGGGCATCTACCGTTCGCAGGATGCCGGTGAGACATGGACACTCATCAATACACAGCATATTTACGGCGGTACGGGCAATGGCAACTACATTGTCGGCGATATGAACGAGTTCGGCAAGGTGTATATGTCCACGGTCGGCTGCGGTATTGTCTGGGGTGCGCCTTCCGGCAGTACCCCGAAGCCGGATAAGCCAGTCGAACCCACGGAGACCGAAAAGCCGGATGTCCCCACGGAGACCGGAACACCGGATGTACCGGGCGATGTGGTATACGGCGATGCGAATGAGAATGGCAAAGTCGAGCTGGCAGATGTTGTGGCATTGAACCGGTATCTGCTGAATATCCCGGACAGCGAGCTGTCGGAACAGGCAATGAAGAACGTGGATGTTGACTTAGACGATGTGGTCGGACCGATGGATGCACTGTATATCTTGGAGCATGTCATTAAACTGATCGAGGAGCTGCCTGTATAGCAGCGTGATGCTGCCCCATCCCCCCACCCCCTTCTCTAAGGGGAAGGGGGCTATGGTGCGGGGGTTTCACCCCCGCACCCCCTTCTTGCACTAACAGTCGAGCAGTCGCCCAATGCGCCGCAGGCGCATTGGGCGACACAACGGGTGCAGCGTCACGCTGCTAAAAAAATGCCGGGCTAAGAAGCCCGGCAGACAAAGCAATACAGATAAGATCAATTGTTGTGTAGAACAAAAGAAAGGAGACAACAAAACGAGTGTTAATCATACGGATACCGTATCTAACACTATACCCATTATACTGCAAAACAACATTTTCGTCAAGGGATTTTTGCAAAAAAATCTGCCGGAACATACATTTTTGTTTGTTTTGTATGATCATGAGTATCAAAATTTGTGAGTTGTGACATGTTCGGGAAAAACAGTTTTTGTGATATTGTAGAAATTGTGCAAAAAAAAGTGTAATTTTCTACAAAAAAGCTATTTACAAATGCGGGGTTTTATGGTATTATAGATAATGTAAGGCATTGTGTGTGCCAAACAGAATCTCATTATGTTTTAGGAGGAATATCCCATGGCAAGAAAAATGAAAACCATGGACGGTAACAACGCCGCTGCTTGGGCATCTTATCCGTTTACGGATCTTGCTGCGATCTATCCGATCACACCTTCATCCGTAATGGCTGAGGTCACAGACCAGTGGGCAGCCAAGGACAAGAAGAACCTGTTCGGCGACCCTGTTACTGTTGTGGAGATGCAGTCCGAGGCTGGCGCTGCCGGTGCTGTTCACGGCTCTCTGTCCGCAGGTGCGCTGACGACCACCTATACCGCTTCTCAGGGTCTGCTTTTGATGATCCCGAATATGTACAAGATCGCCGGTGAGCTGCTGCCGAACGTGATCCACGTTTCCGCACGCTGCGTATCTTCCCATGCCCTGAACATCTTCGGCGACCACTCCGACGTTTACGCATGCCGTCAGACCGGCTATGCGATGCTCTGTTCCTCTAACCCGCAGGAGGTCATGGATCTGGCTGCTGTTGCACACCTGTCCACCATTGAGGGCAGAGTGCCGTTCCTGCACTTCTTCGACGGTTTCCGGACTTCCCACGAGATCCAGAAGATCGAGGTCTGGGATGAGGCTGATCTGGAAGAGATGCTCAACAAGGATGCCGCACAGGCATTCCGTGATCAGGCGCTGAATCCGGATCATCCGGTGCTCAGAGGCTCTGCACAGAACCCGGACATCTTCTTCCAAGCTCGTGAGGCTTGCAACAAGTACTACGATGCGATCCCGGCTGTCGTAGAGAAGTACATGGACATGGTCAATGCCAAGGTCGGCACAAATTACAAGCTGTTCAACTACTACGGCGCACCGGATGCCGAGCATGTCATCATCGCTATGGGCAGCGTGATGGATACCGTGGAGGAGACGATCGACTACCTGAACGCCAACGGCGGCAAGTACGGTATGGTCCGTGTTCGCCTGTACAGACCGTTTGCAGCAGACAAGCTCGTGGAGGCTCTGCCGGATACGGTCAAGCAGATCTCTGTTCTGGACAGAACGAAAGAACCCGGCTCGATCGGCGAACCGCTGTACCTCGATGTCGTTGCCGCACTCAAGGGCACGAAGTTCGACAGCGTTCCGGTATTCACCGGCAGATACGGTCTCGGCTCGAAGGATACGACCCCGAACCAGATCATCGCTGTATTTAAGAACACCGAGAAGAAGCGCTTCACGCTCGGCATCGTGGATGATGTGACGAACCTGTCCCTCGATGCGTCTTTCTCGCCGGACACAGCTCCGGCAGGTACGATCTCCTGCAAGTTCTGGGGTCTCGGCTCTGACGGTACCGTCGGTGCAAACAAGAACTCCATCAAGATCATCGGCGACCACACCGACATGTACGCACAGGCATATTTCTCCTACGATTCCAAGAAGTCCGGCGGTGTTACCGTTTCGCATCTGCGTTTCGGCAAGACACCCATCAAGTCTACTTACCTCATCAACAAAGCTGACTTTGTGGCTTGTCACAACCAGAGCTATATCGACAAGTACGATATGGTCTCCGACATCAAGCCCGGCGGTACGTTCCTGCTGAACACCATCTGGGATATGGAAGGTCTGGAAAAGAACCTGCCCGGTCAGGTCAAGAGATACCTTGCACAGAACAAGATCAAGTTCTACACCGTGAATGGTGTCAAGCTCGGTCAGGAAACTGGCATGGGCACACGGATCAACACCATTCTCCAGTCCGCCTTCTTCAAGCTGGCTGACATCATCCCGTTTGAGGAAGCACTCGGCTACATGAAGGCTGCTGCGGAGGCATCCTACAGCAAGAAGGGGCAGGATGTCGTTGAGAAGAACTGGAACGCTATCGATGCCGGCTACAAGGGACTGGTAGAGATCCAGATCCCGGAGAGCTGGGCAAATGCAGAAGATACACCGATGGGTATGGCAAAAGTCACCTGCGAGAACAAGGCTCTGGAGAAGTTCGTCAACGAGATCCAGATCCCGTGCAATGCACAGCAGGGCGACAAGCTGCCGGTCTCCACATTCGTGGAACTGGCTGACGGTACTTCCCCGTCTGGTTCGTCTGCCTTTGAGAAGCGTGGTATCGCCGTGACAGTACCTTGCTGGGACCCGGATACTTGTATCCAGTGTAACCAGTGCGCTTATGTCTGCCCGCACGCTGTTCTGCGTCCGGTAACGCTCGATGCTGCGGATGTGGCTGCTGCACCGTCCGGTATGAAGATGGCTGCGATGAAGCCCGCTATCGGCGACCTGAAATTCAGCATGACAGTCTCCGTGCTCGACTGCACAGGCTGCGGCGTGTGCGCAAATGTCTGCCCGGCGAACAACAAGGCGGAAACGCTCGTGATGAAGCCGCTTGAAACACAGCTTGACCAGCAGGCAGGCTTCGACTTCGGCAGAACGACCGACATCAAGCCGGAAGTAACGGCGAAGTTCACAGAAGCTACCGTTAAAGGCTCACAGTTCAAGCAGCCGCTGCTCGAATTCTCCGGCGCATGCGCTGGCTGCGGCGAAACACCGTATGCAAAGCTCATCACACAGCTCTTTGGCGACAGGATGTACATTGCCAATGCAACAGGCTGCTCCTCTATCTGGGGCAACTCTGCACCGTCCACACCGTATACAGTGAACAAGAAGGGTCACGGTCCGGCATGGTCGAACTCCCTGTTCGAGGACAATGCGGAATTTGGCTATGGTATGTTCCTCGGTCAGGAGACCCTGCGCAACCGTGTGATCGCTAAGGTAGAGAAGCTCGCTGAAAAGGCTGAGAAGCCTGAGGTCAAGGAAGCCATTGCAGAATTCCTTGCGACTAAGGATGACGGCGCTGCCAACACACCGGCTGCCGAGAAGCTGGTCGCTGCTCTGGAAGCTTGCGGCTGCGACGATGCGAAGGCAATTCTGGCTGAAAAGGATTATCTGCGCAAGAAGAGCCAGTGGATCTTCGGCGGTGACGGCTGGGCTTATGACATCGGCTTTGGCGGTCTGGATCATGTCATTGCCTCTGGCAGAAATGTGAACATCATGGTATTCGATACCGAGGTGTACTCCAACACCGGCGGTCAGGCTTCCAAGGCTACACAGACGGGTGCGATCGCACAGTTTGCGGCAGCAGGTAAGGCTGTCAAGAAGAAGGATCTGGCTGGCATTGCGATGAGCTACGGCTATGTCTATGTGGCACATATCGCCATGGGTGCAGATCAGGCACAGTGCCTGAAGGCGATCCGTGAGGCTGAGGCTTATGACGGTCCGTCCATCATCATTGCGTATGCACCGTGTATCAACCACGGCATCAAGACTGGTATGGCTACCGCACAGGCTGAGGAGAAGAAGGCTGTACAGGCTGGTTACTGGCATCTGTACCGCTACAACCCCGACCTGAAGAAGGAAGGCAAGAACCCGTTCATCCTCGATTCCAAAGCGCCGAACACAGAGGAGTACAAGAACTTCCTCATGGGCGAAGTACGTTACAATGCACTTGCCCGTCAGAACCCGGAGCGTGCGGAGAAGCTGTTTGATGAAGCACTGGAGAACGCAAAGGATCGCTACGATTACCTGACACGTCTTACCAAGCTCTACGGCGAAGCATAAATAGTAACGCTGCAAAACGGAGACACGCAGACAAGTGTTCCGGTCTTGCAGATCCGGAGACCCTCGGTACACTGGATGTACCGGGGGTCTTTTTGTGCTGGGCAGGCGAAAACGATTAACTGTTAGAATTGACAGATCCAGCAAATTGTATTATACGATGTGATGAAATTTTGGATAAATTTCCAAAAATGCTTGAAAAAATGGAAACAATATGCTATACTTTAGGTATGTAACAGCGCACAGGGAATGCCCTGTGCTCAGCCTGTCAAAAAAGCCCTGAAATAAGCAAAGATAAAACGAAATTAGGACTAAAAAGCGAAAAAAATATCGACAAAGCAAGTAGAAGCCCTCCATCAAGCAGCATGGAGGGCATATTTTTTGAGGTTCATGGCAGCAAATTTAAGCCTGACCCATTTGGAGACTTGGGAGAGGCCTCTGACGAGGGTATAACGCATACCATGCTTTTCTTTCGCATCTGCGAAACACCGCTCGATCGAAAATCCGACCAATGACCTTGTGATCACACTCTACGACGAACCCCTCAAAGTCTCCGCGCAAAAAACCTACATTTCTGAGGACGGGAACAAAGGCACGTTCTATTTCGGGCTGTATGACGAGAAGGGCGAACTGGTCGGCGATGTCAGATCCCTCACGATCACCGGAACAGCAGGGGTCGGTACGGCAAAGCAAGTCGATTTCTACATCCCGGCGGACAGACAGAATGAAACGTTCTACCTCTATGAGCTGCAATATGTAGGTGAGGACGAATACAAAAAGGTCAATTCCGGCGATGTGTTCACGGTCGATGTGACCAACGAGGAAGGCTCCGGGGAGCAGAATGTTGCCCTCACGGTCAAGGATAACGGCGTGAAAGTGGGCGGTACTGTCAAGTTCACCAACACGGATACCGATGCGGTTGAAAGTTCTTCTATTACGATCAGCAAGCAGGATATGGGCGGCGCTCCCATTTCTGGGAAGGATCAGGCAAGCTATGAGCTGCGTTCAGAAACATCCTTGCAGGGCGTTGAGATCAATGGCAATACGCTGGGAGATGTTATGGCTTATTCCTTTACGGGAAATAACGTCGTGATCAACGGCTTGCCGGACGGCACGTATACCCTGCAAGAAACGGCAGCGCCGGATGGGTATACGGTGGTCAGTGAATTTACATTTACAATAAAAGATGGTGAAATTATCGACACTGACACATCCGGTGTTACGAACGGCGCAGTTGAATTTAAGGATAACAGATTGATCGTTAAGGATGAAGTCACCCGTGTCACGGTCAGCAAGCAGGACATGACAAACAGCAAGGAACTGCCCGGCGCAAAGCTGACGATCACCAGCAAGGACGGCAAAGAACTTTCCGGCGTTACCGGAAAGCGGGGCGATGTAACGGTTACCATCACGACAAATGAGGACGGCAGCATCAGTTTCGTGTCCGGTGAAGATGCGACCGTTCTGGAAAAGCTCCCGGCAGGGGTCTACACGCTGACGGAAGAGATCGCTCCGGATGGCTATACGGTCGCAAAGGAAATTACATTCCGGGTAAATGCGGACAGTACAATTGATGTGCAGGATAAAGACGGCAAGTGGACATCGGCGGACGATGTTACCATGCGTGATGATGTCACTCGTGTCAAAGTCAGCAAGCAGGACATGACAAACAGCAAGGAACTGCCCGGCGCAAAGCTGACGATCACCAGCAAGGACAAAAAAGACCTTTCCCAAGTCACCGGAAAGCGGGGCGGAGAGGATGTTACAATAACAGTAGGCGAAATGAACAGCGCTATCACCTTCACATCCGGCAAAAATGCGACCGTTCTGGAAAAGCTCCCGGCAGGGATCTACACGCTGACGGAAGAGATTGCTCCGGATGGCTATACAGTTGCAGAGGAGATCACATTCCGGGTGAACGAGGACGGCACGATTGCAGTGCAGGATGAAACTGCGGAAAAGGTCATCATGAAAGATGCTGCTACCAGTGTCACATTCAGCAAGAAAGCCCTGACGGGCGGGGAGGAACTTTCGGGCGCAAGCATGCAGCTCACCTATACCGGCGAGGGCGATCTTACGAAAGTGACTTCCGAGAACAAGACCGTTCAGGCGGACGGCAAGACGATCACATGGACATCCGAGGACAAAGAGACCGTTCTGGAAAGGCTTCCTGATGGCGACTACACCCTCGAGGAAACGGCTGCCCCGGATGGCTACGAGATCACGACAGAGATCACGTTCACGATAGAAAACGGCGTGATCACAAACCCAAAAGTAGGGAAAAGCAAGGTAAACAAGGTCGAGGGCAATGTTGTCACCCTGTTTGATGCCGTCAAGGCAGCAGAAACGACCGCAGCAACGACAGAAACTACCCAAACAGAGACATCCACGACCACGACCACAACGGAGACTTCTACCACCACATCCACAACGACCACCACCACAACAGCCACTTCCACAACAGAGACCACCACATCCACCACGACCACTACGACAACGGTAACTTCCACAACAGAGACCACCACATCCACCACGACCACTACGACAACGGCAACTTCCACAACGGAGACCACCACATCCACCACGACCACTACGGCAACGGCAACTTCCACAACGGAGACCACCACTTCTACAACGACCACTACGGCAACGGTAACTTCCACAACAGAGACCACCACTTCTACAACGACAACGACCACTACCCCGGAAACGACTACCACGTCGGGAACGACTTCTACAATGACTACAACTACCACCCCGGAAACGACTTCCACCACGGCAACGACTACCACGCCGGAAACGACTTCTACAATGACTACAACTACCACCCCGGAAACGACTTCCACCACGGCAATGACTACCACACCGGAAACGACTTCCACAACGACCACGACAACCACACCGGAAACGACTTCCACCACGGCAACGACAACCACACCGGAAACGACTTCCACCACGGCAACGACAA
>CANQNG010000025.1 GCA_947625155.1 uncultured Clostridia bacterium
TCTTTTCGGCTCGGCTTGTCCTTGTGGCTTTTCCGCTGCTCTACGCTCTTCGTGTGACAGCTTTATTATTATAGCACATTTTTCCGGATCCGTCAAGTTGGAAAAATGCACAAATTTTATCTCTTTTTTTCTCCACTTCCTTGACATTCTGCTCTTCAAAATGTCACCGATCTCTTTAGTGCCATTTTTCATTGCAATTTCGGCTTTTTCATCATGGAACGTATTTTTTTGCACGGGAATGCCCACAGCATTTCACAAAAAAATTTGCAGATACCCCCTTTTCAAATCCCGCATAATATGGTATAATAAACTAGAGCCAAACAGTCTGCAAATGCAGCTGCAATTGTATAGGAGGGTATTGCTATGATAATGGAACGATACAACGAATGGTGCGAAAAAGCAGTCGATGATGCCGACCTGCAAGAGGAACTGCGCTCTGTTGCCGGCAAGGAGGATGAGATCCGTGACCGCTTCTACCGTGATCTGGAATTCGGCACGGGCGGTCTGCGGGGTGTCATCGGTGCGGGGACGAACCGCATGAACATCTACACCGTGCGCCGTGCGACGCAGGGACTTGCCAATTATGTGAAAAGATCTTTTGATAAGCCGAGCGTGGCGATCTCTCATGATAGCCGTATCAAGTCCACTTTGTTTGCCAAAGCTGCCGCTTCGGTGCTCGCTGCTAATGGCATTCAGGTACATATGTATTCTGAACTGATGCCGACTCCCATGCTTTCCTACGCCGTGCGTGCCCTGCATTGCAGCGCCGGCATTATGGTAACTGCCAGCCACAACCCTGCCAAGTACAACGGCTACAAGGCTTACGGCGCTGACGGCTGCCAGATCACGCTGGAAGTTGCTGAACAGGTCATTCACGAGATCAATTCACTGGATCTGTTCAAGGACGTGAAGTACTGCGATCTCGACAAGGCTGTCAATGACGGTATCGTTTCCTATATCGGGCAGGATGTGATCGAGGGCTACTATCAGAACGTCCTCGCACAGGGTATCAATACAGAGCTCTGCGCATCGAGCGGTCTGAAGATCGTTTACACGCCCCTTAACGGCACCGGAAACAAGCCCGTCCGTGAGATCCTCTCCCGTATCGGCATCCAAGATGTGACTGTCGTTGCCGAACAGGAAAACCCCGACGGCAATTTCCCGACCTGCCCCTACCCGAATCCTGAAATTCGTGAGGCGCTTTCCCTCGGTCTGCAATACTGCGACAAGGTGAAGCCCGATCTGCTGCTTGCCACCGACCCGGATGCCGACCGTGTAGGCATCGCCGTACCGGACGGGGAGGATTATGCCCTGTTCAGCGGCAATGAAGTCGGCGCACTGCTGACGGAATACATTTGCAGCCAGCGCAAGGCAAAGGGCACTATGCCGGAACGTCCTGTCGTTGTCAAGACGATCGTGACCACCGACCTCATCAAGGCGATCGCGAAAGAATACGGACTGGAGACCATTGAAGTCCTGACCGGGTTCAAGTTCATCGGCGAACAGATCGGTCTGCTCGAAGCAAAGGGCGAGGAAAACCGCTACGTATTCGGCTTTGAGGAAAGTTACGGCTACCTTGCTGGTACGTATGTGCGTGACAAGGATGCCGTTGTTGCCTCCATGCTGATCTGCGAAATGGCTGCCTACTACCGGACACAGGGCATTTCGCTTTTGCAGGCAAGGGAAAATCTGTACAAGAAATACGGTCTGTTCCGCCATTCGCTCCAGAGTTTCACGTTTGAGGGCGAAAGCGGCATGAACAAGATGAACGCCCTCATGGAGAGCCTGCGAACGGAACAGCCGGCTGCTATCGGCGGGCTGAAAGTCGTTTCCGTCTCCGACTATGAGACCAGCCTGACCACCGACAAGCTCACCGGAAAGCAGACAGCGATTACGCTCCCGAAGTCCAATGTTTTGGTATTCGATCTGGAGCAGGGTGCAAAGGTCGTGATCCGTCTCTCCGGCACAGAGCCGAAGATCAAGTGCTACTACACCACGATCGGCAATACCATGGATGAAGCACTTGCCACCGAGGCAAAACTGGTCGAGGACTTCGACAAACTGTTTCAGTAAATAGCCAAAAAACAAATGCTGTACCGGAACAATGCCCGGTACAGCGTTTTTTATCCCCACAAAGCATCCCAGCTGCTCATACTGCACAGAAACAGTGCCTGCGTGTATTCCGACGGGTCTGCCATGGTAAGGTAGTCCTCCCCGACCAGTTCCAGATCGACCACGCAGATCTCGCTGTAGTGCTGTAACAGAAACGGCACCATGCAGTCTGCAAAGCCGTCTTTATACAGCAGCAGTTTCTTGCCGTTGTCCAAATTTGTCCGGATGATCAGCCGCTCCGCAGGATTTCCCAGATAAAACCGATACATATCATCGCTTTCCAAAGCACTTTCGTTATACAGCATCGTGCTGCGGTCTTGCGGGACACTGTCGCCGTTATATGCCAGTACTTCGGTGATCTCCGCACCGTCCTCTATGCTGTAGAGGTCAAGCACATCCGCCTTTACCCCGTCATACAGCGTCCTCGCATAGAGATCGCCCCGGAATTCCGTACTCAGGTGCGAAATGACATACCGCTGATACGGTACAGGCGTAAAGCCCATTTTCTGGATCGCTGACTGGTATACACAGTATGCCCCATAATTTGTCCAGTGCGTATCTGTCCGGTAATAGATATAGTCCTCTTTCATGGAAGAAAGCACATTGTACGCATCCACACAGCGGATACCGCTGTGCATTTCGCTGTAGATCTGCTGGATGCGTGTACTCTGTTCGGCATTGACGGCATTTGCCGGAAGCGTTGTCTCATAGATCTCCGAAGCAGACGGCACCAGTACAAAGCAGGTCGGCAGCCCTGTCTCCGTGTAGAACGTATTCACCGGAGCAGCTGCCTCCGCTGCGGACGGCACATCCTCCGCCAGCAGCTTCTCCAGCAGCCGTTCATCTGTCACGTACACACCGTGTATCATCTTCTCTCCGACCAGCAGATCGGTGCGGCTTTTCAACTGAAAGAGCACATCATGAGCTCCGAGATGCTCCTGCAAATAGCTTTCCAACTGCAATGCCCATACCCCGTTGAACATGGTCTTTATCGTCGGCTTCGGAAAGGCAGACGGCACAAATGCCCTTGCCGTGCCTGCTAAAATGACCAGATAGATCAGTACCACCACCAGCACCATGCGGCGGTGTTCCCGGTTTTCCTGCATGACAGCGCCCCCTTTCTACAGCTTCAGGAACAGCCCCGTGACCCGTTCCCCGTACAGCATGGAAGCCAGACTGAAGAGCAGCAGTCCCCCATGTATCAGCGGTTTCCACACCGCCTGCAATTTTCCGGGGCGCATCAGGCGTTCGGTGATATTGCGGAACAGGTCGGTCGCAATATACAGCCCCAGCAGCAACAGAGCGATATACGAGGTGAAGAAGTAAACGCCGTACTGGTCGGCGATCCCGTTCCCGAACCCAAGCATCGCTCTCCAGATCTGCGCCGCATCCGCCATATTCTCCGCAAAAAGCAGCACCCATGCAAACTGCAGCACGATGCCCGTGTAGAGCATCCCGATCACGTAGCGTTTGCGGATGAAAGACGAAAGCACCAGCCGTTCCAATAACAGCAGCAGCCCGATCGTGATGCCCCACAGCAGGAACTGCGGCTTGCTGCCGTACCATGCACCGATCAGCCCCCACATCAGCACCAGTCCCAAATACCGGAAGCCCCTGCTTCGCCGTTCATGGAACAGAAAATGCCGGAAATTCTTCTGAAACCAGAGCGACAGTGTCATGTTCCACCGCTGCAGATAGGCAGTCACGCTCGGCGCAAAAAATGGCTGGCTGAAATTTTCCGGCAGTGAAAAGCCAAAGCATTTTCCCAGTCCCCTTGCCATTTCCGCATAGCCGAACAGCTCAAAATACAGGTACATGGAAAAAGCCAGTGTCGTCAGCCATGCCGTCAGCATGCTCATCTCCGCCGGCTGCCGCAGCTCCCGGAACACATACCGGAACGTATCCGCCAGCACGACTTTGAGGGCAAGCCCCCGGATAAAAGTCGCCAGCCCCTCACTCAGCCCTGCAAGGCTTCGCTGTCTGCTGGTGAGCTGTTTCCGGAACTCGGCATAGTCCGTCAGCGGTCCTGCATACAGCACCGGAAAAAACAGCAGATACAGAGCCAGTTTCTGGGGATCTGTCTCCGCTGCATGCCGGCTGCGGTAGATCCCGATCAGGTATCCCAGTCCGAGCAGCGTATAGACCGCAATACCGAACGGGAACAGGAAATTCGTCTTGACTTGCTCCGCATAGCGCACCTGTATCAGCACAAATGCCTGCAATACCACCGAAAAAGCCAGCACCGCTGCCGCAGGTGCTTTTCTCTGCTTCCAGCGTTCGAGCAGCAGTCCGACCGCATAGTCAAAGCACAGGAAAGCTGCCGGATAGAGCAGCCTTGCCGGATTGCCCCAGCCATAGACCAGCAGGCTGCACAGCAGCAGAAAGCCGTTTTTGCACCGTTCTGGCAGAAAATAATAGCACAGCAGCACCACCGGCAGCAGTACGACCGTAAACGTAAAGGATGAGAGGTACATGTCAGTCCTCCGCTTTCCGGGAGTATTTCGCCAAAAATTCTTCCCTTGTCATCATCGAGCCAAGCACCTCCGCCAATGCCTGCGCCGACAGCAGCTCCGGCAGCCCCAGCTCCCTTTGCAGGGCACGGCGCTTTTCCGCACAGTCCGGTCTGCCGCTCAGACCCGCAAAATACAAGTCGTTCCGGGTGATAGGATCCCCTGCAGGCACTTCATCGGCAAGCACTCCCGCCCGCCGGAATGCCTCCCGGAGAATATCTGCCTCCACGCCCTCCACACCGAGTTTTCCCTCGGCGGAGGGCTTTTCCTTGCGCTTTTCTTTGCCGAAAATGTCGGGGATGTAAATATCCCGGATATTCCCCTCCGGCACAGCCCCCCGCAGATAATTGCGGATGCGAAAGCCTGCCCGGTCAGGATCCGTCAAGATCAGGATCCCTGTCGTTCTGGCATAGTGGCGGATCAGCTCCAGCATCTCCCTGTCCTTGAAGATCCGGAACCCGTTTGTGGGGAGAATAACAGCCCGCACCAGAGAGGCAAGCTTGATCTTGTCATACTTTCCCTCCACGATGACCGCCTGCCGGATATGCAGCATGGTCTTCTGTTCTGTCATTGTCTCAGCATCTCCACGATCGTTTTCTCAAAAAGCACCCGTTCGTCCACAGCCCCCGAATGCAGCCGGTATTCCGCATCCCGGAGCAGTTTCAGGCAGTGCGCAATATGCTCCGGCTGCTCCCCCGCAGCCGTGCGGAATGCATTCTCCACAGCAAACCCGAACCGGTAGGAAAAATCCGCCGTCATATCCTGCACGGTCTTTCCCGCAAGCCTTGCCGCCGCCGCCCGCTGCACATCCGTCAGGCTGCCTGCCACCGCAGCGAGCAGATAGGACGTTTCCACCCGCATGGCAAGCAGTTCATTGACACAGCGCATCGCAGCCGCAGCATGATGCCGGAGGACTGCATCCGTCAGCCGATAGACAGCCGTATCGAGCTGCGGAACGACCATTTCCTGCACCATCTGCTCCGTAATTTCCCCGCCGTCCGCAAAGGCACACAGCTTGTCCATCTCCTGCCTGAGCTGGAGCGTCTGTGCGCCGCAGTATGCCGCAAGGCTCACCGCAGCAGGGCGGTCAATGGTGCAGCCCCGCTTTTTTGCCATGGCAGTGATGTCGCTGATCATCTGCGACTGACTTTTTGGCTCAAAGCAGCAGACTGTCCCGTGCTTGGCAATAAAGTCGATGAGGGTCTTGTTTTTCGCCGTGGGCTTCTTGTTCTTCCCCGTCTTGCCGCCGAACACGTCAAACCCCGTCACATCAAACACCAAGATCGTCTGCCCCGCCGCCTGTTCTGCCACGGCAAGCAGGGCTTTCCGCTGCTCCTCCCGCAGGCTCTCCATGTTGCAGTCATGGATGCGGATGCAGTTATAGTCCGCCAGCATCGGGCACAGCTCCGCCTCCTCCGCCAAGCGGCTGACATCCAGATCCGTGCCGTCCAGCTTGGTGATACTGTCCGGCTCACTGCCTGCAATGGCTTTCAGGAGACGTGCCGTATTCTGCTCCACCGCTGCCACATCGCTGCCGTAAAGATAATAGAGGTTGGAAAATCTGCCATTTTTCACCTGTTCCTGCAAGCCCCTTGCATCCACAACTGCCATTACAGCCTCCTTACCCGGCATTTGCCGTC
This sequence comes from uncultured Clostridia bacterium, assembly GCA_947625155.1. Taxonomy (GTDB): domain Bacteria; phylum Bacillota; class Clostridia; order Oscillospirales; family Ruminococcaceae; genus UBA3855. Next base: position 6,263 of record CANQNG010000025.1, read on the forward strand.
GTCTGCAATTCTTACTTCGAGATCATTTTCGCCCACGATCGTATGCGCATCCGGGCGGCAGCAACTCTCACTGTCCAGCACCGTCAAGATACCGCATTCCGGCGGTGCGATCCTATTTCTGCCGTAAAGCGTCAGTATTTCGGGCGTTCCCGCAATTTCCGCACTGCCGTCTGTGCAGACATAGGTCACACCTGCATATTCCACCGTCACCTGTGACGCCTCCACGGTGACCTTTGCACCGTGAAAGAGCAGTTCCCGGCGTTCGATGCGCTCCGGCACTGCGCCGAACAGCGTTTCTTCCGTTTCTGCAAAGGTGCAGATCTGCTCCGGCTGATGAAAGGTAAAATAGCGGCTATAATTCCGCAGACTTGTCTCTCTCGTCTCCCATAGGAACAAGCTCTCGACCCGTTCCACGCCGTTTTCGGAAAGGTAGGCATCCGCATAGGCAGGCGAACCGGAAGCGCCGCACAGATCGAACACCACCGCATCCGGACCGCCGGACAGCACGACAACGCAATTCCGACCTTCCCCCAGCACCGCGATCTGCAGATCTTCCCTCTGAAAGCTGCTCTCCCACCCGGCTGCCGCACACACGCTCACAAAGGCGATCACTGCCGCCGCTGCGGTGTGCATTTTGTTTCTTTCCAGACAATGGCAGACAGTGACCAGAACAAGCCCCGCACCAAGCACAAACAGCAGCACCACGCTCCCGGTCGGTATATACGTCCATGCAAGACCGGCTGCTGTTTCCGAAGCATACACCACGATCCTGCAAAGCCGATCTGCTCCCGCCAGCAGGAGCTCCGCCGGGATACCCTGCCCGCCAAGCAGGACTGCCGCCATGCCCAGCAGCATGGCAAGCATGCACACTGGAACGAGCAGCAGATTGGAAAGCGGCGAGATCAGGGAAATTTCCCGGAAAAAGACCGCACTTGCCGGAAATAAAGCTGCCCACACCCAGCAGAAGCCCGCCATCTGTTTCAGCAGTTTCTGCCACCATTTTTTCTCCGGCATGCCTGCCGTCATGTACGGTGCGATGACACCCATTCCGCAAGCACCGCAGCACGAAAGCCAGAATGCCGCACTATGCACCACGAACGGATCTCCGATACCAAGTATGAGCATGGCAATGCTCAGGGAATTGAGGGAGTCCGCCTTCCGGTAAAACACCCCGGCAGCCTGCCGCAGCAATACCATGATACAGGCACGCTCCACCGAGACCGTTTCCCCCGCACAGATCACAAACAGACCGCATACCCCTGCCATCACCAGAAAGGACAGTTTCCTGTCCGCTTTCAGCCGTTTCAGAATACCGGCAGCGCACAGTGCCAGAAGATCCAGATGCAGCCCCGAAACTGCCAGCACATGCCCGATCCCTGCCCGGGACAAAGCCGTCCGGCTGCTGCGGCTCAGTCCCGACTTATCCCCGAACAGCATTCCCGTGAGCATAGCACCTGTCTGTGTATCCATATGTGCCTTCAGCCGATCTGTCACTGTCTTGCGCCAGTGAAAGACCATGCTGCGCAGTGTGGTCTTGCCAGCCGTATGGGACAGCAACACCGCCCCTGTATCAAACCGCAGGAAAATGCCGTTTGCCTTGGCATAGCTCTCCCCGTCAAAGAGGTGATCCGTTTTCTCCGTCTCCGGCACACCCGAAAGCGTGACCATTTCGCCGTAGGACAGGTCTGTCCGGTCGGTAAAATATTCCACCCTTGCTGGAACAGCGCCATTCAATTTCCCGTCCAGAAAGTACCGTGCATAGCCGCTTTCGTATACTGTCACCGCCGAGACCGTTCCGGTGAATACAGTCTCCTGCCCGGCACAGGCAAGCTGCGCCGCACTGCGGGCATCTGCCTGCCAATACAGGCAGCACGCCGTCAGACATGACAGCGTGCCGACCACAATATACCGCCACCAGCCTTTGCGCACCAGCAGCAGTCCCCAGCTCAAGAGCAGGACTGCCCCGCAGACCGTGGATACCGGCAGCGAAAAAGATGCCAGCACCAGCCCGCACACAAAGGGGATCCCGAGAAAGACCGCCGGGCGTTTCATTGCTCCTTGAAGAACAAGGGCAGCTTTTCCAGATAAATGATGTCTGTCCGGTCTGCCGCATCGCCCTCGGCAAGGACTGCCGCACATCCGGCGATCTTGCCGCCTGCCTGTGCTGTCAGTTCCGTCAGCGCACGCAGGGACTCTCCGGTGCTGATGACATCATCCACGATCAGCACCCGTTTCCCGGTCAGCATCCCGTACTTGTCCTGTCCGAGATACAGCACCTGTTCTGCGGCAGTCGTGATGGACTTCACCTTGACGGCGACCACGTCTTTCATGTAGATCTTGACGGATTTCCGGGCGACCACGTAGGGCTTGCCGCTTTGCCTTGCCATTTCGTAAGCTAGCGGGATGCCCTTGCATTCCGCCGTCAGCAGCACGTCAAATTCCGGGCATTTCTCCAACAGTGCCTTAGCACTTGCGACAGTAATTTCCACATCAGAGAACATGACGAATGCCGCAATATCCAGCTTTTCATTCACCGGGCATTTCTCCAGCTGCCGGGTCAGCCCTGCGATCTGCATCTCATAAAATTCAGCCATTTCCGGACTCTCCTTTTCAACCGAGCGACTGTTCGCCCCAGCCCATCTGCTTTCCCGCCAACAGGTGGAAATGCAGGTGCATCACGCTTTGCCCGGCATCTTCACCGCAGTTGTTGATGACACGGAAACTCTCGATCTTCTCCTCTTCTGCGACCTTGCTGATCGCTTCGAAGATCTTTGCCACAGTGCCGGAATTCTCTGCTGTGATCTTCTTGGCACAGCAGATATGCGTTTTCGGCACGAACAGGTAGTGTATCGGTGCAATGGGGCTGATGTCCTTGAACGCAAAGACAGCATCGTCCTCATACACCTTGGCAGAGGGGATCTCCCCTGCAATAATTTTACAGAATAAGCAATCTTCCATGATCTTTCTCCTTACTGTAGCATTTCAGCGACCACAGTCTCCAATGCTGCTAAAGCCTTGTCTGTCAGGGAAGCATCCCCGATACCAGCCATTGCGCTGTCCGGTCTGCCGCCGCCCTTGCCGCCTGTGAGCGCCGCAAGCTTCTGCACGATCTTTCCGGCGTGTGCGCCCTTTGCCACTGCCGCCTTGCTGCACACGCAGTAGAGCTGTGTCTTGTCCAGTCCCGTGCTTGCCAGAACAGCCAGAAACGCATCGGGCGTATCTTTCAGGCGGTCGCCCATTTTGCGCAGCAGATCGGCATTGGCACCCTCGACTGTCTTGGCGGCGATCTTCACGCCGTGGATGTCCTTTGCCGTTTTCGCAAGATCTTCCACCGCACCGCCGGCTAATTTCTGCCGGAGCGTATCGACCGTCTTTTCCGTCTCCCGGAGCTGTGTCATGACAGCCGCACACTTTGCCGGGAGTTCGTTCGGGCTGCCGAGTTTCAGCGCCTTTGCGCTTTCGGCAAGTGTCTCCTGCATGGTGTGGAGCAGATGCAGCACGTTCGCACCCGTGACAGCCTCGATACGGCGCACGCCCGATGCGACCGAGCTTTCCGAAACGATATGGAACAGCCCGATATTAGCAGTATTTGCCACATGCGTACCGCCGCAGAATTCCACGGAAACATCCCCGGCTTTCACGACACGAACAATATCGCCGTACTTTTCGCCAAACAAAGCCATTGCACCGAGCTGCTTCGCCTCGGCGATGGGCATCTCATTGACCTCGACCGGGATCGCCTGCAAGATCCACTGGTCAACGAGCTGTTCCACCTTGCGGATCTCCTCCGCTGTCATAGCGCTGAAATGCGAGAAGTCAAACCGGCAGACCGTCTCATTGACGAGCTGTCCTGCCTGATGCACATGCTCTCCCAGTACCTGCCGCAGCGCAGCCTGTAACAGATGCGCCGCTGTATGATCACGCATGATGCTCTGCCGCCGTTCCACGGCAATGGCAGCTTCCACCTCGTCCCCAACATGACAGCTCCCGCCTTCCACAGAACCATGATGCAGGAAATGCCCGTCCTCGTCCTTCATGACCGAGGACACCGCAAACACCGTTCCGCCGTCTCCGCAGATACTGCCGCTGTCGGAGATCTGTCCGCCGCTTTCCGCATAGAACGGTGTCACATCCAGCACCAGAGCCGCATTGCCGCTGGCAGTCTCCACAGGCACACCGTCCTGAAGAATGGCAAGGATCTTTGCCTTTGCGGTAAATGCCTGATACCCGACAAATGTCGTTTTCGGCACGTCCAGCTTGACGGCATCCTCTGCCCACGAAGAGCTTGCTTTTGCCAGATGGTCTGCCTTGGCGGTGTCTCTCTGCTTCTGCACCAGCGCCCGGTAGCCGGCTTCATCGACTTTCAGACCGTGCTCTGCCGCAATTTCCATCGTCAGGTCAAACGGGAAACCGTAAGTATCGCTCAGCCGGAACACATCCTCCCCGGCAAGCTGCCCGTCTGCCTTTTCCATCAGCTCGTTGAGCAGCTCCAGACCCCTGTCAATGGTCTTGGCAAAGGTCTCCTCCTCCACCTGAATGATCTTCTTGATATAGCTGCGCTTTTCCTCCAGTTCGGGGTAAGCGCACTTGTTTTCGTCAATGACCGTATCGCAGACCTCATGCAAAAATGTGCCCCGGATGCCGATCATTCTGCCGTGACGGGCAGCCCGCCGGAGCAGACGGCGCAGTACATAGCCCCTGCCTTCATTGGACGGCAGCACACCGTCGCCCACCATGAACGTTGTAGAACGGATATGGTCGGTGATCACACGCAGGGAAACATCATTCGCTTCATTCTGCTTGTAAGTAATTCCGGCAATGCGGGAAATGTGCTTCATGATATTCTGCACAGTGTCCACCTCAAAGAGGTTGTCCACGCCCTGCATCACGCAAGCAAGGCGCTCCAGTCCCATTCCGGTGTCAATGTTCTTGTGTTCCATTTCGGTATAATGTCCGTTGCCGTCGGAGTCGAACTGGCTGAACACCAGATTCCACACCTCGACAAAGCGGTCGCACTCGCAGCCGACATGGCAGTCCGGCTTGCCGCAGCCCTTGTCTGCGCCACGGTCAAAATAGATCTCCGAACACGGACCGCACGGACCGGAACCATGCTCCCAGAAATTATCCTCTCTGCCCATGCGCACCATGTGGGACGGGTCAACGCCGATCTCCTTTGTCCAGATGTCATAGGCTTCGTCATCGTCCTGAAACACGGAGCAATACAGCAGCTCCTTGGGCATCTTCAGGACATCCGTGAAAAATTCCCACGCCCAGCCGATCGCCTCACGCTTGAAGTAGTCCCCGAACGAGAAATTGCCGAGCATCTCAAAATACGTGCCATGCCGTGCCGTCTTGCCGACATTCTCAATATCGGGGGTACGGATGCATTTCTGACAGGTCGTTACCCGCACATTCGGGGGGACAGCCTGTCCGAGGAAGAATTTTTTCAGCGGTGCCATACCGGAATTGATGAGCAGCAAGCTCTTGTCGCCCTGCGGCACAAGAGAAGCACTTGCCATCCGGGTATGCTGCTTGCTTTCAAAGAAGGACAAAAACTGCTCACGCAGGTCATTCAGTCCACGCCATTCCATCGCAACTCACTCCATCGCAAAAGATTTTCACAGCGTTCTGCACGCTGCACATACATATACAGTATAGCAAATTTCCGGCAAAATGTCAATCATTTTACCGGAATTTTTTCATTATTTCGCACCCTTGCGCAGCAGCACCGCCGTGACGGTCTTGCACATCAGTTTCAGGTCAAGCCATGCGCTGCGTGTTTTTACGTATTCAATGTCGCTCTCCACCCAGTCCTCAAAAGGCATATCACTGCGCCCCTCTGTCTGACAGATGCAGGAAAGTCCGCCTTTCACCAGCAGTCTGTCCATATGCTCCGGTGTGTAGAGCACCACTTCTCTCGGCAGCGGCGGACGGGGACCGATGAGCGACATATCGCCTTTCAGTACATTGAAGAACTGCGGCAGCTCGTCAATGGATGTCTTGCGGATGAATTTCCCGATCTTGGTGATGCGTGGGTCGTCGTCGCTCTTGAAAGCAATGCCGTCACTCTGGTTCTCTTTCTGCACTTCCGCAAAGCGTGCCTCTGCATCCACGCACATGGAGCGCAGCTTATACATCCGGAACGGTCTCCCCCGTTCCGTCAGGCGCACCTGTGAGAAGATCGGTTTTCCCTTGTCCTCACAGTAGATCAGCAGCATCACGATCCCCAGCGGGATCAGCAAGATCAGCAATGCCAGCCCCGATGCCACAATATCAAATGCCCGCTTGCAAAACCGATAACATACGCCCCCCGCAGGCTTCACTTTGCTGTACTGCAAAGTCTCCTCGATACCGCTGCAAAGCAGCTCCATTGCCCGTTCATCAAAATCCAGTATCGGATAGCTGGTCACGCCCTCCTTGTTTTCCTTCATCTGCCGGAGCGTGACTTCTGTGATATCTTCCTCAGAAAGGGAAGTCCTCTTTGGCTTTGCCAGAACATCAGCCATTTGCAACATCCTCCTGTTCTGCTATGTCATTCCGTGCTGTCTCCCGGATCTTTCAGGCGCAGCTTCGGATGCCGCACCGCACGGCGGAACTGTTTCAGTGTGCGGGCAAGCTGTGCGGCCGGCAGCCCGACCACATTGAAATAGTCCCCCTCGATGCCCCGCACCAGCAGCGCACCCTTGCCTTGGATGCCGTAAGCACCTGCCTTGTCAAACGGTTCTCCCGTATCGAGATAGGCTTCGATCTCTGCCGCATCGATGGGATAGAACGTCACCTGTGTTTCGGCTGTGAATGCCGTCGTCTGCTTTCCGAGATACAGAGCCACACCCGTCATGACCGTGTGTGTCCTGCCGGAGAGGGCTTGCAGCATACGGCGGGCATCGTCCCTGTCTTTCGGCTTTCCCATGATCTCATCCTCCAGGATAACGACCGTGTCACAGCCGATCACAATATCTTCCGGAAATGCCGCTGCCGCCATTGCCGCTTTCTTGTCGGCAAGATAGACCGCTGCCATATCCACCGGCATCCCGGCGGGCAGCGTCTCGTCCGCATCCACCGGATGAACGATGAAGTCCTCCTCTACGAGATGCAGCAGCTCCTGCCGTCTGGGCGAACCGGATGCAAGTATCAGGCTCATTGCAGCAGCTCCTTCGGGTCATACTCAGGACTGACCACAAGGTGTGGATCTTCCGTGACTTCTTTCCGGTACTGTTCCTGCCATTCCTCCGGCGTAAAGTCTTCCACCGAAACGGAAATATGTGACGGCAGGCAGCCGATCGCCTCAGTCAGTGCGGCGGCAAGCTTTTCTGCGGCTGCCTGTTTCTGCGCATCGGTGCGCCCTTTCAGCATTTTGATCGAAATATGCGGCATGGTTATCCATTCCTTTCTTCTGTGATGATCTTGTCAGATCTATTATATCATATTTTCCGGAAAAAAGCAAGTCTTTTACAGAAAAAGGATAGGCTTTATGCTTTCAAAACGGAATGTCCAAGTGAGTATAACTATCTTTCTCCTGACAAGAAAGCATGAGAGGACTAGGCTATTTCAGGGCAGAACGGAGGTCAGTGATGCAGGAAATGATGAATGATACCGCAGTGCTGATCACGGAAGCCGATCGCCGACTCTAAAGTGCTGCACGTGTGACCTCATCAGATCTATTTTAATAGGATCGCGTGTAAGACCAAGCACTTGTTACCGATTTATCGATCTTCACGCCTTGCAAGATCATCGAAGATATGATCCAACTCAGAGTTAGAGTGGATAGCTTTTACTCTTTTACGAACTTGATTGTTCGACATATCCAAACGATAGAAGTGCTCAACTCCATCTGGACCTTTTTTCTTTCGTATTAGTTGGATCTTTCCGAACACATCCATATGCCGATCTGCAAATTCAGCCAAGCCGACCGCTTTGGGATAATTATCCTTGCGGCTATCATCATGAGGCTCAAGTATGTCAAACACATATCCATGTGTCGCTGCACGAACGATAATAATATCGGGATACATTGTTGCAGTAACACCATCCACTTTATATGGAATACCCAAAGCCCACTGCTTACGGTCAACATTGCGTAACCAGCATACAGCCCCATTTGCAAGTTCTTCCTCAACTACGCCTGTTTCCCATTGATCCAGTGCAGCCTTAAAGCCGCCGTCCTCAGTAATGTACATGTGTTTCTCAAAAGGTCGGCTGTCATCGCTGACGCTGAGACCGATCGTGTCAGGCAGTTGCCATTGCTCTGCAACGGGTGTGGCAGAAGCACATGCTAACCGTTTATACCAAGTTCTTCGGGCATCTGTGAGACCGGCAATAGCAAACCTGTGTTCCTCCCATATAGCATCAAAGCGATCCGACGCAAACTGTTCAAGAGCCTCCATTGCTGTTGCGTCCTCCACCATAGCTATAAGCTCAGTTTTTACATCAATGCTATTTCGGTCTGCGTGTCTGCGCCAATACTGACGATGGAGCCCTTCTCCAAGATGTTTCCCAGCTTGCTCAAACTGGCGGTCAATATCATGCTGCGTAACTGAAACTTCTTGTGTATCCTCATCATATGAATAGGTGTTGCCACCGACCTCATAAATGACGGCATCCATACCAGATCCAGTTATCTTTTCTCTCTTCGCTTCATATGTCCCATCTGCACGAAGGCGAGCGACCTGTTGATCCATTCCATCGAGGATCGACCAAAGCGTCTGCCTTTGGATCTGATCGTCAATATCATCATTGCCGAGAGCTCGAGATAAAGCTACCAATTGTTTCAAAGGCGGCCGTTTTCTTGCAGGATCAACATTGTAAGTCACAAGATCCCTCATAGAGGCAAACACATCAGCATAGGCAAGATCACGCCTTAATGTGATCAGATCGCGGTCCGTACCAGTCTCTAATGGCGTGACCGCTTCGCTTTCATTCAAGGCCCTTATGACGTCCTTTACAGTCTTTTCATCGAAATATGGGAGAAAAAGACCAACATTATTCAATTCTGCATCGGACTGGATACGGCGTGCCAGCGGCGTTCGGATCATTCTGCCAAGGAGCTGCGCAATATATGTAAAATCATTTGCGCTCCGGAAGGACATCATCGTCTCTGCACGGGGGCAGTCCCAACCTGTGGAGAGATTCATTTTGAAAAACACAACTTTTATCTGCGCACTTTCTTCAATACGCTCTGGTCTGATAGGCTGGATCTCTAAATTGCGGACAGTGATCACTCCGCAGTCATGAAATGTATGAACTGCCTCGCCGGGGACCATTGTCCTCCCAAGTGTATCCTGCAAGATGTCTACACAGGAATTCAAGTCAGTTTTTGTTACTTCACGATCACTGCCGTCATCCACTTGGACTGCCAAGATAGGCTTGACCTCACGATCACCCTGCGTGTCACAATAGGCAGCCCAATGACGGCATTTTTCCTGCCAGTTTTGGATGGCCTGTTTGAACATTGTCATATCTGCGCCCAGCGCTATATCTGGGTAATGAATAATGACCCGATCCTTCAGCAAACCAGATCCACGCACATCATTCGGAGAAACGGCAACTTTTTGGACCGTAGACTCTGTTCCGGCAAGGAGTGCTTCAAATCGTTGTGGAGTTGCAGAAATACCTATCACAAGCGGCATAATACAAAGTCCATCTTCCGGGCTGCCCTTGATAAATTTTTGCATGATCGACTGGGCTTTATTTTCAGCCCTGCCTGATACGTTTGTACCACGGTGTGCTTCGTCAATGACCACATAGAACCGCTTCGGTTGGCGACGGGCAGTATTTGTAATTGTCTGCCAGATAGTATGCGGGTGTGCATCGCCTGTACCGGTGAGCAGCTTATCAGTACCGAGTTTTTGTGTGTTTAAGAAATAGATATGCCCGGGCTCCAAATACTCCGCATTAAAGGCAGGATCTATGGTGATCAGATCTCGCAGTGGGATCTTGTCCGACTTGCTCTCGATCTTCATTCGGCTCTGCGCATTTAACGCAGGAGAATCTGATAACCAAATAAAAATCGAATCAGGTTCTGCATCACTATCAGCGCTGCCATAAAGAATATCCTCAAACAACGCTGTTATAATGACAGTTTTTCCGGCTCCTGTTGGTGCTGAAAAAGAAATGACCTGTGGATCATCTAAAGCCCAAGCGTTATGTGCATTTTGAATGCGAGAATGCAATTTAACAAGGGCATCCTCCTGAAACGGAAATAAAATATCTCTCACGGCTCAAGTCCTCCTGCTTCCTATCACAAAATTCTCGATATATTCCCAATACAAATGATGGGTTTTTCTATTGCCTACCCCCATCGACATTTCTCTGAAAGCATCTTCGGAGTCTGTGACAAAGAATACCGTTTTGATCTCATCCTGCCCGGCAAGTTCTTTAATAAATTTGGCATAACATGTCTCATCTACGAGGATCGCAAATCCATTCTCCGGGAGGATCATCATTTCAGGCTCTTGCTCCCCACATTCGGGCCGTTTTCCAACTGCACCGGTCTTCAGCCAGAGAAGCGGTAAGAGCTCCTTAAACCGTCTGCCAAGAGCCACTTGATCTTTATCAAGAAAACCAAGTTTGAAGTATGCAACATTAGCTCTAGATCCATCAGACATTTTCATCTTGGACAAAGATGGGTATTCTTGGATCTTTGCTTTTTTATAAACTTTTCGCTTTAGCGGCTTACCTGTTGAACGAGATACGATGGCGCTCTCTTCATCCTCAACGTAGTATTCATGAGCAACGCCATAGTTCCCTGACAGTGGCTTTCCTGTTACATCTGTTCCCAAAATACTATACTTTATCCTTTTCCATGTGACATTTCGAGCAACACCACACTTTTCCCACTCTGCATCTCCCGGAAGATACCCAAGGCTCAATAGTTTTTTCTCTTCTGATGCACTCACCTCATTGTTGGTAACAAGAATACATCTCCGACGACCATTATCCTCGGCGTTCAACAAATTCACCGCATGCAGTGTAGTGCCGCTTCCAGCAAAGAAATCAACGATCAAAGCATCTGGTTTTCCAGATACGGCAAGCGCCAAACAGTCATGCACAGCGTATAGCGATTTAGGATAAGAAAACTGTGACTGGCCAAGTATGGATCTTATCAGATCTGTTCCATAAGCTTCAGCATTATATGCGTTGCTCGTCCACATCGTTTTGGGAGGTTCGGTCTCTCGCTTAACGATAATTTCTATTCTCTCATTTCTTCTCTCTGCAAAAAGACGTTTTGCTATCCCTTCGACTGTGTTTCTTGCATAGCGCCATTTCTTTTCTGTATTGCTAATGTCGATCGGCCAGACGTTGTATGATCCGTCCTCACGCAGTTCCACCTGTGACGACGGATGAAGTTCGTCATCCAGAACGTCTCCAAACCCAACGATCTGACAGTCTCTATCAACTATGACTGGATAAAAGCACGTTGCACCTTCATATCTGTTAGATGTACTTCCCCAACGGCGCAGATTGTATGTATCGTCCCCCAAGTGCGATCTTCTATATATCTCACTTGCATCAGTATACAAAACAATTGCAAACTCATTCGTAACAGAAAATGCTTTGCTCTGTGTTCCGCCTGGATTCATTTGAATGCAGATCGTGACTTTCTTCCACTCTGGGAAGATCTCATCAAGCAAAAGCGTAAGTGTTGCGTATTCGTTGTCATCTATCGTGACGATCATTACACCGTCATTCTTAAGAAGCCGTTTGGCAATTGTAAGCCTCTTATTCATCATCGCAAGCCATTTGCTGTGACGGTAAGAATCAGATCCATCAACGTAATCATTGTTGTATTTCCAATCACGGGCACCTGTGTTATAGGGCGGATCGATATATATGCAATCGACTTTTCCAGCATACAGATATTCCAAAAGCTGGAGGGCGTGGTAATTATCCGCTTCAATAAGTGTATGCCAAAGCGAACTGTCCGGCGCATTCTGCACGGCGTCAATGGGCTGCAGCGTCGGAAAGATCGGTTCACCAAACTGTGCAACAGGAACTAAGTCAGAGATATTGATCACCTCGACCTCTCCAGTCGCTCTGTTATAACACCGGGCATCGCTGTCATCCATGTTTACGACCGTAAATATCTCATTGATCCGTCCGGCTTTGCGGGCTACAGAAAAGCCGGGCTTTATGCCAATACCAAATAAAGGCGTACACTCTGGGATATGTTCTTCAAAAACAAGGCCATACTTTTTATTTTTGCTGAGTCGCTCGATCTCTTCTTCCAGCCGACTGCGCAATGCCTGATCCGGTACTTGCCGGATCAAATCATTGATCGCTGCCATTATCTTCACCTTCCTATACTGTTTGCCGAGCCGTTTCCGACTGTACTGGTATCTTGCTCCACGGCTGCCCAAACAGCTCATGGTCATCATAAAGATGGATCAGTGCCGATCCCTCCAAAATTTTCTTTGCCCTTGGAGCAGCTGCTTCAGCTTTGTCAAATGCAATGAACACCTGACCTCCACGTGTTTTAGAATATTAGAGTCATGGATCATGGCAGGTACTGGGCAAAGCTGTGCAAGGCACAGATCATAAAGAACTAAGAACCTGTCCACATAGGGGATGTGCTCGGATCTTCGAGCAGATCTGTGCCGTATCAAAGGGCGAACGACAACGGAATACTGTATGTATTCCTAGGAGTTCGGACAAAGATACGGTGCAAAGATGCCGAAAAGACGAGTGCGGCATCCTATGTGGACAGGTTCTAAGACACCACCGCATATATCACCGCCAAGCAAGTGAAATATGAAAAAGCACTCAGCAGAAAGTCAAGTGCTACAGTAATGTTCATTTTTGGGTCCACAGGGTACACTAGATCAGACCAGCAGAGATCTTCTGTCAGCCAGATACAGATCTGTCTGCGAAAACGTGTTCCACTTTACAACGGGTGTTCTCTCTTTTGGGCAGTGATGGGTCAGACCGGTCTCACGGTCTGCTCCGATATGTGCCTTGTATCCAAAGTGCCGTGTATTGCCCTTTTTCAGGATCGATCCACGTTCCATTACCTGCTCCAGTGTCATTTGTCTGTCCATACTTCTATTATATTATACCACGGTTTCTTGCTTTTGTCAACTGTGCGGTGCTGCCATAAGATCGTGTATTTGCTTTCAGCAGACCGTAAGCGCATGCCTATTTCTTTTCGGGTATTCCCTTATTTTTTCAGTTCAAGTATCTTTTTCTCATATTCTTTGATATGCCGACATGTTCTTGCCATAACTAAGCACCTCCTATGGCTTCTATCATACCATTGGAGGTGCTTTTTGGCTATGTCCGTTTTCACTGGTCCGGTCCAATGGGATGGGGCTTTACGCTCTTTACGGAAACATCGGCTGCAGCTGCCTGCCCTCCAGTGCGGCAGCGATCGTTTCCGCCGTCAGGGAGAGATCTGCTACCAGCGAGGTAGGTTTCTTCACAATATCATCTTGCCGAAGCGGCACGAAATAGTAGTGCTTCATATGGGAGAGCGCCCCGATGTGCTTCATACACCCCGCAAGCGCATCATTCGAGGCAAGCGCCAGCACCACGGGCTTTCCACTGCGCAGATGAGACTTGACTGCCATAGTCGCAGCGGTGTCGGTAATACTGAGCGCCAGTTTTGCGGCGGTGTTGGACGTACAGGGGACAACCGCCATGATGTCGGTCAAGTTCTTCGGTCCGATGGGTTCGGCATCTGCAATGGTCAGGATCGGTCCACGCCCGCAGATCTCCGTCAAGCGCTTGCGCTGTGCATCCGCCTCCCCGAAGCGGGTGGAAATTTCCGCCGCATGGGCAGACATGACCGGAAGCAGTTCTGCCCCCAGCGAGGTCAGGTATTCCGCCTGTGAAAAAGCCTGTGCAAAGGTGCAGAACGACCCTGTCATGACAAACCCGATACGCACCCCGTCAAGTCTCATGCATTACACCCCCTTCGTCCGTCTCCAGCATATGAAGAATGGTCTTGGCGATGATCTCGCCGGCTGTGAAGGGGGCAGTCTTGCCGGGCAGGGAAAGCGCCCAGACAACACGCCTGCCAAGTGCCTGTGCGGCATCCCAGTCCACGCCGCCCGGTTTGGAAGCAAGGTCAAGGATGAGGGCATCCGGCTGAATGGCTTTCAGCGTTTCCTCCGTGATGACTTTAGCGGGAATGGTGTTGCAGACGGCTGAAAAATTGCCTGCGTAGGCGTTTATCCTGTTCAGGGGGATGCTCCTGCATCCGTACAGTTCCGCACGTGCCCGGTCTGCCACATCCCGTGCGGCGACCGTCACCTCTGCGCCCAGCGCATGCAGCACACCTGCCAAACGGCTGCCGATACGCCCGAAGCCAAGCACCAAAACGGGGCTGCCGTGCAAAGTGCAGGGCATTTCTTCCAGCATGATCTGCACAGCACCTTCTGCCGTGGGGACGGCATTGCGGGTACTCATTTCTTCCTCGGCTAAGTAGTCGGAAACGGTAAGACCGGCTGACCGGAACCGTGCAGCGGTCTGCCCGAATTTTCCGCCAAACACGGCAGCGCCCGGTTTCAGCAGCGGGATCAGGTCGGTGACAGTGATCGGCTGTGTCTGGAAGGGTGCGTTCAGGTGGATGCCGTCCTCCGAGACTGGTATCGGCAGCACCAGATGATCAAATTTGGGAAGTCCTTTGTCTGTCAGAGAAGCAAGCTGCACTTCCGAAAAAGGCAGCACCTGCCGGGTAAAGCCCACAGCCCAGACTTCATATACCTTTGCCAGTACCCTTGCTGTGTAGCCGTATCGTAAGTCCCCGCCGGCAACGAGGACGGTTTTCTTTGGCTGCATATTCATCGCTCCTTTGTGAGCTTTTTGCTCATAGGCAGTATATGCAGAAGGGAAAAACGGGGTGACAGCTAAAATTTTCAAAAATTTGAAAAAAAGTCTTGACAAAGGCAGGGAATTAAGGTATAATGAATAAGTATGGTGTCGCAGAGTAACCGCCTGACGATGCCCCACTGCTGCATGCCCTTGCGATCCCGGGTATCCCCGTGCCCGTGGATGGTCTGTCAGCGGTCGGTTATCATTCTGAATATGGAGGAAAGATCATGTCTACAACCATGCCTAAGGCTGGCGAGATCAGCCGTAACTGGTATATCTTAGACGCAGCAGACAAGCCCCTCGGCAGAGTCGCTGCACAGGCTGCTGTGCTCCTCAGAGGTAAGCACAAGCCGATTTTTGCACCGCACGTTGACTGCGGCGATCATGTTATTATCATCAACTGCGAGAAGGCTATCCTCACCGGCAAGAAGCTGGAGCAGAAGAAGTTCCGCTGGCATACCGGCTGGATCGGCGGTCTGAAAGAGGTCTCCTATAAGAAGCTGATGGCTGAAGATCCGGAACGTGCCATGACGATCGCCGTGACCGGCATGCTCCCGCACAATACACAGGGTGCGGAGCAGAGCAGACGGCTCCGGACATTCCGTGGCGCAGAGCATAAGCATGCTGCTCAGAAGCCGGAGATCTACGAGTTTTAAGGAGGGCTGAATGATGTACGAACCGAAAGTGGCTTACCATTATGGTACTGGAAGAAGAAAGCACTCCGTTTCCCGTGTCAGACTGATCCCGGGCAACGGTATGATCACGATCAACGGCAGAAATATCGATGATTATTTTGGTCTGGAAACGCTCAAGCTGATCGTTCGTCAGCCTCTGGCACTGACCAATACATTGGAAAAATTTGACGTTGTGTGTACTGTTGAGGGCGGCGGTGTGACCGGGCAGGCTGGTGCGATCCGCCATGGTATTTCCCGTGCGCTGCTTCAGTATGATGCTGAACTGCGTCCTACGCTGAAGGCTGCCGGATTCCTGACACGTGACCCTCGTATGAAGGAAAGAAAGAAGTACGGCCTCAAAGCTGCAAGACGTGCGCCGCAGTTCTCGAAGAGATAACCAGACTTATCTCAAACCGCCGTATTTTCGGCACTTTTCAGACCTTATAAATATGATTTGGTCTTTGTCTGGTCTTTATCACAAAATTTCTGAGATCCGTTCCGTTTTTCGGGACGGATTTTTTATGTCAGTTTCAGTGCTACGAGGTCAGCGACTTTCGCTTTGGTGCTTTTCAGTACATCGGCATAAATATTCGCTGTAACACCAATATCGCAATGACCAAGATGTTCGGAAACTACTTTGAGGTCTACTCCGCTGTTCAGCAACAGTGTGGCATTACAGTGACGGAGCTTATGCAGCGTCATGTCCTCAAATTCAGTTCCTTTGGTCATACGCTTCAGAGAATGATATACTGAGCTGCGGTCACGGTAATTACCAAGACCAGAAGGGAAAACCATTTCGGGGTGAGCATACTTGTTTCCGAGAGCAATTTTCAATTGCTCAACGTAGGTCTGCTGATCTCTGAGACACTTCTCAACGGTTGAATTCATGGCTATCATACGAATACTGCCTTTTGTCTTTGGTGAGTCAAGGTAGCACTCCCCGTCAACGCAGGACAGCGTATAATGAATGTGATTTCTGTACTGACTTTCGTAGTTCAGAACAGTAGTTGGCTTCAATTCTTCGGGAGCATAGTTCTCAAAATACCATTCAGCTAACTCAGAAAAACGCATATTCTCGTTTAGTTCAGTATGATCCTTGCATCTGCTCTCAAACTCGTATGCAAACTGCTGTGTGAGCTTTTCCGCCTTTTTCGGGGTAACACCCTGCGGTGGCTTGAAGGTTGTAGACTTGATGATCTGCTTGTGTTCTGTATCATAGCCGAGGGATACTTTTATTCTGAAAGTATCGCCCCGCTTTGTAATAGTACCTGAATCCGCAAAACTCAATCTGCCATTATGACCGATATCTGCCTGATTATAGCAAAAAATCGGCTAATTTTGGCTTAGGATTTTTTCACCCATTGAAGGAAGAGCATTAGACACCAAAAACGTTTAATTTTGGGCTATATATAGCCTAAAATTAAATATTTTCAAATATGAACTTTGCGGACTCAGGGTATAGACTATTGGCACACTTGCCAACCATTCCACACAAGTCCGATCAGATATTGTGGAGCATACCACAACAAGCACATACCCTATTGAAACGAATAACTGCAAGCTCTCAGAAACGCTTTGTAAGCGTTTCTGGGGGCTTTTTCTTTTCAGCTGTTAGGAGTTTTTCGCTCCGATGCGGTCGAAGGCTCTGAGAGGCTTTCTCGTTCGCCTATGAGCCTATCATCATTCAAGGTCACTCCTCTTTCTTTTTTTCTGTTGTTCTTGACTTTGCTCCTGCCGCAAATATTCCTCTATTGTCCGCTGCGCATCGGCAAGCTCAAGAGCCTTTTTGTCTGCCTGTTTGAACTCCGCATTTTTCTCCGACAAATCACTTTCAAGACTGATGATTCTCTTCAGTATAGCATGGTTTCCGGCATTCTTGAATGACATACGATTGACGTGCAATCGACAAAATCATAAATATTTCATATTTAATAAATAGTTTATTCATGTTTATAAGATAGAAAAGTCCCCCCACAGATCTTACTCTGTGGGGGATGTCGTTATTTATTGAGCAATGCCCGTTTCATCATGGCAAGATCGAATATGTCAATGACACCATCTTCACAAAGATCAGCAGCTTTCCAGTCAGAAAGTTTTGTGTCGGGAACAGAAAGCAGCCATTTTTGAAGAAGAACTGTATCAGCAACAGTTAATTCGCCATCGGCATCACAATCACCTATTACTTCATTTTTCTCCCAGCGTGCATAAAGAAGAATTTCACCGCTTTTGGTTTTGATATCGGGGAACAAATCGCTTGCTGAAACAGTGCTATCATCTTGGTCATAGATCGTTCCATCAGTTTTTGACAAACTCCATCCCAAAAATGTATAGCCACTTCTTGAAAGTTTTAGAGTCGATGCGTTATACAATCCATTTTCGTCCTTATATCCGTACTCCCATGCAGGTGCGACGATCTTGTTACTTGAAGTAATATAAATATTGCCGTTTTCATCTGCATAGTATTTGCTGCCATCTGCGATGATACCGCCGTTTGTATTAAATTTAAGGGTGACGGTATTGATTTTCCATTGGGCATACAGAGTAATTGTACCGCTTTTTTTCGTGACATCCGGGAACAAATCATTTGCTGAGATCGTATTATCATGCTGATCAAATACCGTTCCGCCAGTTTTTTCTAAGCTCCATCCGAGAAATGTATATCCGGTTTTTGAAAGCTTGAAAGTCGAAGCATTGTACAATCCGTTCTTGCCTTTGTATCCGTTTGCCCATGAGGGGGCGAGCAATTCCTTTGTATCTGCTTTGTAAATATCCCCATTACTTTCCGCATAGTATTCGCTGTCCTTGGCAATTGTACCGCCATTCGTGTTATAATGGATGGTCACTGTATAATCCTTTACGGTGACAGTAACACATTTTTCAGTTTTTGACCCCTTATCCGTGTAAAGCGGACTTTTTATCTCTGCATAAATAGTGTATTTTCCTGCCGCACTTCCTGTCAAACTGTATACAGGATCACACTTGTTATCTACAACGGTTTCTTTGCCGTTCGGATCAATGACATGGAACTTGTATTGATATACATACGGAATTGCACCCGATACAGTGATATTCACTTTTCCGCCCCGGTTGATGCTTGTTTTGTCGGCAGAGATCGTATAGTTGACTTTGTCTCTGTCTTTATCCAGCGTATATATGATGAAGCACTGTCCTGTAGAATCATCGGAATTTTTAATATCGATCTTAGTACCGTCCTTTGTTGCTCCGCCTGCCACATCAAGAACTCTTGTTGCACATTTAGGTTTCAGGCGATATGTACCATCGCTACGTTGAATAATATACCATCTCTGATTGCTTGCTCCGTGGGATTCCCAACAGCATACACCTGTGCCGTCTTTGTTTGCTCCGTCCTCAACATCCAGAACCGCCCCATTTTTGTAAGACCAGATCGTATACGTTCCATCATCACTGTTGCGAATAAAATGCCACAAAGTGCTGTCATAATTGTTTTTTGTCTCCGAACCCAATACAACATTTCCAGAATCATTTTGCAGGATCGGTTTCCATGGTTTGGATTTAGAATTGGAATTGATGATCAGAGCTTTGAAATCATTTCCGAGATTTGAACCAACATTGACCGAAAATGTAATGTGATTGGAATCTGTTGCCCCTGCCGAATTTTTGGCACTTACCCATACTGTATACTCACCGCATACAAAGGTATCAGCTTTAATGCTGTACTTCCCGGTAATGTTATCCTTGTCATGAACTATTGTGCCGTCAACATTGCGTATAGCAAGATAGTAATCCGTAGCATTACTTGCTGACGGTGTAAGTGTTATTGTGTCTCCTGAAAAGAAATTTGATTTGTTAATGGTAAGTTTTACATTGGAAGGGGGATCTTTTGCGACACTTGCATACCTATATATATAGTAACTGCTATTATTTGAGATAAACTCGCTTCTTGAATAGGATACTTTTCGCAATTCTGGTGGAGTTTCCTCCATTATTTCTATTGATGTTACTTTTCCATTTCCATCACGGGCAACAGATGTAACAAGTTTAACATGAGATTTTATATTGTTAATTGCATCTCCTATTTGTATATTATCTATTGTTGATTTAGAAACTATTCCAAGATTAGTTCCCGGGAGATTATTAGTTGTGTGTCTGTTAATATTCCAACAATAAGAGACAAATGCCGAACAATCCATTGCATAGTATGGACAGTACCATGCATTTTTATATCCGCTACTTTCCCAGCCACCATGAGAAGTATATAGTTTGCTGCTTGAATCCTTTGTATATTCTATAAATTTTTCAGGTGTAATTGCATTCGTCCAACTTGACGATCCAACCCATTTTCCTCCAGAAACGATCATACCATATGGAATATGATACACTTTTCCAGCAGTAAATGTGTAATTTTGCCCGTAACCATATATTGTCTTTTTTGGCGTCCAAGTCAAATTATAAAGATAATTTGCTCGATTAACAACCTCTGCTGATGAAATTGCAGCATTTGCTGTGATCATACCCGTATTTTCCAAACTGCCGTTATCAAAATAAGCTACAGGGATCGCAGACATCAGCATCACCACAACCGCCAAAACCCCGCCAACAAGATCCAAGACCCGTTTTTTCATGATCAGATACGCTCCTTTCGTATGCATCCGTGACGTTTCATGCAAACACCCGGAAAAGAAATGTAATGCTTCCAATTCCATTATACATCCCTGCAAAAACCGGGTCAAGGAGACATCCCATGTTTTTACAATGTATTCACATTTTTTATCAAACCAGACAAATCACCCATTTTGTTGTTGTGTATATTATCTAATAGATTATATATTAGAAAAAACATAATCAATTAAATCATTATTTTGATACATAATATTTAGTATAATATATTATGTAGGAGGGCAATGTCATGGTGCATGTTGATTTAATTGCGATCGGAGAACGTATTCGCAGCCGCAGGATAGAATTGGGATATACGCAGCAATATGTTTACGAAAGGCTTGACGTGTCACACAATCATTACAGCCGGATCGAAAACGGTCACGTAGGTATGTCTTTTGAAATACTGCTGCAGATCAGTGAGATACTTGGATCGACAACCGACTATATTCTGACAGGTCGGGTAAGTGCGGAAGATCCCTGTGCTTTTCTTTCTGCATACAATAAGCTGACCCCGAAGCAGAAAAGCTATATAGAGAAACATCTGATCCTTTTTTCCGAATCTAAACTAAATTGATGCCAGCCGGGTATAACATCCAGTTGGCATATCCTTGTAAGTTTATGTGCTTGATCTGACGATCACGTCACTTTTCTCATTTTCAGGAAAATTATCTTAGTCTGGTACACCTTCCGCCTTCTGACGTGTGATATTTCGTGTGATTTTTGGGGAGATCTGTGCGATTTTCGTGCATTCCGACCGCATTTTCAACGGTCAGGACTGTCCCGCCAAAACAAAAAACCGCCATATCCCGCACATTCCACGGCATACAGCGATTTTCTCAAAAGTCGAGGTGACAGGATTCGAACCTGCGGCCCCTACGTCCCGAACGTAGTGCTCTACCAAACTGAGCCACACCTCGTCTCAACAAATTCTATTATACCACATTTCAGAGGATTTGTAAAGGGGTAAAATGCATAAATTTCAAAAAACTTTTTGTGTTTTTTTATTGACAATATATGCAAAATGTGTTATAATAAATATTATATACCTTTTGGAAATTGTAAATATAAATTACTTATTGAAAGGATGACACAAAAAATGGCAAGATATGACTACTCCGAAGTGAATTCTCCGGAGATCGAGAAACTGGCGGAGCTTTGTACCAAGGAATTCCCCATCGAACCTCAGCTATACACACAATACGATGTCAAGCGAGGTCTGCGTGACCTCAACGGTAAGGGCGTGCTTGCCGGGCTGACCCATATCGGCAATGTCTGTGCCACAAAAATGGTCGATGGCGTGAGCGTTCCCTGCGAGGGCAAGCTGTATTACCGGGGCATTGACGTGGAAGAACTGGTCGCCGGATTCATCAAGGACGACCGCCCCGGCTTTGAGGAAACGGCTTACCTGCTTCTGTTCGGGCAGCTGCCGGACACGGAGCAGCTTGCTCGATTCACCAAGCTGCTTGCCGACCTGCGCTACCTGCCGTCCGTTTTCACACGGGATGTCATCATGAAAGCCCCCAGCGACAACATGATGAACACGCTCGCCAAGTGCGTGCTGACCCTGTATTCCTACGATCAGGCAGCTAATGATATTTCTGTCCCGAACGTCCTGCGGCAGTGCCTGTCCCTCATCAGCCTGTTCCCGCTGATCTCCGTGTACGGGTATCAGGCATACAATTTCAAGGCGGGCGAAAGTCTCATCATCCACCAGCCGAACCCGCAGCTCTCCATTGCCGAGAACATTCTCTATATGCTCCGCCCCGACAGCAGCTTCACCCCCCTCGAAGCCAAGCTCCTTGACCTTGCGCTCGTGCTGCATGCAGAACACGGCGGCGGCAATAATTCCACCTTTACCGTGCATGTCGTCTCCTCGTCCGGAACAGATACTTACTCTGCCATCGCCGCAGCGCTCGGCTCTCTGAAAGGACCCAAGCACGGCGGTGCCAATATCAAGGTCTGTCAAATGTTTGACGACCTTATGGAACACGTGACTGATTGGGAGGATGAGGATGCCCTGCGCACCTATCTGCGTGGACTGCTGCACAAGGAGGGCTTCGACCATTCCGGGCTGATCTACGGGCTGGGGCATGCGGTGTATTCTATCTCCGACCCCCGTGCGAAGGTATTCAAGGAATTTGTCCGGAAGCTCTCTGTCGAAAAGGGCAGGGAAAAGGAATTCGAGCTGTACGACCGTGTGGAGCGCCTTGGCACAGAAGTCATCTGCGCCGAGCGGAAAATTTACAAGGGTGTCTGTGCCAATGTGGACTTCTACAGCGGTTTTGTATACCGGATGTTAGGGCTGCCGGTAGAGCTGTACACGCCGATTTTTGCCATTGCCCGCATTGCCGGCTGGTCGGCGCACCGCATCGAGGAACTGATCAATTCCAACAAGATCATCCGCCCGGCTTACAAAGCCATTGATGCGCCCCGCCCCTATGTGGCGCTGAACGAAAGAGCGTAGCAACCGAGCAGTCGCCCTTTGCGCCTTGCGGCGCAAAGGGCGACAAAACAAAAGTTTTTTGCTCCAGCTTTTTTCAAAAAAGCTGGCAGGAGTCCAGAGGGCAGCGCCCTCTGGTCGCCGCCCGCAGGCGGCGAAACACTTCTATACTACGCCCTTTTCAGGGGGTGAAGTCCAAAAACGCATGGATGCTGTTTTGAAATGCTCCCCATATGTTAGACAATGTGGTATAATAGAAATATACCGATAACGGATCTAATGAAAGGAGGCA
>CANQNG010000026.1 GCA_947625155.1 uncultured Clostridia bacterium
TGACACTCCTTTTCTCTTTTTTATTGATTATATCTCTTTGAGTCGGATGTGTCAAGTTTTATTATACACCATCAAAAAACTGTACACCACCAGATCTCCGCCGGACTGCATTTCAACGGGCGCAGTCTCTGTTTCCGGTACAGTCTCCGGCGGCAGGGTCGGCGGTATTGTCGGGACAGGGAGGGATCCAGCCGGGACGGTCATTTCGTTAGAGGCTTCAAAGTCAGATCGGGGGGATGTGGGCGGCTTATGTAGGCTGTGATAAGCCAGCACCCCTCCCCCGCCGATCACCAAAATACCTGCCCCCGCAAGGAGCTTTGCCCTGACGGAACGTGCTGCTGCCCTTCCCACAAAATGACCGTCTGTCCCTCCCACGGATCCCGGTATCACACGGGGCAGACCTGCTTTTGCAGCACTCTCCCGGAGCACCGGCACAAGCAGCGGGATACTGCCAGAAAGCTGATAGCCCTTTTTCTCCATGGCTTCCCGCAGCTTCTGGCGGGCATAGTACAGACGGGATCTTACCGTTCCCTCAGAGCAGCCCATTTCGGATGCGATCTGGGAAATATTCTTTTGGTCGTAGTAGTACAGCAGCACCGTCATGCGCTGGATCTCAGAAAGCGCTTCGTCCATTGCCCGGAGGAGCGCTTCACCCAATAGCTTCTGCTCCGTGAGATATTCAGGTCCATACAGTTCATCCTCTGGAAGTTCCTCCGTCTGCTCGGCTGGGATGGGCTGCTCTTTCCGCAGGCAGTTATACCATTTACGCCTTGCGACCGTCCGCAGCCATGCCGAAAAGCTGCCCTCCTCTTGGAATTGCGAAAGTTTCTGCCATGCAGTCAGGTATACTTCCTGTAACAGATCATCCGCATCTGTCTCGTTTCCGGTCAGGCGGCGGCAGTACCAGAACAATTCCCTTGCGGTCGCCCGCATAAGGGCATCAAAGGCTTTCCGGTCACCCTGCTTTGCCTTTTGCAGGACTTTGGTCTGTTCATCCATACCCTGCCTCCTTTTCAGTTTTTGTATCCATAATATAAGACACCATTTGCGGGCAAACGGTTCAGATCTTTTGAAAATTTTTTTGAAAAAAGCTGTTTCATCTTCCTGAGACAGAGGAGGATCCCTAAGTGACCACATTGTGATAGAGGCGGATAGCCAAATATAGTATAACATAATTATCCCAAAAAGTCAAGAAAGGCAACTGTTTCAGAACATCCGGCTGCGCCTTTTCGGTCTCGGGGACGGCAGCAAGATATGGGCAAGCCATTGCTGCCCTTTGTAAAAGATGCACAGAGATCAGACCGTATTTCCCCGCAAGTTTGTTTAACTATGGTATTGACAGTACAGGTCAACTGATGTATACTGTATATATAACACATGAACAGTCAAGCAAAGGAGAGGTGACATGAAGATCTATCAGAATACGAACGAACCCATCTACAAACAGATCGCTGCCCAGTTCCGGGAACAGATCCTGACCGGGCAGCTTCAGGGGGGCGACCCGCTGCCGTCCATCCGGGCATTGGCGCAGGATCTGCGGATCAGCGTCATTACCACGATGAAAGCCTACGAGGAACTTTCCGCCGAGGGACTGGTGACGGCGACCAAGGGAAAGGGCTATTTCGTGAATGCACAGGATGCGCAGCTGCTTGCGGAACAGCATATGCGGCAGCTCGAAGAACACCTGACCGATGCGATCTATTCGGCACGGATCGCCGGAATGGGTCTGGACGAGGTGCAGCAGACACTTGCTGCACTCTGGGATATGGATATTTGAAAAGGAGACAAACCATGAAAAACGTGATCGAGATCAAAGGCATTACAAAGCATTACAAGGACTTCACACTGGGCGGCGTGGATGCCGTCATTCCCTGCGGCTTTACGACAGCCCTGATCGGGGTGAACGGCGCAGGCAAGACGACCCTGATCGACATTCTCTGCGGTGTGACGGGGAAAAGCGGCGGCGAGGCGCTTTATTTCGGGGAGATGCGGGATATTGACGACCCGGCGCTGCGTGACCGGATCGGCTACTGTTCCTCGATGAATTTCTTCCCGCCGAACTGGACACTGAAAACCATTGCCGATTCTATGGAACTGGGGTTCGACAACTTTGACAGGGCAAGATTTACGGAGCTATGCAGACGGTTCAAGCTTGGCGACCCGGCGGACAAAAAGCAGAAAAATCTGGCAAAACTCTCCGACGGCAACCGGATGCGGACTTACCTTGCGGCAGTGCTGTCACGGGATACGGAACTGCTCGTACTGGATGAACCGGCTTCGAGCCTTGACCCGCTGGCACGGGATATGCTGTGCGACCTGTTCCGGGAGTACCTTGCGGAACGTGACGGGGAGCGTTCGGTGCTGTTCTCCACGCATAATATTTCCGATATGGAAAATGTCACGGACTATGCCGTTTTCATGTCACACGGCAAAGTCATTGCGCAGGGCTTTGTGGAGGACCTGAAACAGAGCTATCAGCTTGTGCACGGCGATGCGGCACAGGCAGCAAAGGCAAAGCCGCTGATGATGACTTTCTCCGGGAATGCGACCAGTTTTGAGGGGATCGCCCTTGCGGCACAGGCGGACAAGCTCCGTGCGCTCGATACGGCGGTAGAAGCCCCGACATTGCAGCAGCTCAGTGTGGGCTTGCTCAGAAAGGCGGAACAAGATGAATAAGACACTGACACTTTCACAGGCAGTGAAATTATACACGGGCAGCAGCATAGGGCGGCTCACGGTCAAATTTACCGGACTGCTGTTTGCGCAGACGTGCCTCACGACGCTGATCTTTGCCGTTATCGGCTGGGCGGAGGGTAAAACGGACCGCATATCCGATTTTGTCAGTCTGATCTTTCTGGTCAGCCTGATGCTGGCACACATGTTCCTTCTGGGCGGCCATCTGTTCCCGAGATCCGTGCCGGGCGGGAAATTCTTCCGCTCCACAAAGGAAGGCTTTGCAGGCTATCAGAAAATGCGCACGGGGGTACTGCTCGTCTCCATTCTGATCTTAGTGCTGTCTTTTGGGGGGATGTATCTCCTGAATATGGCAGTACCGATAGGAACCAATGCAGCCGCCTATGTGATCCTGCTGATCGTTTCGCTGTATATGATCAGTTTCCTGAATTTCCTGCAAATGCTGCCAAACGAGGGACTTGCCAATATACTGCGTATCACGGCACTTACACTGACCGGGATCTTTTCCGCTGGGCTGTTCACGGTGCAAAGGGTAGAATGGTGGCACTGGCTTGCGGGGGCGGTCGCACTCCTGCTCGTTCCCTTGTCGCATCTCATCCTGCTGCGCCATTACCGTAAATATTTCTGGAACACCTGAAGGAGGTCACATCGTGAAACATTACATCCGTGCCTTGAAACTCTGTTGGAAAAGCGCTTTTTCCTATGGCATGATAGCTATGCTGCCGCTGACACTGCTCATGGTGTCTGTCATTCTCATCACAGCGCCGAAAACAGCGCCTGTCGGCAGTGAGGACTATATGGAGATGATCGCCAGTTATGCAATTTCACAGATAGGCTTGATCTTCCCGTGGTCATTCCTCAACGACAGACTCGTCCGGTACAAATTCTTCGCTTCTGTGAATTGTGCAAAGCCGCTGTACACGCTTTCTGCCATCACGCTTTCGACCTGCCTGTGCCTTGTCTATCATGTCGTAGTGACGGTGTTAGTGGTGGTCATTCTCGGAGAACCGTATGCCGCCGATATGCTGATCTCCGGTGCGCTTGCCGATACAGCGATCGCACTCTGTATGTTCCGGCACATAAAACGATCTTCTATACTCGATATGATCCCCTATTTTGCGGTCATCTCCGCACAGTTCTGGATCGATAAGATCCCTGCGCTCCGGAACGGTTTCGGGCTGTCGCTCCCGGCGGCGGTGGGGGCTGCGCTGCTGATCTTTGCGGTCGGGGGTGCTTACATTGCGGCAATGTCTCTCCGGATGTGGAAGAAGGGCGACCGCATCCCCGAAATGCCGGAGACGAGCTGGCTCGGAAAAGCAGCGTGACGCTGCACCCGATTTGCCTCTCAATGCCGCCTGACGGCGGCAAAGGTCGGCTTGCATGACTGGTAGTACAATAGGGGGTGCAGGGGGGGTTACCCCTGCAATATAGCTGTCACGCTGCTTCATTTTACAAAGCGAGCTTCACCTCATACCGTTCCATCCAGTAGTCCATTTGCAGGAAGTAGGCAATGGTCTGCGGTCTCGTCATGAGCTGCCCGTACCACTGCACATTGTCGTCCCCGTACATCAGCCGTTCGAGCGCATCCCGCCGGATAAATCGCAGGATAGGCGCATCCGGGGCTTTCAGGCGCTCCGCAAGCAGTTCCGTCACCGCCGTGAGGTAATTGGGATTGTGCGTTTTCGGGTAGGGGCTTTTCTTCCGCCAGAGGATCTCTTCCGGGAGATAGTCCCGCATCGCCTCACGCAGCAGCCCCTTTTCATAGCCCTTGTACTCCTTGAATGCCCACGGGACATTGTACAGATACTGTGCGATGCGGTGGTCGCAGAACGGCACACGCACCTCAAGGGCGCTGTACATGGACATGCGGTCTTTCCGGTCAAGGAGCGTCTGCATGAACCAGTCCAGATTCAGCCGCATCATCTCTCGCATGCGCTTTTCCAAGGGCGGTTCGCCGTCCAGCAGGGCAGTCCGTTCCAGTGTCGCCTGATACGCCCGGTCAACGTCTTTGCGTGCGGCAAGCAGCTCTGCGATCTCCGGCTTTGCAAAGGAAAGCCGATATGCCGTGCTTTGCGACCATGGGAAGCCGTAAGCCGCCCGGATCTCCGGGTCTCTGTACCACGGATACCCCCCGAACAATTCATCCGCACATTCTCCCGAGACCGCTACCGTGACATGCTGCCGTATCTCTTTGCAGAACAGCAGGAGAGAGGCATCCACATCCACCATGCCCGGCAGGTCACGGGCATCCACCGCCTCGAACAGCGCCGCCGCCAGTGCGGGCGTGTCGATGACTGTCCAGTGGTGCTGTGCTTGCAGATAGTCCTGCATCTGCCGGATAAAAGCCGGGTCACTGTTCGGCTGAAATTTGCTCTTCTGGAAGTACTTGTCATTGTCCCGGTAATCGACCGAGAACGTGTGCAGTATCCTGCCCTCTCCGGCAAATTCCTTTGCCGCAATGGACGAGATCAGGCTCGAATCCAGCCCGCCGGACAGGAACGTCCCGATCGGCACATCGGAAACGAGCTGCCGTTTCACGGCATCCGTCAGCAAAAAGCGCACATGTTCTGCCGTCTGCTGAAAGTTCTCCGTATGTTCCTCTGCCTTGAGCGCCCAGTAGGGACGGATCTCCAGCCCCGTCTGCGTATAGTAGGCACAGTGCGCAGGTCTCAGCTCCTCTATCCCCTTGAACACACCGCACCCGGGTGTCCTGCCCGGTCCGAACAGAAGCAGCTGACTGATACCGTTTATGTCGATCTCATGCGGCACTTCCGGATAGGCAAGGATCGCCTTTAATTCCGAAGCGAAGATCAGCTTGTTCCCGGTCAGGCAGTAGAAAAGCGGCTTGACACCGATCCTGTCCCTTGCCAGAAACAGCCTCTGCCGGTGATGTTCCCACACCGCAAAGGCAAAGATGCCGTTGCACAGCTCCGTGCATTGCTCGCCATAGACCGCATACGCCTTGAGGAGGACTTCCGTGTCCGCATGTGTCTCGAAGGTGCAGCCCGCTTGGATGAGCTGCTGCCGGAGTTCCTCGGTGTTGTACAGCTCCCCGTTGTAAATGATCGTGTAAATTTCTTTTCCGTCCGAGTAATGCATCGGCTGGCTGCCGTTTTCCGGGTCGATGACGGAAAGTCTTGTATGGATGAGTGCCGCATGCTCGGACAAAAACATGCCCTGCCTGTCAGGACCCCGCCGTTTCAGCGTGTCCTGCATCCGGGCAAAAATTCGTTCCTGATCACGCAGGCTCTCCGAAAATGAGATGACCCCTGCAATTCCGCACATAGGTATCCGCTCCTTTCATGATACCATTGTATGCAGAAAACTCACAGGGGGTGAAAAGATCCCCCGCCAAACGGCGGGGGCAATGTTATTCTTCCGTAGGTGTTTCTTCTGCCGGAGCAGTATCGGCAGTCTCTTCCTCTTCCGGTGTCTCTTCCTCGACCGGAACATTCTGCTTTGCGCCGCAAGCCGGGCAGAAGTTCTGTCCCTCCTGCACATATTTGCCGCAAGCCGGACAGAGGTAAGCGCTGTCCAGTGCCGCAAGCTCTGCCTTGGCATCCGCGATCTGCGCCTTGATGTCAGCGATCTCCTGCAGCTGGTCGGTCAGCTCCCCTTCACACATGGCAGCAAACAGTTCCTCGAACTTCTTCCCCAGTTCCATGTAAGAGGCATTCAGCCGGCTTTCCGCCTGTGAAATGCTGCTTCTGAGCTTTACCTTTTCAGCGACCTTTTTTGACCCGTCCACAGCGCCCTTAGCGAGCTTTTCGGCAGTCTGCTTCACATCGCCGCCGAGCTTGAACAATTTGTCTTTCATCTCCATGCGTAAGACCTCCCGTTATAATGATCGGCAGTTCCCTGCCTGTTTTCATTGTAGCATATCCTGCCGGAAATGTCAATAGTAAATGTGATCTTCTTTTGAAACATTCATTTACTTTCTGACATACCGCCGTGTTCTTCCAGCAGTGCCGAAAATTCTGCCATCTGTCCGGTATCTGTCCGGAACACGAGGACGGCATTTTCTCCGCACCGCCGGGCAAGTTCAGCCGTCTGCGCCGCCGGGGTGAACGCATGCAGCAGCCTTTGTGCCTGCCGGATCTCCGCATTGTCCGTTTCTGCCCCGTCCAGCAGGGTCTGTTCCCGGCAGACCCCGTCCCGCATACGGCAGATGATCTTGATCTTGTGCGTTTCAGGTAAGCTCTGGTTTTCCATATGTATACCTCCTGTGGAAGAAACAGACGCTGTGGTACAGCACAAACCCTGCACATCCGCCGAGGACGTTCAATATCACATCATCGATGTCACATGTCCCGACCAGTGCAACAGCCTGCGTGATCTCCACACAGCCGATCAGCATCAAGTCCGTGAAAAAGAAAAACACCGGATGCCGCTGCCATTTCCAGAAATAGGGCAAAAACAACCCCACCGGCAGGAAGAACAGGATATTCCCAGCCAGATTGTCAAAAGCAAAGTCCAGCAGCTGGACATCCATTCCCTGCGCCCGCACCTCCCGGGCAAAGCCCTTGATGGTGACAAGGGGCGTGAGTTTGACATGATGCAGCACATTGACCGCATAGGGAACGCCCTCTTCCCGGTGGTAGAACAGGCTTGGATCATGCAGGATACGTTCCAGAAAGAGCAGATACAGCATGGCTGCCGTGTAAAGCACGAACAGCACGATGACACAGCTTCGCATTCTTTTTCCGTGAGTGTTCATGTCGTCAGCTCCTTTCCGTATCAGCGGAAGCAGTTCCGGGCGGCATCGTAGGTATAGCCCACGGCGGACAGTTTTGCCTTGAGCGTTTCCTCGTCCACGTCGTTGGTTTTACAAAATTCCTCTAAAGATGGGTAATTATCCCGGAGCTGGGTATTGACAAAGCTCAGCAAAATGACCGGGTCTTGCGGCAGCTGCATGGCAAACGCTCCTTTCTGGTCGTAGTATCTATTACTATCATACCACATTCCCCCCCACTTGTCAAGGCGCAGTGCCTGCGCTCCCGTTGTGCCTCCCAATGCGGCTACGCCGCAAAGGTCGGCTTGCTCGACTGATAGTACATAAGGGGGTGCAGGGGTGTGGACCAAATTCACCCCCTTGGCTTGCTCGGTTGTTAGTGCAAAAGGGGGGTGCAGGGGGGTTACCCCCTGCAATATAGCCCCCTTCCCCTTGGGGAAGGGGGTTGGGGGTGGGGGGATGGGCAAATAGCGGCAGCCTGCCGCCAAAGTTATGAAAAATTTTACAAATACCCCTTGCAGAAATCGTAAAAATAGTGTATAATAATAACATATGATGATCGTCAAGGTCTGTCATACATAAAATTTATTTGAAAGGATGTCATGACAATGGCAGGTTTGAACAAAGTCACCGTAGAGGATATCAACGTAAAGGGCAGAAAAGTGCTCGTCAGAGTGGACTTCAATGTACCGCTCAAGGACGGCGTGATCACGAACGACAATCGTATCCAAGCTGCACTGCCCACCATCAACAAACTCATCGAAAACGGCGCAAAGGTCGTACTGTGCTCCCACCTTGGCAAGCCGAAGAACGGTCCGGAGGATAAGTTCTCCCTCGCTCCCGCTGCCGCAAGACTGGCTGAACTGGTCTCCGCTAAGGTCACATTTGCCAAGGATGATACCGTTGTCGGCGAAAATGCCAAGAAAGCCGTTGCTGCTATGCAGGACGGCGAGATCGTCGTGCTCGAGAACACCCGTTTCCGTGGCGCAGAGGAGACCAAGAACGGCGAAGCATTCGCCAAGGAACTCGCTGACCTCGTGGACGGAGAAGTGTTCGTAATGGACGCTTTCGGTTCTGCACACCGGGCACACGCTTCTACTGCTGGCGTTACCAAGTTCGTCAAGGAGACGGCTGTCGGCTACCTGATGCAGAAGGAGATCCAGTACCTCGGCAATGCCGTTGAAGTTCCGGTCCGTCCGTTCGTGGCGATCCTCGGCGGCGCAAAGGTCGCTGACAAGCTGAACGTCATCTCCAATCTGCTCGAAAAGTGTGACACCCTCATCATCGGCGGCGGCATGGCTTACACCTTCATCAAGGCACAGGGCGGCTCGATCGGCAAGTCCCTCGTGGATGACGAGAAGATCGACTACTGCAAGGAAATGCTCGCCA
This sequence comes from uncultured Clostridia bacterium, assembly GCA_947625155.1. Taxonomy (GTDB): domain Bacteria; phylum Bacillota; class Clostridia; order Oscillospirales; family Ruminococcaceae; genus UBA3855. Next base: position 8,816 of record CANQNG010000026.1, read on the forward strand.
AGGCTGAAAAGCTCGGCAAGAAGATCCTGCTCCCGGTAGACACCACCGTAGCAGCTGCTTTCCCGGATCCGATCGATGCAGAGATCGCTGTTGAAGTCGTTCCGGCAATGGAGATCCCGGCTGACAAGATGGGTCTGGACATCGGCACAGAGACACAGAAGCTGTTCGCAGAGGCTGTCAAGTCCGCTAAGACCGTTGTCTGGAACGGACCGATGGGCGTATTTGAGAACCCGACACTGGCACAGGGTACGGTCGCTGTTGCAAAGGCACTGGCTGAGACAGATGCAACGACCATTATCGGCGGCGGCGATTCCGCAGCGGCTGTGATGCAGCTCGGCTTTGCGGACAAGATGAGCCATATCTCCACCGGCGGCGGCGCATCCCTCGAATACCTCGAGGGCAAGGTACTGCCCGGCGTGGATGTCATTGCCAACAAGTAAGCCCTGTTATCCTATCAAAAAAAAAGGAGCGGATACCCATGAATAAAGCAGTCAGAAAGGCGATCATTGCCGGAAACTGGAAAATGAACAAGACCCGCCCGGAGGCTAAGGCACTCCTCGAAGCCATCACCCCCCTTGTTGCCAATGCAGACGGCAAGGTGGAGGTCATCGCCTGCGTACCGTTTACGAATCTGGAGACCGCTGTCAGTGCGACTGCCGGATCTAATGTCAAGGTCGGTGCGGAGAACGTACACTTCGAGAAAAGCGGTGCATTTACGGGTGAAATTTCTGCCGAAATGCTGGTAGAAGTCGGCGTGGAATATGTTGTTATCGGACATAGTGAGCGGCGGCAGTATTTCGGGGAGACCGATGAGACAGTCAACAAGCGCACCCTTGCTGCCCTTGCTGCAGGGCTGAAGCCCATCGTCTGCGTCGGTGAGCTGAAGTGGGAGCGTGAGTGCAACATCACCGAGGAAGTCGTTGGCAAGCAGATCAAGCTTGACCTGTGGAAGGTTTCCAAGGAAGATGTGAAGAAAGTCGTCATTGCCTATGAGCCGGTATGGGCGATCGGCACAGGTCTGACCGCAAGCCCGGAACAGGCGGAGGAAGTGTGTGCTTTCATTCGTGCGCAGCTTGCCAAGCTCTATGACGAGGAGACCGCACAGGCTGTTACCATTCAGTACGGCGGTTCGATGAATGCCAAGAATGCCGCTGAACTGCTGGCAAAACCCAACATTGACGGCGGACTGATCGGCGGTGCATCCCTCAAGGCAGAGGACTTCAACGTGATCGTACAGGCAGCCGTGGACGGCTGATCCCGGTATCACCAATTTGCAGAAATGGTGACGGTCTTTATGACCGTCACCCTATGCACCGGAAAGAAAGGAAAACACGATGTTCCTGAAAAAAGAGGCTGTCAAACGCCGTTACACTGTCTGGCGGACGGTGGATATGCTGTTCTGTCTGGGGGTGTTGTTCATCGGGAGCACCATTGCCATGCTGTTCCCGTACTTTGAGGTGTTCTGGGTCGCAAGCATCCCGGCAATGGTACTGATCGGGCTTTCCGGCGTATGGTACGACAAGGACATCCCCCGCAGCAGGACATTCCGCAGGGTGACAGGCATCCTCCGGGCGGTGATCTATACGGTCGTGATCGCTGCGGCGGTGTTCCCCTTTGTCTTGCAGGCACACGCATGGAAATGGGCATACCCCATTCAGCGGGCAATGTATCTGTCCCATTATCAGGAGGGCAGCATTGTGGAGACCTTGCTGCCGGAACAGCTGCCGGAACAGGCAGAACAGTATGAGATCCGCATGGTGCCCGCCATGATGCAGGGTGCCGGAGGGATCGACATTTGCTACTATACGGATACTGCCACGGTGAAAGCCTATCAGCAGACAGCACAGAACATCTGTCAAACGTCCTATGTGTTCACGCCGGACGTGCAGGAACAGTATGCGGCAGCAAGACTGGATATGACCGGCAAGACGGCAATGCCGGACGGCGGGGCGTGGTTTTCCTATATGGAAGAAAAAGGCGCATCCCAGGCGGACATGCAGGGCGCAGAAGTGTATGTGCTGGGGAAAGGCTCACAGAATACGGCTGTCTGGATGCTCAACCCGGTGACGGGGTATTTCCGGATCTATTGGTAACAACAAAATCAGAAAGGAAGATGTTTCTATGGCGAAAAAACCTGTAGCCCTGATCATCATGGACGGCTTCGGCTATAGCCCTGATGATCACGGCAATGCCATTCGGGCAGCAAAGAAACCGAATCTGGACAAATATATGCAGGGACCGCATACCATTATCGGGGCATCGGGGCTTTGTGTCGGTCTGCCGGACGGGCAGATGGGCAATTCCGAGGTCGGGCATACCAACATCGGCGCAGGGCGTATCGTCTATCAGATGCTGGTGAAAATTTCCAAGTCCATTCAGGACGGGGATTTCTTCGAGAACCCCGCACTGACCCACTCCATGGAGAATGCGAAAAAGCACGGCAGTGCGCTGCATATCATGGGCTTGCTGTCTCCGGGCGGCGTACACAGCCACAGCGATCACCTTTACGGGGTACTGGAAATGGCAAAGCGTTTCGGGCTGGAAAAGGTCTATGTACACGCTTTCCTTGACGGCAGAGATGTGCCGCCGTCCTCGGCTGCGGAATACATGGAAGAGGCAGTTGCCAAGATGCAGGAGATCGGTGTTGGCAAGGTAGCGACCATTGCCGGGCGTTTCTATGCCATGGACAGAGACAATGCATGGGACAGAGTGGAAAAAGCCTATGCGGCGCTGGTTTACGGCGAGGGTGTACAGGAGACAGACCCCGTACAGGCGATCCGGGATTCCTACGCCAATGAAGTCACGGATGAATTCATGCTCCCGACCGTTGTGGAACAGGGAGCAGTAATTCAGGAAAACGACAGCGTGGTATTCATCAACTTCCGCCCCGACCGGGCAAGACAGATCACTCGTTCTTTTGTAGACCCGGCATTCAAGGGCTTTCCACGCCGGAACGGCTATTTCCCGGTACATTTTGTCTGCATGGCACAGTACGATGCCACCATGCCGAACGTGGAAGTCGCTTTCCCGCCGGAACAGCTGACAATGACCCTCGGCGAATACCTTGCCAAGTGCGGCAAGACACAGCTCCGCATTGCGGAAACGCAGAAATATGCCCATGTTACATTTTTCTTCAACGGCGGTGAGGAGCGGCAGTTTGAGGGCGAGGACAGGATCCTCATCCAGTCACCGGACGTAGAGACCTTTGACATGAAGCCGGAGATGAGTGCCTATGAAGTCACCGATGCCGTTGTCGATGCGATCAATTCCGACAAATATGATGTCATCATCCTGAATTATGCGAACTGCGACATGGTCGGGCATACGGGGGTATTTGATGCCGCTGTTGCCGCTGTCGAGGCAGTGGACACCTGCGTGGGCAGAATGGTCGATGCCATCCTTGCCAAGGGAGGTGCAGCCCTCATCACAGCCGACCACGGCAATGCCGACAAGATGTACGAAGCGGACGGCTCTCCCTTCACGGCACACACGACGAACCCTGTACCGTTCATCGTAGTCGGTGCAGGCGACTGCAAGCTCCGTGAGGGCGGTGTGCTTGCCGACCTCTCCCCGACCATTCTCAAGCTCATGGAACTCCCACAGCCAGCTGAAATGACCGGGCAGTCTCTCATCCTCGACTGACCGTCCCCCGGCAGCTTTACGGTTGCCGGGGTTTTTCCTTCCAGTATGCCTGAAGCGCCTGCCACAGCTCCACGCACTTGAATTTGACCGTGAACTGCTCCGGCGCTTCGAGGATCGCGGCAGTCTCCTCGTCAAAATAGGCTTCCGGCTCTCCCGCAGCGGGCAGGCAGAGCGGCGGGTACATCACGCACCACCAGTTATGCCCCTCTGCCGCCCCGATGAGGATGCGCACCGCATCGTAAGCCCCGGCGGGCATGGTGATCTCGTCATACGTCCGCTCGTCAAACTCCATTTGCACGAGCTGGACTGTCACCTTGTCGGAGCATCCATTTTCTTCCAGTGTCTGCTGTGCGATCAGGCGAATGGTCTCCTGTTCCTCCACGGCACGGGCTTTCATTTCGTCCAGCGTTTCGCAGCCGTAGAAGAGGTTTTCCGACTGTTCGAGCAGGGCATCCCGCACGAGCAGTTTCAGGTGTTGGTCCTCTTCGGAATCGGAATTCGCAAGGATGTGTAGCCGCAGCACACTGTGATGCAGGTCGTTCAGCTTTTGTGCAAAGCTCCCGAAATTGCCAAGCACCACCGCCAAGATCAGCCCCAAGACTGCTGCGATCTCCCATTTTTTCATAGAAATCACCTCAGTCACAGTATGGGAATATTTTCCGGATTTATACTTCTTGAGAAAATTTTCAGGAGCAGCGTGACGCTGCACCCGATTTGCCTCCCAATGCCGCCGTTGGCGGCAAAGGTCGGCTTGCCAGACTGTTACTATTTTTTTAATTGAGTTGCATAACTGAAAGTGCAAAAGGGGGGCGGGGGTGAAACCCCCGCAATAATAGCCCCCTTCCCTTTAGGGAAGGGGGCTGGGGGATGGGGCAGCAAGCACTGCGCCAGCTCAGATACAACTATACGGAAAAGAGGAAAAACCATGCAGATGTATGACCTTATCCGAAAGACCCGCAGCCGTGTACCGCTTTCCGAAAGCGAGATACAGTGGCTCGTCACCAATTTCACCAACGGCAGCATCCCGGACTACATGATGTCCGCATGGCTCATGGCAGTCTGCTGTCAGGGGCTGACGGAGGCGGAGACCGTTGCCCTCACGCTTGCCATGCGGGATTCGGGCATCACGCTCGAACACTCGGCATATGGGTGCGTGACCGTTGACAAGCACAGCACCGGCGGCATTGGTGACAAGACGACACTTGTCATTGCGCCCCTCGTGGCAGCCTGCGGCGGACACGTCATGAAAATGTCCGGCAGGGGGCTTGGCTTCACGGGCGGAACGATAGACAAATTGGAGAGCATCCCGGGCTTTTCGGTGTACCTGACGGCGGAGGAGCTGGAACACTGTGTCCGTGACATTGGCTGCTGTGTGGTGGCGCAGTCCGGCAATTTAACGCCTGCCGACAAGAAAATGTACGCCCTGCGGGATCTGACAGCAACGGTGGACAGCATCCCGCTGATCGCCGCAAGCATCATGAGCAAGAAACTTGCTACGGGGGCAGACGGCATTTTGCTCGATGTGAAATACGGCTCAGGGGCGTTCATGAAGACCCCGGAAGATGCCCGCACCCTTGCGGAATGTATGGTGAAAATTGGCACTGCCGCCGGAAAGCGCTGCCGTGCCGTCATTACGGACATGGATACGCCCCTCGGCTGCTGCGTGGGCAATGCACTGGAAGTGGAAGAGGCTGTCTGCATCCTGCGTGGGGAAGTGCATTCCCGCCTGTATTGGCTCTGTCTGGAACTGGCGGCACAGATGCTGTGCCTGTCCGGCAAGGGCGATGTGGTCGAATGCCGCAAGCTGGCGGAACGAGCCGTGCAGTCCGGCGCTGCCTTTGCGAAATGCCGGGAAATGGTCGCCGCACAGGGCGGAGACACGGCAGTCCTTGACGACCCGGAACAGCTCCCGCAGGCTGCGGTGCAGAAAACTGTCACAGCCCCGGAGCATGGCTTTATTGCGGCAATACAGAGCGAAGAAACGGGGCTTGCCTGTCTGGCACTGGGGGCAGGGAGAACGGCAGACCGCCCGGAAATTGACCCGGCTGCGGGCGTGCGTTTCCGGAAAACGGTCGGCGACCCGGTGACAAAGGGCGAACCGCTGTTCACGGTGTACGGACGGACGGAAGCCCTCTGCGATGCGGCGGCTGCCCGGCTTGCGGCGGCAGTCACGATCTCCCCGAAAGCACCGGAAAAGCGGGCAATGATCTATGCCATGCTGTAAGCACCGGGCAACAAGCGCTAAGAGAAAGGAGTACGACCATGCTGTTTCTGACAGGTGACCTGCACGGAACGAATGACATCCAAAAACTCAATACACGCCGTTTCCCCCCGAAAGGACTGACACGGGAGGACTATCTGCTGATCTGCGGTGATTTCGGGCTGGTGTGGGACAATTCCAAAGAGGACAGGAACTGGCTCGACTGGCTGGAGAGCAAGCCGTGGACGACCCTCTGGATCGATGGCAACCACGAAAATTTTGACCTGCTGGCAGACTATCCTGTCACGGACTGGCACGGCGGACAGGTGCAGTACATCCGCCCCCATATCCTGCATCTGTGCCGGGGCGGACTATTTGATATTGACGGGCGGAAGGTGTTTGCCTTTGGCGGTGCGGAGAGCCATGACAAGAAATACCGTGTCCCCGGCAGATCGTACTGGGAACAGGAATTGCCGTCTGCGGCAGAAATGGAAAAAGCCCGCAAACGTCTTGACGAAGCGGGCTGGCAGGCGGATATCGTGGTAACGCACTCGATGCCGCAGCATTGGCAGGCGGCGCTGTTCGGGGAGCAGATCTATGCACACAATGCGCTGACGGATTTTTTCGATGAAATTGACAGCAAGCTGTCTTTCCGGATGTGGTTCTCGGGGCATTATCATACTTCACGGATAATTGACCCGAAGCATATCCTGCTGTACAACAACATCATCCGTCTGACAGAGGACAGCTTTGTGCGGGTGTACCCCGTTTTAGGCGGACCGGAAGCCCAGCCGGGAGAACTGGCAGAGGCATATTAAGGCAACACCGCACAAAGACCGCCTGACGGCTTTGTACGGTGCTGCGTGAACAGTTTATTTTCCCTTAAAGATCAGGACAGGTATCGGCGGACAGCCTGTGCGGTTGACAAAGGGCATTTCCAGCACCGTGAAACGGCTGCTGTCGATCGTGGGCAGATAGGCGAGCAGAGCATCCCGCTCCGCAAAGCCTGTCTCCCGTCCGTAGTAGAGGATAAGCGATAGAATGCCGTCCTCCCGCAGCAGCTCCAGTCCGGCTTTCACCGCCTGTATGCTGGTCTCCGGCTTGGTGAAAATATGGTGATCGCCGCCCGGCAGCCATCCGAAATTGAACGTGATGCACGAAACGCTGCCCGGCTCAGCATAGTCTGCCATACGGCTATGGCTCTCGTGCAGGAGCGTTACCCGTTCCGTCATGCCATGTGCCGCAAGCAGCTCCGCCGTACTGTCAAGGGCTGCCTGCTGGATGTCAAAGGCAAGCACCCGTCCCGTTTCCCCGGCAAGCTCCGCCAAAAACAGCGTATCCCTGCCCCGCCCGGCGGTAGCATCGATGCAGAGGTCTCCTGCCCGGATATGCTCCCGCAAAGCCCTGTGTACGATCTGCAGGGCTGAAAATTGCGCCCGTGTCTCCATGTCAGCGGGTCTTACGGATGATCACGCCGTCATTTTTCCAGATAGAGCTTTCCGGCACAACACCACGCACACAGCTTGTCGGGTAAATGCTGGAATCCGGACCGATGATCGTACCCGGATTAAGGACGCTGTTGCAGCCCACTTCCACGAGATCGCCCAGCATTGCGCCGATCTTCTTCATGCCGGTCTCTATCCTGCCGTTCTCGTCCCAGATGACGACAGGCTTCTTGTCGGACTTGACATTCGAGGTGATCGAGCCTGCCCCCATATGCGACCGGTAGCCGAGAATGCTGTCCCCCACGTAGTTATAATGCGGTGTCTGCACGTTGTCGAACAGGATGACATTTTTCAGCTCCACGGAATTGCCGACCACGCAGTTTTCCCCGACCAAAGCGCTCCCCCGGATGAAAGCGCAGTGCCGGACTTCGGTATGTGCGCCGATGATACAGGGCGCACCGAGATAGGCAGTCGGGTAGACGGTCGCTGTTTTGTGTACCCAGACGTGTTCTGCCGGGGTGTCATATTCTGCCGGATCAAGCGTTTCGCCGAGGGCAAGGATCATGTCCCGGATGCCCTGCAGCGCCTCCCACGGATAGGTAAAGCCTTTCAGATAGTCCCCTGCCAGTGTGTGCGACAGGTCAAACAGGGACTGTATGGTGATATTGCTCATGTGAAACCTCCTATATATGCGCTTACGCCTTTTCTTCGGTCTCCTCTGCGGGGGGAATGTGGATAATTTCCACCTGTTCGATGCGCTTGCCGGTCATTTTCAGGACACGCACCTGCAAGCCGTCATTCTCGAACGTATCGCCCTCGCTCGGTATCTTTTCCAGCACTTCCATGACCCAGCCGCTGACCGTCATTGCCTCAAAGGCACATTCCCTGTCCAGCGCTTCAAAGACTTTCTCCACGTTCGCCTTGCCGGAAACGAGCCATGTATTTTCGTTGATGCGTGAGATCTCCCGGATGACTTCATCATGCTCATCCCAAATTTCCCCGACCAGTTCTTCCAGAATATCTTCGAGTGTCACAATGCCGACCGTACAGCCGAATTCATCCATGACGACCGCAATATGGAGCTGCTGCTCCTGCAATTCCTTGCGCAGGTCGCTGATCTTCTTGCTTTTGGGGACGTAGATGACGGGCTTGATGATGTCGGAAATTTCGGTCTTGCGCCGGAATGCTGTGTTATAGAAATCCTTTAAGTACAGAATGCCGATGATGTTGTCAATGGAATCCTCATAGACCGGCAGGCGGGAATAGCCGGACGAGGAGAAAATTTCGGCGACCTCCTCTTTGGTCATGTCCGCCCGGATGGCTTCGATGTCGATACGGGGGGTGAAAATATCCCGCACTTCCAGCTCATTGAATTCAATGGCAGAGCGTATCAGTTCGGCTTCGTCCGCATCGATGCCGTCGCCCTGTTCGGCTTCATCTACAATTGTCAGCAGTTCCTGTTCGGTGATGCCGGTGTCGTCAGACGACTTGAAAACACGGTTGAGCAGATCCTGCCACACCCCGAACAAGAACCCCACCGGACTGAGTACGGTCATCAGCACTTGCAGGAACGGTGCGGAAAGCATGGCAACACGCTCCGGGTTCTTACGGGCAATGGTTTTCGGTGAAATTTCTCCGAAGATCAGCAGCACGACCGTGACCACGACCGTTGAGACCGTTGCACCGAGGTTCTCGTCTTTCAGAAGCTGCACAAAGAGCAGCGTAGCCAGCGAGGTGCAGGCGATATTGACGATGTTGTTGCCGATGAGGATGGTCGTCAGCATGGCATCGTAGCGGTCGAGCAGCTTTAAGACGAGGGCTGCCCGCTTGCTGCCTTCATCCGCCTTGCTTTTCAAACGGATACGGCTTGCGGCATTGAAAGCGGTCTCTGTGGATGAAAAATACATGGACAGCAAAATGCAGACAAGAATGATGATCAGTGAAACGATACTGCTACTGTTCATTTCCGGTGTCCTTTCTGTAAGCGGGACTTACGGCAGGTGTACGCCGCAAGGCACACACCGGGCAGACCGGAACGGGAAAGCAGAGGGAACTGTGATACGGACCGCCCGCATCCTCGGAACTCGAATGGGTCATAATGTCCTCCTTTTCTGTTTGCGCCTGCTTATTGCAGGACGGTACTATTATAACACATTCTGCCCGTCTTGTCAAGCAGCGTGACGCTGCACCCGTTGTGCCTCCCACCGGCAGGCTGCCGGCTCCGTTCTGCCTCCCAATGCGGCTGCGCCGCAAAGGTCGGCTTGCTCGGATGTTAGTGCAAAAAAAGGGGCGCAGGGGGCGAAGCCCCCGCAAGAACTCCCCCTTCCCTTTAGGGAAGGGGGTCGGGGGGATGGGGCAGCGTGACGCTGCCGATCCAAAAAATACTTGACAAGTCCTTAAAAGTGTGGTATAATGAAGTCTGTAAGAAATGCAAAGACGGAGAGAAGTAGCTGCGGATCTCTGTTTCAGTGAGTGCGGGACAGTGGGAACCGCATACCAGAGCCGCCGTGAATAACACTCCCGAGCAGCAAGCTGAACGCCTTCGGGTCAGTAGGTGCGCCGTCTCCGTGCGTTAAACGGAAACGCTTCCAAGAGAGCGGTCAAGCGGCAGCAGGGGTGAACTCTGCTGCAATTCAGGTGGTACCACGGGGATCACACTCGTCCTGAACAGACAGGACGAGTGTTTTGTTTTTTCAGAAAGGATGATAGTATGAAACACACGGACATCAAGGACATTCTGAACGGGCAGTACACGGGGCAGAAAGTGACCGTCTGCGGTTGGGTGCGCACCTCCCGCAATTCCAAGACCATGGCATTTATGGCGCTCAATGACGGCACGAGCCTGTCACATTTGCAGATCGTGGTCGATAAGGCATCGGGCATCGCCTACGAGGATGCCATGCCGCTGGGTACGTCCCTCAAGGTGGAAGGCACGGTCGTGACCGGGCAGAACGGTACACCGGAGATCAATGCCGAGTGCATTACCGTTCTGGGTGTCTGTCCGCCGGAGTACCCGCTCCAGAAAAAGCGCCATACGCTGGAGTTCCTGCGTACCATGCCGCATCTGCGGGGGCGGACGAATACGTTCAATGCCGTCATGCGGGTGCGCTCGGTGCTGGCATCAGCGATCCACCAGTATTTTCAGGAACGGAATTATGTCTATGTCAATACGCCCCTCATCACCGGGAGCGACTGCGAGGGCGCTGGCGAGATGTTTCAGGTGACGACGATCGGCTATGCCCCGGACGGGACATATAAGGATGCAGACAGCTATTATGCGGCAGATTTCTTCGGCAAGCGTGCCGGGCTGAGCGTTTCGGGACAGCTCGAGGGCGAGGTCGCTGCCATGGCAATGGGCAAGATCTACACGTTCGGACCAAGCTTTCGTGCCGAGAACAGCAACACCCCCAAGCATTTGGCGGAATTCTGGCACGTCGAGCCGGAGATCGCCTTTGCCGAGCTGCCGGATGTCATTGAGATCGCCGAGGATATGCTCAAGCACGTGATCCGGACGGTACTGGACACCTGCAAGGAGGAAATGGCATTCTTTGACCAGCATTTTGAAAAGGGTCTCGTGGAACGGCTCGAGGAGCTGATCTCCCATGATTTCGCCGTCTGCGACTACACGGAAGCCATCCGCCTGCTGAAAGAGTCCGGCGAAGATTTCCAGTACCCGGTAGAATGGGGCTGCGATCTTCAGACCGAGCATGAGCGCTATATTTCGGAGAAAATGTTCCGGCGGGCGACTTTTGTCACGAATTACCCGAAAGAGATCAAGTCTTTCTACATGAAGCTCAACCCCGACGGCAAGACCGTTGCCGCTGTTGACCTGCTCGTGCCGGGTGTCGGTGAGATCATCGGCGGCAGCGAACGGGAAGCGGACTATGACAAGCTCGTGGCAGCTATGCAGGCTCGTGGGATGAACATGATACCCTATGCCGATTATCTTGATCTGCGGCGGTTCGGTTCTGTGCCGCACGGGGGCTTCGGGCTGGGATTTGAGCGGCTGATCATGTACGTGACCGGTGTGTCCAATATCCGTGATGTCATCCTGTTCCCAAGGGCAGCAGGCTCTATCCGATAAATTTCAGAAAGGAAGATCACTATGGCGAGATCACTGTATATCCCGGAGGGCTACACTTCTGCCCTCTCCCTGCGTGAAACGCAGCATGCGATCAAGTATATCAAAGACCTGTTCCAGCAGACCCTGTCCTTTGCGCTGACACTGGACAGAGTGACTGCACCGCTGATCGTGGAAAAGGGCAGCGGCATCAATGACGACCTCAACGGCGTGGAGCGCAAGGTCGATTTTACGATCAAGGAGATCGATGGCAGAGAGGGAGAAGTCGTGCAGTCCCTTGCCAAGTGGAAGCGCATGGCGCTCTACCGCTATGGCTACCGTCCGGGAGAGGGCATTTACACGGACATGAATGCCATCCGCCGGGATGATGATACGGACAATCTGCATTCGATCTTTGTAGACCAGTGGGACTGGGAGAAAGTCATCACCCGTGACCAGCGGAACGTAGCATTCCTGAAAGAGACGGTGAGGTCCATCGTCAAGGCGATCGTGTTCACCAAGCGTAAGGTCAGCCTGCGTTACCCGGTACTGAATGCGCCAATGGTGGATACGCCCTATTTCATCACTTCACAGGAACTGGAGGATCAGTACCCCGACAAGACCCCCAAGGAACGGGAAAACCTCATCTGCAAGGAGCATGGTACGGTATTCATTATGCAGATCGGCGGGAAACTGGCAAGCGGACAGCGCCATGACGGACGGGCGCCGGATTATGACGACTGGGCACTGAACGGCGACTTGTTCTTCTGGGATGTGACTTTGGGGTGTGCCATTGAGATCTCCTCCATGGGCATCCGGGTCGATGCACAGTCGCTCCAGACACAGCTTGCGGAGCTTGCCCTGCTGGAGCGCAACCAATTTGACTTCCACAAGAAGATCATGGACGGCACACTGCCGCTCTCCATTGGCGGCGGCATCGGGCAGTCCCGGCTGTGTATGCTGCTGCTGGAAAAGGCGCATATCGGCGAAGTGCAGGCTTCTCTCTGGCCGGAGGAGATCGTTTCCGGGTGTGCGGCGGCAGGCGTGACACTGCTGTGATCCGGAAAAGCCCAAAGGACGTGCCCCCCAAGCACGTCCTTTCCATTTGGCAGGTATCCTGTACATTTTTCTTTGCTTTTTCAGAAACATCTGCCTGTCCTGATCTTTTCCCAAACTTTTTTGGCGCGATCCTTGACAAGCAAGAAAAATAGAGTTATAATATAAAGAGTACGTGAACAGACCGTTCACGTATCTGTCAGAATACAGGCGGCACACAGGAGGACTTCCATGCACGAATTACAGAAAGAGCTGCGGTTTTCAGCGGTTTGTACTTTGGTACTGGATGTGCTTGTGTGGGTGATCTCGCTGTTCGTGTGCGGACTGGGAACTGCTGTCCCGCTGGGACTGGCACTGGGCAGTGCAGGGATGTACGGCAACTTGCTGCTCCTGCGGCGAAGCATCCTTCAGGCGGTACACAACGGGAAAACACGGACGCTGGGCGGCTATCTGCTGCGCTGCGGCATCGCTTCTGCGGTCATGGCAGCGGGACTGCTGCTGGAACAGGTCGATGCCCTGTCAGCCGTACTGCCGCTCCTGTACCCGAAGCTCATCTTCGGCATTCTGGCATTTCACAGCAAAAAGCATTCTTGAAACGGAGGGATGTCATTCTTGCAGATCAGCGATTTTTTCAGAGGCTCACCTGACGGTGTGAGTGTCACCGGTCCGAAGATCGTCTGCTCCTTTGATGTGTGCGGTGTCACCATCAACCTGACAGAAACGGTCGTCATCAGCTGGATCATCATCGCAGCGGTCACGCTGCTGCTGCTCTGGCTCACCAAGGACATGCAGACAAAGGCAGTCACCAAACGGCAGGCTGTGGCGGAATGGATCGTTCAGACAGTATACAGTCTGGTCGAGGATACCATGGGGAAACACTGGCGGCATTTTGCGCCGTACATAGCATCTCTGTTTACCTTCTCCATCTTCGGCAGCCTGATCAGTATGCTCGGTCTGCGCTCGGTCACGGCGGACTTCAATGCCCCTCTGACATGGGCACTCATCACATTCGTGCTGATCCATGGCACGAATATCCGCACACACGGCTTCTTTGGCTACCTCAAAGGCTATGTGGATCCCGTTCCGGTCATGCTCCCGATCAACATCCTGAGCGAGATCGCAACGCCGGTCTCCATGAGTCTCCGTCACTTCGGCAACGTGGTCAGCGGTATGGTCATTACCAGTCTGCTCTATTTTGCGCTGTCCGCTGCCACCAAGGGACTTGGCATCGCACTGCTGTGCATCGGCGTTCCTGCCGTGCTGTCCCTGTACTTTGACCTGTTCAGCGGCTTTATGCAGGCATTCGTCTTTATCATGCTGACAATGGTCTATATTTCCAACGCTGACGGCAGTCAGGAAACTGCCGGCGCAAACTGAAACATCTCTGGGAGGAATTGATTATGGAAAACGAAATGATCGCAAGAGCAATCGTACTCGGTGCATCCGCTCTGGGCGCAGGTACGGCAATGATCGCCGGTGTCGGACCGGGTATCGGTGAAGGCTATGCCGTCGGCAAAGCCTGCGAATCCATCGGCAGACAGCCGGAAAGCTCCGGTGCTGTTACCAGAACTATGTTCATCGGCTGCGCCGTTGCAGAATCTACCGGTATCTACGGTCTGCTGGTCGCACTGCTGCTGATGTTCATCAATCCGTTCATCGGGAAACTCTAAGCCTGTCAAGGAGGGTGTACCTTGGATTTTCTGACAATTGACCCCGGTACGATACTCTTTACGCTCATCAATACGCTGCTGATCTTTCTGGCGTTCAAATTCATCCTGTTCAAGCGTGTGGATGCGATCCTTGAGAAACGTCAGCAGGAGGTGAAGTCTGTCTACTCCGCTGCGGACGAAGCCCTTGCCTCTGCCGCTTCCGATCAGGAAAAATATGCACAGGCAATGGCAAACGCCAAGGAAGAGGCTGCCCAGATCGTCAGCCGTGCCGAAAAAACAGCACAGCGTGAGGGCGATGCCATTCTGGCGCAAGCCCGTGCGGAAGCCCTTGCTGCCCGTGAAAAGGCAAGCCGTGACACCGAACGGGAACAGGCACAGGCACGTACCGCATTACAGGGTGAGATCTCCGATCTGGCTGTCGAGCTGGCAGAAAAGATCATGGAAAAAGAAATACGCAAGGAAGATCACGAGCGTCTGATCCGTGACTTCTTGGCAGAACTGGACGATACCGACGAGGGTGACAACGCATGACACAGACAGTAGGTAAAGTGTATGCCGAAGCACTCTTTCTTCTGGCACAGGAGGAACACGCAGAAAAGCGGATCTTCGAGGAGCTCGATCAGGTCGCTGCCCTGATGGCGGCGCACCCGGACTTCGTGGCGCTGCTCGATGTGCCTGCTGTGGATGTGCAGGAGCGTGTGGACATTCTCCGGAAAGTCATCGGAGAACAGGAGGGCATTACGGAAAATTTCCTCTGCCTTCTGATCGAAAAGCACCGCATCCGTCACATCGGTGAGATCTGCGAGGCGTTCAACAAGCTGTATTTTGAAGCGTTCCGCATGGCGGAGGTGTTTGTGACGACCGCTGCACCGCTTTCGGCACAGCAAAAACAGCAGCTCAAGGAAAAGCTGCACAAAAAGCTCGGCAAAGAGATCCTTCTGCGGGAAACGGTGGATGCTTCTCTGCTCGGCGGTATGGTGGTCCAGTACGGCGATACCCGCATGGATAATTCGCTGCGTACCCGTATGCAGCAGTTCCGGCAGGGCTGAGCCATTATCATAGGAATTGAGGTGTGACAATGAATTTACGCCCGGATGAAATATCCAGCATAATCAAGGAGCAGATCAGGAACTACCACTCGAAGATCCAGCTTTCGGATGTAGGCACGGTCATCACCGTCGGCGATGGGATCGCCAGCATCCACGGATTGGAACAGTGTATGTCCGGTGAGCTGATCCAGTTTGAGAACGGTGTATACGGCATGGCACTCAACTTGGAGGAGGACAGTGTCGGTGCGGTTCTGCTCGGCTCGGATGCAGGCATCAAGGAGGGTTCCTCCGTGAAACGTACCGGCGAGATCATGTCCGTTCCGGTCGGTGAGGCACTGCTTGGCAGAGTCGTGAACGCCCTCGGACAGCCGATCGACGGCGCAGGTCCGATCGAAACCACAAAGACAGCCCCCATCGAAAAGGTGGCTTCCGGTGTCATCACCCGTAAGTCTGTCCATGCGCCGCTCCAGACCGGTATCAAGGCGATCGACTCCATGATCCCGATCGGCAGAGGACAGCGTGAGCTGATCATCGGCGACCGCCAGACGGGAAAAACTGCCATTGCACTCGACACGATCATCAACCAGAAGGGGCAGGACATGATCTGCATTTACGTGGCGATCGGTCAGAAGCGCTCTACGGTCGCCAATGTTGCCGAAACGCTGCGCAAAAACGGCGCTATGGACTACACGATCATCGTGTCTGCTACAGCCTCGGAGCTTGCGCCGCTGCAATACATTGCGCCCTATTCCGGCTGCGCCATGGGTGAATACTTCCTCGATCAGGGCAAGGATGTGCTTTGCGTGTACGATGATCTTTCCAAGCACGCCGTGGCATACCGTGCGCTTTCCCTGCTGCTGAAGCGTCCGCCGGGACGGGAAGCCTATCCGGGTGATGTATTCTATCTGCATTCCCGTCTGCTCGAAAGAGCATGCTGCTACAACGAAAACTACGGCGGCGGTTCCCTAACTGCCCTGCCGATCATCGAAACACAGGCAGGGGACGTCTCTGCCTATATCCCGACCAATGTCATCTCCATTACAGACGGACAGATCTTCCTTGAAACAGACCTGTTCAATGCCGGTGTGCGCCCTGCGGTCAATCCGGGCATCTCGGTGTCCCGTGTCGGTTCGGCTGCCCAGATCAAGGCAATGAAAAAAGTCTCCGGCTCGCTGAAACTGTCCTACTCCCAGTACCGGGAATTGCAGGCATTCTCGCAGTTCGGCTCTGACCTCGATGCCGACACCAAGAACCGCCTCTCCATGGGCGAACGCATCGTGGAAGTACTCAAACAGGACAGAAATGCCCCCGTTCCGGTCGAATTGCAGGTGTGCATCATCTATGCCGTGACCAAGGGCTACCTCAAAAACGTGCCTGTGGACAAAATTGCCGACTATCAGGAAAAGCTGTTCGCCTTCCTACAGGAGGAGCGTAAAGAGATCCTGCAAAACATCCTTGATACCAAGGATCTGACCTCGGACAATGAAGCAGCTTTGCAGGAGGCACTGGTGACGTTCGGCGGCATGTATGCTGCGGAGCAGTAACAAAGGAGTGCATGTATGCCGAACTTAAAGGATATCAAACGGCGCATTCATTCTGTGGAAAGCACCATGCAGATCACCAAAGCCATGGAACTTGTGGCTTCTTCCAAGTTCCGCCGTGCCAAAGACCGTGCGGACGATGCAGAACCGTTCTACCGGGCAGTCTACCAGCTGATGGCTGAAATTGCCTCGGAGGACTCCTATTTCAACTCGCAGTACATCCACAAGCGCACGGAAAACGGTTCTGCGCTGCTGATCGTCATTGCGGGCGACAGGGGACTTGCGGGCGGATTTAATTCCAATATTTTCCGCATGGCACAGAGCCGCATGGACGAACTGACCGCCAAAGGGGTCGATCCTATCGTCCTCCCCATTGGGCAGAAAGCGGTGGACTACTTCACCCGCCGTGGTGCGAAGATCCTGAAAAGCTACGACCACATTGCGGAACACGCAAGCATTTATGTCGGCATGGACATTGCCGAGCTGGTGATAGAGACTTACAAGCGGCATGTTTCCCTGCAAAGTGTGGAGCTGCTGTTCACGAACTATATTTCCCCCATCCGGCAGGAACAGGAATGGTTACAGGTCATCCCGCTGACAGATATTGCCGGCAGCAAGCCGAACCGGAGCGCCGTGGAATATGACCCCTCCCCGGAAGCGGTGTTCGACCAGCTCGTGCCGAAGTACGTCGCCGGGCTGCTCTATGGGGCGATCGTGGAATCCTTTGCCTCGGAACAGGCAGCAAGGCGCACCGCAATGGAGAACGCTACAGACAATGCGACGGAAATGATCGACAGCCTGAGCCTACAGTACAACCGGGCAAGACAGGGTGCGATCACGCAGGAGATCACGGAGATCGTGGGCGGCGCAAATGCGCAGCAGTAAGCCCTTTTGAAAGGATAAGACTATGCAGAATACAGGTAAGATCGTACAGATCATCGGTGCCGTTGTGGACGTGCGCTTCCCGAAAGATCAGCTGCCCCGCCTGCTGAATGCCATTACGGTGGACGACCACGGCAGGCAGCTCGTCATTGAAGTTGCACAGCACATCGGCGATGACATCGTCCGCTGCATTTCTATGGGCAGCACGGACGGACTTGTCAGGGGCATGGATGCCGTGGATACCGGTTCGCCCATCCGTGTGCCGGTAGGCAGGCAGACCCTCGGCAGAATGTTCAACCTGCTGGGCGAAGCCATTGACGAAAAACCTGCCCCGGCAGATGCGGAGCTTTGGGCAATTCACCGGGAAGCCCCCAGCTATGACGAACAGACCGCTTCTTCCGAAGTGCTGGAGACCGGTATCAAGGTCATCGACCTGATCGCCCCCTATCTGAAAGGCGGCAAGATCGGGCTGTTCGGCGGTGCCGGTGTCGGCAAGACCGTGCTCATTCAGGAACTGATCAACAACGTTGCCAACGAACACGGCGGTATTTCGGTATTTACCGGTGTCGGAGAGCGTACCCGTGAGGGCAACGACCTCTACAACGAAATGAAAGAAAGCGGCGTTCTCGAAAAGACTGTCCTCGTCTACGGACAGATGAACGAACCGCCCGGCGCAAGAATGCGTGTCGGACTGTCCGGTCTGACCATGGCGGAATACTTCCGGGATGTGGAAGGGCAGGACGTGCTGCTGTTTATTGACAATATTTTCCGCTTCACACAGGCAGGCTCGGAGGTCT
The DNA here is from genome assembly GCA_947625155.1 of uncultured Clostridia bacterium. Taxonomy (GTDB): domain Bacteria; phylum Bacillota; class Clostridia; order Oscillospirales; family Ruminococcaceae; genus UBA3855. The sequence goes on from CANQNG010000026.1 coordinate 27,158, forward strand.
CGGCGCTGTTGGGGCGTATGCCGTCTGCCGTTGGCTATCAGCCGACCCTTGCGACCGAAATGGGTGCCTTGCAGGAGCGCATCACCTCTACCAACAAAGGCTCGATCACTTCGGTGCAGGCAGTCTATGTTCCGGCGGACGACCTGACAGACCCCGCCCCGGCTACGACCTTTGCGCATCTGGATGCTACGACCGTGCTGTCCAGAAATATCGCTTCACTGGGTATCTACCCGGCAGTTGACCCGCTGGAAAGCACTTCCCGTATCCTTGCCCCTGAGATCGTCGGCAAGGAACATTACGACACCGCCCGTGCCGTACAGACCATTTTGCAGCGGTACAACGAATTGCAGGACATCATCGCCATCATGGGCATGGATGAGCTTTCCGATGAGGATAAGCGCATCGTACAGCGTGCCCGCAAGGTACAGCGTTTCCTGTCACAGCCGTTCTCGGTCGCTGAACAGTTCACGGGCATGCAGGGAAAATATGTGCCCCTGAAAGAAACGATCCGTGGCTTCCAAGAGATCATCGATGGCAAGCACGACGATCTGCCGGAGTCGGCATTCCTGTTCGTCGGCACGATCGACGAAGCCGTGGAGAAAGCCAAAACGATACAGGAGTAACGGGGTATGAAAACATTTCGCTTCATGATCCTCACGCCGGACAAAAAGCTGTTTGACGGTGAGGTACAGGAGGTCATCGCCCGCACGACAGAGGGCGATGTGGGGATATTGGCAGGACATGCCAAATATGCGGCGATCCTCCGGACGGGCGCACTGACAGTCAAAATGGAAAACGGCGAGGTGCGCCGTGCCGCTGTCGCCGAGGGCGTACTCAAAGTCTCCGAGGACCGGACGACCGTGCTTTCCACGGCTGCCGAATGGGCGGAGGACATCGACCCCGACTGGGCAGAACGCTCCCGGAAAGATGCGCTTGCAAAGATCGAAAAGGCACAGAACGAGCCTGACCGCTTACAGCGTGCCAATCTCAAGCTCCAGCGAGCCTTGAACCGGCTTTCCGTTTCCGGTCACGGCACAGGCACGATACAGACACCCAAAAAGGATCACTGACCAAGTCCCTTCCCTTTCCGGGAGGGGATCTTTTTTTACAGCATTGATACAAATTCACAAAAAAGTTATTGATTTTTTGGAAAGAATATGTTATACTATAAATACTTATCTTCTTATCAGAGGAGTCCTACGGTAAAATGTCAATAGGCAAAAAGTAGAAAAACAAGTAAGAAATCCATGCATTCTGCCTAAGAAGA
>CANQNG010000027.1 GCA_947625155.1 uncultured Clostridia bacterium
GCTGACTTTATTGATAGGGTTGAAGTTCACGAAGGTATTTTAGTGCCGGGGTTCGTTCGTAAGAGAACACCGGTTGTTGATGTTTATTTCAAAGCTGTCGGTCTTATGAAGTTCGACTTGCAGTGAATTGCCCTTCTGTTGCAGTTGGATCTTGGATTATTTCATTTTCCGACTGGATTTCTTATATTATTATTACATCGCTATATCTGTTTATAGTACTCTATTTTGACTATTATCATTTTTAATAATGCATTCCCATTTTGAATAGTCTTTTTGCAATTGAATTGTGTTAGGAATATTGCCAGAATTTTTCTCCGAATAAATAATATGATATTTGATCAATTTTTTTATCTCACGTGAAGTATTCTGAGCTGACATCCCGACCGCACCCGCAATTTCAGAAAGCGAAATTTCAGCGGACTTTCGGTGAAATCCATACGTCCTCCGGATAATGAACAGCAAGATCCGGAACGCATTCCCGGAAATTTTCAGCCTGCAGATCGCATCCAATAATTCGTTTGCGATCCTCGTATAGCCGTTCTCGAGCTGTGGATCAGCCATGCAATCGCCCCCTCTGTCTATTGGGCATCATTCCGTAATTCGTGTACGTTTTGGTGCATCAAAATGGCACATCCCCGTCGGAAATGATCTCCTCGAACTCAGAAAAGTCTGCACTGTTCTGCTGTGGCTGTGCAGGGATCGTCTGCCGTTTCAGCAGCCGGTCTTTCGGGATCTCGAAGTTGCCGTTCCGGATCTTTTCGACCGGGACAAGGTGGTATAGATTTGTGAAAGATCCCGAATATCCGTTGTGATCGTATTCCTTGTTCCCGAACAATTCGCCCACGAGCAAGCCTTTCAGGATGTGCGGATCGCAGTCCTCGGCGCAGTTGATGTTGACATGAGCAGACTCCTCAAACGCCCGGATCTGTCCCTTGAAAAAGCCCTTGCATTCTCCCTCTGCAATGTCGTACCGCTGCACGATAGCGCTCCCGCCGCTGCTGTAATGCTCCTCACACACGTCCAGAATTTGGATCACATAACAAGAAGATCAAGTAAAACATTGATCTTTTGCTTGCTTTTTTTCTTGACCTATGGTATAATAGAACATAGCAGGACACCTGTAGAAAGGAGTGGACATTATGGGGATCTATCTGGATCCGGGAAATGACTTGTTTGCGGAAGCTGTAAACTCTGAGATCTATGTAGATAAAACCATGCTGATCACATTTACAAATAGCGTTCTCGGTACATCACAAAAGCACATCTGTGTCAGCCGACCACGCCGTTTTGGAAGATCCATCGCTGAAAATATGCTCGTGGCATATTACAGCAAAGGCTGTGATCCTGATGAATTATTCTCCCGCTTTCAGATCTCGAAAGCGGCTGATTATAAGAAGCACCTGAATCAGTATCATGTTATTCATGTGGATATTCAGAAGTTTTTGAGCCGCACAAAGAGCATTCAGGATCTGTTGGATCTCATGCAAAAACGTATCCTGAAAGAGATGCGGCGCACTTTTTCATCCGTTGACCCGGAAGAGTCCAGCTTGATCACAATTTTGGAAGATCTGCACAGCGAGGCAGGGGAAAAGTTCATCTTCATCATAGACGAGTGGGACTGCATTTTCCGCATATACAAGGAAGATAAAACTGCACAAAAAATATATCTGGATCTCCTGCGGGATCTGTTTAAGGATCAGCCCTATGTGGCTCTGGTTTACATGACCGGGATCCTGCCGATCAAGAAATACGGTGAGCATTCTGCGCTGAATATGTTTGATGAGTATTCCATGTCGAATCAATACGATCTTGCCGAGTTTACCGGTTTCACAGGATCGGAGGTTGCAGAACTATGCGCAGAACGCAATGTTTCTCTCGATGAAGTAAAAAAATGGTATGATGGCTATAACGTTAATGGCATATCCATCTATAATCCACACTCTGTCGTATCTGTCATGATGAAAAAAGTGTTTGACAACTACTGGTCACAGACGGGATCTTATGAGGCATTGAAAATGTATATCCGGCGCAATGAGCGTGGACTGCGGGATAAAATTATTCAGATGATGTTTTGACGCTGCTCATTCATCTTGGTTATTTGACATACGATTTTGATACAAAAACAGCGTGGATCCCAAATGCTGAGGTGCGGCAGGAGTTTATCAACTCGATCTCTGATACAAGCGAATACAAAAAAGTGACACAGGCGATCGAGCAGTCTGACAAGCTGCTGAAATATACACTGGCGCAGGATCGTCAAAAAGTCGCAGAGATGATCGCAGAAGTCCACAGTGAAAATGTTTCTGTGATCCAGTACAATGATGAGAATTCACTCGCCTGTGTGCTGACGTTGGCATATTATTCAGCACAGGATAACTACGCAATACTTGGAGTTATGGACAGCATGACCCTTGTGAAATTGACATTTCTCTTTATAAGATCGGCTTTGGAGTAAATGGTTTTCGGGTAGTGGATATGGATATACCGGAGGGTCATTTCCTGCCGGAAGATCATCTTGCTATTCAGTATAAGGGATCCGATACGGAGCATACTGATCTTCCTTCCAACATTACTGTTAAGCTGAAAAAAACAACGATGGGCGATGTCAACGCCGATGGCGCTTCCAACGTTTCTGATATGGTACTGCTCCAGAAGTGGCTGTTAACTATGCCTGATACACACCTCGCTAACTGGAAAGCCGCAGATCTCTGTGCAGATGGTAAGCTTGATGTGTTTGATCTGTCTCTGATGAAAAGAGCAATGATCAACGGTGAGATAGAGCAGCCTATCTCGCCTGTAACGCAGCCTATCGGTCTGGATCATATCGAGGAAGTCATTGCGCTCCTGAACCATTATGATCTGAATGACTATGATGAATATTACCGTGATAGTCTGCATAAGATGTTTGAACGGTTTAACGAGGACGGATCTATTTATCATTTTACAGATGCTAAAAACGAGATCACGCTCCGTGAAGATGACCCGAATGCAGCGATCTGGCTGCTGCCTTCTTCAAACTATGAAGATATAGGTGTCCTGTATCATGTGGCGTATCAGGGGAAATATTATCAGGTCTATTACTATTTTACCGATCCTGCTTATCCTGCATCTGATCTGTGGGACTATCTTGCAGAGCAGCGAATGGATATCCAGAATATCAGAGTCGTTGATGAAAAGTTTGGTATTGTAGACTTCAGCAATGATGATCAGTTTGATATGTGCGCCTTTTATGTGATCGACGGATCCCATTACTGCAAAGTCAGAACTTATGAGTCGGAAGAAGCACTGATGGACTTCTTGCAAGTTCTGGACTATGAAAAGCTGGATATGGAAGGCAATACCTTCGCCGATCCATTGCGCCCTGTGAACCAAAAAATTGAACATCACTATATGCACTCGGCTTTTTGCTGAGTGCTTTTTTGTTTCAGAACCTGTCCACATAGGGGACGTTCTCGGATTTTCGAGCAGATCTGTGCCGTATCAAAGGGCGAACGACAACGGAATACTGTATGTATTCCTAGGAGTTCGGACAAAGATACGGTGCAAAGATGCCGAAAAGACGAGTGCGGCATCCTATGTGGACAGGTTCTCAGAAAATGATGAAATTTTCTTGACAGTGTACCGGATATATGGTATAATAAAATTGAGAAAAGGAGCGTGACACCAATGGCTGAAATAGGTGCTAACCGTGAATATCGTGACAGGCTTTTCAAATTTATATTTGGAAATCCGCAGAATAAGGAATGGACACTGAGCCTTTACAATGCTGTGAACGGTTCACATTATACAGATGCAAGTGCGATCAAACTGAACACGATAGAGAATGCCGTCTATATGAGCATGAAAAACGATGTATCGTTCCTGATCGACAATACGATGAATTTCTATGAACAGCAGTCCACATTCAATCCCAATATGCCGATGCGTTTTCTGATCTATGCCGGAATGATATACAGCAAGTATGTTGAGGAGAGCAAATACTATCACAGATACAGCTCTGCACAACAGAAAGCTCCAACACCGAAATGTGTTTGCTTTTATAACGGCACAGCCGACAAGGAAGATAAGATCACGCTTAGTCTGTCGGATTCATTTGACGAAGGATCAGATATTGAAGTCAAGGTCACGATGATCAATATCAATTTCGGGCATAATAAGGCATTGCTCGATGCCTGCAAGCCCTTGAAGGAATATGCGTGGTTCGTGGATAAAGTCCGTTCCGATCAGCAGACAATGGAAACCTTAGAAGAAGCAGTAGATGCTGCCTTAGAGGAATTGCCCGATGATTCGCTCATCAAGCCGTTCCTTGTGGCAAACAAAGCGGAGGTGAAGCGTATGTGTATCACGGAATATGATGAAGCAAGAACTTTTGCAGAGCAGAGGGAAGAAGGCAGAAAAGAAGGCAGGGAAGAAGGCAGAAAAGAAGGCAGAGAAGAAGGCAGAGAAGAAGGCATTGAAATCGGTGGTCTGCGTATGTTGATCGGTCTTGTCAAGGACGGTATCTTGACCATAGTCGATGCAGCGAAAAGAGCCAATATGACTGTTGAAGAGTTTGAGGCGAAAACCGGTTTGAAAGCGTAATTGATGGTTATTGAAAAAGTATTATTATGTGGAAATAAGGTTTTTTCTTAAAAGATCGGCATTAGGAGGTGTAACGTATGAGGAGAGTCTATAAGATCTCCATTTTGCTTACCTGTCTATTTATATCCATGAGTTTATGTAGTTGTAAAGATACTGAAACGGACAATATTGATCCTGGTGATCCAACAACAGATGAAGATCTAGTTGTCGAAGCAACAAGCACCTTGGCAAGTTATGTGGGAATTGAAGCAGGATCATTTGAGTGGGATAAGAATACACCCAATATTGTATATGGCAAAATTAAAGACGATGATGACTTTGGAAAAACATTGTTAGAGGAATATCCCCAAATAAAAGGTATGGAATATGTTATTGTATTTGACAGCGATGAGGGTCCTATCACAACTTTTATTTATCAACCGAATGAGGCTAAAGAGTCTATCGCTGCTTCCGGAAAAATAAAGCATATAGACGAAATAAATGTCAGCACGTGGGACGAACTTCTTGATCATTATGGTATAGAAAAATAGCTGCGAAAATAGTTTTATCGCTATTTGATGGGATAATAGATCAAGAGCTCATACACACGAAGCAAGTGTTGATCAACCATAGCGCCTATTGGCACACTTACAAACCGTTCCGCAAGAGCTGAATGTAACTGTATAAGGAAAAGATCACCGAAAGGGCATGCCTTTTCGGTGATCTTTATGTATCGAATTTGACCGATGATCAATTGTTGCCATATGTTATCTGCGCCGTCCTAAAATTATTCTTCCTCCCGTTTGCAGCGCACTGTCACACGGGCATTTCCTGCGTAGTTACAAGTAAACAAGCTCAGATCATACGCCGAGGAGATCATTTCACTGACTGCCGTAGGTTTGAGGTCCTCCACTGCCTCCACATGGTAAGCATATTCATTTCCCACAACATCCACGAAAATGACCGCATCCCCCTTTTGCAGATCCTTGATGTTCCGGAAATGGGTGCTGTAATTATGCGCACAGATCACCAGATCATTTTTATAGACCGAACCCTCATAGCGGCAGGGGGAAATTTTCATCTGCGGATAGCTCCAGTCTGCTGCAACAGGCAATTCCACACCGAGTGCAGGGATCACGACTGAACCAATATACGCCGTCCCGTCAATGGTGATCGTGGGCATGGGTGTATCCGGGTCGATGGTCTCCTCCTCGACGATCTCTCCTGTGATGCCGGTGGGCAGTCCTTCCAGTCCTGTGGGCTGTGTATCCAGTCCGGCTTTCAATTGCTGCAGCACCGAGGAAGCCGACTCCGCTGCAAGGGAATCCTCATACAGATTATACCCCGCCAGCCCCAAAGCTGCCCCCATGAAAAGCACACCCGACAGCATCAAGGCGATCCGCTTATTCTTTTTCATCGTCCTCACTCAATCTGTCAGCGATAAACCCTACGAAAAACAGCGCTGCCCCGAAAATGAACAAGATCGGCACAGGATACCACAATTGCCCCGTCTGCGGCAGGTTCGGGGGAGCAATGCTGCCGCCGGGCGGTGATTGGGTCGGGGTAGTGTAGGTCGTGGTCGTCGTCGTGGTGGTAGAATTTGAGGACGTATCGCTGCTGTTGGGGGTCGAATCGTCAGAGCTTGCGCCCGTTTCGGTGGTTTCAGTAGTATCGGTCATGTCGCTGCTGATCGTTTCCGTGTGTCCTACCACCGTCGTAGCGGGAGCTGTCGTCGTTGACACTTCCGTGACAGAAGTCGCATTGGTGATGAGAAATGTCGCTTCATCGAGCGTGATAGAGACCGCATAATCCGCCGGGACATCCTTCTCGATGACATACCAGTCATACCGTGAAGGAAGATCCTCCCACTGGTGCGACCAGTCATTTTCTGCGGACAGTGTCACTTCGTCAAACAGTTCGCCGTTCCGGAACAGATCGACCGTGACCGTCTGCGGACGGTTCGTGCCGGAATGGTCTAACCACATCTTTTTGACCGTGTAGTCAGTGACCGTGGAGGTCGCCGTTACGGTGTATTTCAGGCTGGCTTCGAGCAGTTCTTCCGCATCGTCCGTGATACGGATGAGCGCAGGCTTCGGCGTGTAGGTCAGGTCGCCGATCGTGCCGGACGTGCCCGTCACAAGATACATCCCTGCCGGGACTTCCTCGAAGTCCACATACCCCAAGCCATTTGTCACGTCCGAAGCTTTCACCTCTCCCACGCCGCTTGCCGCATAGGATGCGAGCGTGTAGGCAAGGCGGTTGATATTCTCGCTGTCCGTCAGGTCGCCGACCTCGATGGGCAGCGCCGCAAATTCGTCCAGCAATGCCCCGTCCGCCGTCAAAGCCGGATAGAGCTTGATCGTGGAATCGGTAACAGGTCCGGACTCGGTGATGAATTTCACACGTAAAGTATGTGTCTCTTCCGCATATGTAACGATCCCGCCGCAAAGCAAGACCGCAATGGACAGAAATACCGCTGCGATACTGCATAATTTACGCATCCTGTTTCACCTTCTTCTTTCGTGTGCGGCGTGAAGCGATCATCACGGCAAGCAAGACCGCCGGGATCTCGCAGATGATCACGACCGTTTTAACCGGCACATAGCTTGCGCCGGACTGTATCATCAGTTCCTCCTCCGCCTCTTTCTCCCGGAGCAATTCGCCGTGGATCAGCAGCCGGTGGGAGTTGATGCCGTAGGGGGTACATGTCACGAGCGTGCACAAGTTCCGCCCCGCTTCGATGCGCAGGGACTGCACATCGGTCGGTTCGACGGTCTCGATGCTCCTGACTCGATAAACATACGAATCGCTCAGCACATAGAGGATGAACGTGTCCCCCACCTTCACCTTGTCAAGGTTGGTGAAAAGCAAAGAGGACGGCAGCCCTCTGTGTCCCGATATGACCGCATGAACGCTCTCGCCCTCGATCGGGAAAGACGAACCCTCGATATGCCCTGCCCCCTCCTGCAAAACGGCTTCGCTCGTGCCGTGGTAGACCGGGAGCATGATGTCCCCCGCCGGAACGCTGATATACCCCAAGATCCCGTCCCCGGCAACATCAAGCGTACTGTAGTACTCGTTCCGGAGGTCGGGGGGCATATTCATCAGCAGGTACTGGCTTTCGGTGAGCGCTTGGTTGAATGCCTGCGCCTGTTCGAGGTAGGCGGAGTAGTCCGCTTCCGGGATCTGCTCCACCGAGGAGATGTAGTTGAAGATCGCCCTGCGCTGCCGTTGGGCGTTGATGTAACTGCTGACAGACGGGTACAGCAGCAGGGACAGACCCATGACCAGCATCAGAAAGGCAAAAAATGACAATATCCGCTGTTTCATACGGGTCTCTCCTTGCTGCTGCAATGAGGGTCGCCCCTCATTGCAGCAAAACGGGTCTATTTGGTGGGCTTTTTCTTGGACAGGAAGAACAGCACGCCGGACAGGGCGAGCACGCCGCCGCCAAGGATGTAGAACCAGACTGTACCGACACCACCGTTAGACGGGAGGTCGATGTACTTGAAGTTGGCTACGAGCATATTGGCGCTGCCGTCATTGTCGGCATCAGATGATTTGGGATCAACGAGCTGTACAAATTTCTCATAGCTGAATGATTCATTGTTACCTATTGTATTGCTGACCTCTGCACTTTCAAGTTTGCCATCATATTCATTGGTAGCAGTATCTGGAGTTGCTTTGAGTGTAACTGTGAATGGAGCAATTTTAGCGTAAACTTCCTTACCTTCTTCTTTGGGTGTTTCTGTTTCGGCAATTGTGTAAGTTACACCGTCATCAAGACCGGAGATGTTGAGAAAACCACCCTCTAAAGTTGCAATATTATATGCACTGTCAGTTTTATAGTTTTCATTTCCTTCTATGTCAAGCCATTTAACATCGAATTTCGACTTATCAGTAACGTCAGTTAGTGTTAGGTTTTTCCATGATACAATAGAATAATAGCCCTTTTCAAATGATTTTACAGTTGGTTTTGGATCCATTACTGCAACATTTGCTTCAGTTATAGTTTCAAATTCAGCAATCTGCCAACCTGTAATGCCACTTGTTTCTTTTACCGGACGTACGACCGCAAATTTTGCATCTTTCAGTGCTGCTGTTCCGTCTGTTCTGAGATATTCTGCCGCATCGATTTTGATAATGTCAAGACCAAACGTGTAGACTGTTGCATCATCTTCTTTTGTAGTATCAGTATCACCATAAGATTGCGGGTTATCGGAATATTCAAGTATAGCTTTGTTGGTGTTACCGTTCATTGAAGTGCTATCTTCGGGGCTTACCACTGCATTTTGATTTACAGTGGCTGTGTAGTCAACATAGATTTCTGATAGTGCGCCGAGAATGTACTCATTATCTCCATTTTTTATTTTAATTTCTTTCAAACAAGGAAATGTAACTGTTAATACATTAGTCTCAGACTTATAATCTTCTTCATAAGCAGTAGTTACTGTATGTGTTGGATGCGCTCCGGTTGAGTTGGCAGACTCTGTTTTATCTATGGTAAATGGACCATCTTCGTATTTTCCTGTTTTAATGTTATATGCATTTTTTACAGTTACAGTTACATAAGCCTTTGGATCTGCTGTAATTTCTTTCAGCGTAAGTCCATTGCTAAGTGTATCCGTGAATTTATACTGATAACCGCCGAGGTATAAATCATAGTTGTCCGGAAGTGTACCTTTAAGTTGAAATTTCACATCATCACCAACACCTGCGACCTCAGTCTCTTCAAGCTTTCCATCAGCTCTGACAATTTCCTTTTCCAGTGTAGGGATGCTTTCTTTAAGTTTTTGTGTGACATTATCTGCAACAAAAAGCATGCGTGCAGAGTAGGACTTGCTTTGTTCTCCTTCAAAACTGGATAAGTCTCTTATCATGTAATATCCGGCAGGGACTTTGATTTGATATTCTTTTCCAGCATTTTCTACATTGCCCTCATAATAGCGATCAACATATCCCAGATTTTTGTATGTACCTTCTGTTGTACCCTGTCCAAAACCGCCGAGAATATCATTAAATGCCTGTAACCATTCATGGTCGTCAATGTTTTCTGGTTTAACAAGGACATCGGCAATATGTACTGCCAGTTTGTCATAGTTTACAAAACCCGGATTTGTAACATTGGTAACTCTACTACCATCAGTCGTTACAGTTACATCAACAGCGCCATTTACATAAGCTGCAGCAAGTTTATTTCCATCAAATAAATCATTAAAATCTGTAAAATCATTGAATGCATAACTATATGAGCCAGTCGAAGCTTTAGCAAGAGCATAAACAAAGCCTATAATGTTTGTCTGTCTTGCGGTCAAATCGACACGATTGGCTATATCTTCACCATCTGGATCCATTTCTTTTGTTATACCGAACGCATTACCCCACTTAATATCAGTGATCGGTATATGTGTTTCAAGGTCACTTCCGGGATTCGATATAGCTGAATCACTCGGAGTCTTATTAACTGTACCAGAAAAGATTTGATATGCACCATAATGAGAATTTGTACCATCAAAAGTAGCTTTTTCATCCGGGTGTGTTAAAGTTATAGTATATGCAGGATCAGGATCTATTGAAATAGGTTTTCCGTCGTCATGAGAATGCCCCGGATCCGCCGCAAAAACCCCCGTCACCCCCGACGAGACCACCAAAGCCGCAGAGACCGCTATCCCGAAAAATCTTTGCAAGAATTTCTTCATTCCTATCCTTCCTTTCATAAATAAAATATATGTCACCATGCCTGCCCGGGGATACCCGGCAGCGGCAAGATACGCAAGAGCAGCTTTCCTTCGACCTGTCCGCCGTCCACACAGCCGACCGCTGTGTTTCGGGAATCGATGGACGTTCGTCTGTTGTCGCCCATCACGAAATAGCAGCCGTCCGGCACGGTCACGGGATACTCCACCGTGCTGCTGCCCAGATCGGTCACGTTCAGGTATGGTTCGGCAAGCTGCGAGCCGTTCACGGAAACGACGCCGTTTTCATCCACGGAGATCGTGTCGCCGCCCGTGCCGATCACACGCTTGCAGAGGATGCTGCCGTTCAAAGAAAATACGCAGATATCACCCCTTTCCAGAGTGTTTGTTTTTTGTGTTATCACGATGTCCCCATCAAACAGCGCCGGACTCATGGAATCGCCGTAAATGCGCATCACCGGGAACACATGGACCACCAGCAGCATGACAGCCCCGCCAGTGATGACCGCCGTCACCGCCGCCGCCAGCATGGTCTTGAAGAGCCGTTTGTGTGACCGTTTTTTTCGCTCCGCCATGGCATCACCTCACTGGTTTGTCACGGCTCCGGGTCTCCCGACACCGGCTGCGGGGGGGGGGGGGGGCAGCAGCCCTGCCAGCCGATACCCTTATATGTATCCTGCACAAGATCTTCACGCTCCTTTTAGGCGAATTTACCCCTTTCCTTGTTTTAGGGAATAATACACAGATCATGGACTGCTTTTATACAATTATAGCACATGTTTCCCGACTTGTCAAGAGGAATTTCTAAAAAAATGCGGACAACAAGGAAATTTTTTCGTTGAAAATTGTGCAAAATATACAAGCAGGATATTTCCCACGCACAAACCCCTGTCCCGCATCCGGCAGTCCCTTGCCAAGCCCATCCAGCCCCCCGCCAAGCAAGAAAATTCATAGAATATAGTAGACAAAAGCATGACCTTATGGTATAATATAATAAGCAGTATATTCTTATGCCCCTGCATATGATCCTGAAACGTGTGCAGCAGGCTTTTGGATAGGAGTTTGGCAGACAGATGAAAAAATGGTTCGGCAAGATATTCCTGCCCTTCTGGACGTGCATGGTCGGCGTGACCGCAGTTGTGACGGGATGTTTCTATTTTCGGTTCATCGCAGATAAGATATATGAGGACAGCACCAGTCACCTGAAAGAGATCTATGGTCAGGTAGACCGCACGTTCGGCATTTTTATCGAGCATAACTGGGGAATGCTGGAGAACTGGAGCGACTATCTCATGCTGGCTGACAGCGGGGACAGCGTTCTGGCATTTATGGACGAAAAGAAGGAGAAGTGGGGCTTTTCGGAATTTTATTTTGTCAGTGCAGACAGGACATGCATGGCACCGGACGGCTCTGTGATCACCGCAGATCTTACCCTGTGGGACGAGCTGATGCAGGAACGCCAGCCGGTCATGGACGGCATGACACTTGACAGGAAGGAACTGATCGTCTTTGCCGTTCCGGCAGCACATGGGACCTATCGTGGTTTTGGGTACGATGCCATCGCCGTGACTTACACCAACGCCGAATTGGCAGAGTCGCTCGATGTGGAAGCTTTTTCCGGCAAGGCAAAGTGCTTTGTCATGTATGAGGACGGCAGGGTGCTGCTCTCCACGCAGACGGGCGGCAATGTATTTGAGAATTATCTGGTATATCTGAACGCTGCAACGGATCTGACGGACGAGGCGCTGGAAGGTGTCCGGAGAGACTGGGAGACAGAGACCCCCGGACTGCTGCGGTGCAGCATCGGCGATGTCAGCCAGTGTATTCTTTATATGCCGGTCGGCTATCAGAATTATGTGCTGTTGAGCGTTGTGCCGCAGGATACGATGAGTGCGGGCTTCCTCTCCGTGCAGAAAATGACATTCAATATCCTGATCTTGCTCTTCCTGCTGGTCGGGGCAACGCTGTTCATCGCTGTCTTTCTCCGCAGCCACAGCCAGAACCGCCGCAGCAGGCTCGAACTGCAATACCGGGAGCGCATGTTTGACGTGCTGTCCAATACCGTCGATGATATTTTTATCATGCTTGACCATGAATGCCTACAGGTGGACTATGTCAGCCCCAATATCGAACGTCTGCTCGGGATCCCAGCCGAGTCCGTGAAGCAGAACATCCGTGCCATGGAAGAATGTCTCGTGGGCGGCGAAGGCGGTATCTCGAAGGCAGAGCTGGAGAAGATCCCCATTCAGGGCAGCGTGTTCCGGGAGCATGAATACATGCACCAGAATACCGGCGAACGCCGTTGGTACCGGATCACTGCCTATCATATGGACATTCAGGACGTGGCAAAGTATATCATCGTCCTGTCGGACCGTACACAGGATCGGCAGATGAACCGGAATTTGCAGGAGGCACTCACGGTCGCACGCAGTGCCAATGAAGCCAAGAGCAGCTTTCTGTCCAACATGTCCCATGACATCCGCACACCGATGAATGCGATCGTCGGTTTTTCCGTGCTGTTGGAGAAAGATGCCGATAAACCGGAGAAAGTCCGGGACTATACACGCAAGATCACAGCCTCCAGCAACCATCTGCTCAGTCTGATCAACGATGTGCTTGACATGAGCAAGATCGAGAGCGGAAAGACCTCTCTCAATGTGGACAAGTTCAGCCTGCCGGAGCTGCTGGAGGAGCTGCACATCATACTCGATCCGCAGGCAAAAGCCAAGGAGCAGACCTTCCGCATCTATGTGCAGGGTCTGACACATGAGGAACTCATCGGCGACAAGCTGCGCCTGAACCAGATCCTGATCAATCTGCTGTCCAATGCCATCAAGTATACGCAGACCGGCGGCAAGATCACCTGCACGATCAGCGAGCTGCCGAACCTTGCACCGCAGATCGTGCGGCTGCGTTTTGTCGTGCAGGATAATGGCATGGGCATGAGCGAGGAATTTCAGCAGCATATCTTTGCCCCGTTCAGCCGTGAGATCAGCTCCGTCACCAACAAGATACAGGGCACAGGTCTTGGCATGGCGATCACCAAGAATCTGGTGGAACTGATGGGCGGCATCATCCACGTGGAGAGCAAGACCGATGTGGGCAGCACATTTACGGTCGAGCTGTCCTTTGCCCTGCCGGAACCTGAACAGAAGGAGAAATGGTATCTCCACAAGGTTTCGAGGGTGCTTGTGGCAGACGACGAGGAAGAGATCGGGCGTAACATACAGGAGCTGATGCGTGACTCCGGTGTGGAGATCACCTGTGTGACATCCGGTGCTGCGGCAGTGGAAAAGGCTGTCAAAGCCCATGAGCAGCAGGAGGACTTCCATGTCATCCTGCTCGATTGGAAAATGCCGGGGATGAACGGCGTGGAGACTGCACGAAAGATCCGGGAACAGGTCAAGACAGATGTCCCCATCCTTGTGCTGACCTCTTATGACTGGAGCGAGATCGAAGAGGAGGCAAGGGCTGCCGGCATCAATGCGTTCCTTGCCAAGCCCTTCTTTGTGTCCACTTTCTGGCAGACGATCCGTCCGCTGTTCCGTGACGAGATCCAGCAGCCGGAAACGGCATTTGTACCGGAGGGCGTGATGAAGGGGAAACTGTTCCTTGTGGCAGAGGACAACGAGCTGAATGCGGAGATCCTGACGGAGATGCTGCATATGGAGGGCGCAGAGTGCGAGATCGCTGTCAATGGACAGGCTGCCGCAGAGCTGTTCCTGCATGCACAGCCGGGGCATTTTGACATGATCCTGATGGATGTGCAGATGCCGGTCATGAACGGCTATGAAGCGACCAGACAAATTCGGGCTTCTGACCACCCGGAGGCAAAGACCATACCGATCGCTGCGATGACTGCCAATACCTTTGCAGAGGATGTACGGAATGCCATGGATGCCGGTATGAACGGACATCTTGCCAAACCGATCAACATGACAGCCGTGCGGGAGCTGGTGAGCAAGCTGCTGTATACGAAAGGAAAGGGTGATCACACGTGAGAAAAAGAATGCTATTGCTGCCGCTGACAGCCGTTCTGTGCCTGACCGGATGCAGCCACAGTAACGAAAACGGCATCACGCTTTCCATTATGGGCAAAGAGAGCGACCTGAACAAAAGCTATATGACCAGTATTTTTCAGCAATACGAGGAGGAGACCGGCAACAAGCTCCAGATCATTGCCTATGAAGATACAGAATACGAGAGCATAGCCAGTGAGAAATTCGAGGCAGGGGATGTGCCGGATGTGTTCCTGCACTTCAACAATGCCGATCTGAACCGGTTCGATGTGGATGCCAATTTCTGCTATCTCAACGACCAGAGCTGGGTGAGCGATTTGTCAGAGGGGGCAAAGGCATATTGCATGGATGCGGACGGCGATCTGCTCGGGCTGCCCTTCTGGGAGAATTCCGTGTCCGGATGCTATTATAACAAGACGATCCTGAATGAGCTGGGGATGAAACCAGCAACGACACAGGCAGAATTTGACACGATCTGTCAGGTACTTGCAGACACGGGCTATACGCCGATCTGCTGGCCGGCAAACGGGTGTGCATGGATGCCGCAGTTCGGCATGGATCCGATCTTTGCGGACGATCCGTCCGTGCTGGAAAAGCTCAACCGAAATGAGATCACCTATGCCGACATCCCGGAGATCCGCAGCATGGTGCAGTGGATCTCCGATGCAGCAGAGAATGGTTGGTTCGGCTCGGATCTTCTGAACATCGGGTGGGATGAGCTGGGACCGACAATGGCATCGGGCGATGCGGTGATGACATTTATCTGGGATACTTGGTTCTACACCGACCTGCCAAAGAACGGGACTTATACCGTAGACGATTTTGCGCTGATGCCCGTTTTCATGAATACCGCCGACAGCGGCACCTATGAGGGCGGCAACCTCAACATGATGATGGTGAGCAAACAGAGCAGCCACAAGGATGCGGCATTGGGTTTTCTGGCGTTCTGTGCAGAGCCGGAGCATTACAACAAGGCATTTGACGGCATTGCCACCGTCAGCTGCTTCACCGGACAGACGACCAACATCCAGTCGCAGATGGTGACGGATGCCGAAAGCTCGATCGCAGCTTATCAGCGTGTGTCCACGGCATCCGCAAGGATCATCGGCTACAGCGGAGATGATGTGACACTTGCCCTTAACAGCATGTTCCAAGGCAATACAGATGTGGCAGGCTGTGTGGAAATGATGGACAATTTCCGCATGGAAGAGGCTGCCCAGCAGGGAATAAAGGGCTTTTGATACGAAATTGCGGAAGCGGTCATAGGGAAGGAACGCAAAAACATACACAGAAAATGGAAAGAGATCACCTTGCTTTCAGACAGGGATCAAACACCTTGCAAGGCGATCTATCTTTTTTCTAAAGATAAAACGATCCATGAAGCTGCTATTGCTTCTGGTATCCCTATTTTTCTGGAACAGGGGTTTTCCTGATTTCAATTGATTTGCGACAGCGTTCCAAAATGGGAAAGTGTGCAGGAATTTTTTGTGTGCTTACCGCCTTCGGCAGGAAACGACAAGCGGAATGTGCTACAATAAAAGAAACCCAGAAAGAAAGGAAGCAGCAATATGCAAATTCACTACGACACCGAGACCGGAAAGCTCCATGTACAGCTTGACGGCGAAATTGACCACCATTCCAGCAATGCCCTGCGGGCAGAAGTAGATGCAGCGATCTATGCCCACCTCCCCCGGACACTGGTGCTGGATTTCGGGGCTGTGAGCTTTATGGACAGCTCCGGCATCGGGCTGATCATGGGGCGCTATAAGATCATGCAGCCCCTCGGCGGAGAGATCATTCTCGCCAACCCTGCCCCCCACATCAGCCGTGTGCTCCGTTTAGCAGGCATGGAGCGCCTTGCCTGTATCGAACTGCCAAAGGAGGTGGTATCGTGAAGATCCTCAACGAATTCAAATGCACCTTCCCTGCTGATCCTGCCAACGAAGCGCTTGCCAGAGCGACAGTCTCCGCCTTTCTCATCCCCGCCGACCCGACCGCACAGGAGCTTGCCGACCTGCGCACTGTCATTTCGGAAGCCGTCACGAACGCTATTGTCCACGGCTACCGGAACACAGAGGGAGAGGTCTCCGTAACGCTCCGGATGCTCCCGGAACGGGTCATTTACATACGGGTCAGCGACAAGGGCTGCGGCATCCCGGACGTGAACAAGGCGATGCAGCCCCTCTACACCTCTGCCCCGGAGGAGGACAGGGCAGGGCTTGGGTTTGCGATCATGCAGACCTTTACCGATTCGCTCCACGTCCGGAGTGCGCCCGGTCACGGCACAGTCCTGACGATGCGCCGCCGCCTTGGGAAAGACCATGAAGCGCAGCCCTGACCGTCCTGCCGCTGAGGATCATCTTGGGCTGGTACACCTGTGTGCGAACCGTTTCCGCAACCGGGGCATCCCCTACGAGGATCTGTATTCCGCCGGGTGTGAGGGACTTGTGAAAGCGGCAAATGCCTTTGACAGCACACGGGGCGTGCAGTTCTCGACCTATGCCGTGCCAGTTATTTTAGGGGAGATCAAGCGCCTGTTCCGGGACGGCGGGGCAGTGCATGTGTCCCGCAGTCTCCGGGAACTTTCCCTGAAAGTGCAGCAGATCCGGGAACAGTACCTGAAAGAGACCGGAAACGACCCGTCCCTGAGCGTGCTTTCAGAGCGAACAGGCGCTTCCCCGGAGGACATCACGACAGCCCTCTGTGCCTGTGCCCCGGTCGTCTCCCTGACAGCACCGGACGAGGACGAGGGACAGCTTGACATTGCGGTGGAAGCACCGGATGAAAAGATCTCGGACAGCCTTGCCCTCCAGCAGGTCATGGCGACCCTCGATCCCGCCGACCGGAAATTGCTGGAACTGCGCTACTACCGGGAACTGACACAGGTAAAGACCGCTGAAGCCCTCGGCATGACACAGGTACAAGTCTCACGCCGGGAAAAAAAACTCCTGCTCTACCTGCGGCAGGAACTGCTGAAATAGCCTGACAGAAAAGCCCCGGTCATGTTCCGGGGCTTTCGTATCTGAGAGATATGGGTCATTTCTGTTCCCGTCTTTCTTTTTCGACACGCCGATAGAGGTACACATCCCTGCGGTCACGCAAATGCAGACTGCCTTTGCGGATATAGTCATTTGCCTCCTGTTTTGCATGAACGCTGCGGTTTTTGGAGACCATGAGAAACAGCACGACCGCCCCGCCGATCACCCCGACAAGGAGCGACTTCAGCACCAGCATCCAGTCCAGTGTCTGCACCAGCACCATCATAGCAAGCATCGTGTTCCCCCCTTACATAAAGATCAGCTGAAAGACAAAGGCAAGCACCGTGAAGATCGCCATGCCGATGAAGGACCACTTGGCGGCAGCGCCCTTATCCACGGGCAAGTTGCCGACAAATTTCCCGGTCTGACCGTTCATGGCGAACGGGTAGAGCTGGTCGTTCCACCGGATGTTCAGCAGCCACACCGGATAGAGCGCATAGACCGCCTTGCCGTTTTTCAGCTTCACGCCGGAAACATCGAGCGTCACCGAATCATAGCCCTGCACCGTTTCCCGAAAAGCAAGCTCCACGCTCTGCTTGGCACGCTGATCAGCACGGGCAATGCTGTCCTCGGCGCTCACGTCATATTTGTCCGCCAGATAGCCGGAAAGATATGCCGTCTGAAATCCTGCCGCCCCGTCAAACGAGAACGGTTCTAAGGACTCCATCATGGTGTCATCCATTTTGGACGAACCGTCTACCGGGATATGCGCAAAAGCGATGCTCCCAGTGCGGACACAGTTGAAATACTTTGTCTCCTTGTAGTGGAACTGGGCATCGCTCCAGGTACGGCGCTTTTCCGCCTTGAACAGGATACAGGCATCCGCCTCCGCATCGAACAGCCAGACAGGAACATAGACGCCCCGTATCTCCTCGATGTAGTGCGTATCCTTGAACACTTTCGGCAGCAGCGGCTTCCCCTCGAAATGCTTGCGCAGGGCAGCCTTGGCAGCCTCCTTATCGACCCGGAACGGGATGATGTACTGTGGCTTCAGCTCCCCGCTGACCTGCCCGGACAGGATGACCGGACTGTCGCAGTAGGGGCATTTCGTGGCTGCCGTGGTCTGATCCGTCATGATCTGTCCGCCGCAGGACTGACAGACATAGGCATGCATCCCGGCAGCTTCTCCCTGTTCCCAAGTGGTTTCCGGGGTCTCCCAGTTCATGTCGTCCTGTGCCTGTGCAGAAAGTATCTCGTCCCGTTCCCGCAGTGCCTCAACTGAAAATTCCGAATCACAGTAGGGGCATTTCATCTGCTGTGAAGCAGAGTCGAACTGCACCTTGCCGCCGCAGTTGGGGCACTCGTATTGCATCAGCTCACTCATGGCAGTTACTGCACATCATTTTCGTCAAAGACATCGCCGCACTCCGGGCAGAATTTCGGGGGATGTGCCGGGTCAGCCGGCTGCCAGCCGCACTTGTCGCACCGATAAAGCGGCGCACCTGCGGGCTTTTTCTTGCCGCATTCCTGACAGAATTTCCCCTTGTTGACGGCGCCGCATTCGCAGGTCCAGCCGTCGGCAGCGGGGGCAGGCTTTGGCTTGCCGCAGCTCTGACAGAATTTTCCGGTATTTACCGCACCGCAGGCACAGGTCCAGCTATTGTCGGGCTGTGTGTTGTTCTGCTGGTTTTGTTGGTTTAGTTGGTTCTGCTGGTTTTGCTGGTTCTGCTGCATGCCCATAGCGTACAGATCTTGCGCATTCATGCCGCCCTGCTGCTGTGCCATATTCAATCCCATGAAGCCCATCATTGCCCCTGCAGAATTGCCGGCAGCGGTCTGCATTGCCTTTGCCTGTGCATCGGTGAGGATGGCAGCGGCATTCATCGGGTCAGTATTCCATGCCAGATCCTCAAACTTCTGGATCCGTGCCATGTCCTCTTTGCTGACGGTAGCCGAATTGATGGTCACGCTCTTGAGGCTCAGACCACGCTTCTGCCGCCATGGACCATCGAGGGCTTCTTGGATCGCCTGTGTGATCTCCGGGTTGTGGGCAGGCAGCTGGTCATAGCGGATACCCATATCGGAGATCTTGGAAAAGGCAGGATTGAGGACGTTGAGGAATTCCGACTTCAGCTGCCGTTCAATATCGGCACGGGTGAAGCGGTCGGTCACATTGCCGCAGACGTTCGTGTAGAACAGCAGCGGATCTTCAATGCGGTAGGTATACTGTCCGTTGCACTTGATGCCAACGGTAAAAGATTTTCTCATTTCGGGGTACACGACCCGGAACTGCACCGGCTCGATCGTGCCGAACAGGTTATCGAGCATTTCCTTGGTGTTGAAATAGTACACACGCTGATCATGTCCGGTGTCGCCGCCGTAGGCAGCACGCTTGCCGATCGCCTTGAATGTCTCAACGATGCCCTTGCCCAGACTGCCGGAGAAAATGCTCGGCTCGGTGGACATGTCGTATGTATACTGTCCCGGCTCGGCGCAGATCTCGACCACACGCCCGTTGTCAACAATGATCATGCACTGTCCGTCCGCAACAGCGATGCCGCTGCCGTTGGTGATGATATTGTCCGCACCCTTGGTGTTGGAAGATCTGCTCGAAGTGCGCTTACGTCCCTTGACAACAAGTACATCATTCGGGAGTGAATCGCAGTAGAAAAATTCTTTCCACTGGTCAGCCATCGTGCTGCTGGCTGCATGGATAACGGCTTTGAGAAGTCCCATAGTTAAGCTCCTTTCATACTTTGCGGAAACATCCGCCGGATCCCTTACGCCCTGTGACAGCGGTGTCCGCTGTCGTCAGGCATTAGTATCATTATAACATACTCTGGCGAAAAATGCAAGACTTATTTTCAAAGGGGCATGGATAAAATGCAGCGGTCAGTCTTTCCGCACGAGCAGACAAACACAGTGCGCTGAAATGCCCTCTTCCCGTCCCGTGAAGCCAAGGCGCTCTTCTGTGGTCGCCTTTACGGAGACCTGTGAGACCTCTGCCCGGCAGGCAGCGGCAATGTTTTCACGCATCTGCCCGATATAGGGGGCAAGCTTTGGTTTTTGTGCAATGACGATGGCATCCAGATTCCCGAGCCGATAGCCCTGCCCGTCCACCAGTGCCATGACAGCCTGCAATAATTTCAGACTGTCCGCCCCCGCATAGGCAGGGTCGGTGTCCGGAAAATGCTTCCCGATATCCCCCAGTGCCAGCGCTCCCAGCAGCGCATCGCTGACCGCATGCAGCAGCACATCCGCATCCGAATGCCCCAGCAGTCCCAGTGTGTGCGGTATCTCCACACCGCCCAGCATCAGCTTTCTCCCTTCGACCAGTTTATGCACATCATATCCGTGTCCCATGCGTATCATAACAGCACCTCCGCAATTTTCCCGTCCTCCGGGGTCGTGATCTTGATATTGGTATAGTCCCCGACCGTCATGTATACCTTGCCGCCGATGGCTTCGACCAGCTGACAGTCGTCCGTGCAGTCCAGACCATGCTCCAGCGCAAAGTCCGCCGCCTCAAAATACAGCCGTTTCCGGAACACCTGCGGTGTCTGCGTGAGATACAGCGACGGGCGGTACGGCGTATCGGTGATAAGCCCGTCCTCCACGACTTTGATCGTATCCTTGACGGGTACACCGAGCGTCGCCCCGCCGAATACACGGGCATCCCGGATGACCTTGGCGATATGCTCCGGGCGGACGAGAGGACGTGCGCCGTCATGAATGGCGATGTACTGCGACTCCGCTGCTGTCTGCCGCAGACCGTTCAGGACACTCTGCTGACGGGTCTCACCGCCCTGTGTGATGCAGGCGAGCTTGGTGATGCCGAGCGCAGCGGCAGTTTCACGGATGGCAGCTTCATTTTCTGATCTGGTGACAACGATGATCTCGGCAATGTCCTCCGCCTGTTCAAAGGCGAGCATGCTATGACCGATCACGCTTGTCTTGCCCAACGGCATGAGGATCTTGTTGATGCCCTGCATCCGGGAAGCATTCCCGGCGGCAACGATAATGGCAGATGTATCAGGCATGGATCAAACCTCCTTTTTTCTAAGTATACCATATCCGCAGGCAGACTGTCAAGCTGAGACTTGACTAGGGAGTGGATAAACAGGGAGTTGAAAGTATTCCGACCTTTGCCGCCGTGAGGCGGCATTGGGAGGCAAGACAAAAGTTTTTTGATCCAGCTTTTTTTTTCAAAAATTTTTTGTGATCTTGCGATCTGTTTCATTCTGTTGCAGTTCAGTTCATTTTATGCCCGATCCTACGGCACTTTTTCTGGTAGAAAACATAAAACTGCCGAAATAACGCAAAACCGAAAAGATCAAGCAACGATCATATTTGGGTAGAAACTTGGTAGATACCTACCGCCGATAAGGTTGGTAGAAAGTTGGTAGAAACTCGAAAAAAGACGGTAGAAAGCCTGTTGACAAATCAAACTGAATAATGGACAATAGCGGACGGTGTTTCATAACAGAAGCGCTGTCCGCTATTTTTATGCCCAAAATTGAATACCGTACATTGCTTCTCACCTGCCTGTCGGCAGACAGGTCAATGAGGAGCGACTTTTTATTTCCGATGAACTATGTCAAGGAGGTCTTTCTATGCCAAACCCTACTGAGATCAGTCTGCGCAATTACAGCTTTGAAGAAAAAGCCTGTAACGAACTGTTGACGGCTATGCCAAACGAGTCCCCTACGGGCAGGATCAGCTATCTCTATGATTTCTATGAATACTCCGAACTGGACGACTCTATCCCGAAGTATGACATTGAAATGGAGACATTTACGATAAATAATGCCACGCTGAACCGTGTGGAAAAGGACAGCAA
Organism: uncultured Clostridia bacterium; assembly: GCA_947625155.1. Taxonomy (GTDB): domain Bacteria; phylum Bacillota; class Clostridia; order Oscillospirales; family Ruminococcaceae; genus UBA3855. Next base: position 22,094 of record CANQNG010000027.1, read on the forward strand.
TTTCACCATGATCAGTGCAAATCTACTGAGAAGCCGTGAAATTAGAAATAAATATATTGGTTTTATGCTGAAAGTCAGCTCGCTGCCAAATTGTTGGAATTTTACTATGTCGGGACTTGTTTCTATTTGCAAAGAGGACAGAACGGCTGTTCATAATGCCGTAAATAAGCTCATTGAATTACACTATCTTGTCCGCACAAAACTTTTGTCGAACGAGAGCGTTCACAATTGTTTTGAGTATGTGTACAGCTTTTTTGATGATCCGATCAGCAAAGAAAAAGCCGAGGAGGTTGAAGCTGAAACTCGCCGCAAAGCTATTACTGTCCGTGAAGGCGGCAAGGCGAGATCCGCTGTCTGAAAATCAGGGACAATATAATACTAATCTACAAAAAAATCAATTACTGAGTGATCGATCCTGCGTGATTTGAAAGGGGTGGTGTGCTTGCTTGTAATTTAACTCAAACAAAAATATAACAGGAAAGTTGGTGAATAAATGGCTAAAACAATGTAACGCAGTTTGGTGAGTTTCTGAATTATGATGATCTCGTAAAAATCGGCATTGTTACGAATTGGGAAGATGCTGAAATTAACGAGGAAGGTGGCACAATTTCGCCTGATCATGAGATGATCGGCACGGACAATTGCTGTGATCAGATCCCGATGGGTATTTACAAGACACCCGATGAAGCCGAAACTGCGCTCAAAGCACTCTATGATCAGCTCAACAGTGAAGCGTATGCCGTCTATGAGATCAAGTCGGGCGGTGATGCGTAATGCCGTCTGATTACGAAAACGGTGCGAAGAAAACAATCAATATTTCAATAAAAACGGAAAAATTGACTGCCGATGTGCTGAAAGCTGCCTTGCAGGAGTTTATGTCCGGCAAGGCTGAAAAGAAAGGACGCATGAGCTACAAACAATTGCAGGAAAAGTCTGTTTCAAAGCTCGACAGTATAGCTGTTTCAGACCGAAATATCGGGGATTTTCTGAAAACCGCACGAAAATACGATGTGGATCTTGCTCTGAAAAAAGATAAAAATGATCCGCCGACATATCATGTTTTCTTTTCCGCTGCGAAAACAGAGGATCTCAAGAGAGCATTTTCAGAGTATGTCGGCAAGGGACAAGTCAAAAACGTGGCGAGTTTATCCGTGAACAAATGCACCAACAGGCGCAAAAAATCAGGAATAAACCGCACAAACAGAGAGAGAAAACAAGGGAGAACAGATGATGAGATCCCGCTATTTCTTGCCGTTTGCAAGAGGTGATACTATTTTTCTGGCTGACTTTTATGCTGAATTTTCGGGAAGGGAACTGCAATATTGCAGGTCAGCACCAAAAAATTAAAAAAGAGTATTCTGATACTATTTCTTCTCTAAAATCATTGCAAAGGTGAGAAGAAAATGATATAATATAATAAAGGGAAAAGGAGTCCTACGGTAAAATGTCAATAGGCAAAAAGTAGAAAAAC
>CANQNG010000028.1 GCA_947625155.1 uncultured Clostridia bacterium
GACATAATAATTTCCCCCTAAAATGAATTTCACTCTTTTTGTTATTTTGTGTGTCTACTTTAAGGGGATTATATCACAAAAAAACATGGGCTAAATTATTGCCCTTCCAATTTGATGTTATGCAGATCATGGATCGCATCAGTCGCAGGTAACAGTGCATATGGCAACAATTAGTACCAGAGCTTCTGAAATTATTGAGTACTGCCGATCCGTGCAAGATCAAACGCAAGTTCTTATGACCAAATTCTCGAAGCACATCATAGGATAAGGAGGTGTTTTCTGTGACCTATCGATGGCGAATTATATTTTTGGGGGGGCAACAGGAGTTTGGATCTGTACAACATTATCTAATGCGATCGCTTATTGCTCACAATATTTTTTTCACAATATAACTCATCAAACCTACGAGATCATGTATTTTATCTCTTTGATCTGTGGATGTGTAATAGGTGTAGTTGCAGCCTTTGTTTATGAGCATAGAAGTATACAGAGGCCAAAAAAACTATGATCATAGAAATATTAGCTGTAATTATTTTGAATGTGCTGACAACTGATATTTTTGTATTAACATATAAATTGGCTGAAATGTTTCAAATCCATATAAACAGACTTTCTTAATTTGAATTTATATAAGCCACAGTGTACACCGCATAATAAAAGGGGGATCTATCGCAGCTTCACCAGTTATGTGAAACTGCCCGATGAGCCTTGATTATGGCACTTTGTGAAAAAGCAAGACTGCCCCGCATATGCCGGGCAGTCTTTACTATATCATTTTACAGTGCCTTCTCCGGACAGTTTTTCACACACTCCAGACAGAGAATACACTCCGTTCCGTTGGTTCTCTTTCTAGAATCGTCGGTCATGTCTGCATCCATGTGACATACCCGTTTGCATTTTGCATTTTCCGCAGGAAATACATTTGCTTTTGTCACACGTTATCCGCAGCAGTGAAAAATAACCCATAGGCTTCAAAAACACCGTGACGGGACAGATATCTTTGCAGAATGCACGGTTGTCCTTAAATCGAAATGCAAGGAATATCCCAATGGCATAATAGAGCAAATTGCCAACAATAAACGCCCGGAACATGATCCGTTCCCGGTTGCCCATATTCGCCAAAAACAAAGCCGCTATAACATATTCTGACAAAAAATGAAAGTATCAGGGCAGTTGATCAGATGGCTGCTGATAACAATACATCGGTTTTTCTGATCGACAGATATTTTTGCTGATCCCAAAAATGTTATTCAGGAGATCAAGAGAAAAAATGGGGCTGGCAAAGAGGACCTTGTAAAAAATGTGTCTGAGCTGTCAGCAAGATCCTCCTGCAAACACAGTGTATTCCTGTTAGAAAAAAGATAAGAAGATACAGAATAGTTTATCAAATATCATGAATTGGATCTTTGCTCAGGAACAGAGATTTTTCAAGATCGCCAGATCATACACATCCCAAGACCCGTCCCCATTCAGGTCAGCATTGCCGGGGATCGACACATCCCTCAACAGCAGATAGTCCTGCAGCAGCCTCACATCGAGCACATCCACGCTCCCGTCAAGATCCAGGTCACCCCGCAGCCCAGCAGAGACCGTCTCCACACGGCAGATCTCCCGCATCTGTTCCGTGCCGTCCGGTGTGGTGATGCGCACAGCATACAGCCCCGCATCCGCAGCAGCTACCTGTTTGAGCGTGAAATATTCGCCCGTACCGACCTCCTCACCGTCATGCAGCCATGTATACGCTGCCCCCTCTGCCGTGGTCAGTGCCCGCATCCGGTAGCTGCTGCCCTCGTGCAGCGTGACCTCATGATATGCCGTATACAGCGGACAGGTGGGGGCGATCACATAGTCCTTTGCCGTAATATCCCCGATATTGACCCAGTCATTGGCTTCATCCTGTAGAAAAATGCGCACCGCATCGAGCTTTGTGCCCGGCTGCAAGTCCATGACCGAGCCGAACGGTATCTGAAATTCGATAAAATTCCCGCTGAACTTGAGCTGAATGCCGTCATAAGAGCCGTTGGAGAAATACACCCAACCACCCGACTGCCGGTAGTACCAGTAGGACTTCCCGGTATCGGCATTCTGAATGCGGATATTGATGACAGGCGGCTGTACTGTGTGGGGGATCTCCGCTGCCACGTAGAGATATTGCGTGTCGCTGGTGAGCCACATACGGCTGGTCTCCGTTTCTGCTGCAAGGGTATCGTCTGTCCATTCCGTTTCGCAGGACAGCGCACCGTCCGGAATGACGATATTTTGCACGGTGTAGGGAATGGCATTCTCCGCAGTACAGTCGTTCACGGAGAAGATCTGGTCAGTCTTTCGGGCAGTATCAGTGGTTTCCGTGACAGTGATGCTGCCCATCCGGTTCGCACCGATAGCGGCATTGTAAATATCCGCATTCGTGAACTGCACCGTTCGCTGGTTGCCGTCCGGCACATCCTGTTCCCCGACGGAAAGCCGCAGGTAGACATTCCACTCCCCCACGGGCAGGCTGCCCGGGATCTTCACGGAAAGCGTCTCCGAAGCTGTCTTACACGACTGCCATGTGCGGCTGTCGATGTCGGTATCTGTCACGATGTAATTGCCGTTTTGCTCGAGGATGAGTTCCGCTTTCTGCTGCCGGATGGGGGAAGCAAAGCCCGTATTCTCCACGGCAAATTGCATCGTAAACCGCCCGCCCTGCTCACAGGCAGCATTCAGGTCACAGTCCCGCACCGTGAAGCGATAGCCCAGATGATCCCGGATGAACTGGAACACCGTCTGCCCGTAGTAGGCGGAATTATCCACATTTTCGATATCATAGGCTTCCGAGAACGTGTAGTCCTTATAAAGCTGGTAAATATTCCCGTTGATGTAGCTCAGGTGGGTGAGGTACATTTCGGGGATGGCATTTTCCGGGAGATAGGTTTCATATTTCTGCGCCCATGAAAGATCTCCGGAAAATTCTCCGCCATAGTAGGATGCCGTCTGTCCGCCGAGCCATTTCGTCTCCGCTGCCCGGTTTGAGTAAGTTCCAAGGTCGGAATCCGAACCCATGTAGCCGTCATTGTACAGCCCCACACGTGCCGCTTCACTGCCCGGCTCGGAGACCCATTCCCCGATGGCGGAAGTCTCGATCCCTGCCCATTTGGCGAAGATATTCGGGGTGCGTACCGTCACCGGGATGTCATCCGGTGTCATGTCCAGCACCGCATCGAGCAGCTGTGCCTTGTATTCAAGGGAGGTATATTTGCCGCTGTGCTGCTCCCCCCAAGCCCCGACAAAGCCCGATTCCACGAACATCAGGATGTCCTTGTAGTCCTCTAAAATGCCGCTCTCCTTGATCTGTGCGATATGGTGCAGCACCTGTTCAAAAGTTGCCGGCTCGGGGTAGCTTTTACCGTTGGCATCATACCGGAAGCGCAAAGCGACCGTTGCGCCGTTTGCACGGCAATTCGCAAGCGTTCCCCGCAGCCCGGCAAAAAAGCTCTCGTCAAGGTCATAGTCCGTGCCCTCTGTGTACGTTCCGTCCTCGGCAGTTGTCCCGTTGATACCGCTTGAAAATGCACCAATGTCCACGAACATCAGCACAAGGCTCCCGGACGGGTCCTTAACGGGGGTATCTCCCGGTTTGCAGGTATACCAGAGTGTCGAAGTATAGCCCATACCGGGGTTCTGTATGGTGCTGACCGTTTCCGTATAGTCCATGCCGGAGTCCTGTAGTGTCTCCGCCTCTGTGCGTACCGGGGGCAAAGTCCCCGCCATAAGGACTGCCGCAAGCAGTCCGGAAATGATCTTTTTGAAACGCATGGTATCCTCCTTTTGATCCTATCCAGATGGCATCTGTTTTACCATTTGCATCAGAGTGTGGTAGTATACGACTACTATTATACACTACCCTATTAAAATTGTCAATACTTTCTGAAAGCAGCAGCAGGCTACTTGACATCTGGCTCGTTTTATGATAGAATGATAACAAGGGGTTGATCATATGTTCCGGAACAGCGAGGAAAACCACGATCCTGCTACTGCCAATAAACGGACAAGCTGCTACACCTATTTCAGGATAACAGGCAATTTTGATCCTGATACGATAAGCGAACTGCTAGGACTTACGCCCGAACGGTCATGGAAAATAGGCGATAAACATAAAAGTGGACACATCTATGACTGTTCCTCATGGCAGTTCGGGACTTGTGATGCATACGATGTTTACGTTGAGAACCAAATGCGAAAGACGATCACACCGCTTCTTTCCAAGATCAGCATTCTAAAAGAGATCAAGCAAAAATATGATGCTGCATTTTTTTGGAAGTTGTTCCCACGGTCGCATCCTCTGAAAGCACACCCTGTCTTGCGCCGTCTTTGGAAGTCATGCAGTTTTGCTGTGATACGGGCACCCAAATAGATATTGACCTTTATCTGGATGTCTGATCGTTCCGGATCTGTGTCCTGCGGAAAAAAATTTCAAAAAGTTTCAAAAAAAGCTTGACAAACTGATCCTGTTGTGCTATAATAGATAAAGTGATCTCACCAAGACGGCGGCATGGCTCAGTTGGCTAGAGCATTCGGTTCATACCCGAACGGTCACTGGTTCGAATCCAGTTGCCGCCACTTCGGCCCGTTGGTCAAGAGGTTAAGACACCGCCCTTTCACGGCGGAATCATGAGTTCGATTCTCGTACGGGTCACCAGTGAAGGCTTCCGGTTTTCCGGGAGCCTTTCTGTATATCCAGAATACAGGAGACTGCTATGCGAAAAATTGCTGACCGCCTGCTGGCGGTATGTCTTGCCATGCTTCTGCTGCCCGTCCTGCCGATAACGCCCGGCGCAGCCGTGCAGACGGTCCACAGTCTGGTGCTGTTCGCACAGTTCCCCGATACGGAGGGGAATTTCATGGAGGGGCGGGCGGAGGAGATCGATGCGCTGTGCAGCGCAGAAAACACGTTTCGTTCCCTGCATGGGTATATTGCGGAAATTTCCTGCGGTGCGATGCAGACACAATGCCATTTCCCGCAGCGTATCGGCAATGAGATCATCCCCTACACATTACAGCACGAAAGATCTGCCTACACCAGTCAGAACAGGATAGCCCTTGAAATGGTGTCAAACATTCCCATTCCGGCAGACATCCCATTAGACGGCAACGGGGATGGTATCATTGACAATATCATTCTGGTCATAGACACCAGCGCCTACACGCAAGAGGATGTATGCTATCCCTGTGCCTTCACGCTGCCGGGGATAGAGATCCACGGCAAAAAGACCGGCTCTTTCAACCTCCAGAACAGCAGATCCCTCTTTGAAAATACCGTCACCGGCGGCTGCGGCGTGCTTTGCCATGAATTTCTGCACTCCATAGGCTACCCCGATCTGTACCGTTCCGATACCCGGACAGGTGTCCCGGTGGGCAGGTGGGACATGATGGCATCGAATTCGGTATTCGTGCAGTATCCGCTTGCCTACTTGCGGGCAAGTATTTCAGGCTGGCTGGAGACGGCAGACATCACGGAAAGCGGGCACTATACCCTTGCCCCAGCCTCTGCTCGTTCGGGAAACCGTGTGTATCTGCTGAAAACACCGCTGTCCGATACGGAATTCTTTGCAGTAGAATTCCGGCAGGCAGGCACACCCTATTCAGAGGAAATGGACGTAATGGTCTACGGCACAGGGCTGGTCGTCTACCGTGTCAATACCGAGATCCGGGGCAACCATGACGATGACGGCGATGAGATCTATGTATTCCGTCCGGGCGAGACCGGACTGGATGCCGGGGAGGGCGATCTGTACGGCTCCTGCTACGGCGGAGAGGGTAATGCCGACCACATCGGCACGACCGATCCAGCAGCAGGCTTTGCGGACGGGGCGCTGGTCTATTCGGACGGTACGAACAGCGGCATCGCCTTGGAACATATCACCATAGACGGCGATACACTTTCGTTTGATGTGACCTTTGCAGCTCACGACCCGCAAGTACACTGGCTGAGTGTTGCAGCAGATCTGCCGGAAACGGCACAGGCGCTGGACATGGCAGGAGCAAACGGTACCGTCTGGCTCACTGCAGCGGACAGCAGCACGATACGGCTCTTTACAGTCTCGGAAAAAGGAACAAAAGAGGTGACAGCACTGACACCGGGCGGCAGGATCGGCGAAGTGAAACTTGCCGCAGCCGGCGAACAGGTGTACCTGCTCTACCACGACAACAGCTACCGGGCAGTGCTCTGTACCCTGCAAGACGACGCATTGACGGAGATCTGGCACAGTGAAGGAGCAGCACAGTACATCAGCCTTGCGGCGGACGAAGCTGCCGTTTACACGGCATACACACTGGGGAACTACCCGGACTATGTGCTGCATCTCTATGACGGGGAAACGGACACGATCATCGCAGAGAGCGCATGCAGCCCTTCTGCCGTACCCGGCGGTGTCGCCTACCGGGATCTGAAAAAAGGCGACAGCCCGGCGCTTTGGTATCGTGGAGAGACCTATCCGCTCTCGGAGGAGGCTTGCAGTTCGGTAACGGCTGCGGCAGGAGATGACATTGCGGTCGCCGTGACCGGAAAGGCAGTGGGTCTGTATCATTTTGCGGATGGCAAGATCTCAGAAACGGAGCTCCCGGCACTGCCCGGCACACCGTTCTCTATGCTCCCGGTATACAGCGCAGGTGCGTGGTATTGGGGCATCAATACGCAAAACGAAGCCGATCTTTCCCTGTACCGGGACGGAAAAGCCCTCGGCACGTCCTTAGCCGGAGATGTCGTGCAGTCTCCCTGCATGGCAGCGGACGGGCATGTCCTGTATGCCGCCTTCCTGACAGCGCAAGGACATGTATCGGTGAAATATCTGGCACTGTCCGGCGCTTTGCCGGGGGATGTGAATGCAGACGGCACGCTGGATGCAGCGGACGTGCGGGCGCTGCAGGACTGGCTCCTGAAACGCACAGAACTGCTTGCTGACGGGCAGGCAGGAGACATGGACAAAAACGGTTTGCTGGACATTTACGATCTGGCACTTTTGAAATGCCTGTTGACACAGGAGGGAAGCTATGTATGATCTGACACAAGTCTCAGCCCACGTGTATTATCTGCCGGGTCCGACCAATATCGGGCTGGTGCGGCTGAACGATACCGAGGTCTGCCTGATCGACAGCGGCAATGATAAGGATGCCGGCAAACGGGTCAAGCGGATACTGGAGGAGAACGGCTGGACGCTGAAAGCCATTTACAACACCCATTTCCATGCCGACCACATCGGCGGGAATGCCTATCTGCAAAAGCAAACGGGCTGCGCCGTCTATGCGCCTGCCATGGAGTGTGCATTTGTCAATTATCCCATCCTGAACCCCACGCTCCAGTACGGGGGCTTTCCGGGCAAGGCGCTGCGCCATAAATTCCTGCTCGCCAAAGAGAGCAGCGCACAGCCCCTCACGCCGGAAGCTCTCCCGGCAGGCATGACAGCAGTGGCGCTGCCCGGTCACAGCCTGTCCATGACGGGCTACCGGACAGAAGATGTTGTCTTTCTGGCGGACTGCCTTGCAAGCAGGCGGACACTGGAAAAATACCGCATCACCTATCTTTATGATGCCGCTGCCTATTTACAGACACTGGAACAGGTAAAGACCATGCAGGCAAAGTGCTTCATCCCTGCCCATGCAGAAGCAGCGGAGGACATTGCAGCGCTGGCACAGTACAACATCGACACCGCACAGGAGATCGGAGCGTGCATTGTGGAATGCTGTAAAACGCCGATCGGATCTGAAGCGCTGCTGGAAAAGCTGTTCGGTATCTACGGCATGCAGATGAGCATGGAGCAGTATACCGTGGTCGGCAGCACGGTGCGTTCCTACCTGACATGGCTGGAAAACGCCGGAAAAATACAGTATCTGATCGACGGAGACCGTCTGCTCTGGTGTCAGACGGCTGCACAGGAGACCATGCACTTCCCGAAAAAATGCCCGCTGTGAGCGGGCATTCTGTTTCGCAAAGGCGGAATATTCATTCCGTCTTTTCTTTTTCTTTTTTCTCCCCGAACTTGCGTTCCGTGCCGCTGCGCAGGCGCTGGATGTTTGTCCGGTGCATGAAAATGATCATCACCGCCATACATACCAGTACCCCGAAATGCAGCAGGATCTGCGGTATCGTGTAGTCAAAGTCCTCCCAGAGGTACTGCGCCGCCGCCGTGATGAACGGGCAGCAGGCAGTCGCAATGACTGAGGCAAGGCTCACATATTTGGAAAGCAGCAAGACAACGGCAAAAATACCGATCAGGATGCAGAATACCCGCCAGTCCAGCACGAGAAAAATGCTCACGCCGACCAGTACGCCCTTGCCGCCCCGGAAACCATAGTACAGCGGAAACACATGCCCCACAATGGCAAACAAGCCTGCGATACACCCGATCAGGTAGAGGTCAGCCGCCCCGCCCGTCAGCTTCCCGGCAAGGAACTGACTGACCAGCACCGCAATAACACCCTTCGCAAGATCGCCGATGAGGGTGAACAGGGCGCATACTTTCCCGAAACAGCGGAGCGTGTTCGTCAGCCCCGCATTGCCGCTGCCGAATTGCCGTACATCCTCGTGCTTGATCAGCCGCACGACCACGATGCTCGAATTGACACTGCCCAGCAGATAGCCGGCTGTCGCTGCGATCAGAAATGCAACAATTTCCATGCCATCACCCCTTATGTGTCGTTCCGGCTGCGTTCCCGGACGATCATCCGCACCGGTGTGCCGTCCAGCCCGAATGTCGTGCGTATCTGGTTTTCAATATACCGCTGGTACGAAAAGTGGAACAGGTCAGCCCGGTTCACAAACAGCACAAATGTCGGCGGCTTGGTGGAAGCCTGTGTCATATAGTAGATCTTCAGCCGCCGCCCCTTGTCCGAGGGGGGCTGCACTCTTGCGGTCGCATAGGCAAGCACATCGTTGAGCATACCCGTGCTGATGCGCATGGCATTCTGCTCGTGTACATGGCGGATGAGGTCAAACAGCTTCTCCACCCGCTGCCCCGTCTTTGCCGAAATGAAGATGAACGGCACATAGGACATGAAGCTGAGATCGTTCTCCAGCTTTTTCCGGAATTCCTGCATGGTCTTGTCGGTCTTTTCAACGGCATCCCATTTGTTGATGGCAACAATGCACGCCTTGCCCTGTTCGTGGGCGTACCCTGCGACCTTGGAATCCTGCTCCGTGAAGCCCTCGAGTGCATCGATCATGATCACGCACACATCCGCCCGGTCCACTGCCATATACGCCCGGAGAACAGAAAAATGCTCCACCCGTTCGGTGATCTTCGACTTCTTCCGGATACCGGCAGTGTCGATGAATACGAACTGCCCCTCCTCCCGTTCGATGACGGTATCGGTCGCATCCCGGGTCGTTCCGGCGATGTCGGAGACGATGACACGTTCCTCCCCGGCAATGCGGTTGATCAGCGAGGATTTCCCGGCATTCGGCTTGCCGATGACGGCGACTTTGATCGCTTCGTCCCCGTAATCGTCCGCATCCTCCTCCGGGAAATACCGGATGATCTCGTCAAGCATATCGCCCGTTCCGTGTCCGTGTACCGAGGAGACCGGAAACGGATCGCCCAGCCCTAAATTGTAAAATTCATACATTTCCAGCGGTGCTTCCCCGAGTTTGTCGCACTTGTTGACGGCAAGCACGATGGGCTTGCCGCTTTTCTGGAGCATATCGGCAACGGCATAGTCATTTGCTGTGACACCGCTGCGCACATCCGTCACCAGAACGATCACATCCGCATGGGCAATGGCAAGTTCCGCCTGCTGCCGCATGAGGGTGAGCATTTTATCATCCTCTTTCGGTTCAATGCCGCCGGTGTCCACGACCATGAATTTCCGCCCCCGCCATTCACATTTCGAGTAAATGCGGTCTCTTGTCACACCGGGGGTATCCTCCACAATAGAAAGCCGCTGCCCGATGAGTTTGTTGAATAATGTGGACTTGCCGACATTCGGTCTGCCCACAACGGCAACTACTGGTAATGGCATAATGTCCTCCTTTCTATTCCTCTCCCAAGACCGCTGCCAACAGGGCATAGCCGTCATTCGGCACGGTCTGTATCTTCACGTGCAGCGCCTGTTCTGCCTCTGGTATCGTCACATCATCGAGAAAGACATCGCTGTCCCGCCGGAACATGGACTCCGACAGCAGCAGACAGTCGCCCAAGGGTTTCCCCTGAAGCTGTGCAATGAGATCCTGCCCGGTCAGCAAGCCAGTCACGGTGATGCTCTCCCCAAAAAAATCATTCCGGATGCCGTAGATCTGGCATGTCAGCCCGGGAAACTGCTGCTCTGCCTGCCGCAGCAGATCGTTCAGGAACGGGAACACCGCCATTCCGGTCGCAAGGGAGACCGTGCGCTTTCCGGAAAAAGTCGCCTCCGTCAGGGCATCCTCGAATTCGTCCGCAAGGGAGCGGAGCATCCCCACCCCGTTCTCAAACTGCGGATAGTCCTCGTAGTATGCCCCGTCCGGCAGCTCCCGCCCGGCAAGCAGGAACAATTCATCGGACGGGAACACGGCACGTGTGCCAAACCGTTCCAGAAATGCCGCCTGAAATGTCTCGATGAGGTCGATCGCCGCCGCTGCCGTCTCCGCTGTGAACGGTGTCAGTGGATACAGCCCCTCCCGGAATTTCGACAAGCCCACCGGCACAACTGCCACGCTTGTCAAATGCGGGAGCATCTTCCCCAAGTCCGTGAGCGTCCGCCGCAGCTGCTCCCCGTCATTCAGACCGGGGCAGAGAACGATCTGACAGTTGAGCTGAATGCCTGCTTCTGCCATTTGCCACAGGTAGTCCAGTACCTGCCCGGCAAAGCGGTTCTGCATCATACGGCAGCGCAGTTCCGGGTCAGTGGTATGGACGGAAACGTTGATATTCAGCTTCATCCGGATGATCCTGTCCACATCCTCCTGTGTCATATTGGTCAGCGTGACATAGTTCCCCTGCAAAAACGAGAGCCGTGCATCATCGTCCTTAAAATAGAGCGTTTCCCGCATACCCGGCGGCATCTGGTCAATAAAGCAGAACACGCACTTGTTGCGGCAGCGCTGTTTGCTGTCCATCAGAAAGCTCTCAAATTCCAGCCCTACATCGTCATATTCGTCTTTCCGGATGCGGAACGTCTGCTTTCTGCCGTCCTGCTCTGCCACAAGGATGAGCATGGTCTCCGCCGCATAGAACATATAATCCAGCACATCCCGTACCGCATGTCCGTTCATGGAAAGCAGGCGGCTGCCTGCCCGGATGCCTGCCCGTGCCGCCGGAGAATGCGGCACAACACCGGTGATCGTTACCAAAAGCTCACCCCCATAAAAAACGGAGAGAAGTACTCCTCTCTCCGCCCCTGCTTATTCAGCGTCCATCTTCAGAACCTCAACGCCCTTGTAGAAGCCGCAGTTTCTGCAAACCTTATGCGGAGCCTTCAGCTCGCCGCAGTGGTCGCACTTGCACATTGCAGGCACTTCCAGCTTCCAAACGGCGCTGCGTCTCTTGTTCTTTCTTGCCTTGGATGTCTTTCTCTTTGGTACTGCCATATCCGGCACCTCCTATCCTATTTGATCTTTCATGCACCCGCAGTCTGTCACATTCCTGTTGCAGCCGCACACCGGGCAGAGTCCCTTACAGTCCTCTTTGCACAGCATTTTGGTCGGCAGCTCCAGCAGGAGATCGGTCACTGCAATTTCCTCCGGGTCAATGCACTCGCCCTCAGCGAGGATGTAGCTGTCGTCCTCGTCCTCGGATACCAGCTTACGCACGACAGTATGTGCTTCGGCATAGGAGAATTCCTGCACGGTCTCTTTCAGACAGCGGTCGCACGTGACCCGCAGCGAAGCCGTCACCCGGAATTCCAGTGTCACTGCCCCTGCGTGATTGGCGATCTGCCCGACCACCCGCACGGGCGCATCGAACACATACCTGTGTACCTGTGCCAGACGTTCCTCAGACACGCAGAGATCCAATGGCATGACCGTGCCGGGCACATCGAGCACGTTTCCGATCTTCATCTGCATACAGGCACCCTCCTTTGCAGAGCATCACAAATTTAATTATACCGCATATCCAGCGATTTGTCAAGCCCTTTTCAGGAAATTTCCGGAGAAAAGGCAGCACACCTGCCTTTTCTCCGGGAAACAAGGCTTACAGATATTTGGTAACGCTCTCCGGCAGCTCCGTGTTGTCAGCAGAGACGGTGAACGTCACGATGGTATCATTGCCGGTGAGCTTGTCCAGCTTGGCAAACATTGCCCCCAGCTCGTCAAGATCCGCACCGCCGATCTTGAGGATGCCGTCCACGAAAATTTCCTTGATGTCATAGTTACCTGCCAGCATCCCGGCAAGGAAACCGTAGAAATTCTCATAGCCGGAAATGTCGAACTGCTCCACGCCGACCCAGCGCACCTTATAGCTGATGGAACGGCGGAGCGTTTCGCCCTTTTCCACGCATACAAGACAGCCGTTCGTCTCAGCAACGGCAGTATTGATCTGCTCGATGAGGGTCTTGGTCTTGCCCGAGCCTTTCTTTCCGGTAATCAGTTTGATCATGGTAAAAACTCCTTTCGCACCCCGCAGCGGCGGGGCATATCAGACGGCTGTTCAGCAGCCGAGCTTTGCTTCCAGTGCTGCTCTGGCATCCTCATAGCCGGGCTTGCCGAGCAGGGCGAACATATTGGACTTGTATGCCTCCACACCGGGCTGGTTGAACGGATCAACACCCAGCATATAGCCGGAAACGGCACACGCCTTCTCAAAGAAGTAGATCAGGTAGCCCAGTGAAAATTCACTGGTGTCCTCCAGCTCCAATACGATATTGGGAACACCGCCCTCGGTATGGGCAAGCACCGTCCCCTCAAATGCCTTGCGGTCAACAACGGACATATTCTGTCCGCACAGGAAGTTCAGACCGTCCAGATCCTCGGCATCTTTTTCGAGATAGAAGTCCTGCCGTGGCTTCTGGATGTCCACAACTGTCTCAAACAGCAGCCGGGAACCGTCCTGTATGTACTGCCCCATGGAATGCAGGTCGGTGGAGAACACAACAGAAGTCGGCAGGATGCCCTTATTGTCCTTGCCCTCGCTCTCGCCGAAGAGCTGCTTGTACCATTCGTTCATCATGGCAAATGCCGGATCGTAGGAGACCAGCATCTCCACGGACTTGCCCTTGCGGTAGAGGATATTGCGCAGGGCAGCATACCGATAGCAGTCATTGTCCTCATAGTCTGCCATAAAGTCAGCCTGTGCCTTGGCAGCGCCCTCCATGAGCTTGTCAATATCGCAGCCAGCCACAGCGATCGGCAGCAGTCCCACAGCCGTCAGCACAGAGAACCGTCCGCCCACATTATCCGGAACGACAAAAGTCTCATAGCCCTCCGCATCGGCAAGGCTCTTGAGCGTGCCCTTTGCCTTGTCCGTAGTGGCAAAGATGTGATCCTTGGCGGCTTCCTTGCCGTATCTGTCCTCGACCAGCTTCTTGAACACCCGGAAAGCCAGTGCCGGCTCGGTCGTCGTGCCGGATTTGGAGATGACATTGACCGAGATGTCCCTGTCCTTGCAGATGGCGAGGACCTCATTGAGGTAGGTCGGATCGATATTGTTGCCGACATAGTAGATGTCCGGCGTATCTTTCTTCATGTTATTGTAGAACGGGCTTTTCAGCAGCTCAATGGCAGCCCTCGCACCCAGATAGGAACCGCCTATGCCGATGACGATCAGCACTTCGGAATGCTGCTGTATTTTCTTTGCCGCAGCCTTGATCCGGGCAAATTCCTCCTTATCATAACAGGTCGGCAGCTCCAGCCAGCCGAGGAACGCATTGCCTGCGCCCGTTCCGTCATGCAGCGTCTTTGCCGCTGTCATGACCTGCTCACGGATATTGGTCATTTCCTCCTTGCTAACGAAGCGGTCCAGATATCTGGTATTCAGCTTCAGTGCCATAAACAAACGCCTCCCAAAAAATCAGAATTCATTATTTATCATACTATAAAATCAAAAATTTTGCAAGTCCCTGACGGGATCCTTTTACAACATTGTGAAAACAAGACAATTTCTGTCACGCACTTTTAGAAATTTTGCCATGATCTTTCAACAGAAGCATGCACTGACAAGCTTGTGCATATCTTATGCTAGAAGGCTGCCTGTAACTCTCATGCAGAGAACGCCCATACCCTTTATCTATCACGGAGGAAACCTATGAGACCGACTGCCCTGCTGCTATCCCTGCTCCTGCTGTTCCTGCTGCTGCCGCTGCCCGTCCACGCAGAGGATGCGCCTGCCAAACTCCTCATCGAAGCCAACACCGGATGCATTCTCTCCGAAAGCGATGCCGACCGGATATACCAGCCCGGTTCGCTTGCCAAGCTCATGACCGCCTACCTGACGGCGCAGGCGGTAGAAAGCGGACGGTTCACGGAAGAGACCGTCCTCACCGCCGGAGAAAGCGTCCGGGAAGTGACGGGTGCCGTCATCTGGCTCGAACCCGGAGACAGTCTTTCCGTGAGCGAACTGCTGACGGCGCTCCTTGCCGGGAATGCCAATGATGCTGCTGCCGTGCTGGCGGACAGTATTTCCGGCACGGCGGAGCGCTTTGTCATGGACATGAATGCTGCCGCCTTTGACTTGGGGATGCGCAGTACCCGTTTTACCACACCGCAAGGCTATGCCGACCCGCAGTCCCGCACAACGGCAGCCGATATGGGCTTGCTCGCCTGTGCGGTGCTCCGGTGTGAAATGCTCGTGCCGCACATGGACATCTGGCGCACCTTCGTCAAAAACGACACCGTGGAGATCGTCAACGAGAACACCCTCACCCGCACCTATGACGGCTGTCAGGGCATGAAAGCTGCCCATGAGGCAGGCTATCACCTGATCGCCGCTGCTGAACGGGACGGACTGCTGTGTGCGGCAGTCGTTTTGGGATGTGATACAGAGGACGAACGCTTTCCGGCGGCGAAGCAGCTGCTGGAAAAGGGCTTTTCCGGCTATCGGCTCACCTCACCGGGCTTTGCGGAGGAATTTCTGCGCCCCCTCACCGTACAGGGCGGCACGGAAAGCGCCGTTCTGCTCACGCTCTCGCAGATCCCGCTGCTTGCCGTGCCCCGGAATGAGGAATTGACCTCTGTCATGGTCCTGCCCGAATACGTGCAAGCCCCTGTGCAAGCTGGGCAGCAAGTGGGAACGGTGTATTTCTACCACGAGGACACGCTCCTGTGTGAGACCGCCCTACTGTCAGCGCAAACAGTGCCGGCACTGGATCTCCGGTATGCGCTGCGCAAGATGCTGCACTTTCTGTTCTCCTGAATTTAATCCGTTCTTAAAAGAAAACCGCTTGACAATTTCCTCTGTTTTTGCTATACTGGGTATAGATAAAGGAGAGGGAGGGATCAGCATGAAATTTCCAGCACTGCATAGCAAACGTGCTGTTGTCTGTACGGCGCTGCTGTTTCCGGTCCTGCTGGAGATCGCGCTGTATTATAATGTTGTCTGGTATGTGCAGGTGTTCAATATCCTGCTGCTCTTTTTTGCCTATGCGCTGTTCATGGTGCTGCTGCGCCGCCTGAAAGCCGCTATGACAGCGATCACCATACTGATGGCAGGCTTGTCCATCGGCAATGAATTTTCCATCACCGTGCGGTCGGTCGCCTTTCAGTTCACGGATTTTTTCTGTATCGGGGATGCCATGCGGCTGTCCGGGCGGTATAGCTTTACCCCGACATGGGGCATGGCATGGGCGATCGTCAGCAGCGGCGCATTGCTGGCATTGGCACTGTATCTGCTGCGGGATCACCATGACAAAGACCTGAAACGCTTCAATTTCCGCAGCGGGGCGACTGCCCTTTGCGTGGCGCTGCCCATTACACTGATCGCCCCCATGGAGAAATACAATGACGGCGACCTGAAATTTGACATCAACACCTTTACCCGTGAAAACGGTGTGCTCTATTCCCTGTACGTCGAGGCAAAGACACACGGCATCGAACCGCCGGACGGCTATGATGCTGCCGCTGCCGCCGATGCACTCACGGAACAGGATACCCCTGCTGCGGTACACAAGCCCAATATCATCGTCATCATGAACGAATCCTTTTCGGACTATGACCTTGTGGGGGATATCGGCTTACAGGAGGACGTGCTGCCGTTCCTGCACAGCTTAGACGAGAACTGCATCAAGGGCAAGGCACTCGTTTCCGTGTACGGCGGCTACACCTGCAATTCCGAGTGGGAATTTCTCACAGGCAACAGCATGGCTTTCCTGCCGACTGCCTGCATTCCCTACAATCAGGTCATCGACCACAAAACATGCTCCCTTGCCTCGTCACTGGGTGCGCTGGGCTATCATACAACGGCATTCCACCCCTATCATGGAGAGGAGTGGAAACGGGAAGTCAATTATCCGCTGCTGGGGTTTGATACATTTATTTCCGGAACAGATCTGGCAGAGATCGGGGAAGTGCCGGAGGGGGCAGACGAGTCGCTCTGGTTCGGCGATCTGGAGTACATACGGGGCTTTGTGAGCGATGCGGAGGACTACCGGAAGATCTATGATGTCATGGAACACAAGCAGCCCGGTACACCGGAATTTCTGTTCAATGTCACCATCCAGAATCATGGCTCGTACAGCTACGAGGGCAGCGATTTTACAGCATCGGCATACCTGCCCGGGGCGGATGATGCTGTCAACCAGTACCTCACCATTGCCCACGAAAGCGACAAGGCGCTCTCGGAGCTGATCGGCTATTTTGAAAACTATCCGGAAGATACGATCATCCTGCTGTTCGGCGACCACCAGCCGGCGATCCCGGTCGTGTACCAGCGTTATGCTACCGACATCACTGATCCTGTTGCCCTGCGGGAAACGAGCTATACTGTGCCCTACCTGATGTGGGCGAATTACGATGTGGACTGGGAAAGCCGGGAGTACATCAGCCTGAACTACCTCTCCGCCGTCCTGAAAGAAAATGCCGGGCTGCCCGCTGACAAGTGGGACACGTTCCGGCAGGCAGTCATGCAGACCTACCCGGCATTCAATTCCTACGGGGCATTGCAGCCGGACGGGACATTTGTCCCGCTGAAAGAGGCTATGGCATCTGACGAACTGAAACAGTACCACAAGCTGCAATATTACCGGATGTATGATGAGATCAGCTGATCCATGCAGGGAGCGCAAAGCTCCCTGCTTTCTTTTCCCCGTGATGATCCGCTTCACGGAAATCAATTTTCAAAATCAGGAGTAAAAAAGTCACAATTTCATTACAAAATGCACAAAAAGCTGGACAA
>CANQNG010000029.1 GCA_947625155.1 uncultured Clostridia bacterium
TTTTGTCCAGCTTTTTGTACATTTTGTAATGAATTTGTGACTTTTGATCCTTTTAATTTTGAAAATTGATTTCCGTGCTCCTCCTTAAGAAGACCTTGACAACGGGGATGAAATATAGTATAATAGTAAATATGCGGCGGAGCTGCAGCTCCGTATCCCGGAAAGGAGTAAATGTTATGGAAAAGAAGAAGATGTCCCGTGAGGGCTATGAGAACCTGAAAGCACAGCTCAACGAGCTGATCACTGTACAGCGCCCCGAGATCGCACAGAAACTGAAAGAAGCCCGCTCCTACGGCGACCTGTCTGAGAATGCCGAGTATGACGAGGCAAAAAATGATCAGGCACAGCTGGAGGCAAGGATCGCCGAGTTACAGTATACGATCGACAATGCGGATGTTGTGGAGGATGACAGCATCTCCCTCGATGAGATCGGCATGGGTTCGATCATGTCCATCCGCAATATGGAGACCGATGAGGTCGAGGAGCTGAAGATCGTCGGCACGAATGAAGCCAACTTCTTCGAGAACAAGATCTCTGACGAATCCCCCATCGGCAAGGCAGCCATGAAAAAACGGGTAGGCGACACGTTCATTGTCGAAGCGCCCTCCGGGGAGATACGGTATGAGGTCGTAGGGATCTCCAAGTAATTTTGTTTTGGAAACATAAGGAGAACATCATGCAGGAAGAAAAGAATACACAACAGAACACGCCGGAGACAGATCCTACGGATTATCGGCAGATACGCCTTGACAAGCTCAATGCGATGAAGGCGGAGGGCATTGACCCCTTTACCCGCACCAGCTACCCGGTGACAGCCCTGAATGCCGACCTGAAAGTACGCTACGAAGCCGCCGAGCAAAAGGTGTTCGCCGAGGCAGGCGACGACGAGGAAAAGCGCAGCGCCGGGCTTGCTGCCATTGCGGAGGAAACTGTGCGCATTGCCGGCAGGATCATGAGCTGGCGACGCATGGGCAAGGCGCATTTTCTGGATGTGCGGGACGGTTCTGACCGCATTCAGGTCTATGTGAGGATGAACGATGTCGGTAAGGAAGTCTTTGAGGCGTTCCGGAAGTGGGACATCGGTGACATTATCGGGGTAGAGGGCTTTGTGTTCCGCACGAGAATGGGCGAGATCTCTGTCCATGCCAAGGCTGTGACCTTGCTCTCCAAGTCCCTGCTCCCCCTGCCTGAAAAGTGGCACGGGCTGAAAGATCAGGATATGCGCTATCGGCAGCGGTATCTTGACCTCATCTGCAATCCGGTCGTCAAGGACACCTTTGTCAAGCGCAGTCAGGTCATGCGGGAGATCCGGCATTATCTGGACGGGCTGGGCTACATCGAGGTAGACACCCCCGTGCTGCTGCCCATTGAGATCGGTGCGGCTGCCAAGCCCTTTGTGACCCATCACAACACGCTCAACATGGACATGTACCTGCGCATCGAGACCGAGCTGAACCTCAAACGCCTGATCGTTGGCGGGTTCGACAGGGTGTATGAGGTCGGCAGGATCTTCCGGAACGAGGGCATGGATCCCTCCCACAACCCGGAATTCACCACGGTCGAAATGTATCAGGCATACACGGACTACAAGGGCATGATGGATCTGATCGAGAACATGTACCGCACCATTACCATGAACGTGTGCGGCACAGATACCGTGACCTATCAGGGCACAGAGATCGCCATAGGCAAGCCGTGGCAGCGCATGACCATGGTGGAAGCCGTCCGGGCATATGCCGGCGTGGACTATCACGACTGGGCAGACGATGCAGCGGCAAGAGCCTGCGCCAAGGCACACGGCGTAGAAGTCGAGGAAGGCGCTGCTGCCACGAAGGGACACGTGCTGATCGCTTTCTTTGATGCGTTCGTGGAGGAGAAGCTGATACAGCCGACCATTATCTATGACTACCCGGTGGAGAACTCCCCGCTTGCTAAAAGAAAGCCCGAAGACCCAGCGTTTACAGAGCGCTTTGAATACTTCATCTATGCCCGTGAAATGGGCAATGCTTTCTCCGAGCTGAACGACCCGATCGACCAGCGGGAGCGCTTTGAAAAGCAAGTCGCTGCCAAGCGGGCACAGGGGAATACCAACGCACAGGTGGATGAGGATTATATCACCGCACTGGAATATGGTCTGCCCCCGACGGGCGGTCTTGGGTTTGGTGTGGACAGGCTGGTCATGCTGCTGACGGACAGTGCATCTATCCGGGATGTGCTGCTGTTCCCGACCATGAAACCGCTGCCCTCTGCTGACAACGGAGAAACGGCTGAATAAAGTGAAGCCCCCGTCCGAAAGCGGCGGGGGCTCGCTGTACAGAGAGGAAACACGATGGCAAAGAATAAGAAAGAAAAGGGCAAGAGCGTCATGGAAATTGCCCGTGAAATGGAAGCACAGCAGCAGAAACTTGCCGAAGAACAGCGGGAGCTTGCCCGTCAGAAAGAGGCAGAGCAGCGCAGGAACTACGAGGAGCAGCTCCGGCAGGAACGTCTGGAACTGATGCGCCTGAAACAGGGTGTCATCGAGGAGAGCGAGACCATCCACGAAGAAAAGCCGGAGGAGAAGCACTACACGATAGGGCAGAAGATCGGCAATTTCTTCTACCACAACAAATGGTGGATGGGTATTGCAGCATTCTTTGTGTTTGTGGTCGGCTTCCTGACCTATTCGCAGCTGACACAGGTACATCCGGATATGATCGTGCTGCTGGTCGCTGATGATGATTATTTCTATGCCGTGTGCGGGGAACAGATAGAGCATCTGTTTGAGCAGTATATCGAGGACGAAAACGAGGACGGCAAGGTGAAAGTCACCGTGTACTACATCCCGTCCTCGGATGCCAAGGCACAGACGGACGGCTTTACGGGGAACGCCCAGAAGCTGTACACGGAGTTCCAGATCGGGGAGGCAGTCCTTGTGATCTCCGACGACGAAGCAGACAAGCGGATCGTCCCGGAAGATACGCTCTACGATCTGGAAGCAGACTTCGGGCAGTATCAGGAAACGGAACAGATGCGGTTCCGCCTTGCCGGAACGGACTTTGCCAAGGATGTCGGCTGGACAGATGAGCCGCTGGACGATGACTTTTACATCGGCATCCGCTCCGTGCGCAAGACGATGGATTCGGAAGAAAAGATGCAGGAAGTGTTTGACATTTCCTACCCGGCGCTGAAAGCCTTTATCCAAGACTACGGCACGCCGGAAGAGGAAGGGGAGGACGGCTGAAAGGCTATCCTTCCGCATGCTGGTGACAGTACGCATAGATGCAGGGAAGCGCCATATTCACCGTTATTGCAAGGAACAGCGTGATCAGACCGTAGATGTTCTGCCATGATGCGATGATCCCCACAACGCCAAGTACCGCACACAGAAGCCCGGTCACGACCCAGAGCCGTCCGGCAAAGCGGTGCGTGCACTGCCAGCAGTACGGGTCATCCAGTGTATAGCTGATACGAATGCCCAGCATCTTATTTTGCTGCACGAGGGGCAGATAATTCCCAAACCCGATGAACAGGAATGCCACCAAGAGGCAAACGACCCAACCGATCGGGATGCCGTTCGGCTTTTCGCCAAGCTGTGCACCGCTGCCCATCATGTACAGTGTCCACCAGTTCATGGCACTCATGTAGAGCGTAAGGATGACCGTGCATACCGCAAATACGGCACGGTTGCGTTCCGAGGTCTTTCCCAAGCGGGCACACAGGAGAAAGACAACTGCCATAATAAGAGTAGCGATCGGCATGATCAGTCCGACCCACGGGGAACCAAGCCCGTCGCACACGAGTGCTAAATTGAAATGTGTCGGCACGATCTCCGGCAATCGCAGGATGTACAGCACCGATGCCAACAGATTGACGATGCAGATAAAAAGGCTGACGAGTTCAAGTTTCTTCTGTTTCATAATGATTCTCCTTTGTGCCGAACTGGTCGGCAAGTGTTTTCAGGAATTCCTGAAATACGGTCGTATTCAAGCTGTAGGTGATGGTCTGCTTCTCCTTTTCGGCAAAGACAAGACCGGCTTCCCGGAGTATTTTCAGGTGGTGGGAAATGGTAGCCGGGGTGCTGGAGAATCGGTCACAGATCTCCCCGGCAGTCATTTCCCGCTGCCGGAGCAAGGTGAGAATTTCCCGCCTTGTCGGGTCGGATAGGGCATTCCAGATGTCCCGCATGGGATCATCTCCTTTATTATTTCGACGAATATCTAAATACAAGATGCACTGTATTTTGATGCCCGTCTAAATACAGTATAGCACACGACGATCCGTTTGTCAAGGGGTCTTGCAAAAAAATTCTCCCCCGAGCGGGGGAGAACTTATCGTTCGATCTCTCCGATGGCGATGCCCTCGGTATTCGTTCCCACATGACAGGCAATGCTACACGCAAGCGGTTTATACTGCACCTTGTATTCCGGAAAGGCAGCCTGCACTTTTTTGACCCACGCCTTTTCGTCCTCTTTCTTTTCGAGTGTGCCTGCGGTCGCAATGGTCAGGCGACTGCGGGGGATGCCGGCGTATTTGGTCGCAAGGTCTTTGCGGACAGCTTCGATCATCATCGCTTCGCAGTTCTTCATGCCCCTGCCCTTGGCAAAGGCATCGAGTTTGCCGCCCTGTATCTTCAGGATGGGCTTGATGCCAAGCACAGTCGCAATGGCTGCCCCTGCCGGGGTGATGCGCCCGGTCTTGGTGATGCGCTTCAGCGTGTGGAGCGTGATGTAAATATCGTTCTGGTACGCCTTTTCTTCGAGGTGCTGCTTGATCTGCACCGCCGTCAGCCCGTTGTCTGCCAGAAATTTGGCATCGTACACCGAATCCTGCAAAGTCATGGAGATCCTGTGGTTGTCTGCGACCTGCACCTTGCCGTTATAGTCCTCCGCCAGCGCCATTGCCGTTGCACAAGCACCGCTCAGACCGCTGGTCATGGGGATGTAGATGATCTCCTCATAGCCGCTTTCCAGTATCTTGTCCCAGCTCTTCGTCAGGGAATCGGGCGAGGGCTGCGAAGAGGAGATCTCCCTGTCCGCATTCAGCGCCGCATACATGGCTTCATGTGTCAGACTTACGTCTTCCAGATAGACTTTCCCGTCAATGATGACCGGCATCGGGAGAACGAAAATGCCGTTTTTCTGTCCCTCTTTGCGTGTGATACCGCTGTTGGTGTCTGTCATTACCGCTGTTTTCATATCCTACTGCTCCTCTTTATTCTGGATCTAGCCCTGTAAGAACGGAAGAATGATAAATCCCGCAAACATGGCTACTACCATAACAAGCACCAATATCCGCATGGCAGTGCTCTTTTTGGGTCTCATTTGCCCTTTCATCTGTCCTCACCTCTTTACTGTATCTGGATGACAATGGGGGTCGTGACGGTCTGTTCCTGTGCTGTTTCCACGACACCCGGAACGGCAGGCGCTTGTTCTCCGGGGGCTTCTGTCGGCATGACACCCGATCCGTCCGGCATCGGTGAGACGTCCCCCACAGGTACTTCTGCCGGAGCGCTCCCCTCCGGGGAGACAGAAGTCTCCGTCTCCCGCAGTCTGTCCCAGATACTGGTAGAAGCCGTCGTCATTGCGATCTTTGCGACAAAATCATTGCCGGCTTCCTTTTCCCGTCGCTGCCTGTTCACCTCGTCGATGCGATCCAGCGTATGCAGTCCATAGCCGAGGATGCCGATCATGATCAATAGCGTGACAGCGACCCACACGACACGTTTCATGCTTCATCCTCCTCCCAGAGATAAAAGACATTCTGACTGCTGTATACCCTTTCCGAGCCTTTCGGCTGGATGAACCAATCTGCAACGGCATCCGGCTGGACTTCTGTTTCATCGCCCTCATGGATGTCCGGGAGCGTTTCAGCCGTCTCGCCGACTTTCTGGATGATCTTGCCGTCTTTCAGAAAAGCATCTCCCCACAGCAGCTCAATGCTGTAGCCGTATTCGTCTGCCATATCATCGCTCATAATGTATTCGAGCCGCACCGCTGCCCGTTCAAAGGGCTGCTGCATCAGCTCTTCCAATACCCCGTAAGTCTCCTTGGCAAGCTGTATCTTCCGCAGGAAATCCTTGTGGATGCTTGGGAATTGTGTTTCCTTCTCTGTCAACAGCTCGTAGTCTGTCGGCAGGACTGCCGCTCCGTCAGCCGTCTGCACCAGCAGGAAACCGGAAGGCAGACCCTGTTCCTCGGATATGTCCCTGTTATGCTGTTCCCCACAGTCGGCAACATCTGTCCATGTGAATGCCAGTTCTTTCACGCCGACACGGAACGAACCAAATGCCGTGCCCGCATCCGGCAGCATATTCTGTACCACTGCCGCTTTTGCTGCAAAGTCGAGCAGTTCGGCAAAGTCGCCGTAATTCTCCTCGTTCGTGCCGCTGATCACCAGCTCCCGCAGCCCGAGCGCACACAGACCAGTGGTGGTCATCTCGATCTCCCCGGTCTCCTCCGAGCTGGAGATGAACAGCCCGAACATATCATCCGGCGAAACGCCATGTTCGTAGGCTGCTGCGAACCGTACCCAGTTTCTGGGATAGGCGTGCCATGTGCGCATATCCACCAGCCCCAGCATATCCGGGAAAAGCTGATACAAAAGCTGCATCGCATCGTGCATATCCAGCATGGGATCACTGCCGTATTCCATGCTCAACATATATTTCTGTGCGACATCCATCATTTCCCCGAATGTCTCATTGCGCATCCCGGCGACCGGACGGGCAGGCATACCGGGCGGCAGCTCCTGCGCCGCAAGAACATACTCCGTCACTATGCCGTCACGGCGCACGACCAGAAAGAGCTGCTGCTCCTCTGCGGAACAGGTCAGCACCTCTGTCCCCTCCGGAAAGTGTACCCGTTCTTTCAGTTCCTCCATGGAGGGCTTTTTGTCCGCCGGAAGCGTGACTGCAAATACGGCACGCTGCTTGGGGACGATGCCATGCTGTGTGCGGTGGTGTTCCGGGACGAATGCTTCTGATGCAGCTTGCAGGTCGGTGTTCAGCAGGTCGGTATAGCGTGTGCTTTCGTTTCGCTTGTCGAGCTTTTCGCACTGGTCCTTTGCCTGTGCGAAAAACCAGTCGCTCACCTCATACAGGGAAACGCCCTTGTCCGTGAAGGTCAGCGGCAGCGAACGCAGCACGGCACTTGTCGAGTAAGCGCCGTCCGG
Source organism: uncultured Clostridia bacterium (assembly GCA_947625155.1). Taxonomy (GTDB): domain Bacteria; phylum Bacillota; class Clostridia; order Oscillospirales; family Ruminococcaceae; genus UBA3855. Next base: position 7,153 of record CANQNG010000029.1, read on the forward strand.
ACTGTCTTTTGTGCCATCAGCGATTACCTTGACAAGGCGGTAAGCGCCCCTTGCGTAGTGCATCTTCATTAGAGGGTTCCGGCAGGCGAGGAACTGCCCGAGACTCTGCTTGAACAGCGTCCACCCGTGCTGTGCATCGGCAGCACTGTACAGCTCAAGCAGTATGCCCATCTCTGTCAGAAATACCGCATCCGTGCCGATGAGCCTTTCACACTGTGTGCCGTAGAAGCGTGCTTCTTCAATATCGCCCTTGTAAAGATAATGCTCCGCCAGCTCCCCGTAGGTGCAGTGCGGGACTTCGGCACAGCGCTTCTCGCCCCGGAGCAGGGGCTGTGCAATGCGGAGTGCTTCCTCCTCTTTGCCGAGGGCAAGGGCGACTTTCATGTCAAAGCTCATCTCACAGGCTTCACAGTCGCTGTTGATGCCACGCTTGAAACGGTGGAACGCTTCGTAATTCTCCGGCACTTTGTCCATGTCTGCCATGAGGTAGAACTTGCACTTCTTCATATAGAACACCCGCAGGGAGTGTCCATACTTCTTGCAGCGCTTTTCAAATTCGTCAAAATAGCGCTCAATCTCTTCCCGGGAGATCTGGTAGAAATCAAAGGTATTCTCCAGCACCCACTTGAAAGCCTGCATCACATCGTCGCAGTAGTCGTCCTCCAGTTCCGGATGCTCGTCAAACAGTTTCAGTAGCTCCGGAAAGGAGACAATTGCCTTATAGTTGTCATCGTGAAAGGTCGATTCCTCAATATAATCTAGTCGGTATTGCAGCTGCCAGCGGCTTTCCGAGGCTTCATCCGCTGCCGCAATGGCATTGGCAAGAAGTTTCAGGCGTGGCTCACCGTGGGGGGCTTCATAGATCTGGTCGTTGAATTCTTTTGCTGAAAACATGATATTCCTCCTATAGTCCGGAACAGAATGTCCGGACCCTGTCTGTAAAATTGCTTGTTCCGTTACGCTGGTCGAATTTCCCTGCTACTTCCTCCGCATCCCGGTAGAGCTGCTGTGCGAACTGCGCGGGATCGCCTGCCTGTACCGCACCCGATACAGGGCTTTCGGCAGGGACAAGGAGCTGCTGTGCATCAGCCCGCTTGGCAAAGGCGGCAGCACCTGCCAAAAAGGCAGCCCGCAGCCATGGGTTTTTGGAGCTTAAGAACAGCGGATAGTGCCGGGTGAACAGCTTTGCTGCGTGTGCCGGGTCTGTATGGGCATAGAGCGCCATCAGTGTGCCGATGTGGTGCAGGTAGTAGAGGTCATCGGTGACAGTATGTTCAAACTGCTTGGCATAGCTCAATGCCTTCTCGTGATCGCCTTTCAAAAGATGATAGCGGCAGAATTTGTGAAGTGTGGAGTGCGGGAGAGCGCTTGCCTTCATCCGTCCGGAGAAGATCGGCTCTGCTGCTTTCAGGGCTTTTTCCTCCTCGTCCATGGCAAGATAATATTCCACCTGATGATTGTAGTACAGCGGCTTGCCGTCCGCAATGGAGTCGAGCGGGCTTTCGAGGAATTTGTAGAAATCCGAGGAAGCAATATCCAGATCAATATCCAGATAGAACAGGCTGCGCTTCATGTAGTAGATGCTCAGGCTGTAGTCATTTTCGAGCAGCCGCCGCCGGAACAGGCGGAAGTAGTTGTCGATCTCTGCCTTGCTGATCTGCGGGAATTCCGGTGCCGCTTCCACGATCCACCGGAAGTTCACCAGCAGGGAGTGTGTGATATTGGCATCGTCCTGCAATTCCGGGTGTGCATCGTAGTGCTGTAACAGCTCCGGGAACATGATGAGCGCATAGTATCTGTCACCGCAAAAGACCGATGCTTCGATGTAGTCATACCGGAACCGGAACTGCCAGTACACATCTTTCACCTGATCGGCTTCGGCGATCGCCTGCCGTATGGCATTGAGTCGGGGCAAGCCTCGTTCGTAGGTCTCAAAATTCTGTTCAGTCAGTCAGAATGAAGCCATTGTGTCCTCCTTATTGGATGCCCCATTCGATCAGCCGGATGAGGTTGTCATTGAGTACTGCCATTTCACCGCCCCGCATGGGAAAGCGCCCCGTCAGCAGCGCCTGCACGTAGAGGATCTGGAGGCAGACGCTCACCTTTTCCGGGTCGTCCAGTACAGCGAGCCGGCGGATGAGGGGATTGTTCCAGTTGAGGAACAGCACTGCCCGGTGGTCGTCCAGTTCTTCGGCAAAGCTGTCGAGCATGGAGGCGAACATCTCGTGGGAATTTTCCTTGGAATGCCGTATCTCCCGCAGTGTTTCCGCATTGTCGTCCAGCATGAAGAACACCGGGAGCTGCTCCGGGGTAAAGCGTTTGAGCTGGACATCGCAGTCGTATTCCCGCAAATTTTCCTCTGCCGTCCGCAGCAGGGCGGCTGTCTGCTGCCGGGTATCTTCCTCCGGTTCCCGGAGAAATTCGTCCATCGTCACCAGTTCCAGCGGACAGATGACAAGACCCGGCTCATATTCCTGTAACATACGCAGCAGGGCGGTATCGAACACGTAAGAAGCATTCACCAAAAGCTGCCCCTGTGCGAGCATGATCGCAGAAGTACGGTGGTACTGGTTGATGTCGTTCGCAAAGGTGATGGCATCCCGCCGGGAAAGCAGTTCCTTACCGGAGAGTTCCCCCATGTTCGTCTCAAATTTCAGGAACGGGATGAATGTCCGGAAGAATGTCTCATCCTCACAGGCAAGGGACTTGATCGCCATGAAGTGTACCTGAATGACTTCTTCGAGCAGCCGGGGGTCTGTCCGGGAAAGCCCCAGCAGGTAGCCGGAAATACATTCACTCAGCTCCTGCCTTGCCCTTTCAAGGTTTTCGTCCTCGTAGAAGTTCTCCCGTGAGGCAGTCGGGCGCAGTCCGGTGGTGTTCAGGATACAGCGCAGAAAGCCCGACCACTTGGGGAGAATGGCTTCGCCGTCCTCGGTGAGGAGCATATTTTTCAGGTAGATGCGGTGCTGTGTCTTGGCATGGAGCGAGACCGCATGAGGCAGGATATAGGCAGTACCGCTGAACAGTCCGCTTTTGGATTCGAGCGGGATATAGCCGAGGAATTCAGACCGGAACACCTTTCTCCCCAGAGCCATGATGTCGGCATCCGTATCGTTCTGGGAGTGCATACGGACGTTGATCGGGTGCTCCCCGTTCTCCGTGAGCAAAATGACTGGGTACGGCAGGGCAAGCCCGTAGTACAGCACCAGATCAGTGATGCGCTCCTCATCAAAGTAGGACTCACTGCCCGGCTTGGCATTCAGGTACATGGCTGTTCCGACATCGACCGTATCTGCCGGGATCTCCTGGATGCTGTATGTCCCGTCCGGCTTGCCGTGGAATTCGTAGGCGTGTTCCGGGTCACGGGCGGAACGGGTGCGGAGCATGATCTCATCCGTCACCATGAAGCACGAAAGCATCCCGATGCCGAAACGCCCTATGTAATTGTCATTGTCTTTGCCTGTCTCCTTGTCCCGCTTGGAGCTTTGCCCGATGACGGCAAGGAACTGGTGGATCTCCGGTTCGGTCAGACCGATGCCGTTATCGGTAAAGATCATATGCCTGCCGGATCCGATGGTGATGGTCATGCGTGGTCTGCGGAAGTCCGGCTGGGCGAGTTTCCGGGCGCTGATGGCATCCGCACCGTTCTGGAGCAGTTCCCGGACAAAGACATCCGGGCTGCTGTAAAGATGATTGGCAAGAATGTCGATCATTCCGCCGAGGTTGACCTTGAATACAAATGGTTCTGCCATCCGACAGCTCCTCACTTTCTCAGTTACTTCTTCTATCATAGCACATTTTCACAGAAAATACAAGTCTTTTTCCGAAATTAGTGAAGAACTTGTTTCAGCTATGTGCCATATACATAGGTCAGGGACGAAAATGCTGACAGCCTTCCACAAAATGCGACGGTTTTTGAATATCGTCTAAAAATTATGTGAATTTCTCAAAAAATGCTTGACCGACCGTCTGAAATATGGTAAAATAGAAGAAGAGATCAGGAAGTCTATGGCAGACTTTCCATAAAGGAGCGATCACATGAACTTGAAATTACTTGTCGGCGGCGGACTTGCCGTCGGTACGGCTGCCGCGCTCGGCGGTGCGTACAAGCTGTTCAACAGCGTCATCCCCCGGCAGGACGGTGTGAAAGTGGACATCAGCGAAATGGCAGACATGGACAAGTGGGAAGAATACAAAAAATTCATCTACCCCCGCAAGGAATGGCTGCTTGCCCGTGAAAACGAACAGGTGAAGATCTTTACACCGGATGGGCTGACGCTCCGGGCGCACTATTTCCCCTGCGATCAGCCGTCCCGGAAGTTCGTCATCACGTTCCACGGCTACACCAGCAAGGGACTGAGTGACTATGCGGCACTCTCTAAATTCTATCTCGACAACGGCTACAACTGTCTCATCACCGACCTGCGGGCGCACGGGGACAGTGACGGCGCTTACTGCGGCTTCGGCATTCTGGATCGGTATGACTGCATGGGGTGGATCCGCTATCTGCTGGAACGCTTCGGGAATGACATTCAGATCGTTCTGCACGGCGATTCCATGGGGGCGACGACGATCCTGATGACGACCGGCTTTGCGGAAGTGCCGGATGCGGTCAAGTGCCTGATCGCAGACTGTGCCTTTACTTCACCGTATGCCGTATTCGCCCATATCCTGAAACGGGACTACCACCTGCCGCCTTTCCCGGTCATGAATTTGTCGGATGTGCTGTGCCGGAAAAAGGCAGGTTACGGCTTTCAGGATTATTCCACGCTGAAAGCGATGGAAGTCAACACACGCCCGATCCTGTTCGTGCATGGCGGGGATGACCGCTTCGTGCCACCGGAAATGACCTACGAGAACTTCAACGCCTGTCAGGCACCCAAGGAACTCCTGATCGTCGAGGGCGCAGGGCACGGTGCAAGCTATTACGAAAATACCGCCCTGTATGAGGAAAAACTCTCCGCTTTCCTGCATACATGGGTACAGTGAGGAGGGAATGCCATGAAAGAATTTACCGTGAACGGTGCCGTCCTGCAATGCTATCCGCTGACGGCTGCACAGCGGCTGCATAACTACACTGTCAAGTACTGCCCGTTTCACCAGATACTCAATATCGGTTCGGGGCTGTATATCCAGATGGAAACAGACTTTGACCTGCTTAGGGAAGCCATTTACACGGCGTATGAACGCTTTGACTGTATGCGCCTGCGCTTCCTGAAAGATACCGATGATACCGTCTACCAGTATCTTGTCCCCACGGAGGACAGGGAAATACCGTTCCGGGACTTTTCGAGCTGGCAGGAAGAAGATGTCAAGCGGGAACTGGAGGGGTGGACGAAGATCCCGTTCAAGCGCTTTCATTCGCCCATGAATCAGGTCGTGATGATCAAGCTCCCGGACGGGTATAATGGCATTTATCTCAAAGCTGACCATATGACCATGGATTCGAGCTCTGTCATTTCCTTTTACCGGGATGTACTGGAGATCTACTGCGCCAAGAAGTACGGCAGGGCATTCCCCAAGCCGATGCTGTCCTATATCCAAGCACTGGAGAAAGACCTTGCCTACGAGGCTAATTCCCCTGCCCGCAAGAAGGACGAGGCATTCTGGATGGAGCAGATCACCTGCAAGAATGAACCGATGTACACCGACTTCAACGGCATGGGGCGGCTCATCACACAGCGCCGGGAGAACAATGACCCCGACCAGCGCAGTGCCGTGGTCGTTTCCGTCAACCCGGAGGCTGCCATTTCCGTCTATTCCCTCGAAAAAGAACCGTCCGACCAGTTAATGCACTTCTGTGAGGAGAACCGCATTCCGATGGTCTGCCTGTTGCTGATGGGGCTGCGCACCACGCTTTCCAAATTCAACAACAATGAAAAGGACGTCTCTATCAAGAGCTGTGTCGCCCGCCGGGGTACACTGCTCGAAAAGCGTTCCGGCGGCACAAGGATCCATTTCTTCCCGCTGCGTACCATTATTGAGCCGGAAACGACCTTTATGGATGCCCTGAAGATCATTCAGGCAGAGCAGAACCGCCTGTTCCGCCATGCGAATTTCGACCCCATTGAATACACCATGCGCCGTTCCCGCTACCGCAAATTTCGCCCCGGCGAGAGCTACGAGAGCATCAGCCTGACCTATCAGCCGCTTACCCTCAAAAGCACGGACGAGAGCGTGCCGGACATCCCCTACAAGAGCCACTGGTACTCGAACGGTGTCGCAGCACAGCCGCTTTACCTGACGGTCATGCACCGGGTAGAGGATAACGGGCTGAATTTCAGCTTTGAATACCGCAAAGATGCCGTCACGGACTACGAAATGGAGTACCTGTACTACTACCTGTGCCGGGTACTGTTCCGGGGTATCGAAAACAGCAGCCGCACCGTCGGCGAAATACTGGATATGATCTAAGGAGAAACTGTCATGTTGGAAACATTCAAAAAACTGATCTGCGACTATGTGGAAGTAGAGCCGGACGAGATCACGGAAGATTCTCGGTTCATTGAGGATCTGCACTTTAATTCTTATGATTTTGTGGACTTTCTTGGCGCACTGGAAACGGAACTGGATATTGCCGTGGATGAGCAGGATATTCTGGAACTGCACACGGTCGGCGATGCCATTGCCTACGTGAAAAAGCTGAAAGGAGAATGACATGGAAAAGTCCGATGTCAGAACGCTCCGTGACCTGATACTTTGCTCGGCTGCTGCATTCGGGGACAAGACATTTCTGAAAGAGCGTGCCGGAAAAGAGGTCATTTCCCATTCGCACAACGACCTGAAAAATGATGCCCTCCGGCTGGTGAGCTTTCTGAGAGGAAAAGGGCTGCACCGGGTCCATGCGGCAGTTACCGGACCGACCTGCTACAGCTATCTGGTGAGCTATTTCGGGACGGTCATGAGTGACAATGTCATTGTGCCGCTCGATGCACAGCTTGGTGCGGAGGACCTGACCGACCACCTGCAACGGTCGGATGCTGAGGTATTTTTCTATGACAAGCGCCATGCTGCCATGTTGCCGGAGATCAAGGCAAACTGCCCGAAGATACACACCTATATTGCATGGGACGAAACGGCAGACGGGCTGACGCTTGCGCAGATCTTAGCGGAAAACCCGGTTTCCGGCGAGGAGATCGCCATCGACCCGGCTTCCTGTGCTGCCATACTCTACACATCCGGCACGACCGGGAAAAGCAAGGGCGTGATGCTGCGGCATTCCAACCTGATCGACAATACCATGTGTCAGGACAACGAAAGCACCCCGGAGGACAGCCTGCTGACCGTGCTGCCGATCCATCATGTGTACTGCTTTACATGTGATATCCTGCTGTCATTGCGGTATGGCACGACGGTATGCGTGAATGATTCCATGCTGCACATTGCGCAGAATTTAGCCTTTTTCAAGCCGACTACCTTGCTGCTCGTGCCTATGATCGCCGAGACGATCTATAAAAAGATACGAGCTGCGGCACAGGCAAAGCCGGAGCTGCCCATTGCGGCGATCGCACAGAATGTTTTTGGCGGCAACTTGAAAGTCATTTACAGCGGCGGTGCTTACTTAGATCCGAAACTGGCAGAGATCTACCGTTCTTTCGGATTCATCATGGCGCAGGGCTACGGCATGACGGAGTGTTCTCCCCGCATTTCCACGGCAAGCCGGGAGATCGTGACACAGGAAGATGTCGGGCAGATCGTCAACGGCTGTACGGTGAAGATCGTGGATGGTGAGATCACGGTCAAAAGTCCCTCTGTCATGATGGGCTACTACAAAGACCCGGAAGCGACTGCCGAAGCCCTCACCGAGGACGGCTGGCTGCGGACGGGCGACCTGGGCTATGTCAACGAGCAGGACCGCCTGTTCATCACAGGCAGGAAAAAGAACCTCATCATTCTGGCGAATGGCGAAAATGTTTCCCCCGAAGAACTGGAGAACAAGTTTGCCGGGGCAGACTTTGCCGCTGAGGTGTTGGTCTATGCGGAGGACGGTCTTATCTGCACTGAGATACTGCCCGCCCCGGAATTTGTGACTGCCGGTGGAGATGCCGCTGCTGCGCTGATCGAATTTACTGACAGGTGCAACAAGACACTGCCGCCCGCCAAGGCTATCCACCGCCTGCGGATACGGGACACGGAATTTGACAAAACACCCTCAAAAAAGATCAAGCGCCAACAGTCCACACAGGGCAGGATCGTTCGGTGAACTGCCAAATAAAACACAACTGCCTGATACAGACATGAACTGTATAGCGATCCCACTTGACAAACGGATCAGAAAGTGGTAAAATAGAAGCATGAGTAAAAGTAAAGATTTTAGGGAAGCAGCAATAGCCTATCATGAAGCAGGACATACAATAGCAGAAACGGAGGAAATCTTTCAAGTAGCAAAAAGCACAATAAGCGAATGGAAGAAAAGAAAAAAGAAACAGGAGATCCGAATAACAAACCATTAAATCGAACGATTAAGAAAATTGATCCTGAAAAGCTAAAAACATATGTGAAAAATCATCCGGATGCTATAATATTTTGTAATGGCAAGCCCTCTGTGTTTGTCAAGTAGAAAGTGCATAAAAGGGGCTCGAAAAAGTGCATAGCCCTGTCAGCACGGTTTTGTGTGGT
>CANQNG010000030.1 GCA_947625155.1 uncultured Clostridia bacterium
GGACCGACCGCACCGTCTGCTCCAGTCGCACCAGTAGCCCCGGTAGGACCAGTTGGACCGACTGCGCCGTCTGCACCAGTCGCACCAGTAGCCCCGGTAGGACCAGTTGGACCGACTGCGCCGTCTGCACCCGCTGCACCAGTAGCCCCGGTAGGACCAGTCGGACCGACTGCGCCGTCTGCACCCGCTGCACCAGTAGCCCCGGTAGGACCAGTTGGACCGACCGCACCGTCTGCTCCAGTCGCACCAGTAGCCCCGGTAGGACCAGTTGGACCGACTGCGCCGTCTGCACCAGTCGCACCAGTAGCCCCGGTAGGACCAGTTGGACCGACTGCGCCGTCTGCGCCTGTTGCCCCGGTAGGACCAGTCGGACCGACCGCACCGTCTGCACCGGTAGCACCTGTCGCTCCGGTCGGTCCAGTGATACCGTCTGCACCCGTTGCACCGGTAGCGCCTGTTGCGCCCGTTACGCCGGGTACGCCCGGAACACCCGGAACACCGGCAGCGCCCTGCGGACCTGTCGGTCCTGTGATGCCATTTGCACCAGTCGCACCCGTTGCTCCCCGCGGACCTGTCGAACCAGTTGCCCCGTTAGCACCGGTAGCTCCGACCGGTCCGGTCGGACCAGTCGCACCCGTTGCACCAGTCGCACCATTAGCACCTGTAGCTCCGGTCGGACCTGTTACACCCGTTGCGCCAGTCGGACCGGTCGGACCGGTCGCTCCGGTCGCACCCGTGATGCCGGTCGAGCCGGTCGGGATGGTCGGTACGACGGGGCAGCAGGGTGTTGGGCACGGATACGGAACGGGCTGACACCCGCATGAATACATTGCCATGCAAATCCCTCCTGTCTATTGCTTACCCTTTCGGGATCGCTTTCAAGATCTCAGCTTGCTCCGGAAATAGCGTTTATTTGCCAGATAATTGGCATCCTGCGGTTTGATACGTCCTGCTTTGTCATTATATGCCTTTGCCTGCATGATGTTCCCGAGCCGGTCATAACACACACAGAGCTGCATGTAGGGGATGTAGTCATGACGATCCGGCTTTTGGAAACCGTCCTCCGTAAAAGGTGCTGCTGCGGCAGCTTCATACCAGAAGATCGCTTCTGTATAGCTGCCCTGTTCCAGTTTCAGCCGCCCGATCTCGCAGCAGATCTCCGCACGGGGGCGGTCGTAGCAGAAGCTCCGGAACAATGCCATCAGCGCTTCTTCTGTTTCACCTAGAGCCTCATGACATTCCGCAAGCAGGGCGCACGCCCCGATCCGGTCTTCCAGCCATGCAGACGGTTCGGCTAAAAATTCGGTAAACACCCCGACCGCATCCCGATACCGCTTGTGGTACAGCAGCTCACGGGCATAATAATACTGTTCTCTCGGTTTCAGGGGCTTGCCTTCAGCAAGCTGTTTCTCGAAAATACGCAGATTCCGGTCGGGGTCATTCACGTGTTCTTTCCGATGGCACACAGCCGCCTCCCCGTAAATGACCGTCCCCGCAGGTGTGATGGCTTCATGTACTGCCCCTTCCCACCGGAACTGCCTTTCCCGCCGCAGCAGGCGTTCCCGGTAATACGAAAGTACCGGCGTTCCCTGCGCATCGAAAGCGACATGATACGGCAGCATGACGACATCCGCTGTCAGATGTTCTTTCAGGGCGATCAGCTGCTGTACGCTTTCCGGTGTCAGCACATCATCGGCATCCAGCCACATCTGATAGTCCATTTCCGCCTTGGAAAAGGAAAAATTTCTTGCCGCTGCAAAATCATCGATCCACGGGAAGTCGTAGACCTTTTCCGTGAACTGCCGTGCGATCGCCTTTGTCCTGTCTGCCGACCCGGTATCCACAAGGATGATCTCATCGACAGCTTCCCGGACACTTTCCAGACAGCGGGCAAGCACCGGTTCTTCATCCCGCACGATCATACAAAGACTTATCGTTGCCATTCGCCTGCACTCCCTTCCCTACATCGTATGCAGGGAACTTGTACACCGGAACACCCGGAGAAAGGAAATACTATGCTGTATCAGACAAACGCCCGTTATTTCGGGGAAGTATTGGCGGAGAGCAAGCGCCGTCCAGTACTGCTCGATTTTTATGCCGGCTGGTGTGCGCCCTGCCGGGCGCTTGCCCCCGAACTGGATGCGGTCAGCGAACGCCTTTCGGAGCAGATCGCTGCCTATTCCGTGGATACGGACACAGAACCTGCCTTGGCAGAGCGCTATGGCATCGACAAACTCCCGGCAGTGCTGCTCCTGCAAAATGAAGCTGTCACTGCACGCTGGGAGGGCAATGTGAACGCCGCTGCGATCGAAGCCTATCTTAAACAAGAAAAAGCAGGAAGGTAGATTCCTCCTGCTTTTCTGTTGCTATTGTCAGGTGACTGTAAGATAGCGTTTCCCATATTTTTCCTGTAGGATCGCCCGGAGCGTTTCAGCCTCATCGGGGGAAAGCTGTGATCTCAGCAGAAACTCATTCGTATCCCGATCCCGGTAGATCAGAAAGCCGTCCGCACTCTCATAGCAGCGGGACTTCCCGTAGCGGTAGAACTCGTGTCCCATTTCCTCGTTGCATTCTTCCCGGTACTGCATATAGTCGGCATCCGCCCGATCCTCGTCCGTCAGGATCTCATCTTCATTCTGATAAGCAGCATAAAGGTCGATCTTATCTTCCAGAACGGTCAGTCTGCGGTGCAGGGAATGGTATTTTGCCCTTGCTTCCAGTGAATTGTTGCTGATGTACTCTTTCCGGAAACTGCCACGTGTGACAAATGCTATCACCAGCCAGATCACCAGACACAACAGCCCCGAGAGGATGTCCCTTTCTATGGCACAGCCCACAAAACTCAGCACACCGATCACCACAAATGTTGTCATACCTGCTATCTGTTTTTTTCGCAGGATCGTTTTTTCGAGAATTGCCAGTGAAGCACGGAAAGAATCTTCTGTATAGTCATATTCCTTTTCAAACAGCATTACTTTTTCCTCCTCCGTTTGCCCAGTACGGTCAGCAGTACTGCAGCGCCTGCCGCTGCACCGATCACAGCCGCTTTCGGGATGGGCTTCCTGTCCGCTGTCATCGGGTCAGGGGGAACTTTCCCCTCGTCCGGTACTTCCGCACCCGTGAGCTTTAACGTGCCGTTCAGAAGCTGCACGGAAAGCGTATGCCACCCCTTGCGCATAGAGTCCAGTGCAAAGCATGTCTCTCCGGCATGGCTGTTCTGTATCGTCACGGATCCCGAATAGAGACTGCCGTCCAGATAGACAGCGATCTCTGCCGATCCTGTTTCTCCGAGCAGGAACACGCCGCTGCCGTAAAACCGGAACACTGCCTTGCTGCCCGCTTCTCCCGTCCATTCTGTCATAGGAAAGGACAGTTTCCGGTTGCAGGCAGGGAGCAGCACCAAAGGTCCTGCATTCAGGTCGGCAAAGCAGCAATCCTCCCCCGTAAGCCCGATACATCCCGACCGCATCAGCGGCTTGCCGTCCAGCTTGACCTGATAGAGCGACTGCCCGTCCACAGCGCAGAACAGAAGCGTTCCCATTGCGCCGAGCGTCATGGTATGGGCTTTGCTTTCCGCCGGAAGCGTGCCGTCTGCAAGGATCTCTTCTTGATACGTCAATGCCCAGTACCCGTCCCCCTGTAACCGCAGGCTCATGCCGCTTTCGGGTGTGTCTTTCAGGCAGCGGATATGGAGCTGTGCACAGCTTGCCGTGTGCGGGAGACTTACCTGCACCGTTGCCCGGTAATTTGCCCAGAGTGCATTTCCTGCCAACGCCGGGAGTGTCGGTATTTCCGGAAGTGCAAACGGCAGTCCGTTTTCGTTATTCATGGTACACCTCAATTTCTGACGGGCTCGGCGATCAGGAAATGAATTGCCTTGCCCTCATCCGTAAACATTTTTTCGTGTTCCGTCTCTAAATTGTCCGCAAATCCCGCAGTATGCAGATCGTCCGTCCGGTACGTCACCCGAAACCCGTTGTCTGCCAGATAGTCAAGCGTTTCATCGAACAGCGGTGCATCGTCCGTCTTGAACCACAGATCGCCTTTCAGGAACGGCTTGTACTGGACAAGCTGCCGGGGGTGAGTAAGGCGGCGCTTCTTGTGTTTTCCCCTTGGCCACGGGTTGCAGAAATTGATGAAAATTCTGTCCACGCAGTCCTCTTCACCAAATGCTTCGGCAATGTAGGAAATGTTGAAGATCATGACCCGCACCTGTTCATCAGTAAGCTGGTGCGCTTGTAGGGCTGCTTCGATCTTGCGCTTGGCGAGGACGAGCATTTCATTCTTGATATCGACCGCAATGAAATTGACATCCTGCCATTTCAGGATCGCCTGACTGGCAAAGCCGCCCTTGCCGCAGCCGAGTTCTAAGTAAATGGGCTTGCCGTTGCCAAAAACCGCATTCCACCGGTTGCGGTTGGCTTTCGGGTCGGCGATGAAGAAGGGGCAGGCTTCCAGTTCGGGGCGAGCCCATGGTTTGGAACGGATACGCATACAGTCTCCTTGCTCACAGGGTGAGCGAAATGGTTTTTTCGCTGGGCTGGTAGGCTTCATAGACAACACCGGAGAGCTGGAACATCCGCTCCGATGCTAGAATGGCATCCGTCCCGGCGTACTTGTTGTCCAGATACACCACCCGGCGGATACCGCTCTGGATAATGGCTTTGGCACACTCATTGCAGGGGAAGAGCGTCACATACAGCGTACAGTCCCGCAGAGAAGCGCTGCTGTTGAGGATGGCATTCAGTTCGGCATGGCAGACGAAGGGGTATTTCGTAGCGAGGAATGCGCCCTCCCGTTCCCATGGCATCTCATCATCACTGCAACCGGTCGGCATGCCATTGTAGCCCACGGAGACGATCTTGTGTTCTGCATTGACGATACATGCGCCGACCTGTGTATGATCATCCTTGCTCCGCTGTGCGGAAAGCAAAGCGATACCCATGAAGTAGGCATCCCAGCCGATGTATTCTGTTCGTTTCATGATCTCCTCCTCATAAGTAGTTCAGCCCGCACAGTGACGGGCTGAAAGTCGCTTAATTCTGATGCATGCTGTCCTTGAGCAGATCGTCCGCAGACGGGAAAGACGGCATCGGGGCAGGGGGAGCATCCTCCACGGGCGCTGCGGCGGCATTTTCAGCGGCATTGAGTTCATTCTGTGCATCGGCTTCGGCAGCCCTGAGCAGCTCTGCCAGATCATCCGGAACGGAGGGAGCTGTGTAGTTGAGTGCTTCTTCAGCGGCACGGGCAGCTTCTTCTGCTTGTGCAGCGGCTTCTGCTTCTGCCTGTGCTCTTGCAGCGGCTTCTGCCTCTGCCTGAGCCTGTGCAGCGGCTTCTGCTTCTGCCTGAGCTTGTGCGGCAGCTTCTGCCTCTGCCTGCGCTTGTGCAGCAGCTTCTGCTTCTGCCTGCGCCTTTGTGGCAGCTTCTGCATCCGCCTTGTTCTTAGCGCCGGAAGCTGCGGCGTTCTCCTCCTTGACCTCTACATACATCTCCTCATCTGCAACGGCACCCTCGTTTTCGAGCTGCTTGACAGGGATACGTTTCAGCGGTGAGTATGTAAATTTGGGACAAGAAGCCGTCTCCTCCATCAGACCCTGCTTTTCGCAAAGGATCTTTCCGCCGTCCTTGGTGCGTTTTCCAAACTGACAGTAGGAACAGGAAGGTTCGATCTTCTTGTTGAAGTATTGTGTTTTTTTGAACAAACTGCTAAGATCCATGACGATCACCTCATAAAAATTCGATTTGACTTCATTATAGCATATTTCCGCCAATTTGTCCAGTCCTTTTTGAAAAATTTCTATGGAAAAAATTGTTTTCTGCAAGCAAATACCATACAAATAGTACAGCTTGACACAATGATAACAGCATGTAGGAAAAATCGTTTTATGGGATCTGTATATAACACACAAAGAAGATAATAAAAAACAATTGGATCTGTACAAAAAGAAAAACAATTTTACAGAATGTATTTACTTTATCCCGCTCATATGATATAATAATAACAATGTATCTGGCAGGATGGGGGTGTGCGGAATGGATCAGCCGGATGGTTTCCATATCTCACGGGAGATCATGGATCTTATGCACAAGGCAAGCAAAGCAGAAAATGAAAATTTGTGGCAGACCATATCGGATGCCGTTGTCGGACTTGCGGAAAAGCTCCATGCAGCCTGTATCCGGATCTGTCTGGATGTTCCGGACGGCACGCTTGTTCCTACAGGGCAGCATACCGAGGAAACGCTGTATCTTGCCGGGGAAGCCGGTGCAGGTGAGCGTATGGGCTATGACATGGGCGAAAACGGTACCTTTTCCGTGCTGATCTTACCGGTAAAGGGATATTGCTGGACGGGAGCGGAACGGGATGCCGTGCAGTATCTGGGCGAAAATCTGTTCCTGCTGTGCAGCCGCATGCTCATGCGCAAAATGTTGGAAAATGCAGCATCCCTCGACCGCCTGACAGGCGCATTCAACAAGCAGGGCATGATGCGCCACGGTGCGGCACTGGGTGAAGCGCTTGCAGACTATGTGGGCATCTCCCTGAACCTGAAAAATTTCAAGTACATCAACTCCACGATCGGGCAGAAAAGCGGAGATGAACTGCTTGCTGCCTACTGCGAGGCACTGCGGAAACAACTCCTTCCCGGTGAAACGATCTGCCGCCCGGGCAGTGACAATTATTTTCTGCTGGTCTACAAGGCACATGCCGAGGCATACCTGAAATGCCTGCGGGAAGTCACGGTCTCTATCCGGAGCGACAGCCGTCCATTCACTTTGTATGCCAATGCGGGCGTGTATGACATCCAGCCGGGAGATGACATCGAAACGGCTCTGGATCATTCCGGCATTGCCCTGCAAACGGTGCGTACTTCCGGGCAAGCCGAGGAGCAGCTCTGGTATGACCCTTCCATGAAAGAACAGGTGCTGCATGAGAAGGAGATATCCCAGATGTTCCCGGTCGCATTGAAAAACGGGGAATTTGTGGTCTACTATCAGCCGAAGGTGTCGCTGGAGGATCAGACGCTCTGTGGAAGCGAAGCCCTAGTGCGCTGGCTGCATGACGGCAGTGTCGTACCGCCAATGGATTTTATCCCGGTACTGGAGAAAGAGGGTACGGTCTGCCAACTGGATCTCTATGTGCTGGAGCGTGTCTGTCAGGATCTGCGGCACTGGCTGGACAATGGGATCGTGCCGGTGCGTGTCTCCGTGAATTTTTCCCAGCAGCATCTCCACAACGAAGCACTGGCGGAAGTGATCATCGGTGTCCTGCAAAAATACAGTATCGACAGCAGCCTGATCGAGGTCGAGCTGACCGAAATGTCCGGTACACGCAATTATGATGCCATGCTCGCATTTCTGGAAAAGATGCACACATGCGGCATTTGCACGTCCATTGATGATTTCGGGACAGGGTATTCCTCGCTGAATATGCTCCGGGAGTTCCATATGGACATCATCAAGCTGGACAAATCCTTTCTTGACCGTATCACGGCGGAGAATGTGGACCGCCGGACGGACGAGATCGTCATTGAGAACATTTTCCGCATGGCACAGGCGCTTGATCTGGAAATTGTCTCCGAGGGTGTGGAAACAGCCCGGCAGGCGGAATTTCTCCGGCGCATCCACTGTGATATGGCGCAGGGCTTTCTGTTTGACAAGCCCCTGCCGCATGATGAGTATGAACAGCGCCTGCGGGGCAATAGGCACTATGATCTGCCGGAGGAGCGCAGCACCTCCGCAAACGGTCACTGAGCATAATAGCAAGCAAGCTCTCAGAACGGATCTGAGAGCTTGCTTTTTGGTATACAGATATTCCATAGCCGCATGTTTCAGGAAAAAAACATATGCTCGACAAAGATCTTTACCCCGATACCGATCAGGATCAGACCGCCGACGATCTGTGCCCGGCTGCCGAGCTTTTGCCCGGTCTTTTTCCCGATCAGCACACCGACCAGTGAAAACCCGAACGTCACACCTGCGATCTCCAACGCCGCCGGAACGATCTGCACATCCGGCAGTGCCGCAAAACTCACACCGACTGCCAGTGCATCAATACTGGTAGCAATGCCCTGCATCAGGAGCATTTTGGCGGTAAGCGAAAATGCCGCCGTTTCCTCTTTTTGCGTGACAGCATCCATGATCATTTTCCCGCCGATATAGCCGAGCAGTATCAGAGCGATGTAGTGATCCAGTGCCGTGATGTAGGCTTCAAAGGCTTTGCCGAGAAAATAGCCGATCGTCGGCATCAGCCCCTGAAAACCCCCGAAGCAGACGGCGATGCAGCATATTTTTTTACGGCTCAGATCGTTGCAGCAAAGACCATTTGTAATGGACACCGCAAAAGCATCCATAGACAGCCCGACAGCGATGAGAATGATCTCCAGAATGCTCATAGTCCTCTCCTTCCGGCATCAGTCGTCCGGTGCTTTCTGTGCGAGCAGCGTGCTGTATTCCGCCCGGAACTGTGCAAAAGTCCCGCTGTCCAGCGCTGCCCGGATCCGTTCTGCCAGTGTGTTATAAAAATAGAGGTTATGCATGACCGTCAGCCGCCCGGCAAGCATCTCATTGGCTTTGAACAGGTGACGCACATACGCTCTGGAAAAATTCCGGCAGGCGGGGCAGCCGCACTGTTCGTCCATTGGGCGGGCATCGGTCTCATACGTCTGATTTTTCATATGCCGGATACCTTGCCATGTGAAGATCGTACCGTGCCGTGCATTGCGGGTCGGCATCACGCAGTCAAACATATCGATCCCCCGTGCCACGCCTTCGATGATATTGGACGGTGTGCCGACACCCATTAAATACCTCGGCTTGTCAGCCGGCATATGCGGCACGACCACATCGAGGATATGGTACATCTCCTCCGTCGGTTCTCCCACGGCAAGACCGCCCACCGCATAGCCGTCAAGGTCAAGTTCCCGAATTGCCTGCATATGTTCTATGCGGAGCGCATCGTATGTGCAGCCTTGGTTGATACCGAACAGGAGCTGCTTCGGGTTGATCGTGTCGGGCAGTGTGGCAAGGCGTTCCATTTCGGCTTTGCAGCGCACCAGCCAGCGGACAGTCCGTTCGCAGGAACGTGCCGCATAATCATAGGGGGCAGGATTCTCCACGCACTCGTCAAATGCCATTGCAATAGTAGAGGCAAGGTGCGACTGGATCTGCATACTTTCTTCCGGACCCATGAAAATACGCTTGCCGTCTAAGTGTGACTGAAAGTACACGCCCTCTTCTTTTATCTTACGCAGCTTGGCAAGAGAAAATACCTGAAAACCGCCGCTGTCCGTCAGGATAGGACGCTGCCAGTTCATGAACTTGTGCAGTCCGCCCAATTGATGGATGACCCCGTCCCCCGGACGCAGGTGCAGGTGATAGGTATTGCAAAGCTCCACCTGACATTTCAGTCCGACAAGCTCCGGCGAGGAAATACCGCCCTTAATGGCAGCGGATGTGCCGACATTCATAAAGCAGGGGGTCTGAAATGTGCCGTGTACGGTCTCGACCTGCCCCCGGCGGGCAAGGTTTTCGGTTTTCAGCAGTGTGTACATGTGGATCCTCCTATCCAGTTCTGATCCCGTTATCGTCTTTTCGTATTTCAGTATAACATATTTTTCCGGTCTTGTAAAGCGTTTTTTACAAAACCGCAGTGCTCTCGGGATCACTGCACGGAATTTGCACAGATCAAAGTATTTTTTTGCCCAGTTCTTGTGGGATATTTATAAAAAATGAAAATATTCACAAAATCCTGTTGATTTTTTATACAAAATATGTTACACTGATGTTAATAGGGTGCAAGAGCGTCTGTGTACCCTTGGGGTTTTATTTTTTATTTTGATCAAGGAGGAAGATACGCATGAAACCAATGAAACAACTGGGGAAGCGGTTTCTGGCGAGCGTTCTGAGCGCTGCACTGTTCACCTCGTCCGCTGCGGCTGCACTGACCCGGACCACACCTGTCAAAGCGGAAGCGAATAATGACTACTATCAGGCTCTGGCTCTGTCGCTGTATATGTACGATGCCAATGCCTGCGGCAACGATGTCGATAACGGACCGCTGACATGGAGAGGCGATTGCCATACCTATGACGAGTATCCCGGCGGGTATCACGATGCTGGCGACCACATCAAGTTCAACCTGACCATGGGGTTTGCAGGATCGAGTCTGGCAATGGCTGACTACCTTAATCCGGGCGTATTCGAGAAGGCAGGCTGTAAAGATCACCTGATCGCCATCCTCAAGCGCAATGCGGACTATTTGATGTCCACTACCATTCTCAATGGTGACAGTGTGGAAAAGATCGCCCATGTAGTCGCAAACGGCGGTGTAGACCATGGCATCTGGTCAAGTCCGGAGGTGCAGGATTATCCCCGTCAGGTCTACTACCTGACAGCCGGAAACAATAACTCTGCGGTCTGCGGTGAAATGGCTGCCGCACTGGCAGGTACTGCCTATGAGATCAAGGATTCCGACCCAGACTATGCGGCTAAGTGCATCAAGTATGCCAAGGCTCTGGTCGATTTTGGTAAAAACCATGTCGGCAACAATAAGGACGGTCTCGATGGTTTCTATGACACAGAAGAACAGTATCAGGATGAGATCGCAGTTGCAGAGGCATGGCTCTGGATCTGCGGCGCAGGCAGTAAGCCTACACTCGTGCCGGAGGGCGGCGGTAAGTACAGTGAAGGTGCCGGCTATGACGGCTACAGATATTGCTGGAACAAGGTGTTTCAGGGCTATGCTGCACTGATGTACAAGGCAACAGGCGACAGTATGTGGGCAACGGAACTGCAAACCGAGATCGACAAGCAAGGCGGTCTGAGAGTCGGCACTTACAACGGTGACGGCTGGGGCGCTGCACGTTACAACTGCGCTTTGCAGATGAGCGGCTATGCCATTGCCAACGGCGATGCTTCCAACCAGTATGCAACAGCCGGCAAGTGGCAGATGGACTATATCCTCGGCGATAATCCCACAGGTTACAGCTTCCTGATCGGCTATGGCAGCAAGTGGCCTACCCACTATCATCACCGTGCTGCCAACCCCGGTAATGGTGATCCGGCACAGAATCCGGAAGCAAAGTACACGCTGTACGGTGCGCTTGTAGGCGGCATCGATGGAAGCGGTCAGTATCAAGACAAGACAGACGGGTATCAGTATACAGAACCGGCACTTGACTATAACGGCTGCTTTGTGCTTGCCTGTGCAGGGCTTGCCGGGCTGTACGGCGGTTCGGATGCAGGCGCTTCCAAGATCGTCGGCAGTGCAAGTGAAGTAAAATATCCGTTCGATTTTGGCGGCGGTGCTGTAACACCTCCCACTCCCACGGAATCGGAAGATCCCAAGGACACAGAAGCGACCGACAAAGACGAACCCACAGAACCCACTCCCACGGAAAGACCCTCTGAGGGAACAAAGCCCGGCACTTTCACGGGATCCGGCAATGCGAAGTGGACGCTTGATGTCACGGGTGCTTCTAAGGTGACGATCACCTGCAAGACCAATTCCAACGACACCGAGGCAAACGGTATCTTCACTGCCAACGGCGCAAACAAGGACTGGAGGACCACCGCAAGCAGCGGTACGTATACGGTGGAATATGAAGTGCCGGAGGGACTGACAAGTCTGGACTTTCAGGTGTGGTGGCCTACTTCCACAACGATCGAAAGTGTGGAACTGACGGTCAAGGGAGCAGCCGAAGAAGTCACCGACCCGATAGAGCCTTCTACTGAGGCACCCACAGAAAAAGAGCCGGATACGACCGAAAAGACCGATACAGAGGTCGTTTATGGCGATCTGGATGGTGACGGAAATATCAAGCTGGCGGATGTCGTTGCATTGAACCGATTCCTGCTGAATCTTGAAACGGATCTGACAGAGCAAGCGCTTAAAAATGCGGATGTAGATCAGAACGGCAAAGTGGATGCGTTGGATGCACTGTATATCCTGCAATGTGTGATCGATCTGATCTCTCGCTCTGAGTTCCCGATCTAGTGACCAAAAGAAGCCTGCTCCCATGGGGGCAGGCTTCTTGCTCTCCGCTATGACAGCATAAAGCAGGCATCTCCCTTTCCGGAAGATGCCTGCTTTTCCAAATCACTTGGAGCTGATGACCGGATTCGAACCGGTGACCTACGCCTTACCAAGGCGTTGCGCTACCACCTGTGCCACATCAGCAACCTCATATAGTATAGCACATTTTCTGATGTTTGTCAAGCTTTTTTTCAAAAAACATAAAAAATTTTCCGTGCAGGAAATTCCTGCACGGAAAGGGCAGCCGTTTCAGCTTTCCGGAAGCATTTCGGCAGGGGCAGGCTGTTCCGGATCTGTAAACGCAGCGAGGATGGCATTGATCTCGTCCTGCTTTCCCAGAAAAGCTTCTGCTACGACCGGGTCAAAGTGCGTGCCGCTTTCCTTTCGGATGATCTTGTAAGCTTCGTCTGTAGACATTGCCTCCTTATAGCAGCGTTTGGAAACGAGCGCATCGAATACATCCGCAACAGCCATGATGCGGGCGCAGAGGGGGATGTCCTGTCCTTTCAGCCCTTCCGGGTAACCGTTTCCGTTCCACCATTCATGGTGGCACGCAGCCATCTGTACGGCAATATCCAAGTAACTGGATCTTCCGAGCGTCTTTTCTGCTTTGATGAGGAGTTTTCTGCCGGCATTGCAATGTTTTTTCATGATGGCATATTCCTCATCCGTGAAGCGCCCCTCTTTTTTGAGGACGGCATCCGGAACATGGATCTTGCCGATGTCATGCAGCGGAGCAGCGGTGATCATGTCGGTGATGTACTGGTCGGTGAGGATGTTGCCGTAGAGATCGTCCGCCTTGAGGGTGCGGGCGATGATCTCCACATATTTTGCAGTCCTCCGGATGTGTCCGCCGGTATTTTCGTCACGATTCTCGATGATGTCTGCCAGCGTGATGATGATGTTGTGCTGTAATTGCAGCACCTGTTCCCGGAACAGAGCGTTCCGGTTTCCCTGAAGGATGAGGATAATGACAGAAAGTGTGACGATAAAGCAGATAACTGCCGAAACTGCCGTGCTGCGCAGTGCCAGCGAACGAAAACTCGGGTCGGCGATCTGGGTATAGCCCGTATCCGGTGAAGCAAACAGGAACATCAGCATGCCAATGACATAGAGGAGCGTTTTTTCCCAGTATTCCAGATGCCGGTACTGCATTTCCTCCTCGAACGTATGCCGCCAAGAGATCCCCAGCAATGCAAAGCACAGCATGGCAAGCAGCAGAAGGGAATAGAGCACAATGGCATAGATCCTTGCGGTAGTCTCGCTCAGGTGAAGGAGCATCACAGGCAGCTCCTCCACCGGCAGGATCAGTCCCTGACAGATACCGAGAATGGGAAATACCTGCAAGACCCGGAAATATCTGCGCCTGTTCCCATCGCCGGTCAGGAAGATGTATCCACCCAGCAGGATGCCGAGCACGACCAGCCCGGGTGTCCTGCCAAAGAGGACACAGACAGTCAGACAGACCGCCAGCATTCCGGTCATCAGCCCAAGCCTTCGCCATTTTCCGTGCAGGGGACGGAGAAGAAAGATATAGCGTGACAGCATGAGAGCCAGCAGGAAATAGGCAGTCATGCCGGTCAGTTCATAGATCTGCAATAGCATAGTTGTCTCCTTGGTTTGATCTCAGGGGATGCCTGTACGATATATGATACAATAAAATTTCACTGCTGTCAAGGTCGCCGGTCTGGAAAGTGATCTCGTCAAGGGCAGATCACTTTAATAGTTCTAAGATCGTCTGCAAGCACGCATCCGTATGCTTGAATACCTGTTTCTCCCAGAAATGCACTGTAGTCCAGCCCATTTCCTGCAGCTGCCTGTCAACACGCTTGTCCCGTGCCATATTTTCTTCGATCTTTTCGATCCAATACTCACGGTCATGTTTGAGTTTGGCTTTGCGTTCTTCCCAGTTTTCGCCGTGCCAGAATTCACCGTCCACAAATACAGCTACTCGATATTTCGTCAATGCGATATCGGGAGAGCCGGGCAGTTTTTTATAGTTTCGCCTGTACCTGTGACCCGCATGCCATAAACGTTTGGCAAGGATCGTTTCCGCTTTGCCGTTTTTGAGCCTTACCTTGCTCATGCGTTTTCTTATCTCAGGCGTGGAATCGTAGCTTTTTGGATGTTTCATTTCTGATCACGACCTATAATGTGAATATCGTATACGACCCATGTGAAAGCCGTTATATCATTTTTCGGCAGCGATGATCGTATCAAGGACTTTGCCCATACGTGTTATCATAGGAACAACAAGCGCATTTCCCATGCAGAAATAGCGCATCCTATCGGGCATACCGGTGTTTGTCCAGTTATCATCGAACCCCTGCAAACGTTCCGCTTCAACAGGTGTCAGCAAGCGCAAGTTGCCTGTTTTACGGTCTGCTACGACATGCGTTGAGCGATTGAGGGTGGATTCACTGGTGAGCATCGTGCGTCCGGGTCTGTCCCACGGGTCGGGGAACGCAACAGGACCTTCCGAGAAAACATACTGGTGACCATTCGCAGCGGTACGGTTTATCTTCTTAGAACCTTTCAGATACGACCATTTGCTCATTTTATCAGTCGGGATAAAGCACTTTGGATCAGCTTCCTGTTGAAGTATCTCGCCAAGTGTGACGGGTTTTTCTTCCTGCTCGATGACTTTGACTGTTGTTATCTCTCTGTCCGTCATAGATCCTGCATTTTCAAAGTCAAAAGAAAACTTGTCGCTGACTTGAACGATGTCCGTTCCGATAGTCGTTTTCTTGAAGTCCTCCGTATCGGCTATGGGAAAAGCCTGAGCCATAAGCCCCTGAGATCGGATAATATCCTCTGCCGGAATACATCTCATGCTCTTCCCGTACTGTGTATCATCGCTTTTGTAGGCAAATAGGAAAGTCCTTCTTCTTCTCTGGGCTGCACCATACTGCGCTGCATTGACCACACGCCATTCAACGCTGTAGTCAAGCTCCGCAAAGCAGGCAAGGATAACGCCGAAATCACGTCCACGCTGTTTCGCAGGAGATCTGAGAAGTCTGTCAACATTCTCCAACAAACAGAAAGGCGGCTTTTTGGCAATAAGGGTATCTCGGATCTGCCACCAGAGGACACCTTTCTTGCCCTCGATCCCCTTAGAAGATGCCAGTGTATGTGCTACGCTGTAATCCTGACAGGGAAATCCCCCTACAAGCAGCGTATGGTCGGGGATATTTTTCTTTTCAACAGTGCTGATATCCTCGCCGGTGTGGAATTCTCCGTTGACATCGGGACTGTCGCCGTAATGCTGTACATAGCATGCATGCGCCCACTGGATCTTCTTTCCGGGTTCCCATTGCGAAAACCATACGGTCTGCCACTCGGAAGCAAGCCGATCAAACCCGAGTCGGAAACCACCAACTCCGGCAAACAGCTCACAGATCGTTTTATTCATTTTTAAGCCCTCCTATGACCGGAAAGGTCAACTCGCTCGTATCATAGACCCATAATATTAGCACCGGCTCATGCCGGATCATTGGTCTGCTTTTTAACTCCTTGTCTATACTAATATTATACACTACCCTATTGAAAATGTCAACAGCCTTCTGAAAGAAGTCACGGAAATCAATTTTCAAAAATCACCCTTGAAATCATCAGTGGATCCATAAGGCACTCAAACATAATATTTGAGAT
>CANQNG010000031.1 GCA_947625155.1 uncultured Clostridia bacterium
CTGACACTCCTTTTCTCTTTTTTATTGATTATATCTCTTTGAGTCGGATGTGTCAAGTTTTATTATACACCATCACCATGCTGCCGTTCCTGAGCAGTGAGGGCAACCATGCGTGGACACTCGCAGCACCGGATGCGTACCTTGCCCTGAATGCAGAACTTGGCAAACCGGAAAATGCTGTAACGCTCGATGCTGCTGACCGGGTGCTGGAGCTGCTCTCCTCGCAGGAGGGGCAGCGTGCCTTCATTCAGGATGTCGGTGCAGGGGAAAGCTACCTCACCGATACCACGGTCGATATGGAGGAATTCCCGGCAGGGCTGGAGGACTGTATCCGGGACGGGTATGTGTACAATATCCGCATCCCGTCGGAGATCATGCGCTATCTGGGCAGCCGGATGGCAGCGGTACTCACCGGGAAAACCGACGTGGAGACTGCATTGCAGGAAGTGGATGCCTATTATCAGGAGGGCGGCACGGCTTCGGAAGCTTCCGGGGAACTGGTCGGTATCTGCGGGAAAGACATGATCTTTGAAAATTACAATGTCCGCCAGCAGGAAACAGAGATAGGGGATCTGATCGCTGATGCAGCAGCAGAGATCACGGGTGCGGATATTGCATTCGTCAATGGCGGCTCGATCCGGGGCAGCCTGTATGAGGGCAGTATCTACTCCTATGATCTGGATGCTGTCTGCCCCTATCCCAATCAGTATGTCCTGCTCGAAACGGATGCAGGAACGATCCGTGCCATGCTGGAAAACGGGCTTTCCAAATTGGTGCAGGAAAACGGGATCCCCGGCGGCAGGTTCCTGAATGTTTCCGGGCTGCGGTATACATTCCATGCACCGGGTGAGGACGGTGCCGGAACATTGGCGGATGTGACACTGTCAGACGGTTCTCCGCTGGAGGACGGTAAGACATACACGATCGCCGTGACGGACTATATGGCAGGTTCGACCGGCTACATGGACGGCAACGGAGACGGCTATACCATGCTGAATGTGTACAGTGCTGCGGATGCGCTGGGAGAGCATGTGACGCTCAAGGAGGAGACGGGTCTGACACTGACGGATATTCTGCTGCAATATCTGGAGAAGCATAACACCGAAACGGTCAGCGGCAAGCTGGATGGGCGGATAAAGGTGGTGGACTGAGTTGAACGAGAAAATACGCATCAGAAGCAAGCCGAGATATATCCTCCTGATCTTGCTGATCCTGTTCTTTTTTGGTGTCAGTTTTCGGTGGATGATGGCTGCGGCTGATGATGTTTCAAATGCCGCTACAACGGAAATGAATACGGTCTATCTCCGGGAAATGACCACACAGACGGAGATGCACTTCAACACGGGCGTAGAGGCAAGGTTCAACAGTCTGCGGATGGCAGCGGGCAGTATCACAGAAGAAGATCTGAAAAATGAAGCTGCACTGGCGAATTTTCTGTCCGAAATGGAAACTGTCGATCATTTTACGGTGATGGCGTTTGTGGGCCGCAATGGTATGCTGTACAGCAAGGACGGCGTGCAGCCGGCAGCCTCCCGGCTGAGTTTTCTGGCGGAGCTGCTGAATGGGGAAGACGATCTGATCTCCTATGATGAGTCGATGCTGGAGGATAATACCATTGCTATGGCAGTACAGATCGAACCACTGTCCTATGCGGACACCGAGCTGATCGCCGTGTTTGCCGGATTCAGTGCGGATATGTTCAGCAGTCAACTGGGACTTCAGAGCGAACAGGGACAGACCTATGCCAGCATCGTCACATCAAACGGCAGCTTTGTTGTATACAACACGTATAACACTGCTTTACCGAGGGGAAATAATATTTTCTCCAAATTCGAGAAATATGCAACATTTGACGAGGGCTATTCTCTCGAAAAGATGAAACAGGATCTTGCGGAACGGAAAACCGGCATCGTGCTGTTTACGGCATCAGACAGCCGGCAGTTCATGTACTATGCACCGCTCGAGGGAACGGACTGGTATATGCTGATGGAGATCCCCTATAAGGTGCTGGACGAAATGACCACGGCACTGAGCGACCGCCTGAACCGCAATGCGGTAACGCTTCTGATCATGATGCTGCTGCTCATTTCTGTGATCTTCTTTACCTTTTTCCATAATTTATACAAGCAGGCAGGAGAACTGCTCGCAGCCAATGAAGCCGCAAAGGCAGCGCAGGAGCGTGCCGAAAAGGCAAGTCAGGCGAAAAGTGAATTCTTGAGCCGTATGAGCCACGAGATACGCACCCCGATGAATGGCATTATCGGCATGAGTACGATCGCCATGCAGAACCTGAACGACCCGGAGAAGATCGAGGACTGTCTGAAAAAAGTCTCTCTTTCGTCCCGGCACTTGCTGTCCTTGATCAATGACGTGCTGGATATGTCAAAAATCGAAAGCGGAAAGCTCCAGATCAAACCTGATCTGTTCGATATGCGGATGTTTTTAGAAAATCTGGACAGCATCTACTGCGTACAGGCGGAGGAGAAAGGCATACAGTTCCAAGTTGATCTGATCGGAGAGGTGGACTCCTCTGTGGTCGGGGATTCTCTCCGCCTGAATCAGATCCTTACCAATTTGCTCTCCAATGCGCTGAAATTTACGGATGAAGGCGGCAGTATCACACTGAGCGTGGAACAGCCCCGGAAAGAGGCGCAGAAAGTCTGGATGCGGTTCAGCGTTTCGGATACGGGCATTGGTATCCGGGAAGAAAATCTTTCCCGCATCTTTGGATCCTTTGAGCAGGAAAATGCGGATATTTCGCATAAATTCGGCGGCACGGGGCTGGGGCTGTCCATTGTCCGAAGCTTTGCGGAGATGATGGGCGGTTCGGTGACGGTAGAAAGTGTCTACGGAGAGGGCAGCACCTTCACAGTAGATCTGCCGTTCGACTGTGTGGAAGAAGCAGAGCCGATCCGCTGGGGCGAAGTGCAGCAGCCCTGTCACCGGGGCAGCATGCAGACGGAGTATGATTTTGCCGGAAAGCATATCCTGCTTGCCGAGGACAATGAGCTGAACCGGGAAATTGCCATGGAGCTGCTCGGGGCAGCGACCGGGGCGGTCATAGACGAGGCAGAGGACGGGAAGATCGCTGTGGAGCGCTTTGCAGTGTCTGCGCCGTATTATTATGACCTGATCCTGATGGACATTCAAATGCCGCATATGGACGGACTGGAGGCGGCAAGGACGATCCGTGCCATGGATCGTCCGGATGCGGCAGGTGTGCCGATCATTGCCATGACTGCCAATGCCTTTGCGGAGGATGCCCAAAAGAGCATGGAGGCGGGCATGGATGCCCACCTCTCCAAACCCCTTGAAATTGCTGCTGTCTATGCAACAATGTATGATATTATGCGGAAACGTTCCGAACACTTACCAAGGAAAGGAAGTCATACCCATGAAGGATCCTAGATCTCTGAGCTTTACCACAAGAGCCATCCATGTCGGCAGTGAAGCCGACCCTGCCACCGGTGCGATCGAACCGGCGCTCTATATGGCAAACAGCTTTCTCCTGCCGTATGATGCCTCCCAGATGAACTGGTCGGCAAGCGAGGGCAATATCTACACCCGCAACGGCGGCGTGAACCAGAAAATGCTGGAACAGAAAATTGCCAACTTAGAGGGCGGAGAGGACTGTGTGGCACTTGCCAGCGGTGTTGCGGCTTTGTCGGCTTTGTTTTTCACGAAGCTGAAAAAGGGCGACCATGTCATCTTTTCGACCGTGACGTATATTGCGACCTACCGTATTTTCCACGAGCTGTGGACGGAGAAGTGGGGCATTGAGACCACCATCACCGACTGCACGGACATCGAGGAGATCAGAAAAGCCATCCGCCCGAATACAAAGCTCATCCACTTCGAGACACCCGGCAACCCGACCCTCTGTATCTGCGATATCGCTGCCATTGTCAAGCTGGCACATGCGCATGGCATTCTAGTCTCTGTGGATAATACGTTTTCTTCTCCCTATAATACACGACCGCTGGAATACGGTGTCGATTTTGTGGTGGAGAGCCTCACGAAGTACATCAACGGACACGGCGACTCCATGGGCGGTGCTGTGATCGGATCGCATGAAGATCTGGAACAGATACGCTATCAGGCACAGGTCAACATCGGTGGCGTGATCAGTCCGTTCAATGCGTGGCTCATTCAGCGGGGGTGTTCGACCTTCCCGCTGCGGATGCAGGTGCATAATGACAATGCCCTTGCCGTTGCGGAATGGCTGGAGCGTCAGCCCTGCGTGAGCTTCGTAGCCTATCCCGGTCTGAAAAGCCACAAGGGACACGAGCTTGCCAAAAAGCAAATGGAACACGGCTTCGGCGGTGTGCTGTCATTCGGGCTGAAAGGGGAGCACGACCTCTATAACCGGGTCGTTACCCATCTGGAAATTTTCACCTCTGCGGTCTCGCTTGGCAATGCGGCAAGCCTGATCGTATTTATCGGTGAGGATGACGAGAGGATGTACCTCTACCCGGAAGAATTCCACAACGGCTTCTACCGTGTTGCGATCGGTATCGAGGATAAGAACGACCTCATCCGTGACCTGCGGCAGGCATTTACAGCAGAAGGGCTTGAAACAGCAGACTGACGGCTGTTATCATCCACTACAAGAAAGGAAGATGGACCATGAGAAAGAATTTTGCATCCAAACCGTACCTGTTCCCCATGCCGGTAGCGATCGTTGCTGCCTATGATGAGAACGGCAAGCCCTGTGCCATGAATGCTGCATGGGCACAGATCTGTGATATGGGGGAGATCGCCCTGTTCATCAGCAAGGGACACAAGACGACCCAGAACATTCTCCAGACCAAGGCATTCACGGTCAGCATTGCGGATGTGCCGCACATGGCGGAAGCTGATTTTCTGGGCATCGCAAGCGGCAACGATATGCCGGACAAATTCGCAAGAAGCGGTCTGCATGAGGTGAAGAGTGAATTTGTCAACGCCCCGGTCATTACCGAATTTCCCGTCACCATGGAATGTGAGCTTACCGAGGTAGCAGAAACCAAGGTGATCTATGCCATTGTCGGGCATATTGTCAATGTCAGCGCCGAGGAACGTGTGCTGGACGATAAGGGCAAGATCGACCCGAAGAAATTGCAGGCACTGGTATTTGACCAGTTCCAGAACGGGTATTATGCTGTCGGTGATCAGGTCGGGCAGGCATGGCATGCCGGTATGGATCTGATGAAGAAGTAAGAGCTTATGACCAAAGAAGCACCCTCAGACGCATTCTGAGGGTGCTTTTCACGATATTACAGGAATTCGACTGCTCCTGTCTCAAGGTGATAGACAGCGCCCAGCACCTGTAAGCCGGCTTCTGCTTCATCCCTGCGGATCAGGAGACTTTGTTCAATGATGCCGCAGCTATGCTGGACATTCAGACAGCACGCCCGGTAGTCGTCCTGTTCCGTGCCGATGGCTTTCCGGATCTCATCGGTGATGAATTGGATGTGACCCTCCGGTCCATGGTGGATCGCAGCATGCACTGCCCCGCACCCCGTATGCCCAAGCACCACAACTAGCCTTGTACCAAGATGTGCTGCTGCGTATTCAATGCTGCCAAGCTGGTGGGAGTCCATGACATTTCCGGCGATCCGAATGACAAACAGCTCTCCGATGCCCGCTGAAAAGATCAGCTCCGGCACGACACGGGAATCCGAGCAGGTAACGATCACGGCATACGGCTGCTGCCCCTGTACCGCCTTGGCAAGTACCTGTGCAGAGGTATCCACAGTCAGGTCCTCCGCAGCTGCATATCTGGCATTGCCGAGCAGTAGGCGCTGCTTTGCTTCAGAGGCAGTCAGTTGTTTTGTTTCCATGGTATCCGCTCCTTATCCTGCAAAATAGAGATCGTACCACACGAGGAAAGTGTAGATCGTCCACACCTTGCGCCAGAGTTCAGAATTGCCGCCGACGTATTCGCTGTAGATCCTTTGCAGTTCCTCCGGCTTGAAATATCTTGCTGCGGATGCACCAGCAAATTTGGCACGGACATCGGCATTATAGCTTTCATCCGCAAGCCAGATGCGCACCGGAACGATAAACCCGAGCTTCTTACGGAAGGCGATCTCCGCCGGAAGCACCTTAGCAGCAGCCGTCCGGAATGCGACCTTGTTCTGTGTATCATTCACCTTGAAACGTGCCGGCATCCGGGATGCAATGTCAAATATCCGTCTGTCCGTCAGCGGCATCCGGATCTCCAGCCCGGCAGCTTGGCTCATTTTATCGACGTTCAGGTAAATGTCGCCCTCCAGCCAGATACGGATGTCGATGTCTGCCATTCTGGTCAGCGGGTCAAGCCCTTCTGTCTCCTCATAAATGGACTTTACAAGATCGATCGGCAGGACGGACGGGTCGTAGTGCTGCAAAATGCGCTCTTTTTCATCCTCTTTCATAATGTTTGTGTTGCCGACATAGAACGTTTTCAGACTGTCGCCGTAGCGCTCCGCATTGCGGTACATATTGTAGCCGCCAAAGAATTCATCTGCCCCTTCGCCGGAATAGCATAGCTTTGTGTGTTCGGCGGCTGCCCGGCATCCGAGCGTGAATACGATCGCTGAGGCATCCCCGAGCGGCTGCTCCATGTGTTCCATGACATACGGCACAGCTGCAAAGAAAGCTTCCGGGGTGATCTTGCAAACGGCATGTTCTACCCCCAGCAGCCTTGCGGTTTCGGCTGCTACACGGGATTCATCAAAGCGCTCTTCATCGTACCCGCAGGAATCAGCCCGCTTTGCCCGGGAAACGGCAAGCACATAGGAGGAATCCACCCCGCCGGACAGGAAAGACTCTGCCGTCTCGTCCGGGGTCTTGACTTCCTGCATCACCTGCTGCACGGTCGTATGGATCTCATCAGCCCATTCTTCGAGGGTCTTGGTCTCGTCCGGATGGTACTCCGGCTTCCAGTAGCGGCGTACTTGCAGTGTCCCCTTGCGGAACGTCAGACAGCAGCCCGGCATCAGCTTCTTTACACCTTTGAAGAATGTCTCCTCTCCTGCCACATAGGTCAGCGAGAGATAGATCTGAAGCATTTTCTCGTTCAGCTCCTGGATGAAGCCCTCCTGTGAGAGAATGTCCCGCAGCATCGTGCCGTACAGCAGCCGCCCGTCTGTAGTCAGGTAATAATAGAAGGGCTTCGTTCCGAAATGGTCACGCACGCAGAAGAGCGTCTCCGTCTCCGTATCCCACAGCGCAAAGGCAAACATGCCATATAGGTGGTCGGCAATGGCTTCGCCCCAAGTCTCATACGCTCTGACAAGAATGGTCTGCTCCCGTTCCTCACGGGAAAGGTCTCCCGGAATGCCAAGCTCTTTGCAAAGGGCTTCATGATTGCGGATATGTCCTCGATAGGTTTTCAGTTCGATCATGTGATACACCTCAGTTTCAGATCACAGCAGCCGCACCGGACTGCTGCCTATATTTATAGTATAGCATAAGATCAGGCATTTGTTTACCCTGATACTTCCCTTGAAAGGGCGGCTGCCGTCAGTTGTTAGATCCGGATCTCATCCAGCACTTCCCCGATCTTATCCCGGATGCAAAGTTCTGCCATACCGTCTGCCGGTGTCATGTCCCGGTTGAGGATGACCAGATGCTTTCCATGGAAGTACCGCAGGAAACCTGCTGCCGGGTAGACATTCAAGGACGTGCCGCCAACGATCAGCACATCCGCCTGTTGAATGGCTTTCAGTGCGCCTGAAACGGTTTTATCCGGCAAGCTCTCCTCATACAGCACCACATCGGGCTTGACCAGCCCGCCGCAGTCCGGACAGTGCGGTACACCCTCTGTATGCAGCACCCATGCCGCATCAAAGCACTTCCCGCAGTGCTGACAATAATTTCGATGTACGCTCCCATGCAGCTCGAACACGTTCCGGCTGCCGGCTTTCTGGTGCAAGCCGTCAATGTTCTGTGTCACGATCGCTGAGAGGATGCCTGCCATCTCCAGTTCCGCAAGCTTCCGGTGGGCAGCATTCGGCTTGGCATCCAAGCAAAGCATTTTGTCCCGGTAGAACCGGTAAAATGCCTCCGTGTGCTGCTCGAAATAGGTGTGGCTCAGGATCGTTTCCGGAGGTACATCGTACTTCTGATGATACAGTCCGTCCACGCTCCGGAAATCCGGGATCCCACTCTCCGTGGACACACCCGCCCCGCCAAAAAATACCAAACTGTGTGCGCCGGAAATGATGCTCTGTAATTGCTTTCTTTCATTGATCATGGTAAAAACCTCCTTTTGTTCACAGAGATCACTGTTTCTATCATACTGCATCCCGCAGGAAAAAGCAAGTCTGCATGATAAGGATGCGGACTTTACCAACATAAGGATAAAGCGCCCTGTGCGAGAAAGATCTTTTCGATGCGCTAAAAGTCCGGATGTTCAACAAAAGATCGCAAGTTATCCAACGAGAACTTGCGATCAATGGTGATGCCGCCGACCGGACTTGAACCGGTACTCCGTATCCGGAAGCGGATTTTAAGTCCGCTGCGTCTGCCTATTCCGCCACGGCGGCATGTACTTTATTATAGCACAAGATGGTGAAAATGTCAATACTTATGCAGTTATTTTTTCAGGGCAGCGTTTCTGCAAAAAATCTCCTACAGCTTCTTTCTGCGAAGCTCACGGAAAAAAGCAGAGAGAATGCCGCTGCACTCCTCCCGGAGTATACCGCCCGTGACTTCCGTATGGTAATGATCCGGGAGTGCAAGCATACTTCCCACCGAACGCACTGCACCGCATTTCGGATCATCTGCCCCGTAATACACCTCATCGATCCTTGCCTGCACGATCGCTCCGCTGCACATTGGACATGGCTCCAGCGTGACAAACAGCGCACAGTCCGGCAGCCGCCAGCCGCCCAGCTTCCGGCAGGCAGCATCGATCGCTATGATCTCCGCATGAGCAAGGGCATGCCGTGTCGTTTCCCGGCGGTTGTACCCCTCTCCGATCACTAGACCGTCCGAACGGCGGACTATCACCGCCCCCACTGGGACTTCACCAATTGAAAACGCCTGTTCTGCCAGCTCCAGCGCCCGGCGCATATAGACTTCCGCTTCCATAACTGCTCCTAATCCAGTATCGCAGAAACGACCAGCAGCAACATACACAGGATCGTGAATGCGACCATTGGCATGGATGTAAAGAACGCAGAGGACTGATCCCAGAGACTCAGGTGAATGCCCTCGTTTTCAGTTTCGTCAGGATGCTTCTTCCTTTGCGGCAGCATGCAGACCAGTGCCGCAATGCCGACCAGACAGGGAAACAGCACAATGATCCACCATTCCAAGGAATAGACGCTCCCCATGCTTTCGATATAATACAGGGCAAACATATAAATTTCATGAATGATCCGCAAGATCGCCGCAGTAACAAAACTGCCCGTTTTCACCTGAAAATACCCGATCGTCAGGATGATCAGCCCGACACGCACACTGTCCAGCAGATCATGCATCAGCAGCACTGCCAATATCGAGGTCGTGAGGATGACGAACCGATCTCCAAACTGCCGCATCGCCTGAAACAGACAGCCATGAAACAGCATCACCTCGATCAGAGGCAGAATGAAGATCGTGAACAGCATGTACAAGATCAGTCTGTGATCCTCACCGCCAACTGCACCGGCGATCAGTCTGTATTTGTCAAGTTCCGCTGACTGGGGGACACAAAACATACCCAGTCCTGCACTCAGCAGCATTGTCAGTGCAATGCCATACAGAAGCTGCAGGGGTTTTGCGACCTGAAGCGGGAGACTCACACGCACGGGGAGCCGCAGCACCAATGCCAGTATCAAAACAGGCACAACGAATTTCAATACCTGCACGATGGCAGCGATCCAGAATACCAACTGCTCATCCCCGTACAGCCTGCTCTCCCCCCAGAAAACCAACTCGATGTTCATTTCCCGTCTTTGCAGGATCAGGACAAGCAGCTTGTCCAGCACATTTTCGATCACAAGATAGCACAAAAGCGCCGCACCGACCAAAACTCCGAAGCGGTGCAGCACAGCCTGCTCTGCCTGTGTGGCGCTTTCATGGACAGCCGTTTCCGAAAAAGCAGTCTCCTTTGGGTTCTTGGTAAAACGGAACGCATAGTGATTATGCTTTTTGCGCCGCCACTGGCGGAACGCATTCTGGTATGTATCTGTCTGATTCGGACAGCTAAAATTCTCTACAATGTCAATGATCTCAGCCTGCTGCTGCATATATTTTTTTCATCTCCTGATCCCGTACACTTACGGCGGATTTCGGGTATGCCTGCTCGTCAGACTTTTCTTATCTTATTATACCATACCTGTAAGGTAAAAATATTCATAATTCAAAAATATTTTATAAATTATTTGTAAATATTCCTCAAAAGGGCATGGTGCAGGGAACTTTGCAAATAATTCACAAAAAATTCATTGACGTTTGAAAGGATCTGTGCTATAATAAATAAAACAGGTGAGCTAAATTTGTCAAATGATGCCGGAAAATTTTCCGGTTTCATCCATATTGGAGATGATGAAAGTGAGACTGGTATTTCCGAAAACGTTATCAGTCATACTGGCAGCCTCCATGGTCAGTCCCATGGCAGCACTGCCTGCCAACGCTGATCAGCCTCTTGCACTCTATATTGACCGCATCGAACTGAACAGCGCAGACATCGGTGATGATCGCATGGTTTCGGTCAATGTTGACATCTCCGGCAATGAAGATGGCTTTATTGCCGCAGAATTCGGCATCTATTATGACGATCGGCTGACACTTACCCATGTGGATAAGAGTTCGCAGGCTGGCAGCAAATTCCACTATATCAACAATTCTGCCGAGCATCGGATCTGGTTCAGCGGTGCAAATGCCTCTGCCTCCGCCGGAGCAAGTGAGGGGGAAAGCACACTGTTCACGCTGCAATTTAGTCTCCCGGAAAATTATGCGACCGGCGATCAGTTCATGATCGGCTACAACTGGAATGGCTGCCATGATACCGCCTCTTTCTGGTATACCAGCAAAGGCACTGATCAGATCAGCAGCATACATCAGAATTCCATTTCCGGTTCGATCAGCATCCCGAATGAGGAAGCTCCCTACCTGAGCCAAAAGGAGATCTCTCTCAATCAGGGCGGCACAGTACAGCTTGAGATACAGAACTACACCGGCGGAGATGTTCTCTGGTTCTCCGACAATACGAATATCTGCCATGTGGAAAACGGACTGGTGACAGGCATTGCACCCGGCAACTGTAATGTTATGGCATATGTGAATAATAGTCTGCTGACCTGTCAGGTATCCGTCACAGAAGATTATCATTATTCCATGACGAGCAGTGAAACGATCTATATCCGTGACCCGGATATGCTCGTTATCTTAGAATACCCCGACCCAACTGGGCAGATCGTTTGGATCTCCAGCGATCCGAAGGTGGTCACAGTTTCCGAAGGACGGCTTACACCGGGCAATAACGGAACAGCACAGATCATTGCAACCAGTAACGGTGTTTCTTATGTCAAGACTGTTGTCGTAGATCTCCCCGTTGATACCACGCAGCCCGATCCTACCGAAGAGCCTGTTACGGAAGGATCTTCCACCGAAGAGCCTTCCACCGAAGTACCTGTTACCGAAGGATCTTCCACCTTTTCAGATACGACAGAGGAGACTACACCGGATGCCATTGCACACTGCGGCGACCTGAACAACGACGGAAAAGTCTCACTTGCGGATGTCATTGCTTTGAACAAGGATCTGCTTTGCATAGAAACTCTAGACGATGCGTTCGCAATGCGGGCGGATGTAAACACAGACGGCATCATCTCACCAATGGATGCACTCTTACTCTTGCAGTATGTGGTGGAACTCATCGATACACTTCCTGCGGTATAAAACGATGCACCTCCCTGCGGAGGTGCATTTTGTCTGCCAAAAATGCCCGGTTTGATGCCGGGCATTTGTTTATTTGGTATTCTTGATCGTCCAGCGAAACGAACAGTATTTGGAAGCCTTGCCGATGTCAAACATGTTGTTGGAGAGGATCCTTGTGAAATCCAGAAAACGGTAGTTGACTTTCATGTCCTTGTTTTCGATCAGGTTCTTGATCATTTTCAGGCTGGTGTTCGGGGGATTCCGCTGCAGCACAATGCCGATCTTGTGGTGTTCTTTCATGTACTCAATGATCTCAGATGCCATTGTCAGGTTCTTGTCTGCCATATTATATGTACCGCTGTAGCTGTGATCGTCAGCCGTCTGCACAAACGTCAGCAGAAAGTCCACCAGATTATGCACGCAGCAGAAGTGGAAACCATACTCACCTGTGCGGTACACAAACTTTGTATTATCTTTCGGATCTGTGATCTTCGCCTCCAGATTTCCGCAGAAATCCATGGTATACACCGGCGCAAGCCGGATGATAGCGATCATCATGCCCTTTGCCCTGCCGATGTCCTTGATCATCGTCTGCTCAGATTCGTATTTCAGCTTGGCATAATTGGTCGTAGGCTTCACAAAATCATCCTCACGCAGAGGCTCACGGGTCTTGGGCATCTGATAAACATGTGTCGTGCTGATCAGGATAAACTGCTGCACATCATGTGCAATGGCAAAACGGTAAATAAAAGCATTGCACTGCTCATTCTCCTTGAGTTCAGCATCCGTGATCATATGTCCCAGATCGTTATCCGCTGTGCAGGCAAGGTGGATCACGGTATCGAACTGATGCTTCTCAAACACATCCGCATATTTTCCCTTATCCGAGGGCTTTGCCTCATAGAAGTAAAAATTCTCCTTGCCCATATTGTAATCACTGCTCTGCCTGTCGATGGCAACGACCTCGTAGCCTTTTTTCAGAAAACCAGAACATACGTGGTCACCGATCAGACCGCAGCCGCCTGTAACCAGAACTTTTTTCATACAGTCACGCCTCCCAAGACACAAATACCGATCCTGACATATAGTATACCATATTTCAGGCAGGAATTCAAGTCGTTTTTGTGAACATTTTCTAAACAGCGAACCAAATCACAAATGTTTCAGAGATCAGCTATTGTTTGCCTCATCGATCATCGCTTGGACCGGTTCTTTCAGGGAAGAAAGCGTTTCATTCCACGGCGTACCCTTTCCGGCAGCACGCACGCCCTCACTGCTGTCCAGAATGTCTTCCAGATCAGCGGTGACACCCGTCTTAAAGTCGATGACCGGAGCAGCCATTGCCAGCGCATCCATCTGATTTTTCATCTCGACCATTTCATCCGTCCAGTGATAATCGTCAAGGAACTGCTGATCCGCCAGTGCCCGGATGTCCTCATTCAGGAACGTCAGCCGCTTGCAGTCAAGCCACCTTGCGACACCCTCCGGGTTATGTCCGCCCTTGACAAAGAGGTAGGAATTGAGGTTCGCCGGGATGTAATAGGCATCCGCATCCGGATCTTTGGGCATGGGGACAAACATGACATGCTCCCCGAACACGCCTGCCCAGCCGGTATTCTTGTTGGTTTTGGGGTCGATCCTATCCCGTTCGCCATACAGCTTCCACAGCCCTGCCGGGTAGAAAATTTCCTTTCCCTCACCGATGTACTCC
This sequence comes from uncultured Clostridia bacterium, assembly GCA_947625155.1. Taxonomy (GTDB): domain Bacteria; phylum Bacillota; class Clostridia; order Oscillospirales; family Ruminococcaceae; genus UBA3855. The sequence continues at coordinate 13,547 of CANQNG010000031.1, forward strand.
GGCTTATCCTTCCAGCCGAAATCACCGACACCGATAGCGACCAGACCCTTTGTGTTGAGGTCATACATGAAATTCTGCACACGGGCAATATTCGGGTCGCCAAGGTTGCTGACCAGTTCGCCGTCCACCAGATCAACATAGGGAACGCCCACAGTTGCCGAAAGCCCGGACTCAAACCACCAGCCGTCCAGTCCGTACTTGCCGTTCTCCACATCCACAAACGCTTCGAGCATCTCCTCGAAAGCGTCCCAGTCCCATTCACCTTTTTCAAACAGTTCCGCCGGGTCGTCAAAGCCCAGTTCCTGAACAGTGTCCTTGTTGTAAATGACAGCGCAGTTATCGCCGGTCATTTCCACGACCGCCATGTAGTGCGCACCTTTCCACATGATGCTGTCATTGAGTTCCTTGACATCTTTCCACAGCTCGCTGTCAAGGTCAATATAATCATCAAACGGCACGAACATATCCCGTATCGCACCTTTCGGGAACGCATCAAAGTTACCCCCATAGAAGAAGTCTATCCCCTCATCGCTGTTGATATAATTGGCAAGCTTGTCGTAGCGTTCCTCATAAGTACACTGATACCATTGCACTTCACCGCCATAGCGATCCTGAAAAATAGCCAGTTCCGGCGGCGTACTCTTGCCGGTAGAATCTGCATTCAGATCCCAGTCCTGTAACCATTTGATGGTTTTATTTTCCAGTTCCTCATCAGGCAGACGGTCATCCTCCCCGACCAGCTTGACCAGTTCCTCACGGGTAGCGGAATTCATTTCCTTATAGCTGACTGTATCCCCGGTGCTGCATCCGCCAAAGGATGCCGCCAGACAAAATGCCGCCACCACAACAGCCCAACGTTTCAGTTTTCTCATACACAAACTCCAGACTTCCTATAGGATAATACAGACATCACACTTGACAAAGTGTAATAATAACTCTACATATTACTATTATACCATATCTCCTACAGAAATGCAAGACTTCATTTTGCACGATTTTCCCCTTAAAAATATAATGTTTTGCACAAACGAGAGGGCATTCTGTGTGTTTGTCAAGTAGAAAGTGCATAAAAGGGGCTCGAAAAAGTGCATAGCCCTGTCAGCACGGTTTTGTGT
>CANQNG010000032.1 GCA_947625155.1 uncultured Clostridia bacterium
TTCGGAAAAATTTTCTTCGGAACTATTTTAGCACATTTTTCTGCCGCTGACAACGTTATGGAATGATTGGCGCTTACCTTATATCATAGCACTTGCCGTGACGTTTGTCAACCACTTATGCATATTTTTGGAATTATACATAGTAAATCTATCAATTTAATAGGACATATTGGCACATTTACCAAATGATGTGGCGATCTGCTATATACAATAGTCAAAGCAACCGTTCTTGTTTTCGATAATGTCCTGCAAGGTAATGCGGTCAACACATTTTTCCACATCCTGCTGTACTTCTTTCCAGACAAACTGAAACGTATCGTCCGCATCGATCCCGAACGAAAGGACACAGCCCTCTGTTGCCCGGAGGATATCCCCGATCGAACACTTGTCCGGTGAGACATCGAGCATATACCCGCCTCGGTTGCCCCTGTTCGCCCGGAGCAGTCCGCCTTTGATCAGCATCGGCACGATCTGTTCAAGATACTTTTTAGAGATGGACTGCCGCTCGGCAATATCCGCTAAGGGCACAAAGCCGCTTTCCCTGTGTTCCGCAATATCCACGAGAAGTTTCAGGGCATAATTGGATTTTGCAGTGATCCTCATATTTTGCCTCCATAATAGCATATTAAATATATAGGTTTTATATATTTACATTATACTGCGGATCGCTGCTTTTGTCAATCGGGCAGGTTGCACAGTCTTTTGTATGAAAGCCTACAACTTCACTATGTAAATTGCCGAAATCATATTAAACCTATTGACATAGTATGCTAACAGTGCTACAATGTTAGTATCATATCTGTAAGGGAGGGAACATCAACATGGGTCTCAATACCGCACTGCTGCATCCGCCCAAAGAAAAAGAACCGTGCGGCGCAACGCTTACACCGATCTATCAGGTGAGTGCATTTGAACACAGTTCAGCGGAACAGCTCGAAAAGGTATTTCATAATCAGTCGGGCGGATTTGCCTATACACGGATCAGCAATCCGACTGTCGATGCGTTTGAAAAGAAGATCGCATACATAGAAAAAGGGATCGGTGCGGTCGCCTGTTCTTCGGGCATGGCAGCGGTGTCGATGGCTTTGCTGAATATTCTGGAAAGCGGCGATGAGATCATTGCCAGTGCAGGACTGTTCGGCGGTACGATAGACCTGTTCAGAGATCTGGAGGCATTCGGGATCAGGACAAAATTTGTGGCGCATATCACCACAGAAGCACTTGCGCCGCTGCTCACCGAGCGGACAAAGGCGGTTTTCTGTGAGATCATCGGCAACCCCGCTTTGGACGTTGTGGATGTAAAAAGTGTCGCAGATCTGCTCCATAGCCATCACATCCCGCTCATCGCCGACTGCACCACCGCAACGCCTTATCTTGTCCATGCCTTTGACCTTGGCGCAGATATCGTCGTACATTCTTCTTCCAAATACATCAACGGCGGCAATGCCATCAGCGGTGTGATCGTGGACAATGGCAGCTTTCACTGGGACGAAACACGTTACAGGGGATCTGCGGAATATCGGAAGTACGGAAAATTTGCCTACCTTGCCAAACTGCGCAATGGTCTCTGGCGGAACATGGGGGCGTGTCTGTCGCCCATGAATGCATTCCTGAATCTGATCGGCATGGAAACGCTGGGACTCAGAATGGAACGCCTTTGCGACAATGCGCTTGCACTGGCACAGTTTCTGGAACATGACGGGCGTGTGACAGTCAATTATCCTGCCCTTGCATCCAGTCCCTATGCGGCACTGGTACAAAGCCAATTCGGCGGCAGGGGCGGTGCGATCCTGACACTCCGCACAGGCAGCAAGGAAAAAGCATTCCGGTTCGTCAACCGTCTGCGCTATGCAGCCATTGCCACAAATATCGGTGATGTCAGGACGCTTGTCATTCACCCGTCAAGCACGATCTACGCACATTCTGACACACAGCAAAAGGAAGCCGCAGGTGTGTATGATGATCTCATCCGGGTGAGTGTCGGGATCGAGGATGTGCAGGATCTGATCGCCGACTTCAGGCAGGCGATCGATCATATCGAGGAGGAATAGACATGGCAGTGGACTATGCAACATTGAAAAAAGGCGGATTCATGCGCCAGAAACAGAAGAACCGTTTTTCGCTCCGGCTGCGTGTGGTCGGTGGGAACCTGACGGCGGAACAGCTTGCCAAAATAGCGGAGGTCGCTGCTCAGTTCGGCGATGGGCATGTACATCTCACATCCCGCCAGAGCGTGGAGATCCCGTTTGTAAGGCTGGAAGATATCGATGCCGTGAAAGCTGCCCTTGCAGAGGGCGGTGTGGAACCGGGTGTCTGCGGTCCGAGAGTACGCACGGTGACTGCCTGTCAGGGCGAGGCGATCTGTCCGAGCGGGTGTATCGACACCTACGCACTGGCAAAGGAGCTGGACGAGAGATATTTTGCGAGGGAGCTGCCGCACAAATTCAAATTCGGCATTACGGGCTGTCAGAACAACTGCCTGAAGTCGGAAGAAAATGATCTCGGCATCAAGGGCGGCATCCAAGTACGATGGAAAAAGGAAAACTGCATTGCCTGCGGCGTGTGTGTAAAAGCGTGCCGCAGCGGAGCGATCACCTTGCTGGACGGGGAGATCACGCTGGATGAGAGCAAATGCAATTTCTGCGGGCGCTGCTGCAAGTCCTGCCCGACAGAGGCATGGGACAAAAGACATGGCTACATCGTATCGTTTGGCGGACTGTTCGGCAACAGCATCTGCAAGGGCGAGCCGATCATCCCTTTTATTGAGGATCATGAGAAGCTGATGGAACTTTGCGATGCGGCAGTACAGTTTTTTGCGGACAATGCAAAAGCCGGGGAACGATTCCGGTTTTGTCTGGAGCGGGTCGGCTTTGACAAATTCCGGGAGAAAATGGAGGAGGTCTATCATGGCAGCATTTCAGATCAGTGACACGGTGGATATTACAGATGTCGTCTGCCCGACCACATTTGTAAAGGCAAAGGTCGCACTGGAAGAACTGGAGGAAGGGCAGATCCTTTCCATCCACATGAATGACGGCGAACCGGTGCAGAATGTGCCGAGGAGCATCAAGGAGGAGGGGCACAAGATCCTGAAACTCATTGACAATGCGGACGGCACCTATGATCTCATTGTGCAGAAGGTGGGTGAATGACATGTCGGTGAGAGCCAATGCGGACAATTTTGCGGAAGCCATTCAGAGCGGGCTTGTCATTGCGGATCTTTATTCCGATAGCTGCGTTCCCTGCAAGCGGATGTCCCCGCTTCTGGCAGAGATCGAAGAGGAAAACAGCGATGTGAAATTGGTAAAGGTCAATATCCATTTTGACAGCAGTCTGGCGGAGACCTATGCCGTGCAGTCTGTTCCTACGCTGATCATTTTCAAGGACGGCGTGGAGGTAGACCGTATCCGAGGTGCTGCAAAAAAAGCAGAGATCCTCGAAAAAATCGACCAGATAAGATAAGGAGAGATCATGATGCAGATCACAGTTGCAGGTGTGAAAAAAGAGATCAAGGACAATACCACGATCGCCGAACTGATCGTTTCGGAAAACGTGGAAACACCGGAATATGTCACAGTTACCGTCAATGACGAATTTATCGCCAGTGACAAAGTGAGCAGTACTGTCCTGAAAGAGGGAGACACGGTGGAATTTCTCTACTTTATGGGCGGCGGCAGATAGGAGGACGGCAATGGCATTTACAAATGAACAGCTCGAACGCTATTCACGGCACATCATCCTGAAAGAAGTCGGCGCAAAGGGACAGAAAAAACTGCTGAATGCAAAGGTACTGATCATCGGGGCAGGCGGTCTCGGCGCACCTGCGGCAATGTATCTTGCGGCAGCGGGTGTCGGCACGATCGGCATTGCGGATGCGGATGAAGTGGATCTTTCCAATTTGCAGCGGCAGATCATTCACAGTACTGCGGACATCGGAAAGGCAAAAGTGCAGTCGGCAAAAGAAACGATGCAGGCGATCAATCCGGATGTGACAGTGCATACCTACCGGACTTTTGTCACGTCTGAAAATATTCTGGAACTGATCGCTGATTATGATTTTGTGATCGACGGGACAGATAATTTCCCGGCGAAATTCCTCATCAACGATGCCTGTGTCATGGCAAAGAAGCCGTTTTCTCATGCCGGTATTATCCGGTTCAGAGGGCAGCTCATGACCTATGTGCCGGGACAGGGTCCGTGTTACCGCTGTGTGTTCAAAGAACCGCCCCCGAAAGATGCCGTCCCCACCTGCAAGCAGGCTGGTGTGATCGGTGCGATGGGCGGCGTGATCGGCAGCTTACAGGCAATGGAAGCTGTGAAATACATCATCGGGAAAGGGGAACTTCTCACGGGGTGGCTTCTCACCTATGATGCGCTGACCATGGAATTCCGCAAGATCAGACTGCCAAAACATACAGCAGGCTGTGCCGTCTGCGGAGAACATCCGACCATTACGGAGCTGATCGACTACGAACAGGCAGAATGTGACGGCGTATCTTTGACGAATGGCGGGTGATGCTATGATAACGATAAAACGAGCAGACTATGAGAAGATGCTTCGCCATGCGGAAAGCTGCCTGCCGAATGAAGCCTGCGGCTTGATCGCCGGTACGATACAAGACGATGTGCGGGAGATACGGGCGGTGTATCTGCTCACCAATACAGACCAGTCCCGTGAACATTTTACCCTTGACCTGAAAGAACAGCTTGCGGCAATCAAAGATATGCGGGCAAAGGGGCTGACCCCTCTCGGAAACTGGCACTCTCATCCGGAGTCCCCGTCAAGACCTTCCGAAGAGGATCAGCGTCTTGCGTTCGACAACAAGGCAAGTTATCTGATCCTTTCCCTGATGGAACGGGACAGACCGGTGCTGCATGCGTTCCGCATCACCGGAAACGAGCCGAAGACAGTGGAAAAAGAACCACTCGTCATTGAGGGATAGCGATGTATGATGTTGTGATCATCGGCAGCGGTCCGGCAGGACTTTCTGCCGCAGTCTATGCGAAACGGGCAGACCTGAATGCGGTCGTCCTTGAAAAGGAATACCTCGGTACGGGGCAGATCGCCGAAAGCAGCCGGGTCGATAATTATTTGGGGCTGTATGGAGAGAGCGGCTATGATCTCGGTGAAAAATTCCGCCGCCATGCAGAGGCAGTCGGTGCAGCATTCAGGGAGGCTGAGATCGTAAAGATCATCCCCCGGAAAGAAAGCTATCTCCTCAAGACCGCAGACGGGCAGGACATCCTGACACGCACAGTCATTTATGCGGCAGGGACAAAGCGCAGACAGCTTGGCATAAAGGGAGAAAGTGAATTCCTATCGAAGGGCATTTCTTTTTGTGCTGTGTGCGACGGCGCTTTTTATGCAGGGAAAAAAGTCGCTGTGATCGGCGGCGGTGATACGGCATTGTCCGATGCACTGTACCTGTCCGGAATTGCAAAGAAAGTCTATCTTCTGCACCGCAGGGAGCAGTTCCGTGCCAATGCGGCATTGCAGAATGCCATAAAACGGACTGCCAATGTGGAATGTGTTTTCAATGCCGTTCCGAATGCATTTCTCGGAGCAGAAAAGCTCAGCGCCGTGAACTTTCTCCGGAATGGTGCGGAAGAAAGTCTGACAGTGGATGGCGTGTTCCTTGCGATCGGGAGCGTACCGAACAGCGGACTGCTTGCCGGTATCGCAGACAGGGACGAGGACGGTTATGTCATTGCGGACGAAAACGGGATCACGTCTGCGGCGGGCATTTTCGCTGCCGGGGATGTCCGCACAAAGCGGCTGCGGCAGGTCATTACGGCTGCGGCTGACGGCGCAAATTGTGTGGGATCGGCAAGGGCATATTTATCTCAAAAACGGAGCTGATAGTATGGAACTGCAAAAATTACATACAGATGTACTGATCATCGGCGGCGGTACGGCAGGATGCTATGCAGCGCTGACCATTGCGGAACATGCGCCGGATGCCCGTGTACTGATCTGCGAAAAGGCGAATATCCGGCGCAGCGGCTGCCTTGCGGCAGGTGTCAATGCGCTGAACGCCTATATCACAGAAGGCAGAACGCCGCAGGATTATGTGGATCATGCAAGACAGGATGCCGCAGAGATCGTGCGGGGAGATCTGCTGCTCACCATGTCGGAACAGCTCAATGCCATGACAGCACACCTCGAACGGCTCGGTCTTGTGATCCTCAAGGATGAAAAGGGCAATTATGTGACCAGAGGCAAATGGAATCTCAAGATCAATGGCGAGAATATCAAACCCTTGCTTGCCGATGCGGTGAACAGGCTGGAACATGTCACGGTGATGGATCATGTCAATATGACAGATCTTTCCGTCTCGGGAGATCAGATCTGCGGTGCATTCGGATGCAGCGTTGAAAAAGAGATCTTCTACAGCATCCGTGCCAAAGCTGTCATTATCTGCACGGGCGGTGCAGCGGGACTGTACCAGCCAAATCATCCGGGTTTCTCACGGCATAAGATGTGGTATCCGCCATTCAACACGGGCGCAGGCTACGCCATGGGCATCCGTGCAGGTGCAGAAATGACAACATTGGAAATGCGCTTTATTGCGCTGCGCTGCAAGGATACCATTGCACCGACAGGCACATTGGCACAGGGGGTCGGTGCCAAACAGGTCAATGCCCTCGGAGAGGTCTATGAGGACAAATACGGTCTTACCACATCGCAGAGAGTGCATGGCACAGTCATGGAAGATCTCAGCGGCAGAGGTCCCTGCTACCTGAAAACGGAGGGCATTACGCCGCAGCAGGATAGTTCCCTGATGAAGGCGTATCTGAACATGGCTCCGGCACAGACCATAAAATGGCTGGAAAGCGGCAAAATGCCGTCACAGCAAAATGTGGAGATCGAGGGGACAGAACCCTATATCGTCGGCGGTCATACCGCAAGCGGGTACTGGGTCGATACGAATCGGGAGACCACGATACATGGACTTTTTGCTGCCGGTGATGTGGCAGGCGGATGTCCGCAGAAATATGTCACGGGCGCATTGGCAGAGGGAAAGATCGCAGCCTTGTCCGCCCTGAACTATATGCGTTCTCATCCGGCTCCGGAGATCAGCGATGCGGAAATTTCGGAACAAATGGCAAGCGCAGAGAAATTTCTGCATCAGAAACAGGCACGGTTTGACTGTGAACAGCTTGAAGAAGCGATGCAGACCGTCATGGATCACTATGCGGGCGGTATTGGGGCAAATTACCGCTACAATGAAAAGCAGCTTGCCATTGCGGAGGAAAGGATCTCACAGCTCGAAACGCTGTCCGATACGCTTTCCGCTGCGAATATGCATGAACTCATGCGCATCTATGAACTGCGGGAAAGACTGACGGTATGCAAAAGCCTGATCGGGCATCTGCGTGCCAGAAAGGAGACCCGCTGGCACTGCTTTGCGGAACACCTTGATTATCCCGAACGAGACGATGCAAATTATCTCTGCTATATCAATTCTAAATTGGAAAACGGCAGAATAAAGATCATCCGGCGCAGGCTGGTCAGAGAGGAGGAACACTATGAGCATCCTGATCGACCGTGAATTATGCATCGGCTGCGGCAGATGTGCCGAAGTGTGTCCGGGAAACCTGATCCAAATGGACGGCAAGGCATTGATGAAATACCCGAAAGACTGTTGGGGCTGCACGTCCTGTGTCAAGGAATGTCCGGTAAATGCAGTGAAATTCTTTCTCGGCGCAGACATCGGCGGCAGGGGCAGTCTTGTGTATACAAAGCAAAGAGGCGATATCCTCACATGGGTCATGGAATGTCCGGACGGCAGTATAAAGGAGATCGACATCAACCGAAAAGAATCCAATCAATACTGAGGAGTGAAGCAGATGCGTGAGTTATCACACTTGGATGAACTGGAAGCGGAAGCCATTTATATTATCCGTGAGGTCGCTGCGGAGTGCGAAAGACCGGTCATGCTGTATTCGATCGGCAAAGACAGCTCTGTCATGCTGCATCTTGCGATGAAGGCATTTTATCCGGAAAAGCCGCCGTTTCCGTTTCTGCATATCGATACGACATGGAAATTTCATGACATGATAAAATTCCGTGATGAAACGGCAAAAAAGCTTGGCATCGAAATGCTTGTCTATACCAATGAGGAGGGTGTCAGACAGGGTATTGACCCATTTCATCACGGTGCCGCCTACACAGATATCATGAAAACACAGGCTTTGAAACAGGCTCTGACAAAATACGGGTTTACGGCTGCATTCGGCGGCGGACGGCGTGATGAAGAAAAGTCCCGTGCGAAAGAACGGATATTTTCTTTCCGCAATTCGGCACAGGCGTGGGACCCGAAAAATCAGCGTCCGGAAATGTGGAAGCTGTACAATACAAAAATCAACAAGGGCGAAAGCATCCGTGTTTTCCCGATCTCCAACTGGACGGAAAAGGACATCTGGCAGTATATCCGCCGGGAACAGATTGACATTGTGCCGCTGTATTTTGCGGCAGTGCGTCCGGTCGTGGAACGGGACGGTACACTCATCATGGTGGATGATGACCGGTTCCCGCTGAAAGAGGGAGAAACGCCGGAATACAAGTCGGTGCGTTTCCGCACACTTGGCTGCTATCCTCTGACAGGCGGCATGGAATCGACTGCCGCAACGCTGGACGAGATCATTGAAGAGACACTGAGTGCTGTTTCTTCGGAACGCACTTCGAGAGTGATCGACAATGAGGCAGCAGGCAGCATGGAGCGCAGAAAGAGAGAGGGCTATTTTTGATGAAGGGCTTATTGAAATTTATTACCTGCGGCAGTGTGGATGATGGAAAATCCACGCTGATAGGGCATATTTTGTATGATGCAAAGCTTCTGTACGCCGATCAGGAAAAGGCACTGGCACTGGACAGCAAGGTCGGCAGCAGGGGCGGAAAGATCGACTATTCTCTTTTGCTGGACGGGCTGATGGCAGAACGGGAACAGGGCATTACCATTGATGTCGCATACCGCTATTTCACAACGGAACAGCGCAGTTTTATCGTTGCAGACACACCCGGTCATGAAGAATACACACGGAATATGGCAGTCGGCGCATCCTTTGCTGACATTGCTGTCATTCTTGTGGATGCATCGCAGGGGGTGCTTGTCCAGACAAAGCGCCATGCCAGAATATGCAGCCTGATGGGGATACGCTATTTTGTATTTGCTGTCAATAAAATGGATCTCATTGGTTTCAGCGAGGCACGTTTTCAGGAGATCCAAAAACAGATAGAAGCGTTAGGCGAAGAACTTTCTCTTTCACAGGTCAAGATCATACCGCTTTCCGCAACAGAGGGCGACAATGTGACTGTTCAGTCAGACCGTATGCCTTGGTACAAAGGCGAACCGCTTCTGGCATATCTCGAAACGGTAGATATCGATGCGGATGATCAGGAACAGGGATCTTATATGCCTGTCCAGCGTATGTGCCGTCCGGATCACACATTCCGTGGATCACAGGGACAGATCGAAGCAGGGAGCATTTCTGTGGGTGACGAGATCACAGTCCTGCCCAGCGGAGAAAAGGCGCACATAAAGACGATACTTGTCGCAGATCAGTCTGCCGAAACGGCACACAAGGGACAGCCTGTCACCATCACGCTTGACAAAGAAGTGGACGTGTCAAGGGGCTGCGTGCTTAGTAAAGATACTGATATACCTGTGTGCAAAAATCTGAGCGTTTCACTGCTCTGGATGGATGATGAACCGCTTGTGACAGGGAAAGAATATCTGATCAAAATTGGTACAAAAACAATTCCGGCAATTCTTGCTAACATTGATCATGCAGTGAATGTGAATACAGGGGAAAATATTTCCGTGCAGACACTTTCCAAAAATGGTCTTGCGGTCTGTGAGATCCGTCTCACGGAGGGGATCGCTGCGGATACTTTCCGGGCGCATAAGACACTGGGAGAATGTATCCTGATCGACCGTGTCACAAATATGACCTCTGCCTGCGGCGTTGTCCTGAAAACAGACAGGGTGATACAGCAGGCAGATAAAGCATCCTTTGTCTGCGGCGATCTCACGGCAAGGGGGGATATTTTTGAGGAATTTTACTATGATGCCTCAAGCCTCAATGTGCTGAAATATCAGCCCGTACACCAGACTTATACGATCGGCGATGCGATCCCTCGGAAGGGAAAGAGTTATGCTTACCCTGATAATTTTGATATTCTTGTGCTTCGGGATAAGATCGCTGTCATGGTACGAAACGGAAAGATCACGCAGATCATTCCTTTCCGTGACTACAGCTATACCGGTGTCCCCGTTGTCAATGGTCGTGGATTTGCCGTTCAGGTGACTTCGCAAGAGGATGTGGAGCAATTCCTTGCGGCATATGATCCGGATGATCCGGAATTTTTCAAGCGGTGGATGAAATTTGATACATACCGGAAGGTGGGGTTTTAGAGCGGATGAGGCAGGTATCATGATGCCGTAAATAATTCTGCCCCACGGGGATTTCCTTGTAACAGTTTCCGCAAAACATCACACTTCACTCCATAAGTAGACCATAGCATTCATCATCATTTCAAGGAAGAATGCCTGTGCCTCCTCAAGGTCATTGCACACCTTGACTTCACCATTGCAAATTGTTTTGACTGTACGTCTGCGATCCATCGCCAATTCCGGGATTCCTCGGTGCAGGCTGCACAATTTTTTGAATATGCTTGACGTTATGCCTGTTTTATGATAGAATGATAACAGCGAGGTGATTTCGGAGTGGAATTTGAAAGTCCGTCAAACAGGGCGAAATACTGCGTTTATTGCCGTGACAGGGCACAGGCGATGCGGAACAAGGCTTACAAGGAGAAAAAGCAAGCAGGCTTGTCTGTCACGCTCGGCAGTGAGCAGATATGCCCGATATGCGGTGAAACTTACACTATTGTGTCAGGCTCACAAAAGTGCTGTAAAGCCTGCGCAAAGAAACAGACAAATGCCAGAAAGCAACAGCCGACAGCACAGTGAATGGGAAAATCTGAATGACATAGGCATGGTTTGGTCAAAGGTAATTGAAGGCGAAAAGGAAGGGAAGTATGTTCGCTGCTATATTACCTCTCTGACGGATATCCATGAATTTGCATATGCAGTCCGGAAACATTGGTCTGTTGAAAATCAGCTTCATTGGTGTCTGGATGTGATCATCAGAGAAGATGCTGCTCATGCAAGGAAAAATAATTCTCCACTGAATATGAATGTTCTGAGAAAAACTGCGCTTTTACTGCTGAATAAAGCCAAATATGGTCGCCTTAGCAAAAAAAGAATGATGTTCAAAGCTTCTCTTGATCCTGAAGTTTTGCTCTCTGTTTTTTATCTCTGAAAAAGTAAATGCTGTTGCCCTGAAGGGCAGTGCAGCACTGTCCTGCGCAAAGGATGAAATAAAAAGCCCATCATCCATACATGACCCGCCCCCCGTCAAGTAGACAGCGCAAAAAACAAAAATAATCTATGTATTAACCAAAAGCAGTTTGTGCAAATTGTGCAGGCTGCTTTGTAGTTACCAGTAACTGGCAAGCACCTTTTGGAGTGAGGAGCGCAGCGACGAA
>CANQNG010000033.1 GCA_947625155.1 uncultured Clostridia bacterium
GTGTAAGTTGTGGTGGTGGTTTCCGTGGTCGAAGTGGTCGTTTCTGGAGTTGTGGAAGTTGTGGTGGTGGCTTCCTTGGTCGTAGTGGTCGTTTCCGGTGTCGTGTAAGTCGTCGTGGTGGTAGTCTCTTCGGTCGTAGTGGTAGTATCTCCCGGTTCTGAGAAAGCATCCAGATCGACCGCATACCATGTGACAGCACCTTCCTCACCAGTTGCCCAGTAAAGTGTCCTGCCCTTGACGATCGGCTGTATGGAGGTATCAGAAAGCCTTGCATTGGCAATTTCCGTTTCTGTGCGGATCACATTGCCCTTTTGATCAAGGATCACATACCGCACGCTGTCAAAGTAACCATTCACAAAGGCTTCCCAGAGGACACAGAACGCACCGTCAGGCATTGCCACGATCTTCACCTGACCGACATCATTCGTCTCATCCACCTCTGTCAGCCAGACAACATTCCGGTCAGCTACTTCTCCGGTAGCGGTATCTAAGCGGTCAACACCGTTCAGCCCTTCCATGCCTTCTTCCAGATCCTGTGAGATCAGGCGGACAAATACGTCAAACTTTTCGGTCGCCACAGCAGATCCTGCATAATTCCCGGAGGTGTAGCCCCGTTCTGCCTTACCCGCAAGGGCAAATACAAGCTGGTTGGCTGCCAGACCGCCAAGGTGCAGGTGGGTCGCATTCTGGTGCGAGCCGCTTTCCGCATATTCACCGCTGGCATGTATCAGTGTATAGCCGCCATCATAAGAAAGTTCGGTAAACCCGACATTGTCAGGAGATCTGGCAGGATATACGGTCAGGTTCAGTCCTCGTGGGTAGCAGTCGCCCCGCTGCGCCACTGCAAAGCCGCCGCTGTAATTCGTCATGGTCACACCCAGAGAATGGGAACCTTCCCAGTCGGAGTGATCGATGATCGTCATTTCTTCGGTGTCAATGAAAGTGAACTCCGACCCCTGATGTCCACTTGTCCACTCCACATCATACAGGCAGCCCAGCACACCGTCTTTCCAGCTAAGATCGGCATTGCCGCCATCAAAGGGATATTGCGCTTCTGTGATGTCACTCGTGATCGGACAGACATCAAGCAGATCACCGGAGAGCGTATACTTGCCCACAAAAATGTTGTCATCTGCATCCACAGTGGTGTCAAGCGTTCTGCCCCACAGAATATAGAGGTCATCGGCATCGTCTATCGCTGCTGCGCCAAAGGTATAGCCGCTCTGCGGGATGAAAACAGCCTTCCCGTCATAGGAGACCAGCACAGCCCCGTCCTCAGCGGCACAGACTGCATACAGATCACCAGCACTGTCCTGCACTTCTTGGAGCGTGTCTACCTCTGTGAAAATGCTGTAACCAGTCCTATCAGAGACCGTATCCGCCGCAATGCGGTCGTCTTTTGCTGCTGAACGCAAAGCAGTGTTGCACTGTCCTTCCGGAACGGCATCGTATTCGGGGATCGGCTCCGGTTCGGTAGGGGGTTCTGTTACCGGCTCGGTCGGAACAACAGGTCCGGCGGACAGTTCCCGGTAGCTCCCGTCATACGCATAGTCCATATCCGGCATGATGTCGGTATAATAGTTGTAATCGTAATCGTGCATGAGGGATGTTTTTGTCGTGCCGTCACTGTATGTGATGGTAAATTTACCTGCTAGTGCATCATATGCTGCAATTTCATCATTGCTGTACAGGAACAGATCGTTTGTCACATCCACATGATACCAGTGTTCTCCGATCAGGGAAGCATTCCAGCCGTGCCCGATACCGAGCAGCGAAATGGTATCCACGCCGGCAGCATTGGCGATCATGTTGTAGGCTTTGGTATAGCCGGCACAGACAGTCTTTTTCATCAGCAGCGCCGAGGCGAGGGACTGGTCGAGTTCGCTTTCCACATAGTCAATGTCTGCATACAGCGAATCATGGATGGCTTCTGCACGGTCATGATCAGTGCTGTAGGCAAGTGCTTCATCAATGTAGCCCTGCGCAGTTTCTATGATCTCTGCCCGTGCTGCGAGCCGTGCATCGCCGTCCTGATAGCAGTCAAAGACCTGCATCTGTACAAAGTTATTTCTCCCGTAATACCCATAGCTGTAACGGTTGCTCATCCAGAAGAATTCCGGGTGGTCATACATGAAGATATGTACGACATCCTCCATTTCTGCATCGCTCATCGAATAGGCGTAGGGGATCTCGTCTGTTTCCGACAGGGCCTCTGCGGAGGTATCGACCTCCAGACAGGCTGTATACAGGTTGTCATACAGTTCTTGTCCTTGCGTCGTGAGGTGTTCATAGAAGTAGGAACAGTTGGTGACGAAAGGATAGGCTTCTGCTGCCTGAACAGTTGTTCCGGCAGCCGGGAGCTGCGCACCGAGCAGGCAAAAGCCGAGCGCCAGCGCAATACTTCGGTGTTTCATAGAGGATCACTCCTTTTTGTTTTAGATATAATTAGTATACCATATCTGTACCCTTTTGTCAATTGTAGAGGAGTACAAAAAAAGATCCTATTTTTTTACCAAATGCAAACAGGGGACAGCACAAATGCCGTCCCCTGTCATGGGAGATCTATTCACCGAAAGAGATACCCAGCTCTCTTGCCATCTGGACGAGCTGCCCCTCAGGATCGACCAGCTTTTTCTTACCGGCAATGTCCGCCAGCTTGTTGGAAGTGACCTTTCCGTCTACGATAGCGACCGTGCGGCCGTATTTTTCCTCTGCGACCAACTTGGCAGCATGTACCCCGAACTGTGTCGCCAGCATCCGGTCGTAGGCACTCGGCGAACCGCCCCGGAGCATGTGTCCCGGCACGCAGACTCTTGCTTCAATGCCGGTGTTCTTTTCGATCTGTGCGGCAATGCGGTTGGTGTCGTTGCCGTTTTCAAGGCGGTATTTTTCACGCTGCTTTTTCTTGAGGGCAGCCGTTTTCTTGTCAAACACGCCCTCTGCCACGGCTAAGATCGAGAATGCCTTGCCCTTCTGCGCACGGCGTACCACAGCATCGCACACGCTGTCAATGTCATAGGGAATTTCCGGCAGCAAAATGATGTCCGCACCGCCTGCAATGCCGGCATACAGCGTCAGCCAGCCTGCACGGTTGCCCATGATCTCGCAGACTAAAATGCGGGAATGGCTTGCGGCTGTCGTATGCAGTCTGTCCAGTGCATCCGTTGCAATATCCACAGCCGTGTGAAACCCAAAGGTCACATCCGTGCCGTAGAGGTCATTGTCAATGGTTTTCGGCAGCCCGATGACATTCAGCCCCTCCTCACTCAGCAGGTGGGAAGTCTTGTGTGTGCCGTTGCCCCCCAAGGTGAGCAGACAGTCGAGCTTCTGCTTCTTGTAGGTCTCTTTCATGTTCTTGACCTTATCCACATTGTCCTCGCCGATGACGGTCATCATCTTGAACGGCTGACGCTTTGTGCCAAGGATCGTGCCGCCCTGTGTCAGGATACCGGAAAACTCCGCCGGCTGCATCGTCCTGCAAAGTCCATTGATCAGCCCGTAGTAGCCGTTGGAAATGCCAACGATCTCTACCTTATCCTCACCCATACGCTCGTAGCAAGCCTTTGCCACGCCCCGGATGGTCGCATTCAGACCGGGGCAGTCGCCGCCGCTTGTCAGAATACCAATACGTCTTTTCATGGATGTTCCTCCTTATTCATGGGTCTGCCCTGCGGCAGGCTCTGTATGGTCACATGATCCTTTCTGCCTGTTCCGGAGATCTGCTATTGTGTTACGCTCATGAAAGCGGCAGTGCGATCGCCCAGAATACCGAGAACCAGTGCAGCACGCTCCCGCCGACCACAAAGAGATGCCACACGGAATGGAAATAGCGGATGCCTTTTTTGGCGTAGAAAATGACACCGAGCGAATAAAGCACGCCCCCCAGTATCAGCATGATCAGGCTGAACTGCGGCATACCCTCTTTCAGGGGCTTGATGGCAAAGATGATGCCCCACCCCATGAGGATATAGCAGAAAGTGGAGATCTTGCGGAATTTCTGGAGACTCACAGAACTAAGCACGATGCCGAGCACCGCAGCGCCCCAGATGCACCCGAAGATCGTCCACCCCAGCCACATCGGATGGATGCAGCACAGGGTATAGGGGGTATATGTCCCTGCGATCAGCAGAAAAATGGTATTGTGGTCTAAGATCTGGAATACCTTTTTGGCAGTCGGGTCGGTGATAGCATGATAGAGCGTGGACATCATGTAGAGGATGATGAGCGATGCCCCGAAGATCGAGCCGGTCACAACTTCCATTGCGCCCCGGTCGATAGCTGAAAATACGATCAGCAGCACAGTCCCCGCAATGGAGAGCAATGCCCCGATGCCATGCGAGATAGAGTTGAAGATCTCCTCACCAGTTGTATACAGCTTTTTAGGCTTTAGCGGTGCAGCGGCAGTCTTTGTCATCACGTACCAAGCTCCTTTCCGTATGTATTGATCTCCAGACGTTTCTGGAATTCCATCGCCGTCATGGGTTTGCCGTACAGATAGCCTTGAATGTAGTCGCAGCCCATTTTCCGGAGGATCTCCGCTTGTCCGGGATACTCCACACCCTCGGCAATGGTCTCGATCTGCATGGAGTTGGCGATCTTGATGACAGCGGAGACGATCTCCTGTGCCACCGTATCCGTTTCGATCTCAATGATGAACGACCTGTCCAGCTTCAGCAGCGTCAGCGGCAGGAGCTGGATATAACTCAGGGAAGAATATCCCGTCCCGAAATCGTCCATTGCCAGCAAGATGCCCATATCCCGCAGCGCATTCATCTGCTGCACGGTATAATTCACATCCCCGAGCGCAAGGCGCTCCGTCAGTTCCAGTTCCAGCCATTTTGCCTGCAAACCGGCTTTATACAGTTCTTCCTTGACGACATCACAGACATTTGCCTGATAGAAGTCACCGGAGGCAAAGTTGATGGACATGACGATGGGCGTGAGCTTCATCTGCTGCCAGAGAGCATTCTGCTGACAGGCTTCGCAAAGCACAAAATGGCTGATCTCGGAGATCATGCCCGTCTTTTCGGCGATCGGGATAAAGACGTTCGGGGAGATCATCGTACCGTCCGGCTTGATCCAGCGGATGAGCGCTTCTGCGCCCATGATCTTTTCGGTATGGATATCGACCTTGGGCTGGTAGTAGAGCTGGAGATGATGCTTTTCAATGGCATTGGCAAGCTCTTTCTCCATTTCGCCCTGATCGACCATTTCACGGTGCATATTGGCATCATAGCCCATGACATAGGACATTTCGCCTTTTCCCATGGCAAGGGCGAATTCGGCATGCTCCAGTACCTCATGGAAACTGCCGCCGTCTGTCGGGATGCGGGCAAAGCCTGCCGAACAGGTCAGCGACAGCGAGGAAAATTCCCCCGTGGAAAGCGTTTCCATATCCTGCCGAATATGTTCCAGTGTGCGCCCCGGCAGTTCATCGTCACCGTGATCGGTGTAATCGTGCATCACGATCGCAAAATTATCCGCACTCACTCTTGCCGCAAAGCCGCCGGCTGCGGTGTATTTGCAGAGGATGTGCGCAAAATCCCGCAGGATCTTATCACCGTTCTCATACCCGTAGGAGTCGTTCACGATGTGGAACCGGTCAATGTCCAGCACCATGATCCACCCGCAAGTATCCATTGCCTTGCAGATCCGGTAAGTCTCCTCACCGTCGTGCATCAGCTTGTTGCGGTTGGCGATCTCTGTGACCTCATCCAGAAAGGCGAGCCGTTCGATGGTGGCATCTTTTTGTTTTTCTTCGGTCAGATCGACCAGTGCGCCGCCGATGATCGGTATGCCGTCCGCAGTCAGCAGGTTTTCGTGATAGTGGTAGGAGTACCAGACATAGGGCTTGCCCGCATGGGAACGAATACGCAGTTCCAGCGACCGGGGTGTCGGGAGAGCAGACTGGTCGCTCACGGTCCGCACCTTGCTCAGGTACTCGTCAAAGAGGATACGGTCGTCTGGGTGCAGTTTCTTCCGGAAGTCCACAAAGGAGATCTCGTTCTTGTCGATGCCGAGGAACTGCATCGCCTCGTCCGATACAAAGTAGATATCGTGTACGCTCTCGCAGAGCAGGATGCCAATACCGGAAAGCTTCATAGAGACCTGATAGCGGTTCTGGGATTTCTTGAGACTCTGCGCATAAGCCGTCAAAGAGAGCTTTGCCCGTTCGAGATTGGTCGTCTCAAAACCGATCGTAAAGAACAGTGCAGCCTGTGTGCCTTGTTTCAGCAGAGATGTCGTCCAGTTGATATAGCGTCTTTCACCGTGTGCATCCACGATACAGCTTCTTTCGAGAGTCTCGCCGACCATGGCATCCCCTGCATCACGGGGACTGATGCCGATACTGTGAAAAAAATGGCTCAGCAGCACGGAGGTATCGCCGGGGTCTTCGCTCTCGTCGATCCCCAGCAGTTCATCCATTGCCTGATTGGTATAGAGCGTTGTCAAGTCATTTGACCAGATAAAGGCAGGCACATCGACCTGTTCGACCATTTCACAGATACGGGAAATATCAATGGAGCTGTGCTGCCTCTGATAAAAGCGCACAGCGATGACAAGTGCCCCGGTAAAGCCGATCATCGCAAGCACATAGACACGCAGGGCAGCCATAGCACTTCCCGGATCGCTTTCCACAAAGCTCAGTACAAGGATAGACACCACAGCAAACACTATTTCTACCCAGAGAACGGTATTTTTCTTCATCGCATTTCACCACCGGCGTGGAGTGACCCCCTTCAAGCATCCCGATCATATGATCATATGGGACATTCCCGTCATTTTATGCCCCACAGGATATTCCTACTATTATTATACTCCATTTAGCAGGAAAAGTCAATGGATTCCGGGTAATTTTATGCCGATTTTTCAAATCTGTAAATGTGATGTACTTTTTGGGGGAAAACGATCCAAAACTGTCTGCCTCTTTGCCCCTACAAAGACTGCATGTTCTCTGTCACAAGTGCAGCTGTCTCCTGCCAGAAGAGGATCCATCTGCGCAGCGGTTTCCAAGAAAGACGGCTGACTGCCAGTGTGCCGTATTTCCAGTGACCGCTGCCCTCTTGTACTTCCAGCAAAGAAAGGCTCCCGTCCCGGCAGGGAGATCCCCGGAACACCTCCGCCTCCCATGCTGCCGGACGGTACATCAGCGCATCGAGCAGCCGTCCGGTGCAGCGGAGCATTTCCGCTTCGGGAAAGGAAGCGTACTGGATCTCTGCGGCACACAGCGCTGCAAATTCCCGGCACAGAGCGATCTGCTGATGAACTGCCTCTGACATAGCACCGTCCTCTAGATTTTCCTGCAAGACCGGAACGAACCGTCCGTTTTCTTCCCGATACCCCACCGCAGCCCCATGCGGCGCTGCACACAGACAGGAAAACAGACTGCGGCTGAAACGTGCCCGCCGTTTCACATCTTCCTGTGTAAAATACCACGTCGTGCAGACCCCATCCGCTGCCTTGGGGCGTTCGCTCAGCCCGAAATAAAATCCCGTCACCGGCGGCATATCATCGAGCAGCCTGCGCAGGGAGCGCTGTACTGTACTTGCCCAGCCGGCATCCACCACCCCGAAAGGTGTGCCGTCCGTCAGACCTTCCTGTGTCAGATACCTCCTGACCGATGCAAAGGCTTTGGCAGCGTGCTGTTCCGCCATCTGCCGGAATGCCATGGAATGGCGCAGGAGATCGCACAGCTTTCCATACGCTTCTTCGGAGAGCAGCTTTTGCCCGTCCGCTTCGGAAACGGAAAGCTCTGTATACAAGGTGAGCCGTTCTTCCGGTGTCAGCCCGGCACGGTTGCAGATGTGCCGCAGCGTGCGCCGATTGCCCGGCTGGAGCAGAAGTGCCATGCCCTCCTCTGTGTCCATTCTGTGCAAACAGGGCAGCCGGAGGGAGCTTTCCGAGCAGTACAGATAGCGCAGATCGAGCGAGACCGGGCAGACACGGGCGATCTCCCGGGCGATCTCCAGCATGACATAGCCGTCTCTCGCCAGAAAATACAGCCGTTTCAAGCCCATGCGCTCTGCCTGTTCCAGCACATGCCACACGTACAGAAACAGCACCGGCGCAGTGACCTGCGCCGTTACCCGCACAAGAGGGGCATCCTGTGCTTGCAAAAGTGTTTCCGCCGCCTTGGCAAGAGGCGGGAAACTGCGCAGGGCGGACGCATATTTTCTGTCCATCAAAGCGTGATGCCGTTCTTTTGCAGCAGTTCCCGTGCAGAGACCACGGAATCCACGCCGTCCGGGTTCTTGATGGGTGCAAATTCCCGGCTGCGGTCCACCTCAAAGGCAAGGCAGTCTTTCTGCATGTGGATCATGTCCAGCACCAGCGTTTCAAATTTGTAGGCATTCGGTTCTGTGGGGGTGATCTTTTCGCCGTTCTCGTCGATATAGGGTACTTTCTTGTTGACAATGTGCATCGGCAGCGTATTCTGTAGCAGCTCCGTCAGCTTTTCGGTGCGGAACAGGTAGTTCAGGGTGACACCGTAATTGTAGGACAGCCGTCCGTCCGGTTCACGGCGGGTGATCATTTCCTCTGTCATTTCGTAATATTCTACAATGGACGGCGTTCCGTCCTCCAGACAAAGCACACCGAGCCGTTCTTCCGGTTCTGCCTTGGCAACGACCTTAGAGGCGCACTCACAGCCGGAAAGCAGAGCTGCCCCCACAAAGCAAGGGTCAGCGATGCGCTGTAACACATTGTCCACCGCAAAGACATTCAGCCAGTCAATGCCCTCCCGCTGGAGCAGCGCCAGCAGTCCGCTTTTCACCAGTGAGGAGAACCAGCCGCCGTTCCCGTTCGGCGATGTGGCGATCCGTCCCTTCTCTTCCAGCAGGATCTTCCCGTCCGGGTCAACGGCAGGTGCCATTTCTTGGATAAAGAAATGCACATATTCCGGATCATAGCCGAAATATTTCATTTCCTCAAAGAAATTCCGTGTATCCTCGTCATTTTTTTCACTCGTCATGATAAACAGATGCAGGAATGCGCCTGCCTTGTCTACGACCTCCATCAAGTTGTGGATCAGGCACTCGAAAATATACAGCGGACGTGTCAGCCCGATATTGTACATCCCCTTCGGCTTGTCAGACCCAAGGCGAGTACCCATGCCGCCCGCAAGCAGCACTGCCCCGACCTTTCCCTGCCGGATCGCCTCCAGTCCGGCACTCTCAAAGCGTTCCCGGTTCTGGGCGATCTCCTCCATGGTCAGCGCACCAAGGGGTTCTATCCTGCCTCTCGGCAGTTCACCGTCCTTGTGGTACTGCCGGAACACCGATAAAAGCTGCGGGTCGAGGGCTTCGATCTGTGCTAGAAGTTCCTCCTGTCCGGTCTCGGTCAGTGTATCATACCATTGCAGCAGGTGGGTCTGCCCCAACTGCTCCAGTTTTGCCTTTGCTTCCGTATCATTCATGTGTTTTCCTCGTATAATAGATTTTAGGGTGATTTGAAGAGTACCCCAATGAACCTCTGCCACGCTCGGTTGAGAAA
>CANQNG010000034.1 GCA_947625155.1 uncultured Clostridia bacterium
TTAGATCCGTTATCGGTATATTTCTATTATACCACATTGTCTAACATATGGGGAGCATTTCAAAACAGCATCCATGCTGTTTTTGGACTTCACCCCCTGAAAAGGGCGAAGTATAGAAGTGTTTCGCCGCCTGCGGGCGGCGACCAGAGGGCGCTGCCCTCTGGACTCCTGCCAGCTTTTTTGAAAAAAGCTGGATCAAAAAACTTTTGTTTTGCCTCCCAATGCGGCTTCGCCGCAAAGGTCGGCTTGCTCGGATAATACTTTTATCTTACCTGAGAGCAGTCGCCCTTTGCACCGTCAGGCGCATTGGGCGACACAACGGAGGCGGCAGCCTGCCGCACACAAGGGATCAATCCACGGATTTCAGGGATCCTGCCATGTCGATGCGGTCAAGCTTCCTGCCCATGAACGCATTGACGATACCGTTAAACACAAACGTCAGCACCACACTGTACAGGAAACTCAACGGCAGCACCTTGATGCGGAACGAGACCATATCCACAATGATCTGCGCCATGACGAACCGGTGCAGCAGCACACCCAGTACAAGCCCCAGCAAGATGCCGATCGCTGTCAGGACGATATTTTCCCGCAGCACATAGGCAGAAGTCTCCCGCCGGAAAAACCCGAGGACTTTTATCGTGGCGATCTCCCGGATGCGCTCGGTGATGTTGATGTTCGTCAGATCGTAAAGCACGATGAACGCAAGCCCTGCCGCACAGAGGATGACAAGGAGCACGATATAATCAAGGCTGCTCATCATTTTGCCCATGCGCTCCTGCATATCCCGGAACAGGCTGATATTCGTTACGTTTTCATCCTTTGCGATCTCCGCACTGGACTGATAGATGTCCGCACCGTCCGGGAAATTCACGAATGCCGTGTTGAGACCGGCTTTCTCTCCCGTCAGTGTCTCAATGGTCTCCGGTGACAGGATGACATAATTATACACATGGTTTTCAAAAACGCCCATGACCTTTACCCGCATTTCCTGCATGTCCTCATTCTGGAGCAGCAGTTCATCGCCGGGCTGTACGTGCCAGCGCTCGGAAATGCTGTTGCTGATGAGCGCCCCACCCGTCTGCGGAAAGGCAAGCGGCTCTCCCTCCAGCGTATGCAGCCGCATATAGCTGTCCATGCGTTCTGGTGCAAAGGGCGCAATGACCGTGATGCCCTTGACCTTGCCGTCTGCATGCAGATCCCACGCTGCCTCGTGTACCAGCATATAGTCCTGCGTGTAGTCGTCCATTTTCGCTTTCAGGTCTGCCGGGAGCGTGTCCCCGATGTCTGTCCGGAAACTCATGGAGGCATCTGCGACTTCGATCTCATTGTACTGCACATCCGCAAATCCGGCGATCGAATCCTTGATGCCAAAGCCCGTCACCAGCAGTGCCGTGCAGCCGCTGATACCGACGATCATCATGAAGAACCGCCCCTTGTACCGGAAAATATTCCGGATAGAGACCTTGTGCAGGAATTTCAGGCGATCCCAGAGGAAAGGCACATATTCGAGAAAGACCCGCTTTCCGGCTTTCGGAGCTTTCGGGCGCATCAGGCTCGCTGCTGTCTCGGCAAGCTCCACCCGGCAGGCTGCCCATGTCGTTCCCAGTGAACAGAGCAGCGATGCCCCTACAGCAAGCAATGCCATTTTCCAGTCAAAAACAAATTTCAGCTGCAAAGGAATATACATCAGCTGATAGGACATCCAGATCACCGCCGGGAACAGTACGGATCCCACCGCAAACCCCGTCACACAGCCAATGATCGCCGCACTGCCGGAGTAGCGCATGAATTTGCCCATGATCGCCCTCTCCGAATAGCCAAGCGCCTTGAGTGTGCCGATCTGTGTCCGCTGCTCCTCGACCATACGGCTCATGGTCGTCATACAGACCAGTGCGGCGACCAGAATGAAGAACACCGGAAAGACCTTTGCCACCTGCTCCACGATCTGCGAATCGCTTTCAAAGCAGGCATAGCCGATATTGGTATTTCTGTCCAGCACATAGGTGTCCGGGCTGTCCAGATCGGCGATCTCTTGTTCGGCATCGGCAAGTTCCTGTTCGGCATCGGCGATCTTCTCATCCAATTCCGCCTTGCCGTCCTCATATTCCGCAAGTCCGTCCTCATATTCGGCAAACCCTTTCTCATATTCGGCTTTACCGTCCTCATACTGCTGTAAGCCGTCCTCGTAGGCTTTTTTGGCATCGCTGATCTGCTGCACACCGGCTGCATACTGCTGCTTCCCCTTGTTGAATTGTTTCAGGGAGGCTTCATATTGCTGTTTTCCGGTCTCGTACTGTGCAAGTCCCGCTTCGTAGGCAGCTTTTCCGGTTTCCCACTCCTGCCTTGCCGCCGCAAGTTCAGCTTGCTTTTCTTCGAGCACAGCCTGCTGTGCGGCAAGCTCCTGCCTGCCCTGCTCGATCTGTGCCTTGCCTGTCTCTAGTGCGGCTTTTCCCTGCTCCAATTGCACCTGTGCCTGCTGTAAAGCTGCCTGCTGTTCCGGTGGGAGCTGGTCAAAATACGGCATCTGTGCGGCAAGTGCCTGCTCCTGTGCAGCCAGTTCCTGCTCCTGCACGGCGAGCGTATCGGCATTGGCATTTAGTTCGGCAGCGGCTGCTTCTAACTGTGTCTGTCCGTCTGCAAGCTGTGTTTCCCCGTCCGTGAGCTGCTGCTCCGCTTCGTCCAGCATCGCCTTGGAATCCGCCAGTGTCTGCTGTGAGGCATCCAGTTCAGCCTTTGCGGCATCGAGCTGCTTCTGCCCGCTGTCGATCTCTTTTTTCGACCGGGCAAGTTCCGCTTCGCCCTGTCCGATCTGCTGCCGGGCATCGTCTAATTCTGCCTTGGCATCGGCAAGTTCCGCTTCGGCATCGTCCAGTTCCTGCTTGCCGTCAGACAGTTCCTGCTCGGCATCGGCAAGTTCCTGTTCTCCCTCTTTCCGGCTGTCCTCCAGTTCCTGTCTGCCGTCTGCCAGTTCTTCTTCCGCATCCGCCACTACACGCTCGAAGCGTTCCTCCGCCTGTTCCTGTGTCAGTGTCTCCCAGACAGGGGCAGAGCTTTCCATCGCATCCTTGTAGTCCTCGGAATAGATCGTATCATCCCTGTCCAGCCGTACATACATCTCGGAATAGTAGTCCCATGTGAACGCATCCGGCTCAACATAGAAATACCCCTCAATGCTGCCCGTGCCGATCGAGGTCGTACCCCTCTCAAAATTCAGGTACAGCGAGGAATTCACTGCCCCTACGATCTGGAACGTCCTGTAGTGGAAGGCATCTATCGTATCGTCCTCGTTGGTATCAGCAATGCGCAGTGTGTCTCCCACTTTCAGGCTGCCGGGCTTTCCGGCATCCATCAGGCATTCGTTGGCAGCCTCCGGCATCCTGCCCTCGGTCAGGGTGAGAAGGTTCAGATGTTCCGGAATGGTGTGGGCTTTGAGAACGAACTCCTTGTCCTCCTCGTCCAGACACAGGACATCCAGACTGTCCGCTCCCTCTGCATAGCGCACATCCGGCTGCTGCCGGATAGCTTCTACATCGGCTTTCTCCCACCCGAGGGTAGAGATCAGCCGGTAGTCATAGAGCTGCTTTTCCTGATAGAACGAATCCACCGTATGTACCATGACTGGTGTCGTGACACGCACCCCGGAGAAGAACCCCACCCCCAAGGCAACGATCGACAAAATGGCAAGATAGCGTCCGACCGAACCCCGGATATCCCGGCTGGCGCTCCGTTTCAGCATACTCCTGTGCATCGCCGTCACCACTCAATGTCTGCCACATCCACGATGTGGTCGTTCAGGCGCATGTCTTGGATCGTGCCGCTTTTGACGGTAATGATCCTGTCCGCCATTGCCGAAAGTGCCTGATTATGGGTAATGACGACTACGGTCATCCCCTTTTTCCGGCAGGTGTCCTGTAATAATTTCAGCACCTGCTTTCCGGTGTTGTAATCCAGAGCGCCTGTCGGTTCATCACAGAGCAGGAGCTTTGGGTTTTTGGCAAGGGCACGGGCGATCGCCACACGCTGCTGCTCACCGCCGGAAAGCTGTGCCGGAAAATTCTTCATTCTGTCCTGTAAGCCGACCTGTGTCAGCATTTCAGCAGCATCGAGGGGATCCTTGCAGATCTGTGCAGCAAGCTCCACGTTTTCGAGAGCAGTCAGGTTCTGCACCAGATTATAGAACTGGAACACAAAGCCCACATCATACCGCCGATATGCCGTTAGCTGCCGTTTGTTATAGGAAGAGATCTCCGCACCGTCCAGCCAGACTTTTCCGCCGGACAGGGTATCCATCCCGCCTAAAATGTTCAGGATCGTGGTTTTTCCCGCACCGGATGCCCCCACGATCACGCAGAATTCCCCTTTATGGATCTCAAAATTGACATCCCGGAGCGCTTCGATCTCCAATTCCCCTGTTTTATAGACCTTTTTCACATGTTCAAAGGATACAAATACAGCCATAGATCCGCTTTCCTTTCTGTGCCTGACTTACCTGAGCTATCCAAAGCAGCGAGGCGCTGCACCGATTTGCCTTCCAATGCGGCTACGCCGCAAAGGTCGGCTTGCATGACTGCTACTTTTAACTTCCCTGAGAGCAGTCGCCCTTTGCGCCGTCAGGCGCATTGGGCGACACAACGGAGGCAGCAACTTGCTGCTCCAGCCATGCTGCCATGGCTGTCTCGCCCTCTTTCGAGATCGGGAATTCCGCCTGTGCTTCCGGCTCTGCCAGTTCCGAGCAGATGAACCCATGCCAGACCGTCACGGTCATGCGCTCCTTGTCCGGAACGATGCGGAAATTGAATTCCCCGCTGCTGCCGGAAAAAATATTCCCGCTTTCAAAATAATAGACCCCCGGTATGTCAAAATCATTCGGAACATCCATGGTCGATCTCTCCTTTTAGTATTGGTATGACATCCGCCAGACTGGGCACACAGGCATACAGCAGCGGTCTCAGATCCTCTTCCGGTCCGGATAGATCCGGTATCATCACCGCCCTGCACCCTGCCGCATAAGCAGAACGAATGCCGTTCGGGGAATCTTCCAGTGCCATGCAATTTTCGGGCGGCAAGCCGAGCGCCTGACTGGCGGTCAGATAGATCTCCGGGTCGGGCTTGCCCTTTGTCACCATATCGCCGCAGACCAGTGTGTCAAAATAGGTCAGCACCCCCACCTGTTTCAGGTAGGCAGCCGTCCGTTCCCGGTCGGTCGCCGTAGCAACTGCCGTCCTGGATCCGTTCGCCCGCAGAAAGTGCAGCAATTCATCGAGACCGGGCTTTTTCTCAATGCCGTGCGCCTGTAAATGCGCAGCCGTCAGCGCCCGGCGGCGGGTACGGATCGCCCGGTAGTCAAATGTTTCCCCGAAAATGCCTTTCAGCTTCGGCTCTGCCAATTCTGCCGCAAGGCTCCGGATACCGAGTACGTGCTCCATCGTCATGGGAAAGCCGGCTTCCCGTGCCGCCTGTATCCAGTATTTTGCAAGCAGTTTTTCGGTATCGAGCATCAGCCCGTCCATGTCAAAGATCACGCCTTGGATCATGATAAGCTCCTATTTTCTAGTCCCGTGGCGGATGTGTTCGTCTGTGAATTTGGAAGAATAGAACCGCTGCTCCCGGTACAGCCCGAAATAACCGGACAGCAGATAGCTCACGGCAACTGCCAGCAGGCAGAACGGCACGCTCTCCATGCCGAACAGCTCCGCAGCGATCAGCAGCGAAGCAAGCGGACAGTTCGTCACCCCGCAGAACAGGGCGACCATTGCCGCTGCCGCACACAGGGACGGCGAAATGCCCAGCACCTGCCCGAACACACACCCGAATGTCGCCCCCACAAAGAAAGACGGCACGATCTCTCCGCCCTTGAAGCCGCCGCCGATCGTCACGGCAGTGAACAGGGTCTTCAGGAGAAAGGCATACCATACCGCTTGCCCGGCGACAGCATTCACGATACTCTCTGCCCCGATGCCGAAATATGCCTCCGTCCGGCAAAGCAGCCCGAGCAGGAGCAATAAAATACTTGCGGCTATGATCCGCAGGTAGGGGTTCGGGAAACGGTGCTTCATGCAGTGTTCTGTCCGGTGCAGTACGATGCAGAAAAAAATGCTGATCGCTGCACAGCAGATGCCGAGCAGCAGACCCTTCAAGCCTGTCACAGGGGTGAGGGCAGGAATGCCCTGCACGTCATAATGTGCCAGCGGAAAGCCCAGCTTATCAGCAACATAAGAAGCTGTCAGCGAGGAGATCACACACGGTACAAGCCCGGCATACTGCATCGTTCCCACACAGCCGACTTCCATGGCAAAGACCACTGCCGCTGCCGGAGTCCGGAAAATAGCCGAAAAGGCAGCGCTCATGCCCGTCATGATCAGTGTGCGGCGGTCTTTTTCCCGCAGATGGGTCATCCCCCCGAACAGATCGCCCAAACTGCCGCCGAGCTGGAGCGCAGCGCCCTCCCGTCCGGCACTGCCGCCCACAAAATGCGTGATGATCGCCGAAATAAAGATCAGCGGCGACATCTGTACCGGAAGATGCGCTTCGGAGCGCAAAGAAGCAATGACCATGTTCGTGCCCTTGTCGTGGCGGTCGTTCGTGACCCGGTAGAGCCAGACGATCAGCACGCCGCCCAGCGGCATCAGCAGGTAGCACCACCAGTGTTCCTGCCGATATGCCGTGCCTGCCGCAATGCAGAATACGAACGCAGCCCCCACCAGTCCCAGCAGCACGCCCATGATGACAGAAAGCACTACCCACCGCAGCAACAGACGGAAATGCAGCAGACTGTGTATCGCCCAGTGCAGCGCCTGCCCCCGCACCCGGTAGAACTGTTTTGCACTTTTGTGGCGCAGTTTTGAGAAAATGTTCATTTCCGCAGCAGCTCCAGAAATACGTTGTTCAGCAGTTCCCAGCCCTGTTTCGGTTCGGCAGGGAGTGCAGCGGCAGCTTCGTTGAGGGTGACAAGCTGCTGTTCCATATAGGCATTCAGTTCCGGGATGCGCTTTCCCATGCCGAGTTCCGGGGTCTGCATTTTCCGCTGCAATAACGTTTCTATGATAGGGCGCAGTTCCGGGGCAAGTTCCGCTTCTGCCAGTTCGGCAAATGCCATCGGCGGGGGCAAATGTTTATCTAATATCCATTGACAGGCAAGC
Organism: uncultured Clostridia bacterium; assembly: GCA_947625155.1. Lineage (GTDB taxonomy): Bacteria > Bacillota > Clostridia > Oscillospirales > Ruminococcaceae > UBA3855. The sequence goes on from CANQNG010000034.1 coordinate 7,143, forward strand.
AGCGGGCGCAGAACGTAGAAATATTTTTTCAGGCGGACTTCTTCGGTGCGGAGATATTCCCGGTAATTGGTCTTTGCCATGTGCAGATAGTGATACATCCCGGACTTGCTCAGAAAAAAAGCATTTTCAATCGCCCGGACTTTGTCCCATTCCGGTGTCGTCCGGTAGATGACGGGCGAATTGCTCCATTCAAAGAGTGTCGGGTTGGAACTGTGCAGCAGGCGGAGCGCCTTCTGCACGTCCCAGCCGTTGATGTCGTACACATCGTTCAGCTTCCATTCGATCACATCCCGTGTCTGTTCGAGCCGCAGATAATCTGCCGGCTGCCGCACGTAGATGAACCGCACATCATAGTCGCTGTCCGGTGAGGCAAAGCCCCATGCCCGGCTGCCGGACTCGATGCAGTGGAGGATCTTCACGCCCTGTGTGCGTTCGATCTCATCCAGTTCCGCCTGAATGTTGGCTCGTATCTCTGTTTCGGGAGACATAAGATACCTCCTTTATGATCCTTCTTTCTGTACCACGATGCTGTACCCGCCGATCTCCTCGTTCCGTTCCTCCGCAAGGGAGCGCTTGTAGGCATAGCAGGCATCATATTTCAGCGGGTCATTGAAATAGTAATATTCGCTGTCATAGCCCACCATGACAAGGCAATGTTCATTTGCCAGCCAGTCATACCATTCATCGGTCGGTTCGCCGTCCTCGTCCGCTATGTACCAGCCAAGATGCGGAAAGCTGTCCAGCATGGAAATGGTCGCCCAGACCAGAACAGGCTGCCCTTTCGGCAGATACGCCTCCGCCAGCTTGTCCAGCGGTGTGCCTGTGGTCTCCTCTGCCGTATAGCCATCCGGCAGCAGTTCATTCATCATGTCCACGACCACCGGTGCAAAGCACCCGAAACTGGTCGGGTCATACGGACTGCCGATAAAAGCATCCTCCGGATGCGGTCCGGTGGACTTTCCGTCCACCGTCTCCGGGTAGGCAAAGACCATATTGTCAATGATGTCCTCGATGGGGACTTCTTCTTCCGTGTAGTATTCCAGTACCATTTTGGCGCTGATCAGTTCGCACCCGGTCGGCAGTACGCCTCGCTGCGTATAGAAAGGCACGTCTAACATGACCGACTCCGGGGGCGGAGGCGGTTCTGTGGGTGGTTCTGTCGGCGGTTCGGTAGGTGGCTCTGTGGGTGGTTCGGTCGGTCTTTCAGTCGGTGATACGGTAGGTGCTTCCGTTGTAGATCCTGTGGTCTCTGTCAGTTCCACTGCGGTCCTCTGTACGGGAACGCTTTGACACGCCGGAAGTGCTGCCGCCGCAAAGGCAAGGCACAATACTACCGGGAGTACGCTCTCTTTTTTCGTCATGATTCCTCCTTCCGACTTCTGTCTACTCCATTATACAAGAAAAACGGGCTTTTGTCAACCTGTTTCTTTCGGGCAGCAGAAGTCTTTAAGTAGTGAAGCGCTTCTATCTGACAAGTACGGTTTTCCGGCTGAAAGCTGACAGTTTTTCCGGAAGAACGGCGAAGATCGTGACAATGCACAAAAAAGGAAGGACTGTATTGTGAAGGGTGCTGGATCAGGGAGTGGATAAATTGCGCTTCCGCCCAAGGGCGGAAGGGATAGTTCAGAAAAGAGGAGAGAAGGGGGCGCTTTTTTGCCAAAAGCGCCCCCTCGTCCAAAAATGAAATGCTCCCCATATGTTAGACAATGTGGTATAATAGAAATATACCGATAACGGATCTAATGAAAGGAGGCATTT
>CANQNG010000035.1 GCA_947625155.1 uncultured Clostridia bacterium
GACCATGCTCGTCGCTTAGTCACTTTGCATATTTTTTCTCTTAAAAGTTTGTCTAACTTTTTGGGGGCGGTTCATTTTTGGACGAGGGGGCACTTTTGGCAAAAAAGTGCCCCCTTCTCTCCTCTTTTCTGAACTATCCTTTCCGCCCTTGGGCGGAAACGCAGGAAGCCTACCACTATAATATAAATAGAGGGTCACATCACTGCGACCCTCTTTTCTTATGCCTGAATTGTTTAATAGATGAGCTTATACAGTGTCCCGTATTCTGCCAGATGATCTGCCAGCGTAAAGCGCTTGGTATAGCCGGGGTCGTTGATGAGGAACTGGGATGCTTCAAAGCTCGTCCCATCGCCTGTGTATCCGGTAACGACCACATAATGCTGTGCGCCGCCGCTTTTCTTGCTGCCGAGCACCAGCGGACTGCCTGCGAGCAGCTCCTCATACAGATGCTCCATCAGGGGCGTGGTGATGCTGCCTTTCAGGTCCTCTACCGTGTACCCCAGTGCTGTCACATCGTTCCAGCTGCTGAGCGCACCGCCGCTGGTAAAGGTCAGCTTGTCCCGCATGTCCACAGGTGTCACCGTTTCGCCGGTGTGGTACTCCTGCACCATTGCCAGACTGGTCACCAGACAGCCTTCCTTGCCGATCGTCGAGGTCTTGCCGAGCGGTTCATCCGCCCAGCGTTCGTCCTTCTGTTTGTAGGACACAACATCCAGCTCCGCAGAAGCTTCTTCCTGCGCCAGCACGCTGCCGTCCTCGCCAAACGTGTAGATGACATTGCCGATGCGCAGCGTTTCGGAAACAGCCATCGTGCCGTCCTCCTTGAAGTAGCGCTCCGCACCGTCCGCAGTCTGCCAGCCGTAGGAAAGCTTCCCGTCCTCTGCAAAGCAGAACACACTGCCCATTAGCGCAAAATAGCCGGTCACCATGATGCCGTTCTCATTGAAGTAATACGTTGCCCCGCCGATGCTCCGCCAGCCGGATGCCAACGTTCCGTTCTCATCGAAGCAGTACGTCACGCCATCGATCTCTGCCTTGCAGTCCGTCAGCATCGTCATAGTGCTTTCGTCAAAATAGCCCTTCACGCCGTTATTTTCAAACCAGCCGAACTGCAAAGCGCCCGTTTCCGCATCCAGCGGATAGACCGTGCCTTCCAGCAGGGCATTGCCGTACAGAACGCCATCCGTGGGCGTGATGTAGTAATACACACTGTCCACGCAGACCAGCCCATACTGCGCCAGAGCCGTTTCCGGGTCGAGGTAGAACCGCTTGCCGTCCACTTCCTGCCAGCCGGTCAGCACTTCTCCTGCCGCATTCGTCAGGATCGTGCCGTCATTGACTGCCATGAAGCCGCCCTGCAGCATACCGCTTTCCGGTGCGGCATAGTACTGCGTGTCGTCGTAGTAAAAGACATCCGTCAGCAAAGCGCCGTCCTCGGAAAAAGCATACTTGCTGCCGTCGATCACCTGCATTCCGGTCAGTTTCCCGTCCTCCGGGGTCACGTAGTAGCGGCTGTCAAAGTAGTCCACCCAGCCGTAAATGGGCTGCCCGGTCATCGGGTCGTAGTAGTACCGCTTGCCGTTCACGGTCTGCCAGTCGGTTTTCAGCGCACCGCTGTAGCCGAACAGGTAGGGGATACCGTCAATTTCTGTCTCGCCGACTGCCTTGCTGCCGTCTGCGAATGTGTAGTAGAGCTTGCCGTTTTCGGCTTTCCAGCCGTTCTCACTATCTGCCGCAGCCGTCTCTGTTTCTCCGGCTGCCGAAGCCTGTAACGCTCCGCCGCCGAGCAGTATCGATACTGCCAGAGCCGCTGCGGTCAGACTGGAATAGTGTGCCATGGGGATCGCCTCCGTTTCTTCATTTTCTGTTTATACCATACAGCGCAAAGCCGTATCGCTTTCTGTCTTTTAGCCGGGAATGGCATACAAATTCGTCTCCCACGCCGGAATATACAGCCGGTGCCGGACATAGAGCTGATAGCCGGGGTGGAGCTTTTTCACCAACAGGGGCAGCTCGAATATATCCTCGTTCCGGTGGTACATCGCTATTGCCAGCTTGGGGGTGTAGTGCAAGATCGTCTGCGCAGCGCCCCAGAGTGCCTCCCGTTCAAAGCCCTCCACGTCCATTTTAAGCAGCGTTGCCCGACCGCCCTTGAGCAGCGTGTCCACGCTCCGGGCTTCCATGCTCTCCCCGGTAGAGGACAGCACCGACTGCCGCCCCGAACGGGAGCTGAACGGCAGTTCCGTGTCCGTACACCATGCCGCACACTGAAACAGGCTCACCTGCATCATTTCATTTTCCTCGATGTAGGCGACCAGTTTCCGGAAATTCCGCTTGTCCGGCTCGACGGCGTGAATGGAGCTGTATTTCTGGTTGGTATACCGCAACAGTTCCCGTATCGTGTCGCCGTTGTAGGCACCCAGATCCACATAATGCTCATAGCGTGACGGGTGCAGGATCTGCCGATAGATCTCATCCGGCTCACTGGTGACGGCATCCAGATACCGTGGGTCTCCGCTGATCTTGAACTGGATGACATTCAGGTAGACCAGCCGTGACATATCGTCCGCCAGACTGTGGTAGACGGCATTCAGTTCCGGCAGGTGCTCCATGCAGTACCGATAGTCGAACAGTCCGCCCCCGATGACCGGCACATCCGGCGCATAGAGGGTATATTTCCGGGACAGTTCCCGGATATAGTCCACCAGTTCCGGGTAGCCTGCCGCAAAGGCAAGCACGATGACGGGGTCATCCACAGCTTCTTCGATCTCCGAGAGTTTATGTACCCGATAGCCCGCAAAGGAATGCCCCCGCACAAACTCATCGCTTGCGAAAATGCCTGCCACCGGGATGCCGTACCGGTCAAACACAGACATGATCTTGGCAGCGCCGTCACCCATGCCGTAAATGAAGATGGGGCGCTTTTCTGCTTTCAGGCGTTCCCAGCAGGAGCGCTTTTCGGTGATGAGGCTTTCCAGCCCTGCCCCTTTGGGGGGATATGCCGTGACATTCATGTCAGATGTTCCTTTCCCGTGCCTTACTCGTCAAAGTCTCCGTCCCCGTCCATATCATGCGGATGATGCGGCATACCGCCGTACATATCCCGTCCCCGGATGCTGTAGCGGTCACGCTGTTCGGTGACGTACTTGTCCAGCAGCTGCATGACTTCACGGGGCTGCTTGATGCTGACAAGCTCCTTATCGGGCGAGTCGGTGTCCTTGCTGCACACGTGTATCGTCCCGCAGCCGAAAATGCGCTGCCAGAAAGAGAGTTTCAGCCGCTTGTCGGTGATCTTATAGAGGTCTATCTCGTCCTCCTCGATGTTCAGCAGCCCATAGCGGCAGATGAGCTTTGTCTCGGTCAGGTAATATCTTGTGAACGAGAGCGGCAGCCCGAAAAGGGTGCGCTTCTTATCCGTCCAGACATACTCGAAATTGTCCTTTGCCATGATACATTCCTCCGGTACGATATCCATGCGGCGCTTGCCGTACCGCCGGCACATCCCGTCAGCGGTCTTTGCGGCAGAGAACTGCCCATATCTTTATTGTAACATATTTGTAATCAATTGTCAACCGGTTTTTAAGAACTTTTTCCGGGCAGCGTGACGCTGCCGGCGAAACACTTCTATACTACGCCATTTTCAGGGGTGAAGTCCAAAAACAGCATGGATGCTGTTTTTGGGCGAGGGGGCACTTTTGGCAAAAAAGTGCCCCCTTCTTCCCTCTTCTTTGAACTATCCTTTCCGCCCTTGGGCGGAAACGTAGCCTGCCGCCCCCATCCCCCTCTTGCACAATTGCTACTTTACTGCCTCTTGCAGGCGTTCCAGCGTTTCCGCCTTGCCGAAAACTTCCATCAGCTCCGTTGCGCCGCCGGGCGTGACAGCAAGCCTTGCCACTGCAATGCGGACTGCCCACATCACAGCACCTGCCTTATAGCCATTGTCCGCCGCAAACTGCTTAAGCACAACGAAAAGTGTATCATTATCCCATTGCTCCACGCCCTCTAACAGCGGCAAACACCCGGCTATCATTTCCCGGCACAGCTCCGGGGTGGTCTTGTTCTTCTTGTTGGTGAACAGGCTCTCATCCAGCGGGATGCGCTCTGCCGCAAAGGCTGCCCGTTCCGGAATCTCCCCGAATGTCGCTATCCTCGTGCGCAGCAGCTCTGCCAGTTTCTCACGATCCGTTCCCGGCGGGCAAATCTCCTCTAAAATCGGCACAGCCCGTTCCCTATAGGCATCCACGGGCATTTTCTTGATGTACTCGCCGTTGAACCATTTCAGCTTCTCATAATCAAACACCGCCGGAGACTTGCTCAGACCGTCCATGGAGAATAATTTTTTTAATTCGTCCATCGTGAAAAATTCCTCCGTGGTGTCTTTCGGGCTCCAACCAAGCAGAGCGATGTAATTCACGATCGCTTCCGGCAGATAGCCCTGCCGCACCAGATCCTGAAAGCTTACAGCCCCGTGCCGCTTGGAGAGCTTTGAAACATTCCCGTCTGCATCCTTGCCCATGAGCAAAGGCAGATGCACATATGCCGGGCGCTCCCACCCGAAAGCATCGTAGAGCAGGCAATATTTCGGGGTGGAGGTCAGGTACTCGTTGCCCCGGACGACATGTGTCACGCCCATGAGGTGGTCATCCACCACGTGGCAGAAATTGTAGGTCGGGTAGCCGTCCGCCTTTATCAGAATTTGGTCACGCAGTTCCGCATTGTCAATGCTCACCTCTCCATACACATGGTCGGTATAGGAAGTCACACCGGTCTGCGGCATTTTCTGCCGGATGACGTGGGGCATGCCGGATGCCAGCTTTTCAGCGACTTCTTCCGGGGGGAGGTTGCGGCAGTGCCCGTCATAGCCGCCGATGCCCTTTTCGTCTTTCAGGCTCTCCAGCCGTTCCGGGGTACAGAAGCAGTAGTAGGCATGTCCGCTCTGGATGAGCTGCTGTGCGTAGTCGTGATACAGCGGCAGGCGTTCGCTCTGGATGTACGGACCGTGCCCGCCGTCCTTGCCGGGTCCCTCATCGTAGGTGATGCCCGTCATGCGCAGGGTGTCCAAAATGACTTCCTGTGCGCCCTCCACAAGGCGTTCCCGGTCAGTATCCTCGATGCGGAGGATGAACTTCCCCCCCTGCGCCTTGGCGAGCAGGTAGGAATACAGTGCCGTGCGCAGGTTGCCGATGTGCATATGACCTGTCGGTGACGGCGCAAAACGAGTGGTAATGGTTTCAGCCATGGTTTTCAGTCCTTTCAGGATAGTATATCTTATTATAACACATTTTCTACAACTTTGCAACCGGCAACATGGCAGCCTGCCGCCTCCGATTTGCCTCCCAATGCCGCCATAGGCGGCAAAGGTCGGCTTGCTCGAATGCTACTTAAACTTACCTGAGAGCAGCCGACCTTTGCGCCACAAGGCGCATTGGGAGGCAGGACGGGTGCAGCGTCACGCTGCCCGGAAGCAAAAAGCCCCTCTCCTTGTGGTGGAGAGGGCAGCTTTCAATGATTGAGATAGGACTTGACAAGCACTTGAAGCAGCTCGTCACGGTCGATATGCCGGATGAGATTGCGCGCGTTATTGTGCGTGGTTATGTATGTCGGGTCTTCAGACAGGATATAACCAACGATCTGATTGATAGGGTTATACCCCTTCTGCACCAGAGCGTCATAAATGATCGTGAGTGTCCGTTTGAGTTCTATCTCCCGTTCTTCATTCATCGAAAAAGTCATCGTCTTGTCGAACATGATACATTCCCCCCTTACGGATATAGGATCACGATTCTATTATAACCGATTTTGCGGCATATCTCAATAGTTTCCGGGAAATCCGCCGTGGCTTTCTATGTTTTGCATGATTTTATACAGTGGTTTTTGTGCATTCTGCACAGTGACGGCAGGCTGCCGCCTCCGTTTTGCCTTCCAATGCGGCTGCGCCGCAAAGGTCGGCTTGCACGACTGATACTTTTATCTTCCCTGAGAGCAGTCGCCCTTTGCGCCGCAAGGCGCATTGGGCGACACAAGGGGTGCAGCGTCACGCTGCCGCAGCCGTTATCCGTCTGTGCGCTTGACGAAAGAATTGCAGTCCACGCATTCCGGGACGGTCGGGTCAGCCTCATGTGTGCCAACGTGGATGCAGTCCAGACCGCAATAGTCCTCTGTGACCAGATTATAGCGGCACTGAGATACAGTACACTGGATGCTGGCGTTCTTACATGCTTCGTTCATGTTCTTGCCCTCTTTTCTGTAAGTTCTATCCGAGTACGGACATAAGCAGTATGCCCGTTCCCGAGCCAGATATACAGGCGGAAGGCTGCCGCCTATGAAAAAACAACACCGCATAAAAATGCGGTGCTGCGTAAAGAGGCGTCAGCCGGATTTGAACCGGCGGATCATGGTTTTGCAGACCAATGCCTTACCACTTGGCTATGACGCCAGATTGGAGCGGATCACGAGGCTCGAACTCGCTACCTCCACCTTGGCAAGGTGGCGCTCTACCAGATGAGCTAGATCCGCAAAGCGACTCGGATGAGACTCGAACTCACGACCTCCGCCGTGACAGGGCGGCGTTCTAACCAACTGAACTACCGAGCCAGAGTGGAAGCTATAGGGCTCGAACCTATGACCCTCTGCTTGTAGGGCAGACGCTCTCCCAGCTGAGCTAAGCTTCCCTGCGCCGTATGCGAACCGGCGACTTATTTATTATAGCATATCCTGCCCCGTTTGTCAAGGGCTTTTTTCAAATTTTTTGAATTTCTCTACTACATAGTATATACTATGCAGCACCCGAAAAAAAATGCATCAGCCCTGTTCGGCAAGTGACCCGCCCCCCGTCAAGTAGACAGCGCAAAAAACAAAAATAATCTATGTATTAACCAAAAGCAGTCTGTGCAA
>CANQNG010000036.1 GCA_947625155.1 uncultured Clostridia bacterium
GGATTGGTGCGTTCCTTGATTCGGATTGCCGTTTTCCTTGTTGCGGATTGGTGCGTTCCAAGGGGTGAAATAATCAAGATGGTAAGCAGATAAGCAAGGGTCGAGTTTTAGCGGGAAAGCACGAAAGCACTTTTCTGCCCTTGTTGAATGTGCATAATATTTCCTTTTGCCAATTGTTGATTTTCCCGAAAATAATTAAATTTTCAAAAAAATTGTCAATTTTCAGGGTTGAAATGTGTCTTTATATATAGAACCGTAAATTTACGGCAGCGCACATATATTTACATACAACAAGGAGGAATTGGAAATGAAGCCCTACACAGAGACCAGAGAGGCAATGTTCGATCGTATCAGAGCGTTCCGGAAACGGGAGCACTACACACAGACACAGATGGCAGAGCGTCTGAATATCAGCCGCCGAACGTATGCCAATTATGAACGAGGTGTCCATGCGATGCCAGTGGAGGTGCTGGTGGTGATCGCAGATCTTTTTGGGACAAGTCTGGATTATCTGACAGGCAGGTCGGATGATCACGATGCAGAGCGGTCCTAGCGTATTACCTTATGGTATTTTCCTTTGGCACACGTCGTGTGCCGCCCTATTCCGATCCCTCTCCGTCAAAGGGGAGGGACATCCTTTTGCTGCACAATAAAGAAATTCGCCCGATGCACCGCAGCACATCGGGCGAAAAACGCTTGCAGCATCAAGCTGCCTTATTCTGTAGGAGAATCCTGTAATGCATCGTAGCCTCTTTCTCCGGTACGTACCTTGAGAACGTCCTCCACATCATAGATGAAGATCTTGCCGTCGCCGATGTTGCCGGTATACAGAGCCTTGCGGGCTGCATCCAGTGCAACACTGAGCGGTACCTTCGTGATGACTGCCTCGACCTTATACTTCGGGTGCAGTGTCGGCATTTCCTGTTTAACACCACGGTAATAGGTGGTGTGCCCCATCTGTGTACCGTAGCCAAGTACCTGTGTGACGGTGATACCGTCGATACCAACAGCAGCCAGACTGCTTTGCAGCTCCTCAAGCTTGCCCTGACGGCAGATGATCGAGAGCTTCGTGAGCTTTGCGCCTTCCCTTGTGACGGAAACTTCGGGTGTCGGCATCGGAGCGGAAGGAGCTGTGATCTTCTGTGCATCCGTGCCATATACCTTTTGCAGCTCGTTGCTGTCCACGTCATGACGCTTTGCCTGTTTAGCAGCCGTGATGACCGTATCAGCAGCCGGTGCGAAATCGCCATAGGCGCTTGCCAGATTGTGTTCTGTCAGGTCAAGACCAACGATCTCCTCTTCGGCAGAAGCACGCAGACCGATCGTCTTTTTGATGATGAAGAAAGTCAGGCTGATGGTGACAGCCGTCCATACGCCGACCGTGACCAGAGCAAGGCACTGCAAGCCGAGCTGATCCAAACCGCCGCCGTAGAACAGACCGTTGATGGTGTCATTGCCCGGTACTGTTGTCGTTGCAAACAGACCGACTGCAAAAGTACCCCACAGACCATTCATGAAATGGACTGCCACAGCACCGACCGGGTCGTCCACGTGGATCACGTTGTCCAAGAACCATACACCGAATACGACCAGCAGACCGGAAACCACACCGACTGCCGTTGCGCCGGCAGCATCCATGACATCACAGCCTGCGGTGATGCCGACCAGACCAGCAAGGGATGCGTTCAGGCACATAGAAACATCAGGTTTGCCGAATTTCAGCCATGTAAATACCATGCAGATGCAGGTAGCCACAGCCGGAGCGATCGTCGTTGTCACGAAGATAGAAGCCAGCTGACCGCCAGACGTAGCAGCCGCACCGTTGAAGCCGTACCAGCCGAACCACAGGATAAAGCAGCCCAGCGCACCCAGTGTCAGGGAGTGACCGGGGATCGCATTGACTTTCACGACCTTGCCGTCCTTATCCCGCTTGAATTTGCCGATACGAGCGCCTTCCATGGCTGCACCGATGAGGGCAGAGATACCGCCGACATAGTGGATCGCACAAGAACCTGCAAAATCATGGAAACCAAGCTGTGCCAGCCAGCCGCCGCCCCAGATCCAGTGCGCTTCGATCGGGTAGATCACTGCGGAAATGACTGCGGAATAGATACAGTAGCTCAGGAATTTGGTACGTTCTGCCATAGCACCGGAAACGATCGTTGCCGTTGTCGCACAGAATACCAGATTGAACACGAAATTCGACCAGTCAAAATTCTCGTAGTCCGTGAAGATACCCATGGTCGGCAGACCGATAAAGCCCCCCAGTGCATCCTCTCCGAGCAGCAGCCCGAAGCCCAGCAGTACGAATACCACCGTACCAATGCAGAAGTCCATCAGGTTCTTCATGATGATGTTGCCGGCGTTCTTTGCCCGTGTGAAACCAGTTTCCACCATGGCAAATCCTGCCTGCATAAAGAATACCAGTGCTGCACCGATCAGATACCAGATACCAAATATCTCTGTATCCGCCGCCTGCAATACTTCATTCAGATCCATATCGCTCATCCTCTCTCTGAATTTAGCCGGACGGTACCTTTCCGGCTCGACCAGAAAAGCGCTGACAGTACGGGAACTCCGTACTGTCAGCGCCTTTGCTGTTTACAGTTATCAGTATACTCCATTCCGGACGATTTGTCAAGTCACAGAACAAGCATTTTTACTGACAAGAGAGTGTAATTTTTGTGTGTTTTTCACAAGTAATATGGTTTTTTGAGTGTTTCACTTAATAAAATAAAGAAATACAGGTTTTCAGGGTATTTATTTTATGGAAAACGCCTGATTTTTGAAAGCAGCATTACAAATGCCGCATTTCGGGCGGATTTTCGGTCGGGGTGAAGCGGATACTCTCCATGTGCAAGCCGCTCTGCGCAAAGTACAGCCGCATCGTTGTAAAGCGGGAGAAGAGGGGAATGGACTTGGTAAAGGAGACGGCTTTTCCGCCCGTGCCATGCCATGTGAATGTCCCGAAAGCCGTCCCCATGCTGAACAGCGTCACCGGGAGCTGTGCCAGCTCGCTCTGTTCCGAAGATGCGGTCAGTGTCACATCATACCAGCCCGTACGCAGCACCTTGAGGGCGAATGCGTAGGTCGTTCCCTTGTCCGTGCTTATCCCATCGAGCGGCAAAGTCAGTTCGCCCTTGAGGTCGTGGAAAGTAACAGGGGCATCTTCCTGTTCCGCATCAGCAGGACGATGAATGACCTTGACAGGCGCATCCGCACCGAGCAGCCGTTCCATGGCATGAGTGTGCAGCAGGAAACCGCAGATGTTGCACGCACACCGCTGCAATTCGCCCCGAGTCAGTGTCCCGTCAGATAGTGAAGCAAGCAAATTATCCTCATGTTCCGAACAGTCGGCGCAGACCATGTAGACATCATTCTGCGCCCGCACCATAGCAGCAAGGTCGGTCTGATCAGGCGCCCCGCCCCGGACATTGAGGTCTGCCCACCAGTCCGTCATCAGAATGCCCGTAAAGCCCCATTCCCGGCGAATGATCTCCGTGCAGAGGTCATAGTTCCCAGCTGTCCACAAGCCGTTCACCGAGCCGTAGGTCGTCATGATAGAGGTCGCACCGCCCTCCCGGACAGCGATCTCAAACCCCTTGAGGTAAATTTCCCGGAGTGCCCGTTCCGAAATGACCGAATCCAGAAAATGCCGCCTTGTCTCCTGATTATTGCCGCAGCAGTGCTTGACCGTGCCCGTAACACCTGCTTTTTGCAGCCCGTGCAGTTCAGCGGCTGCCATCGTCCCTGTGAGGAACGGATCTTCCGAAAAGTACTCAAAATTCCGCCCGTTGAGCGGGTGACGGTGAATGTTCATGCCCGGACCGAGCAGACAGTCTACTTTATTGGCAGCCATTTCCAGTCCCACGTCAAAGAACAGCTCCTCCGCCAGTGCCGTGTTGAATGTAGCCGCAAGCATCGTCCCGTTCGGCAGGCTGAAAGCTTTCGTACCGCAGTCCAGACGCATTCCGGACGGTCCGTCCGAACAGCAGCCAGCCGGGATGCCATATGCCGTGAGCGTATCCGTCACGCCCCCGAATGCGGAAGCCGTTCCTGACGTGACACGGGGGCTGCCCATGCCCTCTCCCCGCACGATCCCTGCCAGTGCTTCATCGGGGAGCTGTGCCACGAATGCTTCGATGGTGAGCTTTCCGGTTTTCACGTCCGCAAGCGTTCCGGTCTTGTCCGGCTTCGGGAGTTCCGGCGGAAGTGCTTCCAGACGGCGTTCTGCCTCGTCAATATGCAGCAGCGGCACATCCTCATAGGCAAGCACTGTTCTGCCGTCCGCTTCTTCTGCTTTCATGCGCTGAAATGCCGTCACGGGGGCAAGTGCCTGCCGGCATCGCTCCACGACTGTCAGTTCCGGAACGATCAGCGCCCCGGCAGCCTTTGCGCTGCGCACGTCCGTACCCACGGAGAACCGATACGTACCCGCTTCAAGCACCCAGCAATGCGCCTGTCCGGTCACACCGCTGTCATCGTAGGAAGGCGGCGGCGTGAGCGTGAACTGCATCGTTTCCGCTTCTCCGGGGACAAGGATACGGGTCTTTCGGAATGCACACAGTACCCGTGCCGCCTTGCCGAGCCTGCCCTGCGGCGCTTCACAGTAGATCTGCACGACCTCCTTGCCGGGGTAGCGCCCGGTATTGTTCACGGTCACGGAGAGGGAAAGCGCTGTCCCGTCTGCCTGTGCCTGCCCGGCTGTGACCTCAAATGCTGTATAGGACAACCCGAACCCGAACGGATAGCGCACCTTATCCTGCGCAAACGTCTCGAACCAGCGGTAGCCGACAAAAATGTCCTCCGCATAAATATCCCTGTCCGGGTCCCCGAAATGCTTGTCTGCGGGGTGATCGGACACGGCATAGGCGATCGTATCGGGGAGCTTGCCGGAAGGGGAGATCTTCCCGGTGAGTACGGCAGCGACACCCGTTCCGCCCGTCATGCCGCCCTGCCAGACATAGGCGACCGCATCGGGCTGATACTCGTCCACAAAGGACATATCCACAATGTTGCCGACATTGAGCAGCACCACGACTTTTTCAAAGGCGTGCCGCACAAGGCGGAGCATATTCTTCTCCTCGTCCGCAAGCAGGAACGAACCCGCCCGCAAGCTGTTGTCCTGTTCCTCTCCGGCAGTCCTGCCGATCACGACCACGGCAGTGCGGCAGACGGCGGCGGCTTCTTCGACCAGTGCTGTATCGAGGGGCATTTCCGCCTGCGACCACGGCTCCTGCCCCCAGCCGCTGCCCACATCAAAGGGATGTGCGGCATCCCATGCCTTGTAGGCGGCGAGGAGCTTTTCGTTCAGTTTCACGCCGGCTTCGGCAAGTCCCTCCGGGATATTTGTGACATGGGAAACATTGACCATACCGCCCGAACCCGTGCCGCTTTTGTAATAGTGAAGCTGGATACGCCCGAACAGTGCGGTCTCCTCCCCTGCCGGGAGGGGGAGCGCATCGTTGTTTTCCAGCAGGACGATGCCCTCAGCGGCTGCCTGTTCTGCCGTCTGCCGGTAATGATCCCAGTCCAGTATTTGCTGCATAGCTGTCTCTCCTATCTGTGAAAATTCTGTACTTCCAGTATAGCACGATCTTCCGGAAAAGTCAATAAGATGCGGCGGCAGGGAGTTTTTGAAAGTATTCCGACCTTTGCCGCCGTAAGGCGGCATTGGGAGGAAAAACAAAAGTTTTTTGTTCCAGCTTTTTTCAAAAAAGCTGGCAGGAGTCCAGAGGGCAGCGGCGGCAGGCTGCCGCCTCCGTGGTGTCGCCCTTTGCGCCGTCAGGCGCAAAGGGCGACTGCTTTCAGGTAAGATAAAAGCAGCAGGCATGCAAGCCGACCTTTGCGGCGCAGCCGCATTGGGAGGCAGGACGGGTGCAGCGTCACGCTGCCGGCGAAACACTTCTATACTTCGCCATTTTCAGGGGGTGAAGTCCAAAAACAGCATGGATGCTGTTTTGAACCGCCCCCAAAAAGTTAGACAAACTTTTAAGAGAAAAAATATGCAAAGTGACTAAGCGACGAGCATGGTCGCT
>CANQNG010000037.1 GCA_947625155.1 uncultured Clostridia bacterium
GCTGTCCTCCTGAGAAGGATCATTCGTACTCACACGAATGTAGCACGCTACCCTGATTTTTTGAAATACCTGTATCGGTTCCTCTGAAAAATCAGGATCGTAATTGGCGGGCATGATGATTTTCATCACACATTCTCTCCCTTCTGAATTTTTGACTGCAATGTCGATCTGTTTCTGCGTTTTGAAGAATGCAAGCAGCAGGGATAGCCTCTTCTAGCGGAGCCTTTGGGGAAGCCATAGGAAAGCGGTATCCTGCCGTCTCCCTTCTTCTACATGGCAACAGCTACAAAAAATATTTGTAAAATTTGTATAAAATGCAGTTGACATTTTGGAAAATATGTGGTATAATATACGTGATCTTTTGTAAGGGCTAGGTGTGCCCACAGATGAAAAGATACCATGAGTACAGGAGAGGATACATATGGATGACATCAGAAAAAAGCGGCTCGACAGCCTGTTTGAATCCTTCTCCATTCTGGCAGAGGGTAATTTTGTCTATCTTTGTGACATCAAAGAAGATTATTCCCGCTGGTCAGTGCGTGCGGTAGACTTCTTCGGTCTGCCCTCCAACTACATGCACGGCGCTGGTGCGATCTGGGGGGAACATGTCCACCCGGAGGACAGGGAGAATTATGACCGGAGCATTGATGCTATTTTTTCCGGGAAAGATTCGGCACACGACATGCAGTACCGTGCCATGACCAAGGACGGCAAATATATCGTCTGCACCTGCCGGGGCATTGTGATCCGGGACGATAACGGCGAACCGGAATATTTCGGCGGTGCGATACATAACCACGACCAGTACAGCTATATCGACAGTATGACTGGCATACGCAGTCTGTATGGCTTCTTTGACGACCTCAAAGCCTTGTTCTGGAAGCAGGAGACGGCTTGTATCCTGAAAGTGGGGCTGAACAATTTTTCGAATATCAATGTGATCTATGGTTATACGTTCGGCAATAAAGTGCTGCGGGGACTTGGCAAGATGATCCAGACAGAGATCGGCAATCAGGGCTGTGTCTACCGCATGGACGGCACAAAATTTGCTGTGATCTCCCGCAGCCTCAGCGTGGAGGAGCTGAAAGCCCGGTACAAAGCCATCCAGAAAAAAGCTGCCCATAAATTCTACGTTGACGGCAAGCACGTGAGCCTTTCCATGAATGCCGGTATCGTGCGGGTCGATAATTTTGACATCAACACGGAGACCGTCTATAGCTGCCTGAAATATGTCTACTATGAATCGAAAAACCGCAAGCTCGGTACGCCTGTCGTGTTCGAGGATGCGCTGACGGACAACAACCGGCAGTATATCGAGAAACTCAACGTCATCCGCAGCAGTATTGCGGAGGACTGCAAGGGCTTCTTTTTGTGCTATCAGCCGATCATGGATGCGCACACAGAAAAGCTCAAGGGTATGGAGGCGCTGCTCCGCTGGAAAAGCGACGAATACGGCGTAGTATCGCCGGTGCAGTTTATTTCCGTTCTGGAACAGGACATCCTGTTCCCGGAACTGGGAAAGTGGATCATGCGGCAGGCAATGACGGATGGACGAAAGCTGCTGGAGACCTACCCGGATTTTGTCATGAACGTGAATCTTTCCTACACACAGTTGGAAATGGGCTCCTTTGTGGCAGATGTGGTGCAGATCTTAGAGGAGACGGGCTTCCCGGCAAGAAATCTCTGTCTGGAGATCACGGAACGCTGCCGGATACTAGACCTCACGCTCCTGAAAAACATGCTCAGTACCTTCCGGGAACAGGGTATCCGGGTCGCACTGGACGACTTCGGGACAGGCTTTTCCTCTTTGGGTATCCTGCGGGAAGTGCCGGTCGATACGGTCAAGATCGACCGGGAATACGTCAAGAATGTGGAACGCAGCAAGTCCGACCAAAGCACGGTGCAGTTCATTGCCAACCTGGCGAATGCTTTCTCCGCAGAGGTTTGTGTTGAGGGCGTGGAGAGCGCTGAAATGCGTGACTGTCTGCGGCAGTACCGGGTCAGCAGTTTGCAGGGTTACTACTATTCCAAGCCGATCCCTATGGATGAATTCATTGAAAAATATTGCTGAATAGACAGCAGTTCGCCATTAGTAAGGAGGATATCGATGAAGCACGGAATATTCCGCCGGCTCACAGCGATCGCACTGGCAGGTGCTATGCTGACAGGCATGACCGGCGCAGTGCCGGTTGCTGCGGAGACCGCACCGGACAGTTATCACGATGACTGGCTGCATGTGGAAAATGCACAGGTCGTGGACATGTATGGAAACCCTGTCTGGATCACAGGCTGCAACTGGTTCGGGTACAATGTCGGGAGTCAGGTGTTTGACGGCGTGTGGTCGCAAAATATGCATAGTATGCTCGATCAGATCGCCGACAGAGGGTTCAATTTCCTGCGTGTGCCGATGTCCGTGCAGTTACTGCTCCAGTGGAAAAACCACGACCCCGACCCCATGATCAAGGTCAATACCTATTCCAATCCGGAGCTTACCGTAGACGGTACAGCGGGCGGCGATCCCCTGTACAGCTTCGATATCTGGAACATGGCAGTCGCATGGTGCAGAGAGAACGGCATCAAGATCATGATCGACATCCACTCGGCGGAAACGGATTCTGCCGGGCATCAGGTCAATCTCTGGTATACGGACAAATTCTCCACCGAGGACTGGCTCGAAGCGCTGGAATGGGTGGCAGACTATTACAAGGACGATGACACGATCCTTGCCATCGACCTCAAGAACGAACCGCACGGAACAGCGGATGTTGCCCCGAATTTTGCCAAATGGGATGATTCTACCGATGACAACAACTGGAAATATGCTGCCGAACGAGGAGCGGCGGCTGTTTTAGGTGCGAACCCGAATTTACTCGTCATGGTCGAGGGAACGGAGGTCTACCCGAAATTTGAGGAGGGAAACGACTGGGATTCGCCTGACATTGATTATGCAAGGTATCCTTACAGCTACTACCACCACACATGGTGGGGCGGCTGTTTCCGGGGCGTGAAAGATCTGCCGCTGGAAAATATCGGCGAGAACAACAGTCAGCTTGTCTACTCTCCGCACGACTATGGTCCTCTGGTCTACGATCAGACATGGTTTCAGAAGGATTTCACCCCGGAAACACTGATGGACGATGTGTGGTATGACAACTGGTTCTATCTGGTCGATCAGAAGATCGCCCCCCTGCTGATGGGCGAATGGGGTGGTTTCATCGATGCAGAACATGACGAGGACGGCAAAAATGTACAGTGGATGACCGCCCTGCGTGACCTGATGATCGAGAACCATATCAACCATACTTTCTGGTGCTTCAATGAAAATTCCGGTGATACCGGCGGACTGGTGTATGACAATTTTGGCAAATGGGACGAGGACAAATATGCCCTTGTCAAGCCCGCCCTCTGGCAGACGGAGGACGGAAAATTCATCAGCCTTGACCATACCATTCCGGTCGGTCAGAACGGCATCACCCTCACGGAGTATTACGGCGGCACGCCTGCTGTGCCTACCCCGACAGAAACTGTCGCAGGGACAGAAGCTACTGTTCCCGCTACCGGACCTGCCCCCACAGAAACCGTTCCTGCTCCGGCAGATATTGCTTATGGTGATGTGGACGGCAATGGCAAGATCAATTTGGCAGATGTCGTTCTGATCAACCGGTATCTGCTGGGTCTTGCTGAACTAGATCCGGATGCACAGGATCGGGCGGATGTGGATGTCAATACGCATGTCGAACCGATGGATGCTTTGAATCTGCTTTGCTATGTGATAGATCTCATCGATAAGCTGCCTGTTACCTGAAAAGAGATCCCGATGCTAAACAAGCATCGGGATTTTTTATCGCATTGAGATCCGGGTCTGATGTTACTGCATCAGCTCGTCTGCCATGCGGGCAAGGGCTTCCCGGGTGTCGGCTCTCATTGCCGAACGGATGGTCACGGTCGTATCCAGCCATGTGATGTTCTTCGACTTCTCAAACATGCCCTTCATGGCACGGGCAGCCGTGGCAGCCCATGTGCCGTTTTCGATCAGACCGATCGTGCGGTTTTGATAATTCCGTTCCGTAAGGCTTTCGATGAATGTTTTCATGAACGGGAACATATCGCCATTGTAAGTCGTGGTAGCAAGCACCAGTTTCCCATAGCGAAAGCCGTCCTCGACTGCCTCAGCCATATCCTCACGGGCAAGATCACAGACGACAACTTTCGGACAGCCCTTTTCTTTCAGTATGTCAGCCAGCAGTTCCACAGCCGCTTTCGTGTTGCCATAAACGGACGTGTAGGCGATCATCACGCCCTCAGATTCTACACCATAGGACGACCATGTTTTGCAAAGATCTAGGTAATAGCCGAGATCTTCGGAAAGAACAGGTCCGTGCAGCGGGCAGATGTACCGTATGTCAAGCCCGGCAGCCTGCTTGAGGACAGCCTGTACCTGTGTACCGTACTTGCCAACGATGCCGAAATAGTAGCGCCTTGCCTCGCAAGCCCAGTCCTCCTCGACATCCAGTGCCCCGAACTTGCCGAACGCATCCGCCGAGAAGAACACCTTATCCGTTGTGTCATAGGTCATCATGACTTCAGGCCAGTGTACCATGGGGGCAAAAATAAATTTCAGTTCATGTCTGCCAAGGGAAAGCGTCTGCCCGTTCGTCACAGTGACACGGCGTTCCGCAGGCAGAGCCATATCGGGAAAAAACTGCTCCAGCATTTGAAAAGTCTTGGCATTGCCAACAATGCTCACTTCCGGATAGGCTTCCACAAATGCCTGAATATTGGCGGAATGGTCAGGTTCCATATGCTGCACGATCAGGTAGTCCGGTGTTCTTTCGCCGAGGGCAGCTTTCAAATTCTCCAGCCACTGCGTGCCAAAGTGCTTGTCCACCGTATCCAGCACAGCGATCTTCTCATCGAGAATGACATAGGAATTGTACGCCATGCCGTTGGGTACATCGTACATCCCCTCAAACAGGTCGATCTCATGGTCATTCACACCAATGTAACGAATATCCTCTGTCACGTTCACATAACATTCCTTCTTTCCACAAATTCTGCGGGAGACCCGCATTTTCTATTATACCACATTTTTCTTCATTCGTCAAGCGGCAGCCTACCTTGACCACGGAAATCAATTTTCAAAAATCACCCTTGAAATCATCAGTGGATCCATAAGGCACTCAAACATAATATTTGAGA
>CANQNG010000038.1 GCA_947625155.1 uncultured Clostridia bacterium
GCCACTGTCTTGATTATAGAAACGATGCTTGCGCATGTTGTGATAATCTTACAAACAATGTCAAAAATCATCATGAACATTCACCCCCTTTTTCAAGGGAGCAGGAATCGCCGCCTACCGTTTTCAGGTGTGCTCTGCATTTATTATAGCACATATTTTCCGGCTTGTCAACAGGTATTTCCAATAGTAAAAATTCTACATTCCAGCATGACAGATGTTTCTAAAAATAGAAATATCTGTTAATTTTTAGGTATTCAAAAACTCTCCTTAACTTTTCATTATAAGGAGGTTTTCACTATGAAAACAAGAAAGAACGTCAAGGGCTTTACACTGGTCGAGCTGATCGTCGTTATCGCTATCATCGGTGTGCTCGCTGCCATCCTCGTACCGTCTATGCTGGGGTATGTCAAGAAGTCGAAGATCTCTTCTGCTAACTCGTCCGCTAAGAACTGCTACGATGCAGTAAACACTACGCTCGTTGAGCTGGATGGTGAGAGCGTAAGTGCTTTTACTAAAGATGATTTGAATATTAAAAAATGGACAGTTGACAAGGACGGCACGCTTAAGGATGCCGGCGGTGCAATTAATTGTACTGAGCGTGTAAAGAACTACTTCGATATTGAAAAGCTTGACTATGCTCATGCAAAAATCACTGGCATGGCTTGCGAAGCAGTACTTGTTGCAGACGGTAGCTATGTTGGTTCTTATCCGGTTGCTGCTCCGGCGGAGGCTCCTTCTGGTGAGAAGAATGGAGCTGGCACAGATGGCATGGTTTCAACTTCTGGTTCAGGAGCATCTGCAACTATAACCATTACTGGTTGGGGTTTGGCTGATGCAAAGGGCTGCTAATCTCCCTTGACACAATCGCAAAACACTGACGGAAGTCCCCTCACCAGAGGGGGCTTTCTCTTTTACAGCCCGCTCTACCTTGCCCCTGCCCCAAAATGCGCCCAGCCGCACATACATGCGGCTGGGCGTTTTGAAATGTAAGAAGGAATTATGGTAAATTCTTAACCTAAGATAACGGTCACTTCATGTACACCGCCGTCAAATGCCGGGATCACATTGCCCTCGACAACCTTGCCGTCAACGGTCATTGTCTTGACACCCTTGCAGACGTGATCCGGGTTCTCGACCTGGATATTGTAGGTCGCACCCCTGTACTGCCGTGTTGCCGTGAAGCCGTCCCACTCGTGCGGGATGGACGGGTCGATCTTCAGACCGTCCCAGTCCGCAGCGATGCCGAGGATGTACTGGGAAATAGCGACCATATTCCATGCCGCCGTACCGGTCAGCCACGAGTTCTTGCCCTCGCCGAAACGGCTTGCATCCTTGCCGGCGATCATCTGCCCGTACACATACGGTTCTGTCTTGTGCAGGTCGGAGATCTCCTCGTTGAATGCGGGAGCGATCTTGCTGTAGTACTCAAACGCCTTGTCCCCTCTGCCGGCATATGCCTCGGCGCAGATGATCCATGCGTTGTTGTGCGTGAAGATACCGGCATTTTCCTTGTAACCGCCCGGATAGGTGGAAATTTCGCCGTACTGGATGTAGTACTTCGAGTAAGCCGGATTATTCAGCACAAGCCCGTGCTTGGTGTTGAGGTACTTGTCAATGGAGTCCAGCGTCTTGATGTCTGCGCCGACATCCTTGCCGATCTCCGACATAACTGCGAAGCCCTGCGGTTCGATGAAGATCTTGCCCTCTTCGCACTCCTTCGAGCCCATTTTTGCACCCGTGGAGTCGTAAGCACGCAAGAACCACTCGCCGTCAAAGGCAGACTCCATGACGTTTTTCTTCATCTTGTCGATCTCAGCCTGTGCCGCAGCTGCCTCGTCATCCTTGCCGAGGTGTTTCAGGATAGCGACATAATTCGGTCCGACATAGGTGAACAGCGTAGCGACCATAACGGATTCTGCGATCTTGGAGTAACCGCCCTCTGCGGCGAATTTCGGGTTCGTGTAGGTCTGGAAGCTTTCGCCGGGCGTATCCGAATAGCAGGAGAGGTTGATGCAGTCGTTCCAGTCGGCACGCATTGCCAGCGGCAGTCCATGCGGTCCGAGATTGTTGACGATCTTGTAGAAGGAGACCTTGAGGTGGTCAAGCATGGGCTTTGCCTTGGACTCGTCATTGTCATAGGGAACGAGTTCATCCAGAATTGCCCAGTCGCCCGTCTCCTTGATGTAAGCGGAAACGGAAAGGATCATCCACAGCGGGTCGTCCGAGAAATCGCCGCCGATGTCGGAGTTGCCCTTCTTGGTGAGGGGCTGGTACTGGTGATAGCAGCCGCCGTCCTCGAGCTGTGTGGAAGCGATGTCGATGATACGCTCTCTTGCCCTGTCCGGGATCTGATGCACGAAGCCGAGGATGTCCTGATTCGAGTCACGGAAACCCATACCTCTGCCGATACCGCTTTCAAAGTAAGAAGCGGAGCGGGAGAGATTGAACGTCACCATGCACTGGTACTGGTTCCAGATATTCACCATGCGGTTGACTTTATCATCACTGGTATTGACCGTGAGGATGCCGAGCAGCTTGTCCCACGATGCTTTCAGCTCTGCGAAGCCTGCCTGCACTTTTTCGGGGGTGTTGTACTGCTCCATCATGGCAAGGGCTTTTTCCTTGTTGATCGTCACGCCGTCAGCCTCAAATTTCTTGTCCACGGGCATTTCCACGTAACCGAGGATGAAGATGAGGGTCTTGCTCTCACCGGGAGCGAGGGTGATCTTCTTATAGTGAGAAGCAATTGGCGACCAGCCGTCCGCCAAGGAATTGCCGGGCTTGTCAGCCGTTACTGCCTGCGGATCGCCGAAGCCATTGTAAAGCCCGATGAACGTGTCTCTGTCAGTATCGTAGCCGTCGATCGTGTCATTGACCGTATAGAAAGCAAAGTGATCACGGCGGTCTCTGTACTCTGTCTTGTGGTAGATCGTCGAACCTACGACCTCAACACGTCCGGTACTGAAATTCCGCTGGAAGTTGGTACAATCATCCTGTGCATCCCAGAGGCACCATTCTGCAAAGGAGAACAGGGAGAACGACTTCGTCTCACTGCTTTCGTTCGTAAGGACGAGCTGCTGCACTTCTCCGTTGTAGTTCTGGGGAACGAAGAAAGTCACTTCGGCTTTCAGCCCGTTCTTTTTGCCCGTGATGATAGTATAGCCCATACCGTGGCGGCACTCATAGGCATCGAGTTCCGTCTTGACAGGCGACCAGCCGGGATCCCATATCGTGCCGTTGTCGTTGATGTAGAAATATCTGCCGCCCATGTCGATGGGGACATTGTTATAACGATAGCGGGTGATCCTGCGCAGGCGGGCATCCTTATAGAAATGATAACCACCGGCAGTGTTAGAGATCAGGGAGAAAAACGCCTGCGTACCGAGGTAATTGATCCACGGGTACGGCGTTCTGGGGGAAGTGATGACGTATTCCTTATTCACGTCGTCAAAATAGCCGAACTTCATAGCTTTAACTCCTTTTTACATTTTATATGGGTCTGTACAACTGACAGAACACTATATACATTATACCATATTTTGCAGGCATTGGCAATAGTTTTTTGCCTGTGCATGTCTGAAAAAAAAAGTGCCACTCTTTGTGCAAACTGCACAAAAGCTGTTGAAAATCAAAACAAAAGATCGACACAAAAAAAGTGGTCCTTTATTTTTCATTATAAGGAGGTTTTCACTATGAAAACAAGAAAGAACGTCAAGGGCTTTACACTGGTCGAGCTGATCGTCGTTATCGCTATCATCGGTGTACTCGCTGCTATCCTCGTGCCGTCTATGCTGGGGTATGTGAAGAAGTCCAAGCTCTCTTCCGCTAACTCCAATGCGAAGAACCTGTTCGATGCTGTGAACACTACGCTGGTTGATATGGATTCGGCAGGACTGACCATGGATGATCTTGCCAATGCCACCAATGAAAAGGCACTTGATGCTGCACCATCTGCTACCAAACCTGCCTGTGATGGTCAATACAAAAATCTGGTAGCTAGCTCCACTTTCAAGACTTCGATCGAAAACTATTTTGGCGATATTGGAAAGAAAACAAATGGTAACAACAAGTATGAAAGCGCATGGAGAGTTGATGGCATGGCTTGTGTTGCCTGCGTAATGAGTGACGGAACTTATGTTGGTACATATCCACATCCGACCACTATGGACGGAAAGGGCAAATATAGCGATATGCTGGGCAATAATGGTTCGCTGAGTAATGTAAAAACAGCGCTTGATTGGGCTGAAACAGGCTGCTAACCCCTGACCCAATAATGACCCATTTACGAAAGTCCCCCCTCTCCGGAGGGGGATTTTTGGTGGAGTCGACTCTATCTTTTTTCATCAAAAACGCTTGACAAACCCACCGAAGTGTGCTATACTATAAACAAGAGCACACCCGGTCACGGCGTGACGGCTGCTCCCCGATTACAACATTATGATTTGTAACCGTCTAGTGGCAGCTAGGCGGTTACTTCCTTTTTTCATCATGATCAGAAGTATGTACTTCTGCCACTGTCTTGATTATAGAAACGATGCTTGCGCATGTTGTGATAATCTTACAAACAATGTCAAAAATCATCATGAATATTCACCCCCCTTTTTCAAGGGAGCAGGAATCGCCGCCTACCGTTTTCAGGTGTGCTCTGAAATTATTATAGCACAGTTTTCGGCATTTGTCAACAATATGTCTATAGATCTGCCGAAAAAAGTGCTTGACAAACCCGGCAGAATATGCTATACTATAAACAAGAGCACACCCGGTCACGGCGTGACGGCTGCTCCCAAAGTGACTGCTTTTTAAGCAACCGCTCAGGTACCAGCTGGGCGGTTACTTCCTTTTGTCCTTATGTACATCGTACAGTATTTTATAGATCGCTGCAAGCTGCGAAGCAGCCGCAATGACTTTCAAAATCAGTTCAATGATCATAGGTATTTCAACTCCCTTCCGGGAGCAGGATTCGCCGCCTACCGTTTTCAGGTGTGCTCTGAAATTATTATAGCACACATTTCCCGGCTTGTCAACAGGTATTTCCAATAGTAAAAATTCTACATTCCAGCATGACAGATGTTTCTAAAAATAGAAATATCTGTTAATTTTTAGGTATTCAAAAACTCTCCTTAACTTTTCATTATAAGGAGGTTTTCACTATGAAAACAAGAAAGAACGTCAAGGGCTTTACACTGGTCGAGCTGATCGTCGTTATCGCTATCATCGGTGTGCTCGCTGCCATCCTCGTACCGTCTATGCTGGGGTATGTCAAGAAGTCGAAGATCTCTTCTGCTAACTCGTCCGCTAAGAACTGCTACGATGCAGTAAACACTACGCTCGTTGAGCTGGATGGTGAGAGCGTAAGTGCTTTTACTAAAGATGATTTGAATATTAAAAAATGGACAGTTGACAAGGACGGCACGCTTAAGGATGCCGGCGGTGCAATTAATTGTACTGAGCGTGTAAAGAACTACTTCGATATTGAAAAGCTTGACTATGCCCATGCAATGATTACCGGTATGGCTTGTGAAGCTGTTCTGGTGGCAGACGGTAGCTATGTTGGTTCTTATCCGACTCCTGCTCCTGCAAAGGAGGGTTCTAATGAGAATGGCAAAAGCGGTACTGGCGGCATGGTTTCAAGCAGCACAACTAGTGGATCAACAACAGTGACAATCCAAGGTTGGTCACTGGCTAAAGCAAAGGGTTGCTAACCTATAACACCCCTAAAAGCAACACGACCCTCTCCCTTTTGGGGAGAGGGTTTTTGTGTGTTATTCGGGTCAGGGGTTAGCAGCCTGCTCCTTTTTTGCATGCTGCTTCAGCTGCCCCGCTCTGCATAGCAGCAATCGTAGTAGAATCATCGCTACTCAAAGCATTCGGATGAGCACCAGCATATTTGCCCTCAACGATACCAACAGCCACAATTGCCATGGAATCCGTCTGAACTGCAATGCTCATGGAAGCCTTAGGCTTGCCGTATTCCATCATTCTTTCACCAATAACGACACCTTTTGTACTTTTTACATTAGTATCTGCTTGAGCCTCTGTTTGAGTTCCTGTAGCTGCTTTAATTACCACTACCTGAGTATTATCAGCAGCAGTCCAGCTATCACCAACGGAATCCAGCTCAGTCAGCACGGTTGCAGCTGCATCGTAGAAAGTCTTTGCCTCAGAGTTAGCAGCAGAAACCTTCGACTTCTTGACATACCCCAGCATAGACGGTACGAGGATGGCAGCGAGTACACCGATGATAGCGATAACGACGATCAGCTCGACCAGTGTAAAGCCCTTGACGTTCTTTCTTGTTTTCATAGTGAAAACCTCCTTATAATGAAAAGTTAAGGAGGGTTTTTGAACGCCCAAAAATTGACAGATATTTCTATTTTTAGAAATATCTGTCATGATGGGATGTAGAATTTTTACTATTGGAAATACCTGTTGACAAGCCGGGAAATATGTGCTATAATAAATGCAGAGCACACCTGAAAACGGTAGGCGGCGATTCCTGCTCCCGGAAGGGAGTTGAAATACCTATGATCATTGAACTGATTTTGAAAGTCATTGCGGCTGCTTCGCAGCTTGCAGCGATCTATAAAATACTGTACGATGTACATAAGGACAAAAGGAAGTAACCGCCCAGCTGGTACCTGAGCGGTTGCTTAAAAAGCAGTCACTTTGGGAGCAGCCGTCACGCCGTGACCGGGTGTGCTCTTGTTTATAGTATAGCATATTCTGCCGGGTTTGTCAAGCACTTTTTTCGGCAGATCTATAGACATATTGTTGACAAATGCCGAAAACTGTGCTATAATAATTTCAGAGCACACCTGAATGATTATTTCACCCCTTGGAACGCACCAATCCGCAACAAGGAAAACGGCAATCCGAATCAAGGAACGCACCA